>NZ_JBSGGG010000008.1:0-300500 GCF_053603795.1 Nocardia sp. NPDC004123
ACCCGCTACACCTTTGCCGAGCATTACGCGGCCGCGGGTGCGCTCGCGGCGGCGCTGGCCGAGCGTTACGGCGTCGGCAAGGGCGACCGTGTCGGCATTCTGGCTGACAATAGCCCCGAGTGGGTGTTGACGTTCTGGGCCGCGCAGCGGCTGGGTGCGATCCCGGTCGGTTACAACGCGTGGTGGGTGCCGCGCGAGATCGCCTACGGTCTCGAGCACTCCGCCCCGAAGGTCGTGATCGCCGACGCCAAGCGGGCCGCGCTGGCCACCGAGACCGGCACCGAGATCCCGGTGCTGACCATGGAATCCGATCTGCCCGCCCTCATCCAGGAGTTCGCCGGCGGCAACCCGAGTGTGGAAGTGGCCGAGGACGATCCGGCGATCATCCTCTACACCTCCGGCACGACCGGCCGGCCGAAGGGTGTGGTGCACACCCAGCAGAACATGGTCGCCGTGGCCGACTATCACCGGTTCATGGACGCGTTGGCGGCCGGGTTCCGAGGGCAGGGGTGGGATGGTTCCCCGGCGGGTCGCCGCTATCTGGCGACGATGCCGCTGTTCCATATCGCGAGCCTGCACAACCTGTCGATCCCGCGGCTGGCCACCGGTGACGCCGTCATCTTCCCGACCTCGGGCGAGTTCGATGCCGAGTCACTGTTGAAGCTGGTCGAGTCGGAGAGGGTCACCAACTGGGCGGCGGTGCCGACGTTGGCGAGTCGTATTCTGGGCGTGGACATCTCGCGTTATGACCTGTCGTCGCTGACGGCGTTCTCGCTCAATTCCGCGCCGTCGTCTCCGGCGTTGGTGCAGCGGCTGCGGGAGCGGTTCCCGGTCGCGTTGCAGGGTTTGACCACCAGTTACGGGTGCACCGAGTCCGGTACCGCCGCGACGGTGGCGACTCCGCCGGAGTTGGCCGCCGACAACGAGACCGTGGGTCGTGCGGTGGTCGGTGTCTCGGTCGAGGTGCGCGACCCCGACGGCAAACCGGTGCCCGACGGCGAGGAGGGTGAGATCTGTATCCGCAGCCCGTATGTCATGCTCGGCTACTGGAACAACGAGGAAGCGACCAGGGCCGCGATCGATGAGAACCGTTGGCTGCGCACCGGTGACTACGGCACCCTGCGGGAGGGCAAGCTCTATATTTCCGGTCGCCGTTCGGATCTGATCCTGCGGGGTGGGGAGAACGTCTACCCGCAGGAGATCGAGAACGTCCTCGACGAGCACCCGCTGGTGCGCGAATCGGCCGTGATCGGTGTCCCGCACGAGGATCTCGGTCAGGAGGTCGCCGCGATCGTGGTGGTCGACGACCCGGAGTCGTTGTCGGAAGACGAGTTGCGTGATCACGTGGCCAGACAGCTGGCCTATTTCAAGGTGCCCGCGCGCTGGCTGGTCACCGCGGAACCCCTGCCGCGCAATGCCACCGGCAAGGTGCTGCGCCGCGACCTAACCCTGGGATTCCACTGAGCTAGCGGCGCGCAAGCTCATCGCTGGCCCGGGCATCGAGCGGTGGGGCCGCGTCGCGGCGACTGCGCCGGGAGCGCCGACGGGGAGCGTGGTCGACGACGGTGGTCGGGGGTGGCGAAGGTGGGTGTCGAGCCAGCCGAACGTTTTCGGGTACATGGCTTGCCAGGTGTGCCAGTCGTGCCCGCCGTCGTCGACGACGAGTGGCGGGGCGACCTCGGTCGGTGCCTTGGCTGCGGCGCGGGGGCCTCGGCGTTGGCGCGAGTGCTCAGGTCAGCGGAAGAAATTGTGTGGTGCCGCCAGCACCGGGGCGCGGGATCGGCTTGTCGCTCAGGGGTGTTCGGCGGCCCAGGCACAGATGGCGGCCAAGGGTGTTTCGAGGGACTTGCCGAGCTCGGTCAGCGAGTACTCGATGTGCTGTGGGGCGGTCTCCTTGTAGACGTGGCGTTCTACCAGGCCGTCGGACTCCATGCCGCGCAGCGTTTCGGTGAGGACCTTCTGGGTGATGCCGGGCAGGCGGCGGCGCAGCGCGGCGGGGCGCTGCGGGCCGTCGAGTAGTGCGTAGATCAGCAGGATGCGCCATTTCGCGGCGAGGCGTTCGAGGGCCTGCCGGGTCGTGCAGGATTCCTCGAGCACGTCCGGGATGACCGCTGCCATGTCGCCTCCATTCGGAAGGGCACCGCGAAGTGCCTTCTATCGGTGGCCGGGGACCGCGCCTACCGTCTCACTCACCGTAATGCGAAGAATTCGAGGACGAGGGCACGAAATGACAGTCAGCACAGTTCCGTTCACGGTCGCCCGGGACGGGGATCGGCTGGTGGGCACGCTGTACCTGCCAGAGGGAACGCCGACGGGGGTCGTGGTCACGACCGGGCCGTTGACCTCCGTCAAGGAGCAGGCGGCGGGCGTGTACGCGGAGGCGCTGGCGCGGCGCGGGTTCGCGGCCCTGGCCTTCGATCACCGCACGTTCGGTGAGAGCGAGGGTGTGCCACGGCAATTGGAGGATCCGCTGGGCAAGGCCGCCGATATCGCCGCGGCGGTGTCGGCGTTGCAGGACGATGAGCGGTTCGCGGGCAAGACCGTGGTCGCGCTGGGCGTGTGCGCCGGCGGCGGGTACATGGCGCGCGCCGTCGCCGATGATCCGCGCATCCGGGCGTTCGCCGGTGTCGCCGGGGTCTACCCGGATGTGGCTGCCAACCCGGCGGATCCGGCGGTGGTCGATCGGGGACGCCAGGCCCGGGAACGCCGGCTGGCCACCGGTGAGGTCGAGACCATCCCGGCCGTGGCGGCCGACAACGGCGATGTCGCCATGCCGCTGCGGGAGGCGTTCGAGTACTACGGCACCCCGCGCGGTGCGGTCCCCAACTATACGAATGGTTTCGCGGTCGAATCCTTCGAGCACACGGCCGATTTCGACGCCCAGGAGGCCGCCGCGCGACTGACGGTTCCCTTCCTGCTCGTGCACTCCGAGAACGCGTTGGTCCCGCCCTGGGCCCGCAAGTTCTATGCTGCGGTGGCATCCCCGAAATCGGAGCTGTGGCTGAACTCGGTCGGCCAGATCGACTTCTACGACGATCCCCGTCTGATCGAGCCCGCCGCCGACGCGGCCGCCGCGCTGTTCCGCGACGTCTGCCAAGTCCCATGAGGTGAGCCGGATGTGGTCGAGACGGGTGGGGTGGGCGCTGGCCGGGGCCATGGTGGCGGCGGCCTGCTCCGCTGCCCAGGGTCCGGCCACGACCGGCGGGCAGCTGCCGCTGCGCAAGGTCGCGGAGGTCGCCTTGACCGGGGGCTCCGGTCGATTCGACTATGCGAGCCTGGATTCCGCCCGTGGGCTGATGTTCCTGGCGCACATGGGGGCCGGTGAGATCGTCGAGGTCGATGTCCGGGCACACACCGTGGTTCGGACTATCCCCGACGCGCCCGATGTGCACGGTGTGCTGGTCGTCCCCGGGAAGCATCGCCTGTACGCCACCGTGACGGGCCGCGATCAGGTCGTGGCACTGGACGAGGACAGCGGGGCGGTGCTGTTCACCGCCCCGACCGGCGCCTATCCCGACGGACTGGCCTACGATCCGGTGCGGAACGCGGTGTGGACCACCAACGAGCGGGCGGGCAGTGAGAGCGTCGTCGACGCGGACGGCGGAACCGTCCGCGGCACCGTCGCGCTGGGCGGGGAGGTGGGCAATGTCGTCTACGACGCCGCGGTCGATCGGATGGTGGTCGCGGTGCAGGGCCGCGGCGAGCTCGCCGTCATCGCACCGGATTCGCTGACCGTCACCGATCGCATCCCCACACCCGGATGTTCGGGGCCGCATGGTCAGGCACTCGATGCAAGCACGCAGATCATGTACGTCGGATGCGAGGGCAATGCGACGCTCATCACGGTGGATATCGCGAAACGTGCAGTGACCGACCACAACAGCGTGGGGGAGACGCCCGATGTCCTTGCGTACGACCCGGGTCCGCAACGGGTGTACGTGGCCAGTGAGAGCGGGTGGGTGAGCGTCTTCGATCGGCGGGACGGACATCCGAAACCGGCCGGGGCCGCGCATCTCGCGACCGGCGCGCACATCGTGGTCGTCGATCCCGCCGATCATCACAGCTACTTCCCGATCGCGACCGGGACGTCGGGCAGCGCACCCGCGCTCTGGGAGTTCGAGCCGTCGGCATAGCCCGGCATGAGTTCCCGCAGTGTCGATTTCCACTGTGAATGCTGCTGCGGGAAGCACCGGTTCAACAGATCGGCCATGATGGCGGGCGCGGTCGAGGCACCGGGCGACGCGCCCAGCAGTCCGGCGATGGTGCCGTCCGCACCGATGATCAGCTCGGTGCCCATGGTCAGCACGCCGAGGCGGTCGTGGGCGGGTTTGACCAGCTGGGCGCGCTGACCGGCCTGCACCAGGTACCAGTCCGCGGGGTCGGCCTCGGGGTAGAACCGTTGCAGCTGTGCGAATTTGCGGCGGCGCGTCGAGAGCAGTTCGCGAATCAGATAGCGCACCAGCGGCAGGTTCTGGAGGCCCGCGGCCACCAGCGCCACGATATTCGAGACCCGCAGGGTGGTGAACAGATCGCTGAGCCTGCCGTGCTTGAGCAGCCTCGTACTGAACGTGGCGTAGGGGCCGAACAGCAGCGACGATTCGCCGTCGACGATGCGTTTGTCCAAGTGCGGCACGGACATCGGGGGAGCGCCGACCAGCGCCTGGCTGTAGACCTTCGCCTCGTGCCGGGCCACGACGTCGGGGTTGTCGGTGCGCAGGAACTGCGCGCCGACCGGGAACACCCCGTAACCGCGGACCTCGGGAATCCGGGCCTTCTGGAGCAGCTTGAGGGCGTAGCCGCCCGCCCCGACGAAGACGAAGCGCGCGCGGAGGGTGAAGTGCTGCCTGCTGTTCCGATCGCGTCCGGTCACCGTCCAGATGCCGTCGTCACCGCGCCGCAGCCCGGTGACCTCGTGTCCGGTGCGCAGCCGACCGCCCGCACCGGTCATGGCCTCCACCAGGGATGCGGTGAGCGCTCCGAAATCGACATCGGTGCCGCCCTCGTACCGGGTGGCCGCCACCGGCTCACCCGGTTCACGTCCGTCCATGAGCAAGGGAGCCCACCGCGCGATCATCGCCGGATCCTCGCTGTACTCCATTGCCGAGAAGGCGGGCAGTGCCCGGAGCGTCTCGAAACGCCGGCACAGATATGTCACGTCCCGCTCGCCGAACACCACATCCATGTGCGGCGTCGCGGTGACGAAGGTCGTATCCGGCAGCATGCCCCGATCCGCGAGGCCCGCCCAGAGCTGCCGCGACAATGCGAACATGGACGCGATTTCGGCCGATTTGCTCGGATCGCCCGCATCCAGCATGTAGTTGAGTTCGCAGAACCCCGAGTGTCCCGTGCCCGCGTTGTTCCACGGATCCGAGCTCTCCGCCGCGACCCGATCGAGCCGTTCCAGCAGGACCATCGACCAATCCGGTTGCAGCGCCGCGATCATCGCGCCGAGGGTGGCGGACATGATGCCGCCCCCGATCAGTACGACATCGAGAACCGCTGTGTCCGTGTGGGATTCGGTGCTGCCGACGTGCGTGTCCATCTGACTGACCTCCTCGGTTGCTGGTACCGGTAATCGTCACGCCGCGCTCATTCATCCGTCCAATGTTCATTTCGAGCGATTATGATCCGAATATGGATGTATTGCCGTCTACCCAGGTCGAGGCCCTGATTCCGCTGCTCGCGGCATTCGACGCGGCGGCGGCCGAAGGGCACATCACGCGCGCGGCGCAGCGGCTCGGCGTGCCGCAGTCGTCGCTGAGCCGCCGGTTGAAAGCGGTCGAGCAGGCCGTCGGGGTGAAGTTGTTCCAGCCGGTCGGTCGCCGGGTCGCGCTCACCGCCGCGGGCCAGGAGCTGTTCGACCGTACGCGCGGACTGGTCCAGGCCCTCGGCGACGCGGTCGACGTGGTCCGCAGCGACGCCGATCCGGAGAGCGGCCTGGTCCGCTTCGGCTTCCCCTTCACCCTGGGCCCGGTCAGCATCCCGTCACTGCTGGCCGACTTCCACACGGGCGCACCCCGCATCCGCCTGAGCCTGGTGCAGGCGCACGGCACCGCCCTGGCCGAGATGGTCCGCGAGGGTCGCCTCGATCTGGCCGTCACCATCCCCGCACCCGATGACCTGCCCGCGATCATCCTCGGGTTCCAGCGGCTGCACCTCTATGTCGCGAACGCCCACCCGCTCGCGACCCGGGGGCTGGTCGATCTCGCCGAACTCGCCGACGAGCCGTTCATCGCCAATCCGCCGACCTACCACCTGCGCCGGCTCGTCGACTCCTGGTGCGCCGAGGCCGGGTTCACCCCGGATGTCGGCTTCGAGATCACCGAGTTCGAAACCCTGCGCGCCCTGGTCGCCCAGAACCTCGGCATCGCGGTGCTCCCGGCCCCGGAGACCCCGCACCCGGGCCTCACGCGTGTGCCCCTGACCGGGGATCGGGAGCGCAGCATCGGCCTGGTCTCCGGCAATCACCGTCCGACGCCCGCCGTGGCGCGCCTGCGCGATCATGTTGCGGCGCATGCCATGTCGTATCTCGAGCACACGCGCGAGACCGCCGTCAGGACCCGTTGGGAAGCGGATTTCCCGGGTTGACGTCGAGCACCTTGCCGGGGTTGAGCAGTCCCAGTGGGTCGAGCGCCCGCTTCACCGCAGCCATCAGGTCCACCGCGGCCCCGTGCTCTTCCCGCAGATACTTCTTCTTGGCCAGCCCGATCCCGTGCTCACCGGTGGCGGTGCCGCCGACCTCGAGCGCATGCCGCACCACCAGATCCGAGAACTGCTGCGCCGCGTGGTATTCGGCCTCGGTGTAGGGAACGATGGTGTGGACGTTCCCGTCTCCGATATGCCCGGCGACGGTGATGTTCAGCCCGAGTTCGGCCCCCAGCCGGGTGGCGGTCTCCACGGCCCCCGCGATCCGCGAATAGGGCACGGCGGTATCGGTGATCATGAATCGGCAGCCGGGATTGCTCGCCTTGACCGCGAAGTAGAGATTGTGCCGATCCTCCCAGAGCGCGTGCCGATCCCCGTGCGTGCGCGCGGTCGCCACCTCGATCGCATCGTGCGCGGCGGCGATCCGCCCGATCTCCTGCTCATTGGCGGCCACCGCCGCGGACGACCCGGATTCGATATCGACGAACAGGGCGGGCGTTTCGGCGTACGCGGTACCGCGGAACGCGTTGATGGCCGCCATGCTCGGCGCGTCCACCAATTCCAGCCGGCTCACCGGCAGCGCCGCGCCCAGCATCTCGACCGCGGTGTCCACGGCATCGGCCACCGTCGGGAACGAAATGCGCAGCGAGTGAATCCATTCCGGAATCGGATGCAGCTTGACGGTCAGCTCGGTGATGATCCCGAGCGTGCCCGCCGACCCGATGAGCAGGTCCTTCAGGTCGTATCCGCTCGAGGATTTGCGCACCGCGCGCCCGATCCGGGTGACGGTGCCGTCGGCGAACACCGCCTGCAACGCGAGCACATTGGCCCGCATGCCGCCGTAACGGACAGTGGTGGTGCCGCTGGCATTGGTGGCCGCCATCCCGCCCAGTGACGCGTCGGCACCGGGATCCACCGTGAACTGCAGCCCGAATTCGGCGGCCGCCGCATTGAGCCGGGTCCGGCTGACGCCGGGCTGCACGGTGGCGGTGAAATCGCCGGGGGAGATGTCGAGGATCTTGTCGGCCTGGGTGAAGTCCAGGATCAGCTCGTCACCTCGGGCCAGGAGATGGCCTTCCAGGCTGGTCCCGGCCCCGCGCGCGATCAATGGCGTGCGGTGCTCGCGGGCCCAGTCGACCACGGTCACCACGTCCTCGGCGGTGACCGGATAGACCACGCCGCGGGGACGCTGCCCCGCTCGGCCGGTCTCGTCGACCGTGAATTGGTCGAGGACCACCGGACGAGTGTCGATCTCGAGCATGTGGTCCTCCGCAGCGGCGAGTGGCTACTCCTGGTACGTCATGAGAATACGGCGGATCGACGGGGTGACCGGCAGTTCACCACTGAGCGGGACCCACCGGTACTCGGCGTAGTTCGTGACCCGCACCGGCCCAGCACTCGCCACCGAGGCCGCGAAATGTTCTCTGCGGACCCGCTTTCCGGCACTCGAGAGGTAGTCGAAGCTGCCGAGGTGGCGCACGACGTCGACCACCGCGAGCCCGGTCTCCTCGCGCACCGCCCGCACCACCGCGCCGGCCAGCGACTCGCCCGGGCGGACCACCGTCCCGGGCAGGTGTAGCGGACTGCGTCCCTCGACGTGCTCCTCGTGCTCGAGCATCAGCACCGCGTCATTGTGTTCGACAACCACTCCCACCCGTAGCGCGACCCCGTCGGCGGCCGCCCGCTCCCGGAGTTCTTCCAGCACCGTCTCGCCGATGGATTGCCTGGGCGAAACCTCGAAATCCCACACGTCACACCACATCCCGTATCACCGGACACCGTCGACCGATACCGACAACGCTACCGGCGCAGAAGCGGTCGGCGGCAGAGACATTCGCAAGATTAGACGCATCTTCGCCCGGCGCATCGGAGGTCCGGAAACTTTCTGGTACCGATCGAATCCTTCCGCCGGTTCGATGGAAAGCTGGGAGTGTGCCCGCCTACGAGAGGAGTCACCGATGAAGGTATTCCAGATCGGAGCGGCCGGCGGCATCGGACGCCGTCTGTCGACGCTGCTGACCGCGCGCGGTGACGAGGTCACCGGTATGCACCGCAACCCGGACCAGGCGGCGGTGATCGCCGCGACCGGCGCGACTCCGGTGGCCGGCGACCTGGTCACCGATTCGGTGGACGAACTCGCCGCCAAATTCCACGGCCACGACGCCATCGTCTTCTCCGCGGGCGCGCACGGCACCGGGATGGACCAGACCTCGCTGATCGATGGCAGGGGGCTGGAAAAGTCGGCCGATGCCGCCCGATTTGCCGGTGTTGCCCGTTTCGTTCTGGTGTCCGTGTTCCCCGACGCGGGTCGCGATCTCAACACAACACCCGCCTTCGAGCACTACATGCGCGTGAAGAAGATGGCCGACGCCTACCTCGTCGCCACCGACCTCGACTGGCTCATCGTGCGTCCCGGCACACTGCGCAACGAACCCGGAAAAGGCCTGGTCACAGCCGGACTTGCGATCGAATACGGCGACGTCCACCGCGACGACGTCGCCGCCTTCATCGACGTCGCCCTGCACCGTCCCGCCCTCAACCGCGTCATCATCGAACTGACCGACGGTCACACCCCTGTCGCCGACGCCGTCGAACTGGTCCTCGACCACGCCACCACGGCCAGGAAATAGCCGAAAGCCACATTTCACGACCGAAATTCGCGCCGCGATCGGATCCGGGTGCGGCAATTGCGCGAGATACCTGGAATAGTTGGGGCGGAACGCACAGGACCAAGGCGAAAGCGGGGATGTTGGTGACTTCGACTGACGGTGTGAGCGGGGTAAGCACGGTGAAGGATGCACCGCCCTCGCCTCCGAACACCCTCGAGCGCGATGTCCAGACCCTGGAAAAGGCGATCTACGAAGTCAAGCGCGTGATCGTCGGTCAGGATCGGCTGGTCGAGCGGCTGTTGGTCGGTGTCCTCGCCAAGGGGCACGTGCTGCTGGAGGGCGTGCCGGGTATCGCCAAGACCCTGGCCGTCGAGACCTTCGCGAAGGTGGTGGGCGGCAGCTTCTCGCGCGTGCAGTTCACCCCGGACCTGGTGCCCACCGACCTCGTGGGTACCCGCATCTACCGGCAGGGCCGCGAGGAGTTCGACACCGAGCTGGGCCCGGTGGTCGCCAACTTCGTGCTCGCCGACGAGATCAACCGCGCGCCCGCCAAGGTGCAGTCCGCGCTGCTCGAGGTGATGGCCGAGCGGCACGTGTCCATCGGCGGCAAGACCTACCCGATGCCGAATCCGTTCCTGGTCATGGCGACCCAGAACCCGATCGAGTCGGAGGGCGTGTACCCGCTGCCCGAGGCGCAGCGTGACCGCTTCCTGTTCAAGGTCGTCGTGGACTACCCCTCCGTCGAAGAGGAGCGCGAGATCATCTACCGGATGGGTGTCACCCCGCCGGAGGCCAAGCGGGTGCTCGATCCGGAGGAACTGGTCCGGCTGCAGAGCGTGGCCGCCAATACGTTCGTCCACCACGCGCTGGTCGACTACGTGGTCCGCGTGATCGCGGCGACCCGCAAGCCTGCCGACTTCGGCATGCAGGACGTGGCGGGCTGGATCTCCTACGGCGCCTCGCCGCGCGCCTCGCTCGGCATCATCGCCGCGGCCCGCGCGGTCGCGCTGATCCGAGGCCGCGACTACGTGGTCCCGCAGGATGTCGTCGAGGTGATCCCGGACGTGCTGCGCCACCGCCTGGTGCTGTCCTACGACGCGCTCGCCGACGAGGTCAGCCCCGACGACGTGATCAAGCGCGTGCTGCAGACCGTCGGCCTGCCGCAGGTCGCCGCCCAGGCCAATGCCCCGGCCGGCGCCCCCGCCGCCCCGATGCCCGCCCCGGCGCAGCAGCCGGCGATGGTCCCGCACGGCGGCGCCCCGCAGCAGCCTGGCGTGCCCGCCCAGGGCATTCCGCAGCCGCTGCAGCAGGGTATTCCGCAGCCCCCCAACGGTCAGGTGTCCGGAGTTCCCGGTCAGCCCCAGCCGAAGTGAGGCCGGTCTCGGAATCGATTGCGCCCGTGACGATCTCACCTCCCAGCGGCTCCACGCACGCCCCGCCCTCGTTCCGGCAGGGGCAGCTGACCGACCCGCGGTTGTCGGCGGCGTTGAAGACGCTCGAACTCACCGTGCGCCGCCGCCTGGACGGCGTGCTGCACGGTGACCACCTGGGCCTGATCCCCGGCCCCGGCTCCGAACCCGGCGACGCCCGCATGTATCAGCCGGGCGACGATGTGCGGCAGATGGATTGGTCGGTCACCGCCCGCACCACCCATCCGCACGTGCGGCAGATGATCGCCGACCGCGAACTCGAGACCTGGCTGGTCATCGACCTGTCGGCCAGTGTCGACTTCGGTACCGCGCTGTGCGAGAAGCGGGATCTGGTGGTCGCCGCGGCGGCCGCGGTCACGCATCTGACCAGTGGCGGCGGCAACCGGATCGGCGCGGTGGTGGCCAATGGCCAGCAGCTGATCCGTATTCCGGCCCGCAGCGGCCGCGTGCACGAGCAGGCGATGCTGCGCAAGATCGCGACCACCCCGCACGCTCCCGACGGGGTGCGCGGTGATCTGCGCGGGGCCATCGAGGCCCTGCGCCGCCCGCAGCGCAAACGCGGTCTGGCCGTGGTCGTCTCCGATTTCCTCGGGGACATCGACTGGCAGCGTTCGCTGCGCGCCATCTCCGGCCGCCACGACCTGCTCGGCGTCGAGGTGCTCGACCCGCGCGATCTGGAACTCCCGGACGTCGGCGATGTGGTCCTGCACGACCCGGAGTCGGGCCGGACCCGGGAATTCAGTGTGACCCCCACGCTCCGTACCGATTTCGCGCGCGCCGCGCAGCGTCATCGCGACCAGGTCGAGCAGGCGCTGCGCAGCTGCGGTGCGCCGGTGATGACCCTGCGCACCGATCGCGACTGGATCGCGGACGTGGTCAGATTCGTGTCGACTCGGCGCCACACCTTCGGCGCCCCGACTGCCGGGCGGGTGCCGCGACAGTGAGCATTGGCAATGTCACTTTGAGCCTTTCGCATTTCACGGCGCAGTACTGGCTGGGATTCCTGGCCGTGCTGGCCGCGATCGCGCTGATCTACATCCTGATCCAGCAGCGGCGGCGAAAGCACATGCTGCGCTTCGCCAATATGGATCTGCTGGAGAAGGTCGCACCCTCGCAGCCCAAGCCGTGGCGGCACATCCCGGTGGCGCTCACCCTGGTGGGCCTGATCTTCCTGACCTTCGCCGCCGCCGGTCCGACCGCGGCCAAGAAGGTGCCGCGCAACCGGGCCACGGTCATCCTGGTGATCGACGTGTCGCTGTCCATGGAGGCGACCGACGTGCCGCCCAGCCGAATTCAGGTGGCCAAGAAGGCCGCCAAGGAGTTCGCGGACAATCTGACGCCCGGTATCAACCTGGGTCTGGTCACCTTCGCCGGTACCGCGTCGGTGCAGGTGTCGCCGACGACCAATCGGGAAGCGGTCAAAGCGGCCATCGACAATATGAAGCTGGCCGAGCGGACCGCCACCGGCGAGGGCATTCTCACCGCCATGCAGTCGATCGACACACTGGCGTCGGTGCTGGGCGGCGCGGAGAAGCCGCCGCCGGCCCAGATCGTCATGATGTCCGACGGTAAACAGACCGTTCCGGACGACAAGGACGTCGAGAACCCTCGCCACGGCTTCACCGCTGCGCGGCTGGCGAAGGAGAAAGGCATTCCGGTGTCGACGATTTCGTTCGGCACCACCTGGGGCACCGTCGAGATTCCGGATCAGGACGGCAAGGGTTCGCAGCGGGTGCGGGTGCCGGTGGACGACGATTCGCTGCGCGAGATCGCCAAGTTGTCCGGCGGCGAGTTCTTCACCGCCTCCACGCTGGAGGAACTCAAGAACGTCTATGCCCATTTGGAAGAGCAGATCGGCTACGAGACCACCATGGGCGACGCCAGCCGTCCATGGCTGTTGCTCGGCCTGCTGGTGACCGCCGGTGGCGTCCTCACCGCCCTGCTCTATCGTCAGCGTCTGCCGTAAATCGGTACCGCGCGCCGAGTCCCGAACACGAACAGATAGGTTTGCCCTTATGTCGAACATCACATCCCGGTCGGTACTGGTGACCGGCGGTAACCGCGGCATCGGTCTCGCGGTCGCCCAGCGCCTGCTCGCCGACGGACACAAGGTCGCCGTGACTCATCGTGGGTCCGGCGTGCCCGAGGGGCTTTTCGGCGTGAAATGCGATGTGACCGATGCCGAATCGGTCGATCGCGCGTTCTCCGAGGTGGAGGCGCACCAGGGTCCGGTCGAGGTCGTCGTCGCCAATGCGGGCATCGTGGACAACGTCTTGTTCATGCGCATGAGCGAGGAGTCGTTCTCGAAGGTCATCGATGCCAACCTGACCGGTGCATGGCGAGTCGCCCAGCGCGCCAACCGCAATATGCTCAAGAACCGCTTCGGCCGTGTCATCTTCCTCGGCTCGGTGGTCGGTCAGATCGGCGCGCCGGCGCAGGTCAGCTACGCGGCGGCGAAGTCCGGTCTGGTCGGCATGGCGCGCGCCATCACCCGTGAGGTCGGCAAGCGCAACATCACCGCGAATGTGGTCGCGCCCGGCCTGATCGACACCGACATGACCCGTGACGAGATGACCCCGGAGATGCGCAAGACCGCGCTCGATTTCATCCCCGCGGGCCGGATCGGTCAGGCCGAGGACGTCGCGGGCGTGATCAGCTTCCTCGCCTCGGACGACGCCTCCTACATCTCCGGCGCGATCATCCCCGTCGACGGCGGTATGGGCATGGGCCACTGAGCTTTTCACTGTGCACGACACAGTGTGCTCAGGCCCGACCCGAACCCTCAACCCCAGCACTTTCCAAACGAGGAGAACCGACCACCCCATGGCTGGATTGCTCGACGGCAAAACCGTCCTCATCACCGGCATCATCACCGACTCGTCCATCGCCTTCCACGCGGCCGCGGTCGCGCAGGAGCAGGGCGCGAAGGTGATCATCACCGGTATCCCGGAGCGCCTGCGGCTCATCGACCGCATCGCCAAGCGCCTGCCGCAGGAGGTCCCCCCGGCCATCGGCCTGGACGTGACCAATGAGGAGAACCTGGCCGAGCTCGCCGACAAGGTCCGCGAGCTGGCGCCCGAGGGCATCGACGGTGTGCTGCACTCGATCGCGTTCGCGCCGCGCACCCTGATGGGCCCGGAGGCGCTGCCGTTCCTCGACGGCCCCGGCGCCGACGCCGCCAAGGCCTTCGAGATCTCGGCGTGGTCCTACGCCTCGCTGGCCCGCGCCGTGCTGCCGGTCATGAACGAGGGCGGCTCCATCGTGGGCATGGACTTCGATCCGCGCACCGCGATGCCGTACTACAACTGGATGGGTGTGGCCAAGGCCGCGCTCGAGTCGGTGAACCGGTACGTGGCGCGAGAGGTGGGCGAGGCCAAGAAGGTTCGCTCCAACCTGATCGCCGCGGGCCCGATCAAGACCCTCGCCGCCAAGGCCATCGCGGGCACCGCCACCGATGACGCCAAGCAGCTGAACATGCTCAACACCTACTGGGACGGCGCATCCCCGATCGGCTGGGATGTCGACGACCCGACGGTCGTCGCCAAGTCCGTGGTGACCCTGCTGTCGGATTGGCTGCCGGGCACCACCGGTTCGATCATCTACGTCGACGGCGGCGCCAGCCACAACACCTGGTTCCCGGCGGACGGCTTCGGCGCCAACTGAACCGGTAGAGACTCGAGGGTAAGGAGGAGAGCAGTGGCTGCGGAGCCCACGGCTCGTGAAGTGGACGCCCTGCTACTGCTGTCCTTCGGCGGTCCCGAGCGCCCCGAGGACGTGATGCCGTTCCTGGAGAACGTCACTCGGGGCCGGGGCGTGCCGCCGGAGCGCCTCGCCGAAGTCGCGCAGCACTACCTGCACTTCGGCGGCGTATCGCCGATCAATGCCCTGAACCTGGACATCATCAAGGCCATCGAGGCCGAATTCGCCACGCGCGGTATCGATCTGCCGGTGTACTTCGGCAACCGCAACTGGCATCCGATGGTCGAGGAGACCGTCGAGCGCATGCGCGCGGACGGTGTCCGGTCCGCGCTGGTGTTCCCGACCTCGGCGTGGGGCGGGTACTCCGGCTGCCTGCAGTACCACGAGGACATCGTGCGTGCCCGGGCCGCGGTCGCCGACGCGCCCGAATTGGTGAAGCTGCGCCAGTATTTCGACCATCCGCTGTTCATCGGAGCCTTCGCGGACTCGATCCGCGCGGCCGTCGCGGAATTGCCGGGCGACAAACGCGAGTTTGCTCGCCTGGTCTTCACCGCCCATTCGGTGCCGGTCTCCGCCGATGTCGCCTCCGGCCCGCCGTCCGAGCAGCACCTCTACAGCCGTCAGGTCGCCGAGGCGGCCCGATTGTGCGCTGCCGCAACCGGATTCGACGACTACGACCTGGTGTGGCAGTCACGTTCCGGCCCGCCGCAGATCCCGTGGCTGGATCCCGACATCGTGGACCACCTCGACGCCCTCGCCGAGCGCGGCGTGGACGCGGTCGTGGTGTG
The DNA here is from genome assembly GCF_053603795.1 of Nocardia sp. NPDC004123. Classification (NCBI taxonomy): domain Bacteria; kingdom Bacillati; phylum Actinomycetota; class Actinomycetes; order Mycobacteriales; family Nocardiaceae; genus Nocardia; species Nocardia sp. NPDC004123. The sequence goes on from NZ_JBSGGG010000008.1 coordinate 15,172, forward strand.
CCCGGTCGGCTTCGTCTCCGACCACCTCGAGGTCATCTGGGACCTGGACAACGAGGCGAAGGAGCGGGCCGCCGAACTGGGCATGGCCTTCGCCCGCGCCGCCACACCCGGCCCGGACCCGCGCTATGCGCAGCTGGTCGCCGACCTGGTGGACGAGTACCGCACCGCCGCCGCCCCGGCCCGCCTGAGCGAGATCACCGCCATGGGCTGCACCGTCAACGGCGCGCCCTGCGTCGTCGGCTGCTGTGCCCTCCCGCCGCGCCGCCCCGCGGTGGCACCGGCGGCCGCCGAATTGTAGTCTCGCCCAGGTGACTACACCCGGACGCGGAACCCCGCAACGCCGTCAGCCCGCCTCGAGCGCCGCCGCCGCCCGCAAGCAGCGCACCTTCGGCCCGCCGGACATGTTCGTCTGGGCGCCGGTCCTGACGCTGTTCCTCGCCGCCGGCATCGTCGGCACCATCGGCCAGTCCATCGGCTTCGCCGCCGCCTTCGTCGGTGTCGCGGTGATCATGCTCGTCGCCGACATGTGGTTCAACCGCTGACACAACAGGTTCGGCACTACTTCAGGACATTGACCGCGCGGGCGATGACCAGGCTCACCGTGATCAGCGAGATCGCCGATTGGATCATCATCAGGGTTTTCGCCCAGCGGGACATGGGCATCACGTCGGTCGGGCTGAACGCGGTTGCGTTGGTGAAGGACAGGTAGAGGTAATCCGGAAATTGCGGTTCCCACTCGGGATCCGTGAGATCCGGATTCTGCATCTGCACCCAGAGGAAATCGGGATAGGGCTTGCGGGCGTGGGCGCGGGCGGCGGGCCCGCCGCGGTCGAAATCCCAGTACCAGAGCGCGAATACGAGCACATTGGTCAGCCACACCGCGCCGCCGGAGGTCAGCAGGCCGGCCGCATTGTCGCTGACCGTCCCGTCGATCAGGCCCTGTACCAGGTGTGCCACCGACCACACCATGGCGAATCCGAGCAGCGCCATCAGCAGCAGGCTGAAGCGGCGCAGGCGAATCTCGTCCCGGTCCAGGCGGACGGGGTTGCCGATCATCAGGACGATCAGCAACAGCAGCCCGATGCCCGGAACGACCCAGCGCGGCCCGGCAATGAATTGCGCGGGCAGATAGAACTGCACGACCAGGATCCCGACGATCGCCGCGGTCGCCGCCCACCGCGATTCCCCTGCTGTTCGCCGCGCCCACGCGGGCACCTGATCGTCGTCGGTCTCGTTCCCGGGCGCGCTCACGCTGGTGAGTATGCCCGGCGGCCAATGGTGACAGAAGTATGACGCGGGGTTGAGGGTGGACTTTCCAGCGGGCAGGGTGGGTTGTAGCTGAGGCCGATCAAGGAGGTCATGTGGCACGGGAGTACAACCGGAATCCGGCGGCTGTGGCCGCGCTCTCGCCTGAGCAGTATCACGTCACGCAGGAGAACGGGACCGAGCGGGCGTTCACGGGCGAGTACTGGGACAACCACGAGCCTGGTATCTATGTGGATGTGGTGTCCGGTGAGCCGTTGTTCGCGTCGACGGACAAGTTCGAGAGCGGATCGGGGTGGCCGAGTTTCACCAAGCCGATCGACAACGCCAATGTGGTCGAGAAGCGGGATCGGAGCCACTTCATGATCCGGACCGAGGTGCGCTCGTCGCACGGCGACAGCCATCTGGGTCATGTGTTCACCGATGGGCCGCGCGATGCGGGCGGGCTGCGCTACTGCATCAACTCGGCGTCGCTGCGGTTCATCCACCTCGACCAGCTCGAGGCCGAAGGCTACGGGCAGTACAAGTCTCTGTTCACGAAGGAGGAAGCGTGACCGATACGCGGAAGGCCATTCTGGCCGGCGGATGCTTCTGGGGCATGCAGGATCTCATCCGGAAGCAGCCGGGTGTGCTGTCGACCCGGGTGGGTTACACGGGCGGTCGCAACGACAACCCGAACTACCGCAATCACCCCGGGCACGCGGAGGCGGTGGAGATCGTCTACGACCCCGCGCAGACGGATTACCGTGCGCTGCTGGAGTTCTTCTTCCAGATCCACGATCCGAGCACCAAGGATCGGCAGGGCAATGACCTCGGGACGAGCTACCGCTCTGCCATCTTCTACCTGGACGACGAGCAGAAGCGGGTCGCCGAGGACACCATTGCCGACGTCGACGCTTCCGGCCTGTGGCCGGGCAAGGTGGTCACCGAGGTGACCCCGGCGAGCACGTTCTGGGAGGCCGAGCCGGAACACCAGGACTACCTGGAGCGATTCCCGAACGGCTACACCTGCCACTTCCCGCGGCCGGGCTGGAAGCTGCCGAAACGGCAGGCCACGGCGTAGATCCGAGTGGGCCTCATCGGGGTGTGTCCCCGGTGAGGCCCCTTTTTGTTCCACGAACTAGTTGCACGAAAACTAGTTTCATGGATACTATTGCTACAGCGGTCGCGAGGGTGATCGAAGGAATCGGGGAAGGCAACAGTCATGAACGGCATCAAGAAGGCACTGATCATCGGCGGCGGCATTGCGGGCCCGGTGACCGCGCTGGCGCTGCAGAAGGCCGGCATCGAGGCGACGGTGTACGAGGCGTACCCGGCCGCGGCCGACACCGGCGCGATGCTCACCGTAGCGCCGAACGGCCTTGCGGCGCTGGGGATCATCGGCGCGGACAAGCTCGTCGAGGCCGCGGGGCACCCGTTGCGCAGCATGGTGATGGAGACCGGCACTGGCCGCACGCTCATGCAGGTCGACGCGCTGCCCGGCCTGCCGCCGAGCTGCACCATCCTGCGCGCGGACCTGTTCCGGGTGCTGCACGACCACGCGGTCGCCAACGGCATCACCATCGAGCACGGTAAGCGGCTGGTCGATCTCGAGCAGACCGAGACGGGCGTGATCGCGCAGTTCGAGGACGGCACCACGGCCACCGGGGACATCCTGATCGGCGCGGACGGCATCCACTCCACCGTGCGCACCCTGATCGACCCGCAGGCCCCCGGTCCGGAGTACACCGGCCTGATGAGCTTCGGCTTCGGCGAATTCACCCCGGACGGAAAGCTTTCCGACGGCGGCGAGGGCGATATCGAGGCGATGCACTTCGCATTCGGCAAGCGTGCCTTCTACGGTTACTGGCGTCAGCCGAACGGCAAGTATGTCTTCTTCAGCAACTTCCCGCAGGAACAGCCCATGACTCTTGCCGAGGCGAAGGCCGTGCCCGCCGAAGACTGGCTGGCGAAGCTGCGCGCCGCGCACATCGGCGACACTCCCGGCGAGCAGCTGTTCGCCGAGGCCGGTGTCGGGGACATGATCGTCACCGGCCCGATGGAGCGGATGCCCCACGTGCCCAACTGGTTCCGCGGTCGTGTGGTCCTGGTCGGCGACGCCGTGCACGCCCCGTCCTCCAGCTCGGGCCAGGGCGCGTCGCTGGCCATCGAGTCGGCCGTCGAGCTGGCCCGCTGCCTGCGTGACATCCCGGACCCCGCAGCGGCTTTCGCGGCCTACGAGGGTCTGCGCCGTCCCCGCGTCGAGGACATCTCCGACAATGCCGCCAAGACCAACAACGGCAAGACCTCCGGCCCGGTCGCCAAGGCCTTGTTCGGTCTGATGATGCCTATCGCGACCCGCACCTTCCTCAAGCCGGAGAAGATGTTCGGCCCGGTGCACCGTTTCGTCATCGACTGGGACGCAACGGTTACCGCGTGAGTCGGGCACAGTGATCCCCGGGGGCGACCCGGGGATTTCGCCTGTCCCGGACGCCGGTCAGCGACGCAGCGTCCGGTACCCGGTCCAGAGCAGCAGGCCCGCGCCCACCACGACGAGAACGCCACCGAGGTAACTCCATTCGGAGTGCCCGGTCATGGGCGATCCGTGCAGGGAACCGGCGCCCTGGACGATCCAGATCACTCCGACGACGCACAGCACGACGCCGATCACGGCGGAGACGATCCGTCCCATGACACCTCCTCGGTGGCCTGAGCTCAGCATAGGGCTTCGAGCAGCTCATCGGGCGCTGGGACGCCACCTCCGTCGAGGGCTTCCGAGTCACCGTTCCGGCGCACGGCCAAGCAATCCTGACCCCCTGCTGCGCGGGCGGTGACGTCATGAGTTCGTGGAATATCACCGGCGCGGCGCCCGGTTCCCAGGTGCCGACCGGCTCCTGGGGCTAGCGTCGCACCGATTCGAGCCTCAGCTGCTCGCCAGGCTCCGGGCGATGACCAGGCGCTGGATCTGGTTGGTGCCCTCGAAGATCTGGGTGATCTTGGCCTCGCGCATGTAGCGCTCGACGGGGAAGTCCTGGGTGTAGCCGTAGCCGCCGAAGACCTGGACGGCGTCGGTGGTGACCTTCATGGCGGCGTCGGTGGCGGTGAGCTTGGCGACGCTGGCCTGGCGGGAATAGGGGAGGCCGGCGTCGCGGCGGCGGGCGGCGTCGAGGTAGGTGGCGCGGGCGGAGTCGACGGCGGCGGCCATGTCGGCCAGGACGAAACCGAGGCCCTGGTGGTCGATGATGGGGCGGCCGAAGGCTTCTCGCTCCTTGGCGTAGGCGACGGCGTCGTCGAGGGCACGCTGGGCGATGCCGGTGGCGACGGCGGCGATGCCGAGGCGGCCGGAGTCCAGGGCGCTGAAGGCGATCGGAAGGCCCTGCCCCGGTTCGCCGATGAGCCGCTCGGCCGGGAGGAAGACGTTGTCGTAGGCGGCGGTGGTGGTCGGGACCGCGCGCAGGCCCATCTTCTCCTCGGGCTTGCCGAACGACAGGCCCTCGGTGCCGGCGGGGACCAGGAAGCACGAGATGCCGCGTGAGCCCTCGCCGGTGCGGGCGAACAGGGTGTAGTAGTCGGCCTTGCCGCCGTTGGTGATCCACGCCTTGGTGCCGGTGATCCGGTAGCCGCCCTCGGCCTCGACGGCCCGGCAGCGCAGGGCGGCAGCGTCGGATCCGGCATGCGACTCGGACAGGCTGTAGGCGCCGATCAGATTGCCGGACAGCATCTCCGGCAGCCAGCGCTGCTTCTGCTCCTCGGTGCCGTAGGCGAACAATGGATGGCACGACAGGCTGTGCACGCTCACCGCCACCGCGACCGCCGCCCAGCGCGCGCCGAGCTCCTCGAGCACCTGCAGATACACCTCGTACGGCTGCCCGGCCCCGCCGAACTCCTCCGGATACGGCAGGCTCAGCAGCCCCGCCGCGCCGAGCGCGCGGAACGCCTCGGCAGGGTAGCGCTCCTGCTTCTCGTACTCCACGACCTGGGGCTCGAGCACCTTGTCCGCGATATCGCGGGTGAGCTCGATGAGGTCGCGGGCTTCGGGTGTGGGCAGCAAGCGATCGACGGGCATGCTGGTCACATTACGACCGACACCCAATTGCGTGCAAGGGAGCACGCAATTTCGTCAGGCGGCTAGACTGACCGGGTGGTATCCGGTCTGCCCCCGAACAAGCATCAGGAGAAGAGCCTCCGCACCCGAGCGCTGCTGCTGGATGCGGCCATCGAGAGCCTGGCCGAGGTCGGGTACGCGAGCGCGTCGATCGCCGACATCACCGCGCGGGCCGGGGTGACACGGGGCGCACAGCTGCATCACTTCCACACCCGGCAGGAATTGTTCGCCCAGACCATCGAGCATCTGACGCAGCGGCAGGGGGAGGCGCTGCAGCGGCGGGAGCGGACGCTGTCGCGGGCGGTGCCGGCGGGGGAGGTGCTGGTCGAGCTGGTGACCGCGCCGTTCGCGGGGAAGCTGGGCAAGGCCGCGGTGGAGTTGTATGTCGGCATCGCCAACGACAAGGACCTGCGCCGGAACATGCTGCGCGTGCAGCACGACCTGACGATCGAACTGCTCGACGCCTGCGGGCGTTTCATCGACGCGCCGCGAGAGCGCCTCGTGGCCGCGTTCTGGCTCACCATCAACCTGGTGCGCGGCGCGACCCTCGACGAGATGGTGGGACGGGATCGCCTGCGGCGCAAGCAGGTTCTCGCCGATTGGGCGCGGCTCGCCGAGGGCATGCTCGGGTGAAACACGAACGTTCACGGTCGCGATAACCGACCGTTGAATGGTTCGTGTGTGCCCGGCGGGCCGGGCACACCCTCGGGGGAGGGACGCCGTCATGGCGATCAATCGGCGAAATCTGTTGCGGGCAGCCGGACTCGGCGCGAGCCTGGCGGCGCTCGGGTCGGCGACCGGCTGCGTGCCGGAGGTGCCTGCCGCGCAACCGCCCGCCGGACAGGTGGATTGGGTCGCGCTGCGGCAGCGTTTGAGCGGGACACTGAATCTGCCGTCCGACTCCGGTTATGCGACGGCGAAACTGGCCTACAACCCTGCGTTCGACACCCGGCAGCCCGCGGCAATCGTGCAGTGCGCCACTGCTTCCGATGTGCAGGCTTGCGTCTATGCCGCCGCGACCGCGAAGATCCCGGTGGCGGCACGCAGCGGCGGGCACAGCTACGGCGGCTACTCGACACCCGACAACGGCCTGGTCGTGGAGCTGGGCGGGATGAGCGGGGTCGAGGTGAAAGCGGACGGCACCGCGGTCATCGGTGCGGGCACGCGGCTGATGGACGTGTACTCCGCACTGGCCCGAGCGGGCCGCTGCCTCCCGGCCGGGTCCTGCCCGACGGTCGGGATCGCCGGGCTGACGCTCGGCGGCGGGGTAGGTGTGCTGGCCGGGAAGTACGGATTGACATGCGACAACCTGGTTTCGGCGCAGGTGGTCACCGCGGACGGCACGCTGCGGACCGCCTCGGCGACCTCGGAACCGGATCTCTTCTGGGCGCTGCGCGGTGGCGGTGGCGGCAACTTCGGCATCGTCACCTCGTTCACCTTCCAGACCGTGGCGGCATCGCAGCTGGCGGTCTTCCAGGTCCGCTTTCCGGCCGGATCGCTGACCGATGTGCTCGGCGCCTGGCAGACCTTCACCGCGTCGGCTCCGGACGAATTCTGGTCCACCCTCGGCATTTCCGCCGGGAGCCCGCCGACGTGCCGGATCAATGGCTGCTATGTCGGATCCGAGAGCGAGATGAACGGTCTCCTCGACAAACTGGTGGCAGCCACCAAGACCCAACCGTCCAACAGGTATTCGCTGACCAAGGACTACCTATCGGGAATGATGTATTTCGGCGGGTGCGCGAATTATTCGGTGGAGCAGTGCCGGCCGAATTGGAATGGCGGGGGAGTATTGGGTCGCGAGTCGTTCACGGCCTCCTCGCGAGTACTGACCAAACCGCTTTCCGACCCGAGTCGGTTGACCGCACTGCTCACCGGCCGCGAAGGGATGGATATTCTGCTGGACAGTCTCTCCGGGGCTCCCTCACGAATCGGCGTGAAGGACACGGCTTTTCCGTATCGCGGCGCACTCGCGACCGCCCAGATCTATGTCGGCGCCACCACATCGGATGCCCGGAACGCCGTGAACGAGGTACGGGATCGGCTCGGCGACCTGACCGGGAACACGGCATTCGTCAACTACATCGACCCCGACCTATCGAATTGGGGCAGCGCCTACTACGGCGACAACGCGTCTCGTCTGCACGGCATCGCCGAGCACTACGACCCCAATGGCGTTTTTACCTTCGACCAGTCGGCGTCGAAGGTCTGACGCCTCAGAACGGTGCGGGCAGCCGAGCGTAGACGGTCGGAGAGCCGGCCAGGGCTGTCCCGCGCGCCCACGAGGTGATGCCGGCCAGCTTGCCGTCGACGAGCAGCGGTCCGCCGCTGTCGAATTCGGCGGTGTCGGCCTCGGCCGAGCCGGCGCACACCATCTCGGTGGCATCGAAGACGCCGGGGTAGTCGGCGGCGCAGTCGGCGTCGGAGACCAGTGGGACGGTGGCGCGCCTGAGCACGGTGTTGAACAGGTCGTTTTCGGAGGTCCCGCCCCAGCCGAGCACGGTTGCGCTGCCGCCCTGCGCCGCGGCGATCGGCACGGTGGGCCGGTGCTGCGGGGTCCCGAGGGTCAAGATGGCGAGGTCGTGGTAATAGACGTCGACGCCGTTGACCGTGTCGGTGCGGAAATCGGGGTGCAGGCGAACATTGGTGACGCTCACGGTGGTTCCGTCGTGTGAGGTCAGGTCGCTGCGATCGAAGGTGACCGTCAGCGCCTGCGGCAGCAGCTGGGCGATCGCCACACAGTGGGCGGAGGTGAGCACCTGGTCGGGCGCGATGAGCGCGCCGCCGCAGAACTGGCCGGAGGCGCGGGGGAAGAACAGCGGGGTGCCGACTGCGGCGAGCCAGGGATAGTCGCCGGCCTGGGCTTCGGTGCCGCCGACCACGGCATTCGCCGGGAGCGTGGCGGGGCTGACGCAACCGATGAGCGCCGCGGCGAGCACGGCGATCCGGCGGGAGATCGACATCTGGCCATTCAAACAGAGATCAGGGAGTTTCGACGAGCGGAGGTGTCGGTCCCCAGGAGTACGGTCGCGAACATGACCTCCTGGGCCGAGTTCGCCGCCGCCGCACCCCGCATCTCGACCATCTTCACCCGTCGTCACGCCGCCACCGGCAACCTGTGCATGCTCGCCACCCTCCGCAAGGACGGCTTCCCGCGCATCAGCCCGCTCGAACCGCGCATCTTCGAGGGCGAGCTATGGCTGGTCGGCATGCCGGGGACGACGAAGTTCGCGGATCTGGCCCGCGACCCACGCTTCTGCCTGCACACGGCGACGGTGGACACGCAGGTCATCGATGGGGACGTGAAGATCTTCGGCACCGTGCACGATGTCCAGGATCCCGAGCTGCAGCGGCGCTGGGCCGAGGACCTGTTCGCCGAGAGCGGGTTCGACCTGCGCGGCCGCAAGTTCGAGCCGTTCTACGCCGTCGACATCACGGGGGCGTCGTCGGTCGAGATCGTGGACGGGCGCATGGAGGTGACGGCCTGGAGGCCGGGGCAGTCCGAGCACGTGGTCGAAGTCTCCGATGCAGCGGAACCCGCGGCGACATAACGTGCAATATTGCATCGAGTGCAAACAAGCAAACGATGCAAGTGTGCGCGAAGTGCTGAACAGGGATGTGTTTCAGCGCTTCTCGGGGTCGGGATGCGGTGAGGAGTGGGCGTGGTGATGGAAATCCACCCGCCGCGGGGCTATCGGGAGCGACCGTCGGGGGTTGGCCGCGCGGTGGTGTGGACTCGCGAGGGTGTCGTGGACACGGATCTGCCCGTGCTGCCGGACGGCAGCATGGATCTGCTGTGGATCGACGGGCGACTCTCGGTGGCGGGCCCGGACACCCGCGCCTACCGTCCGCCGGCGGGATTCGCCGACCGGATCACTGGGATCCGCTTCTTCCCTGGCACGGCTCCGGCTCTCCTCGGGGTGCCCGCGCACGAACTACGCGACGCCAGAGCTGATCTTGCCGACCTCTGGTCACCGGCAGACCTGCGCCGCGCCTCCGGGCTGATCGCCAAGGCGCCGAATCCGGCGGTCGGTCTCGAGACCATCGCACGCTGGCGTGCGAGCGAGACCGATGCCGCGGATCCGATGGTGCGATTCATCGTGACCTCGCTGGGCTCAGGGATGTCGGTGTCGGCGACGGCCGAAGAATTGGGGACGGGTCCACGGCGGCTGCATCGACTCTCCTTGGCGGCCTTCGGGTATGGGCCGAAGACTCTGGGCCGGGTATTGAGGATGCAGCGGGCGTTGGCGCTGGCGCGGGGTGGGATGGGGCTCGCGGAGGTCGCCGCATTAGTCGGATACGCCGATCAAGCGCATTTGACTCGGGATATTCGAGAGTTTTCGGACATGTCGCCCGGGCAATTGCTTGGGTTAGTGGAAATGTCCTCGGTCTGAATTTCCTTATATCACATGGCAATTCGCGCTCTATTAGCATGTGGCAGAGGTAAAATAGACGCATGGATTCGAAGGGGGTAACACTCGACACGTGCGGCATCGCCGACCTGGCGGCCGCCGTCGAAACCCTGTCGAATTCCGTCCTCTGCGGGAACCTCACTCCGTTCTCCGACAGTGATGTCGTGGAGTTGATGCAGCGCCTGGAAACCTGCAAACGTCAACTGTCGGCGCTGGATTCACGCCTGATCATCGAGGCCTGCAATCGTTCGCTGCCCGAAGGTAGCGGGGCGAAGAATGTGGTGCCGTTCCTGCGCCAGACGTTGGGGTTGTCGAGGTATGACGCGTCGGTGCGGGTGAAGATCACCCGCCAGTGCGGAGAATTCTTCGAACCCACCGGTCATCTGCGCCCGGCCACCTTGGCTGCGACTGCCGAAGCCTTCGAGGCAGGCGACATCTCGCGCGATCATGTCCGCAACATCATCGACGTCATGAACCACCTGCCCACCGACATCCCCGCCGAGACTCGCGTGGAAGCCGAGGGCCTCCTGGTCGGCCACTCCCGTGTCGGGTGGCCCGATGACCTGCCCAAGATCGGCCGCGATATCCTCGCCCGTATCGACCCCGACGGCAAGGTCGTCTCCGACGCCGACCGCCGTCGCTGTCGCGGCTTGATCCTGGGTCGTCCCGGGGTGGACGGGATGTCGTGGATCGAGGGCTGGATCACTCCGGAACTGCGGGCGCTGTTGGATGCGGTGTTCGCCAAGTTGGCGCGTCCGGGTATGTGCAACATCGATGACGCCGACAGCGTTGCTGCCACGGTCAAGGTGGTCGATTCGACGGTGTTGGAGGCGGCCGCGCGTCGTGACCGTCGTGATGCCGGTCAGCGCACCCACGACGCCCTGTTCGCGTTGCTGCAGCCCGGTGTCGACCCGGCCAAGCTGGGTTCCCACCGTGGCCTGCCGGTGCAGGCCATCCTGACCATGTCCGTCGCGGATCTCGAGCGTGGGGCCAGGGTCGCGACCACCGCCTCGGGCGGGCACGTCTCGATCAACGAGGCGTTGAAGCTGGCCGAGGGGACCCGCCCGGTGCTGGTGGTCCTCGACGCCGACGGGCTGCCGCTGTTCCTGGGTCGCTGCCAGCGCCTGGCCACTCCGGCTCAGCGTTTGGCGTTGATCGCCCGCGACAGGGGCTGCACCCGACCGGGATGCGATGCACCCGCGTCGATGTGCGCGGTGCACCACATCACCGACTGGGCCGAAGGCGGCCCCACCGATCTGACCAACCTGACGCTCGTCTGTGATCACTGCCATGCGCTGGTCAACGACAGTCCCGACGGCTGGAAAACCGTTGTCATGGATAAAGATTCCCCCTATCGGGGGCGGACCGGGTGGATTGCCCCGAAACGTCTTGACCCGACTGGCATTCCTCGCGTGAACGACAGACATCACGTCGGCGAGTCGGTCGCTGCTGCGATCGATTCCAGTTGCTCGAGGTGGGGTTCACGGGCGGCGTGATTCCCGGCTGCTCGTGTCCTGCCGGCGTGCGCAGGGACGAGGAAGTGTGGTCACCTCGCCTGCCCTACCGGACTCGAGCTGACGCCAGGTTGAGAGCCGTCTCCCGCCGATCCCGGCCCACGGACTGCACGCACATCCCAATATGCGGCCAGGGTCGTCACGGGGAACCGAGCGGCCAAGCAGTCCGAGCCACCAGCGGCACACGCATCAAAGCCACACCCGATTCCCCTGGGCCGCAGCGACATTACAGGCCCGACCGACCCAGGAAGAAAGGTAGGGCACGCATCACCTTTTACAGACAAACCCGCCGCTAACTACCCACCAGTCACCGAACCACTCACGGCCACGGTGATATTCCCGCCACCGCGATTGGCGCGGCCATCTCCACCACACCCACCTCCGTGACCAAGGGTCCGACCGCAGTCACAATCGCGATCGCCAGCGACCACCCCGCCCTCACTGGCTCAGCGGCTCTCGCCGATCACGAACGCCCGCAACGATATTCCTGCCACTGCCACTGCCACTGCCACTCCGACCGCAACCGCCACCGTCGCCCCGATCGTCAGCGCCGCCGCGATTGCCGCCTCGGCCACTACTGTTATCGTTTGCCCGGCCCGCGAGTGCGTTCGGCATCTGCGACGGCCACCACTGCGGCAGCCCCCGCCATCTCCACCGCTTCGCAGGCGACCGCCGCCGGGGATCGCGATCGAATCGACAGGTCACGTCTTCACGGCCCGAGGTCTCGGAGTCCTGCCAACTGGTCAGCTCTCGGACCCAACGCTGAAGCCCATCGAGCCGGCGACCCCTCCCGGGTAGAACGGACCACCTTCGGCCTGGCAGCCCCCTGTCCTCACCACACTGCCGCCGGTCGGAAGGTCGATCGCCGGCCTCCCAGCCGATCGGCATTGTCGCTCCAAGGGGCGCAAGCCATCACGTGGCGACACCAACCCCGTGATCTGAGGGGGTGGTGTCGCCGCGGCCTGGTGGCGTCGACGGACCGCTGATGGGGACAGGGCCGCTGCTAGGTCTCTTCGTAACGTGGGTGCCGGGCGTTGACGCTCGATCGGCGGCCGTCCCAGCCCTATCGCAGCCCCGCCGCCTGAGCTGCCACAAAACCGGCCCGATCAGGCGTCCGGATCCTCGGCACCGCGAGCTCTGGCCGGTGCGCCGCGCTGCCACCAATCGATATCCTCGCCGTCTTCGTCCATGCGCTGAATCAGGTGCGCGGTGGATTCCACCTGCGCGCCGGACTGCGCACAGAACGACCACAACTGCCGGGCTGCCCGATGGAACCGGTGAATCACCGCGTCGACCTCGAACGCGTCCTGCTCGCTGGCCCGGAACCGGTCCACCGCCTGGCCGACGTGCTCGATCAGCACACCGAGCTGCGCCTCGTGATACGCAGCCACCACGCGACGGGCAGCCTGCCGTTCGGCCTTCGTCCCCACCCAAATCACGCTACCGACAACCGACTTCGCCCAGCATCTCACCCGACAGAACACCCGCCCCGCGACTTGACAACGAACATAGAGACACCCCCCTCCCTTCTCCAGGAATCTTTTTGTCTTTCGATCTTTGTCTCTTCGTCCTTGGGCCTTGCCGATTTACGCGCGGGTGGCGTAGAGGTCGACGCTATTCCCGTCGGGGTCGAGGACTGTGGCGTATCGCTGGCCCCAGAACGCATCGAAGGGTTTGAGCTCTGCTCGGTAGCCTGCGTCGACCAGCTCTTCGAACTTCTGGTCCACCCCGGCGGGTGAGCCGCAGTCACACGCGAGGCCGATTCGCCCGGCCCCGGGAACTGTCTTCCAGTCCGGGTGGAATGAGCGGACTGTCTCCTCGGTGTCGAGCATCAGCTTGATACCGCCGCCCAGGTCGGCGTCCACGTGCGGTTGCTGCTCGGAGCCGTCGGCGAACTCCACGCCCAGACGCCGATAGAACTCCAGCGACGCACCCATGTCCGTCACCACGATCCCGATCACATTCAGTCGAATAGCCATACCCGAACGGTATGCGGCCCGATCACGAGAGGTCTTGAAGAAATCGGACAGTCAGCGGGCGTGGACCGCGGCCAGGCGTGCGGCCCGGATCGCGTTCCAGAGTGGCCGCAGTAGAGCCTCCTGTGCGGCCACGGCGGTCGCGGAGGTGGGGGCCGAGGCTGGTTCGCGTTCGGCGACGGTGAGGATCGCGGCCACCTGGTCGGCGGTGTCGAGGATCCGGCGGGCACGCAGGGGCATCGAATCGGGGTATTTATGCCTGGTATGTCCGGCCAGCTCGGCTTCGACGAGTTCGCGAGGCCCGACTCCGCCGGACCCGAGCCGGGTGGTCTGGAGCTGCTGGAGTGCGTCGGCGGCGTCGCGGACCGCCTCCCGCATGGTGTATTCGGCTTCGCCCAGCGGCATTTCGGGTGCGAGCGCGAAGGGGATCGGTGCCGAGTAGACCCGCCATTGCAGTGCGTCGTCGTCGGTCCAGACCGGGACCAGCCCGGTGCCGCTGGATCCGGCCGTCCCGATCAGAATGCCTTCCTCGGCTTCGGTTGCGGCGGTGGCGAATTCGGTACCGGCCGGGAGTCCGCGCACGTCTCCGGGGATCGGCAGCACCAGCCGCAGCTGCGCCTCGGGCCCGTCGATCGCTTCCCGGATGACCTTGAGCAGCACCATGATTCCCGCCCCGGCCACTGCCGCGGGCTCGTCGTCGGACGCCCACGGCAATCCGGTGCGCCCGCCGGTCACGGGATCCCCGGCGGCCACCGTCTGCTGGGGAGCCCAGGCGCGCAGCGCGTCCAGCACGTCGTCGGGGGCGCTGCGGCCGGCCAGCCAGGCACCGGCCCAGACCGTCAGCGATGCACTCGGGGAACTCATGCATTCGAGGATAACTGGCGGGCTACTCCTGCTCGGTGACGAAATCGATCAGTCGTTCGACCGCGCCGATGAGCGGGGTCTCCAGATCGCGGTAGGAGTCGACCGCGTTGTAGACGCGCCGCCACCCCTCCTGCGGCGTGCCCCAGCGTAGCCGCTGGCAGATGCCGGTTTTCCAGTCCTCGCCGCGTGGGACATCGGGCCAGGCGGGGATGCCGACGGCCTGCGGGCGGACGGCCTGCCACACGTCGATGTAGGGGTGGCCGGTGACGAGGACGTGCGCGCCCAGGCCCTGGGTCAGGCCGGATTCCTTGGAGCCGGCGACCAAATGGTCGACCAGGACTCCGACGCGCCGGGTCGGTCCGGGCTGGAATTCGGCGAGTTTGGCGCCGAGATGGTCGAGGCCCTCGAGCTGTTCGACCACCACGCCCTCGACCCGTAGGTCGTGTCCCCACACCCGCTCGACCAGTGCGGCGTCGTGCACGCCCTCCACCCAGATGCGGCTGGCCTTCGCGACGCGCGCCTTCAGCCCTTCGACGCGGGTCGATCCCGAGGCGGATCGGGTCGGCTGCGTGGGCGCGGCGGCGGTCGGCTTCACGAGTGTCACCGGCTGCCCGTCGATCAGAAAGGCGGCTTCCCGCAGTGCGAACAGCCGGACCCGCCCACTGCGATCCTCGAGTTTGACGAACTCGCCGTCGTAGCTGCGATCGAAACCCACTACGGCGCCGCAGAATCCGGTGGCCGCGTCCTCGGCGACGAGGTCGCGTTCGGCGACCACGCGGGGCACCTCCCGTTTCTGCTTGCGCGCGTGCCCGGAGAAGATGTCGCCGTACCGTTGGTGCCCACTCACCGCGTCGAGGTTACCGGCGCTGAGCGGGAATCCCCCTCGCGCCGCGCCCATTCCGATATGTCCGGTAGAAAGCGCGGAGTGATCACGAATACCGGCCGTAACCCGCGATTACGGTTACTGTTGGTGACGTGGCCGCAATAGTTTGGCTGGTCGCGGGGATCCTGCTCGCGGCGGCCGAGATGCTCACGGGCAGTCTCGTGCTGATCATGCTGGGTGTTGCCGCGCTCATCACTGCGGGCGCCAACGAGCTCACCGGCTCGTCGGTCCTCATCGACGCGGTGGTGTTCAGTGTCTCGTCGATTGCCCTGCTCGTGCTGGTCCGCCCATTCCTGTTGCGGCGCTACGCGATTCCGCCGCCACATCAGACCGGGGTGGACGCGTTGCCCGGCAAGACCGCGAAGGTGCTCGAAACGGTCGACGAGCACGGCGGTCGCGTGAAGCTCGGTGGCGAGGTGTGGAGCGCGCGTCCCTATGACGCCGCGGAGTCCTATCCCGTCGGTTCGACCGTGTACATCATGCGGATCGACGGCGCTCACGCCGTCGTCATGAAAGGGCCGTGATGGCTGTACTGATAGTCGCCGTCGTACTCATCCTCCTGGTCGTGGTGGTGGTCTTCAAATCGGTGGCCCTGGTGCCGCAGGCCGAGGCCGCCGTGATCGAGCGGCTGGGCCGGTATTCGCGGACGGTGTCCGGGCAGCTGACCTTCCTGGTGCCGTTCGCCGATCGGGTGCGCGCCAAGGTGGATCTGCGCGAGCGGGTGGTGTCGTTCCCGCCGCAGCCGGTCATCACCCAGGACAACCTGACCGTCCAGATCGACTCGGTGGTCTACTTCCAGGTCACCAGTCCGCAGGCCGCGGTCTACGAGATCTCCAATTACATTGCGGCCGTGGAACAGTTGACGATCACCACGCTGCGCAACGTGGTCGGCGGCATGACCCTCGAGGAAACCCTGACCTCCCGCGACCAGATCAACACTCAGCTGCGCGGGGTGCTCGACGAGGCCACCGGCCGCTGGGGTCTGCGGGTGTCGCGCGTCGAGCTGAAGGCCATCGATCCGCCGCCGTCGATTCAGGAATCGATGGAGAAGCAGATGAAGGCCGACCGTGAGAAGCGCGCCATCATCCTCACCGCGGAAGGTCAGCGGGAGGCGTCGATCAAGACGGCCGAGGGCCAGAAGCAGGCGCAGATCCTTTCGGCCGAAGGCTCGAAGCAGTCGGCCATCCTCTCGGCCGAGGGCGAGCGGCAGTCCCGCATTCTGCGCGCTCAGGGTGAGCGGGCCGCCGCCTACCTGCAGGCGCAGGGCCAGGCCAAGGCCATCGAGAAGGTGTTCGCCGCGATCAAGAACGGCAAGCCGACCCCCGAGCTGCTGGCCTACCAGTACATGCAGACCCTGCCGCAGGTGGCCAAGGGTGACGCCAACAAGGTGTGGCTGGTGCCCAGCGATTTCGGCAAGGCCCTCGAGGGCTTCGCGCGCGGCTTCGGCAAGCAGGGCGAGGACGGCGTGTTCCGGTACGAGCCGTCCGAGGACGGTGCGGCCGCGGAAGCGCCCGAGAACGACGCCGACGAGGTGGCCGACTGGTTCGACACCGCCACCGACCCGGCCACCCAGCGGGCCGTCCGGGCGGCCGAGGCGGATGCGCGGACACCGGTCGAGCCGGTCGGTTTGCCACAGACCTCGACCCGGCCGACTCTGGAGCAGCGGTCCCCGCAACCGCCGCAGCAGCAGCCGGTGCAGCCGCAGTACCGCCAGGAGCCCCCGGACCAGCGCTGGCAGAACCCGCCTCCGCCGCCGCGTCCGCTGGGCCGCTGACGGTCCGGGGATCGAACACGGGGATCGAATCAGGAACTGAGCGGGGCCCTCTCGACACTGTCGAGAGGGCCCCGCTGATTCCGTGGCGAGCGCCGCGGGATCAGTTCTGCGAGCCGCCGAAGTGCGCACCGGCGATGGAGCGTGAGGGCTCGCCGTCGACGCCGACCGGCACGTCGCCCTCCAGGGTCGTGCGGTAGAGCACGCGGGTCACGTCGAGGTGGGTGAGGTCGCCGGGTGCGAGGTGCGCGGTGGCCCGGTTGTCCCAGAACGCGACACTGCCCTTCTCCCAACGGAATCGGACCGTGTACGCCGGATCGGAGAGTTCGGCGTAGAGCAGTTCCAGCAGCGCGTCGCTCTGGCGCGGGCTGAGGCCGACGATGCGGGTGGTGAAGCCCGGGTTCACGAAGAGCACGCGTTCGCCGGTCACCGGATGCACCCGCACCACCGGGTGCTCGGTGATCAGCGGTGCGGCCGCGACCCGCTTGGCGTAGTCGCTCTCCGCGTCCCAGGCGGGCAGCTTGCCGCCGAATCGGTGTTCGGCGCGCAGTCCGTCGAGGAAGGACTTGAGCGAATCCGGCAGGCCCGCGTAGGCGGCGGCGAGATTGGTCCACTGGGTATCTCCGCCGCGCTCGGGCGCGATCTCGGCCCGCAGCAGCGAGGCCGCCGGCGGGTTGATGAGCGGCGAGACGTCGGTGTGCCAGTGGTTGGTGTAGCTGAATTTCTTCTTCCCGAACCGCTTTTCGTACAGGCGGCTGTCGACGGCGAGGATCTCCGGGTACTCGGTGGGCGCGTCATCGTCGTACGGGTGCGAGGGCGTGACCGCGCCGAATCGCCGGGAGAAGGCGATCTGTTCGGCGTGCCCGATGTGCTGATCCCGGAAGAACAGCACCTTGTATTCGTGCAGCGCGGCGGTGAGTACCGCGATCTGCTCGTCGGTGAAGTCGTCGCGCAGGTCGATGCCGCTGATCTCGGCGCCGATATGCCCGGCGACGGGTCCGATGCGGAAGGTGCCGACCTGGTTCTCGGTTGCGGTGGTCATGTGCGTTCCTTTCAGATCTCAGGCGGTCGCCTGGGTACGGGCGGGGGCGAATTGGCTTTCCACGGGCGCGAGTCCGTAGTGGCCGCGCAGCGTCGGTGCGGTGTAGTCGGTGCGGAACAGGCCGCGCTCCTGCAGGATCGGGACCACGCGGTCGACGAAGTCCTCGAGCCCGCCGGGCAGGTAGGGCGGCATGATGTTGAAGCCGTCGGCCGCGCCCTGGTCGAACCAGGACTGGAGTTCGTCGGCGATCTGTTCGGGCGTGCCGGCGAAGGTGCGGTGGCCGCGGCCGCCGCCGAGTTTGCCGATGAGCTGGCGGACGGTCAGGTCCTCCTTCTCCGCGAGCTCCTTGACGAGGGTGAATCTGCTCTTGCCGCCTTGGATGTCGCCCTCCTGCGGCAAAGGCGGCAGCGGTGCGTCGAGGGCGTGCTCGGTGAGGTCGACGCCGAGCAGGGTGGAGAGTTGCCGCAGCGCGTAGTCGGGGGAGATGAGGTCGGTGAATTCCTGTTCGAGTGCGCGGGCCTCGGCCTCGGTGTCGGCGATGAAGGGGACCAGGCCCGGCAGAACCTTGAGGTCGTCGGCGGCGCGGCCGTATTTGGGCAGCCGGGACTTCAGGTCGCGGTAGAACTTCTGCCCCTCCTCGATGGAGCGCTGTGCGGTGAACACCGCTTCGGCGTGGCGGGCGGCGAATTCCTTTCCGCTCTCGGAGGATCCGGCCTGCACCAGCAACGGGCGGCCCTGGGGGCTGCGAGGCGAATTCAGCGGACCGCGGACCTGGAAGCGTTCGCCGCGGTAGTCGAGAGTGTGAACCTTGTCGGGGTCGGCGAAGATGCCGGTTTCGGGGTCGAGCACGATGGCATCGGATTCCCAGCTGTCCCAGAGCCGTACCGCCAGGTCGACGAATTCGTCGGCGCGCTCGTAGCGGCGGGCGTGCTCGGGGATGGCGTCGTAGCCGAAGTTGAACGCCTCGTCCTCGCTACCCGAGGTGACGATGTTCCAGCCGGCCCGGCCGCCGCTGATGTGGTCGAGGGACGCGAATTTCCGTGCCAGGTTGAAGGGTTCGTTGTAGGTGGTGGAGGCGGTCGCGATCAACCCGACGTGCTCGGTGACGGCGGCGATGGCGGCGAGCAGGGTGATCGGCTCGAAGACGGAGAGCGCGTTGCGCTTGATCCGGGGTCCGACGGCCAGCCCGTCGGCGAAGAACACCGAGTCGAGTTTGCCGCGTTCGGCGATGCGGCCCAGTTCCTGGAAGTGCTTCACCTCCAGGACCCGATGCTCCTCGGTGCGCGGATGCCGCCAGGCGGCCTCGTGGTGGCCGACGCCCATGAGGAAGGCGTTCAGGTGGAAGGTTTTGCGTGCGTTGGACATGGAAGAGGGTTCCTTCGACGGATTTCAGTGGGCGCGCCAGCGGGACAGCCGTCGCTCGATGGCCACGAGCACGCCGTTGTAGGTGAGTCCGACCAGGGCGATGGCCACGATCCCGGCGTACATGTCCGGAATCTGGAAGTTCTGCTGGGCGGCGGTGATCAGGTAGCCGAGCCCGGAGCGCGCCCCGAACATCTCGGCGGCGATGAGCACCAGGATCGATCCGGAGGCGGCCATGCGGATGCCGGTGAAGATCGACGGCACGGCGGCGGGCAGGATCACCTTCTGGAACAGGCGGAGCGGTGAGAACCCCAGCGAGACGGCCGATTTCACGAGCAGCGGATCGACCGTCCGCACCCCGCTGATGGTGTTGAGCAGAATCGGGAAGAACCCGGCGTACACCACCAGCGCGATCTTGGAGGTCTCGCCGATGCCGAGGATCAGGATGAACACCGGCAGCAGCGCCAGGGCGGCGGTATTGCGGAACAGTTCCAGCACCGGGCTCAGGAATTCCGCCACCGGCCGGTACCAGGCAATGGCCACACCCACCGGAATGGCCGCGACCAGGGCGATGGAGAAGCCGATGAGCGACCGGGTCACGCTGGCCGAGATGTGTTCCCACAGTTGGCCGTTGCGGATGAGCTCTAGCCCGGCCTCTACCACCGTCGAGAACGGCGGTAGGAACACCTCGTCCACCAGCCCCAGCCGTGGCGCGGCTTCCCACAGGGCGAGGAAGGCCGCGATCACGATGGCGGGCTTGCCGATTCGCCATGCGATTCTGGCGACGGCCGGCAGCACGGCCGGAGCATGCCGGGTTCCCGTATGGGTGGCGTCGCCGGTGCGGGCCGGCTCCGGACGGAGATCGATGGATGCTTCGACGAGTTGCAGTGCGCTAGACATGGGAGCTCCTCTTGTCGGCGGTGAGCGCGGCCTGCTCGAGGTCCTGTGCCCGCGCGACCTCGTCGTGCAGCAGGGACCAGACGTGATGGCGTAGTTCGCGGAATCGTTCGCTGGAACGGATATCCGGATCCCCGGCACGGTCGAGGTCGATGTCCACGACCGCCTTGATCCGGCCGGGCCGCGAGGTCAGCACCGCCACGCGCTGCCCCAGGTACACCGCCTCGTCGATGCCGTGGGTGATGAACAGCACCGTCTTCCCGGTGGCCCGCCAGATCCGTAACAGTTCGTCCTGCAACGACTCCCGGGTCTGGGCGTCGAGGGCGGCGAAGGGCTCGTCCATCAGCAGCACCTCCGGGTCGAAGGCCAGGCTGCGGGCGATGGCGACCCGCTGTTTCATGCCGCCGGACAATTCGTGCGGATAGCGGTTCCCGAATCCGGCCAGGCCGACCAGTTCGAGATAGTGCTCGGCGATCTCGCGGCGTTCGCGGCGGCGAATGCCCTTGGCCTCCAGCCCGAATTCGATATTCGCCCGGGCGGTGCGCCAGGGCAGCAGCGCGTACTGCTGGAAGACGATCCCGCGGTCCAGACCGGGTCCCGTCACCGGCGCCCCGTCCAGCAGGATCTGTCCGGAGGTGGGTTTGCCGAGCCCGCCGAGCAGATCCAGCAGGGTGGACTTGCCCGAGCCGCTGGGCCCGACCAGGACCAGGAACTCACCGTCCCGCACATCGACGCTGATATCGGCGAGCGCGGTGAAACTCTGCTGCTCCCCGCGCACGGCGAAGTCCTTGCTGACCCCGGTGAGCGCGAGTTTGACGGTCGCGGAACTCATTTCGCCACCGCCTCACCGCTGGGACCGCTGGTGGCCGGGTAGGTGCCGTTGGCGTAGGGATTGTCCTTGTTGGTGTAGAGGTCCTTGGCCGCGAGCTTGCCCGCGGGCAGTTCCCCATTGCGGACCAGCCAGTCGATCCAGATCTGCAGTTCGCGTTCGGCGATCACGCCGCCGGGGACGGGGATGCCCGAGCTCTTGTAGTACTGCAGCAGTCCGGTGTTCTCGTTGCGCCCGCGCTTGTGGATGATGTCGGCGAACCGCGCCACCACCTCGTCGCGCGGCGTGACCTGCAGCCAGCGGGTGGCCCGCGCGGTGCCCTGCACGAAATCGGCGACGGCCGCGGCATGCGACTTCAGGTAGTCGTTGCGGAAGACGTAAGTGCCGTAATCGAACTGCCCGAACAGGTCCTTGTCGGTGTAGAGCGGATGCACTCCGCCCCGCCCGACGGCGGTGTCACGGAAGACGCCGCCGAGCGCGGCCACATCGATCTGGCCATTGCGCAGCGCGTCCTCGGTACTGGCGGGCGGCAACACGACCAGTTGGACCTGCTTGATCTCCTGATCGCTGAGCCCCTGGTCGTGCAGCCACTGCCGGGTGATGAACTCGTGGTGCGCACCCAGGGTGTTGACGCCGACCTTCTTGCCGATGAGGTCGCGCGCGGAGGTGATGCCGGAATTGTCGCGGACGAAGTAGCCGGTGAAGTTGAGTTCGTCGGCCCCGTAGGAGCTGAGGACAGCGGTGACGGGAGCGCCACCCGCGACCAGCTTGATGACGGCGCCGTTGAAGGCGCTGCCGAATTCGACCTGCTTGGTGGCAGCGGCCTGGATATTGGCCGGGCCGCTGGTGGTGTCGCCCTCCCAGTGGAGGTCGATCTTGCTGAAGTAGCCGAGGTCGGCGGCTAGTTCGAAGGCGGAGACCTGACCGGTCGATCCCTGATAGCGGAGGACGGTCCTACCGTCGGCGGTCGTGCCCGCGTCGGTTTTCGCGCAGCCGGTGAGCAGGACGAGAGCACTGGAGACGGCGAACGCGGCGGCGAGGGCGCGGCGCACCCGGCTCCGGCGGGGAGGGAATGCCATGGGGGAGTCTTTCGGTGAATACGACTGTCGCTCGGTGGGATTCGAGGGCTGGGCGACAACAGAGCGTCATGGGGATTCCTTTGCCGGACAGGGGAACTGGCGATGATTCGGCGGTGGTCACATGCTGCGATGGGCGCTGGGGTGCGGCAACCGGCTTTTCACCATGTGGAAATCAGCGTGAGCGAAACTCGGCGGCGCGCACCGCGCCGTCGGTGGTCTGGAACAGCGGTGCGATCCGGCCCGCGGCGATCCGCATGGCGGGCACGACGGCCCGGATCAGCTCGCTGTCCAGGCGGGCCGAGCGGGCCTGCACCGCCAGCGCCCCGTGCACCTGCCGGCCGGGCCCGACGATGGGCACCGCCAGGGCGCGGATGGGGTCGTCGGTCTCGATCAGCTCGGAGGCGAAGCCGGTGCGGCGGACCCGGTCCAGGTCGACGTCGGCGGCGGCGCGGGCGGGGGAGTAGGCCAGTAGTGCGTGGCCCGCCGCGCTGGCGTGCAGGGACTGCCGGGACCGTGGCACCTGGTGGTGGCAGAAGTGGATCGGCGGGCGGGCCTGGAAGACGGTGAGCGCGTCACTGTCGTCCATGACGCTCACGCTGACCGTGATCCGGATGCCCGCGGCCAGCGCGTACAGATGGGGCGCGGCGGACTCCAGGCCCAGCCGGGCGAGTGCGGGCCGGGCCAGGGTCGCGAGCCCGTGCCCGACGCGGTAGCGATCACCGGCCGGTCCCTGCTCGAGCAGGCCGCCGCGCACCAGGGCCTGGGCGAGACGGTGTGCGGTGCTGACGGGCAGCCGGGCCCGCTGGGCGAGTTCGCTCAGCGACAGCTCCGGATCGTCGCCGTGGAAGCAATTCAGCACCTGGATCGCGCGGTCGACAGCGCGGGCTCCGGAACGGGGTTCATCGGCCATGGAGGCACTATGGTCAGGGCGCTGAACTGGGGCAATGGTTGTGCGCATCGCGATCCGAGCCGGTCGGAGGGCGATTTTGGGTGGGGATCGTTTTGTTTCTGGTTTGTATTACGAGATCGGGATCACTATTTTCTCGTGACCTGCGTCACAAAATTGTTTACGAATTCCAGAAATGTCATTCGGCGAACTTCCGATGCGAACTGCGAAAACGGATTGAGTATCCAAGATATCCATCTGTCAACTGGCCGTGATCGTTACGTGATCTAACGTGATTGATCCGTTACCGTCGTTCATGGCTCGGATTCGACCGGGCCCCGCTCGAATCGACGAACACCGGCAACTCCGTCCCACGATTCGAGAGCAACCGATAACCCTGGGGACGGGGACCCGCAGCCGAGAGCGCGGGCCGGCGGGCGCAGGCGAGGAAACATTTTATGCATCGCAACCGGAAGCTCACCACCCGCACATTCGCTGCCGCCGCGGCCATCGGTGCGCTCGTGTCCGTCCCGTTCGCGCTGTCCACCGCGACCGCCTCGGCCGCCGGGCACAACTGGGACGCTGTCGCGCAGTGCGAGAGCAGCGGCAACTGGGGCGCCAACACCGGCAACGGGTTCTACGGCGGTCTGCAGTTCACCCAGAGCACCTGGAACGCCTACGGTGGCGGCGGCAGTGCCGCCAACGCCAGCCGTGAGGAGCAGATCCGCGTCGCGGAGAACGTGCTCGCCGGTCAGGGCCCGGGCGCCTGGCCCGTGTGCGGCGCCTACCTGTAATTCAGGTTTCGCGTCGGTTCGAAACGTCCGATGGCCCGTTCCGCAAAGTCGCGGCACGGGCCATTGTCGTATTCATGATCAAATGCGGGCTGTGTAGATCGCCTTCGCCAATTCGGTTTTCAGGGCCTGGAATTCGAGTGTCGCGGTGCCGGTGATGTCCCGGACGCCCGCCTCGACATCGCCCGGCAATGCGATCTCCCGGTCCACGATGATCCGTCCCGGACGCGCGCTCATGACCAGGACCCGGTGGGCAGGAATACTGCCTCCGCCACCGAATGGGTCACGAACGCAATGGTTTTGCCCGATTCGCGCCACAGCCGCAGCGGCTCCACCTGCAGCCGCTCCCGGGTGAGCTGATCCAGCGCCCCGAACGGTTCGTCCACGAGGATGACGCGCGGATCGTTGACCAGCACCCGCGCGATCCGAGGCCGCTGC
Source organism: Nocardia sp. NPDC004123 (assembly GCF_053603795.1). Taxonomy (NCBI): domain Bacteria; kingdom Bacillati; phylum Actinomycetota; class Actinomycetes; order Mycobacteriales; family Nocardiaceae; genus Nocardia; species Nocardia sp. NPDC004123. Next base: position 39,263 of record NZ_JBSGGG010000008.1, read on the forward strand.
TGCATGCCGCCGGACAGCTCGTAGGGCGGCCTGCCGCCGGTATTGCCGAGCCCGACGAGCTCGAGCATGCGCTGTGCCTCGGCGAGCCGCGTTTTCCGATCCACACCTCCGCATTTCGGACCGAACTCGACGCTGCCGCGGGCGGTCGGCCACGGGTAGGGGGTGGGGCCTGGAAGGCACACCCGCGTTCGGGACCGGGCCCGGCGATGGGATCGTGACCGACCAGCAGTGTGCCGTCGCTGGGTTCGAGGAAACCGCCGAGCGGTTGCAGCAAGGCTTCAGGTCCGTCCGTGCCCAGCTGCCCGCCCAGGGAAGCGGCCCGGCCTCGGGGCCTGCATCGAGGTACCCGTACTCGCTCAGCTGTTTTCGGACGTCGGTCACCGGTACGCCCAGCTGCGCCACGATGTGGGTCGGACCGGAGTCAACCCTCTTCCCACGGTCTTCGTCTGTGGCTAGAGTAACCGCGTTACTCGAGTAACGGTGTTACTCGCGAGTCCGCAGAGAAAGCAGAAAATGTCTGGACAACGCCGTCCGAATCCTCGGAAGCGACAGACGTCCCGGAAGGTCGATCACGCCCTCGCCATCGCGGCGGCGCTGTGCGTGACGGCCGCCGGTGCCGCCGCCGTTCCGGGGTCGGCCTCCGCCGATCCGGTCAACGACTTCTATGTTCCTCCTGCGCAATTCGATCCGACGCGCGGAGCGATCATCAAGACCACCGATATCTCGGCCTTACTGGCGCAGCCGGCGGACAACGGGGTCTGGCCGTTGCCTGCCAAACAGGTCATGTACACGACCCAGATGCAGGACGGCACGCCCGTCGCGGCGACCGGTGTCTTCCTCGATTCCACCCAGCCCTGGCACGGGTCCGGGCCGCGGCCCACCATCGTCATCGCGCCGGGCACCACCGGTCAGGGCGATCAATGCGCGGTGTCGCTGGCCTTCTCGACCGGGATGTACGCGAGCATCACGCCGCCGACCTTCTCCGCGAACCAGGAGGCGATCTCGGCGCTGGCGTGGAATTCGCTGGGCGCCCGCGTCTTCGTGGCGGACTACATCGGCATGGGAACACCGGGGACCCATACCTATGTCAACCGCGTCGAGGAGGCCCATGCCGTCCTCGACGCCGCGCGCGCGGCCAACAACCTGGCCGGTTCCGGCGATGACACACCACTGGCGCTGTGGGGGTACTCCCAGGGTGGCGGCGCCACGGCCGCGGCGGTCGAGATGCAACCCGGCTACGCCCCCGAACTGAACCTGAAGGGAACGTGGGCGGGCGCGCCGGTCGCGGATCTGACCGAGGTGCTGAAGCAGGCCGACGGCAGTCTGATCAGCGGCGTGATCGGGTTCGCGCTCAACGGTTTCGTCGCGCGCTACCCCGATCTGCAGCCGATTCTGGACGAACGCACCACGCCGGAGGGCAAGGCGCTGCTGAGCGACCTGGGCAACGAGTGCATCGGTGACGTGATCCTGAAGCATCCGTTCCTGCGCAGCACCGAGTTCACCGTCGATCATCGGCCGATGATCGATCACCTCCAGGAGGTCCCCGAGGCCGAGGACATCCTGCGGCAGCAGCACATCGGAAACCTCACTCCGGCAAGCCCGGTCCTGATCACCAGCGGTCGCAACGACGACACCGTCCCCTACGGTCAGGCCCGGCAACTCGCCACCGAGTGGTGCGGCAGGGGCGCCACCGTCAGCTTCCGGACCGACGAGCTGCCCCCGATCCTGCCCGGGGCCACCCTCCCGAACCATTTCGGCCCCGAGTTGATCGACGGCTTCGGCACCGACAATGCGATCGGCTATCTGGTCGATCGCCTCAACGACGTGCCGATCCCGGGCTGCACCCTCGACTGACTCCCGCCGCGAAAACCCCTGCGCTGCTGTCCATTTCGTCCTGACGACGGTGGCGTGGGGGCGCGGACGGGGTGCGGCCGGCTCGTGAATAGCGATCGTGCCGGACCACCCACAGGAGTAACGTGTCCCGCACCGAGGCCGGAACCGGGGCAAAGTCGCATCGGTTGGGGGACGAAATGGCGACCCGTAGAACCATTTTGCGTGCAGGTGCACTGCTTCCGATGGCTGCGGCGTGCACCCCCTTCGTGTCCGGCGCGAATTCCGACACGGTGAAACTCGCGGTGCCCTGGGGTGGCGCGGAGTTGCGGGCATTCGAGGACGTGCTCGCCGATCTGCGGGATTCCCACCAGTTTTCGCACAGCACTCAGGTATTCACCCTGGGTGACGATGTGGGGACGGTGTTCTCGGCCGGCCGGTACACGCCGGACATCGTGGTGTTGCCGCAGCTCGGGCAGATAACCCGGCTGGCGCAGGACGGACGGCTGCGCCCGCTCGACGAATCATTGTGGGGCGATGAACGGAAGGCGCCGCGTTATGCCCACGGCTGGTGGGAACTGGTGCATGTCGAGACGGTGTCCGGCAATCGGCTCTACGGACTGCCGTTCAAGGCCTCCTGCAAATCGCTGGTGTGGTTCGACCTGGCGAAGTTTCGACGCCTCGGCCTGCCGCCACCGGGCAGCTGGGCGCCGTGGCAGTGGCCCGTCCTGCTCGACCGCCTGGCGCGCAGTGGAACCCACCCGCTGGCGCTGGGCGCGGCCGACGGCTGGATGCTCGCCGACTTCTTCGCGAATGTGCTGCTCGCCCAGTCACCCGACGCCTACGAGAGCGTGGTGAGCCCGAACGACTGGCGTCCTGGACAGCGGCGTGCCGAAATCACCCGGGCACTCGAGACCCTCGCCGGAATCTGGGGATTTCCGAATGCCTTTCCCGGCAGTATCGGCCGCGCGCTGACCCAGCAATTTCCCGATGCCGTGCGCGAGGTGTTCGCCCAGGGCGACGCGGCCATGGTGGTGGCGCCCGATTTCGCCGAGCCGATAGTCAGGAGTTGTTTCCACGGCGATGACGTGGCGATGAAACAGGCCGTCGGGGTGTCGCTGTTTCCGAGCATCCTCCCCGGATTCCGCGACGGCCCGGTGATCGGGGGCGGCGACATCATGGTCCTGACCCGCTCGGCCAAAGACGCGGCGGCCGAACTGATCCGCCTGCTGTCGCTGCCCGATGCCCCGGACAGCTGGATCGGAAAGGAAGGCGGATTCATCGCACCCGACCTGCGCACCCGCCCGGCCTATTCGGCCATGCTCGAATCCCTCGGTCCGCGCGTCCGCTCCTGGACCGAATTCGACCTGGCCGACCGCATCGGTTCGCGGGGCGGCGACAATCCGCTGTGGGGGATCATCACGCAATTCCTGATGGATCTCGATGGCACTGCGGCGGATTCGTCGCAGCGCGCCGCCGCGGCCGTCCGCACCGCCGTGAACGCCGTCTACGAGCTGGAACGCACTCGGCAGGGGTGAGATACGCGTGTATTCGGTGCATTCCAACGGCCTCGAACTGACACTCGCCACCCGCAGGCTGTCGGGGCCGCTGGTGCCGGGCCGGCATCCGCACGTCGAGGTCGTGGTCAACTACCTGGTCCGGGCACCGGCCGTCGTGCTGATGGGGCTGCTGCTGGTGGCTCCGGCGCTGTACACCGTCGGGCTCGGCGCGCGCACGCATCCGGGGCTCGCTCTCGGCTGCGGGCTGCAACTGCTCGGCGGCGGCACGCTGCTCATCGTCGACCGGCGGCGGCTGCGCACCGGAATGGCCGCCCTGCCGAGCCTGTTCGCGTTCACCGTGTGGGCGTTCGCGGCCGGGCTCGGGCTCGGCTGCCTGTCGGCCGGATCGCTGGTGGTGTGGCGGGAGCTGCCCCGCGCGAGCCGCAGCGCGTACCTGCACACCGCGGGCTGGGTGGCGCTGGCCATCGTCCTGGTCGGTGTGGCCCTGGTGCTGGCCTGGCCCAGCCGACGCCTGCCGTGGCTGTGGTGGCCGTTCATCGTGCCGTTCGGAGTCTCGGCCTTCACCTCCGGGATCGCTTTCCGGCTGATACTCGAAACCATTACGCGCGGACGATATTTCAGCGGTGTCGCAGCGGAACGTTATGCGTTCGAAGCGGTTCTGGTGGCGGCCTTCGTCTGGACCTGGCTCGGGCTGCTGGTCGGGCTGTTCCGCGCCGCTATCCTCGCGATCGAGGACGATCCGGTGCGCGCCCCGGAATTGGCCGGCGGTCCGCGCCGGCTCATGCCGATCCGGTTGTGGACGCAGGTCCGGCCCGTCGCCTCCGTGGCCTTCCTGGTGGTGGCGGTCGCCGCGGCCCGGGTATTCGACGCGGTACTCGGTGCCGTGCCACGGTCGCTGCAACACGATGTCGGCACCGCGACCGTGGAATGGTGGCGTCTCAACAGCGCGTGCGAGGCGAATTCGTGCGGGGAAGCGGCAGCGTACGCCCTGCCATTGACGGCCGCTCTCGTGCTGGCCGCGCTGTTCGCGCAGGATCGGATCACTGTGCGCCGCCCGCGCGGTCCGCGTCCGCTGCGCCCGCGCCCCTCCGCGTGGCGCGAGCACCTGCCCCTGTGGCGGGCCATCCCGCGCCGGCTCCTGGTGGGATTCGCCGTGCTGGTGGTGCTGTCGCCGATCGCGGAGCTGGTCTACGTCGCGCTGCACGGGACCGTCGGGCCGGAAGTCGTTGGCGTACCAGCTGTCACGATCGATCCGGCCCTGCGCGACGCACTGCGCACCACCCTGACCGTTGCGGTCCCCGCGACCGCGATGGTCGTGGCCTTCGCACTGCCGGTCGCCCACTGGCTGGCCGCCGCACGCGTCCGAATCGCGGTGCCCTGCCTGGTGATTCTGACCGTGCTGCCCGCCCAGATGTATCTGGGCGCACTGCAGCGGGTGATCGGGTCCTCCGGGTGGTTCGGCACCCTGGTCCCTTTGATCTTCACCCATGCCGCCGCCGGACTGCCGATCTCGATTCTCGTCCTGCGCGGAGCCCTCCTCGCACCGGCCTACACCCCGGCCGCCGACGCGCTGTACGGACTGGCATCGCTGCGCACCATCGTCGCCCGGCTGGGTGCCGTGGTGCCGGCGGTTGTCGCGGTGGCGGTGCTGGAGTTCATCCAGGTGTGGAACGACTTCTTCATCGGACTGCTGGTCAACGGCACCGGCGGCAGCCCGTGGTCGCTGCTGCTGTGGGGCTACACCCGCCAATTCGACGAGAGCTCCGCCCAACTCGCGACCGGGGCGCTGGTCTCCGCGGTCGTCCCGCTCGTGCTGCTGCTGGTGTGCTGGCGACGCTGGCTGGTACCGGGCCTGGCCGGGGGAGCGCGGATATGAGCGAAACCGAATCCGCGCCCGGTGGACCCGAGTCCACCGAGCTGGCCCGGGAGAGCCGCAGCCTCATGGCCACGCCGAAATCCGCGGTGTGGCAGTGGCTGCTGGGCGCCCCGGCACTGGTGGGTATCGGTATCGCCACCCTGATCGCCAATGTGATGACCGACGCGTTCAAGGCGAACCCCGCCGTGCGGTGGACCGAGTCCGCCGTCGGGTGGGTCGTGCTCGCCTACTTCCTGACCGAATCCGTCCGGCGCGGTTATCGATTGGTGCAGGATCGCGCGGGACTCACGGGTCCGCGACCCGTGGAGTTACCCGAGCCCGGAGCGCCCTGGGGGCCGGAGCACGAGCCGGAGACGAACCCGGAGTTGACGGGGAATTGGGCCGCGACCGTACTCCGCGAGCTGCCCATTCGAACCTATGAGACCGGAGTGCTCCTCGAGGTGCTCGGGGCGAGCGCCGCGGCCCGGCTCCCCGCCACCACGGCGGAGACCGAAACACCCTCCGCACCGCGACTATTGGCGAGCCTGACCACAGCGGGCGCGGTGGAGCCGATGCCGCCGGGCCGCTACCGGCTGGCCGAGGTCCCGCCCGCCGGTGAGGATCCCGCCATCACAGAGACGCCCGAGTGGCGGGCCGCGCTCGCGGCGCTGCTCCGCAGGCACGCCGAGGAAGCCACGCGGTGGGCGCGGGCGCTCGATCGTCCGGCACACGCCGCGGTCGCGCGCCGCTGGTTCGAGAACGAGGAGCCCCGGCTCTGTCTCCTCCTGCGTAACTGTGCGCGACGGGCCGAACCGGAAGCGGGACAGGCGAACAACACCCTGCTGAACCGGGTTCGCGCGGTGGTACCGGATCTGGCCGCGATCGCCGACGCGCTGGACATCTGGTTCGCGCGCAGCGGCCGCCCGGAGGACAGCCAGGGCGCGGGCGGCGGCCCGCACGAGCCGGGCCCGGCGGCAGCGATGGTGACGATCACGTCCGCGACCCGATACGGCCCGCTGCATGCCCTGGCCGATATCCGCGCGACGGTGCCGGAGCGGCGGCCGGCGCGCTACAGCCCGTGGACGGTGTCCCGTAGCCTGCGCGCTCGCGCCCTGCACCGACAGGCCCTGGGCGCCATGGACACCACGGACGCGAATCTGAGCAAGGCGGTCAACCTCCTGGAACAGGCCTGGTGGCTGCTACCGCGCGAAGACGTCGCCGGTGAGGTGTGCGCCCTGGTGAACATGGCGATCGCGCACCTCGTGCAGGGGCGGCACACCGCCGCACGCGACCGCCTGGAACTGGCCGAATCCATGGCCGCGGGCGGGCGCGACCCCGGCGGGCTGGCCCACGTGCACGAGATCGCGGGTGTTCTCGACTGGTCGGTGGGCGAACCGCGGCACGCGCTGGTGCGATGGCAGACCGCCCTGAGCGAATGGCGCGCTCTCGCCGACGATCTCGGCACCGGCCGGTGCCTGCAACATCTGGGGTCGGCCGCGGCCATCGAACCGGCGCTCGCCGCATTCCTCCTCGACTCCGACGGCGCGGCGCCACCGGCCGAGGTGGTTCGTCAGGCCAGCGGCTGGCTGGTCCGGGCACACGAACTCGACAGCACGCTGAATTACGCCGAGGCACACCAGGATGACCTGCTCGCGCAACTGAACGAGCTGATCGAGCCCGCACCGCCCCTGGATTCGCTCCCCGGCTTCGACCAGTGGCCGCTGCCGCCGCCCGATCAGGCGACCGGCTCCGGCTGAGCCTCCGGTTCCGCGACGGCCATCCTCGCGTCCACGACCAGCCCGATCACGCCGACCGCCAAACAGGCTGCTGTGAAGATCAATTGGGCGGGGGAGGTGCGATTGGTGAGGGCGTCGCCCAGCAGTACGGTGCCCACGGTGCCCGGGATGATGCCGATGAAGGTGGCGATCAGGTACGGGGTGAACCGGATCGAAGACAGTGCCGCGCAATAGTTCACGATCGAGAACGGCGCGAACGCGATCAATCGCAGCGATCCGATCGCCAGCCAGCCCCGCCGCGCCAACCGGGTGTCGACCGCCTGCACGGTCGGATGGGTGAGCCGCGCGCGGACCCGCTCGTGATCGAGGGCGCGCACCAGCCACAGCGCCAGCACCGCACTGAGTGTCGTGGCGGTGAGGGCCAGTGTGAGTCCCTCCATCGAGCCGAACAGCATGCCCGCGCTGAGGGTGAAGATGGTGCGCGGGAAGGGCGCGACACAGACCAGCGTGTGCACCGCGAAGAACACCAGCGGCAGCAGCGGCCCGACCGAGCCGGCCCACTGCCGGATCTGCTGGGGTGCCGGGTGCGGTGCGAAGGCGGCCAGCGCGAAAAGTAGCCCGCAGCCGATCAGCAAGGCCAGATTTCGCGGTTGACGGAGACGGCTGAGCAGCCCGGATACCCGCTCGAGCGGCACACGCACGGTTGTTGGCACGGCGCCAGGTTACCCGCTGGTAGTGAGACTCCGGAGACCGTTATCTCGAGGCTGCCGCTAGCATCAGGGGAAAGACGATGAATGCTCGTTAACCAAAGTGGCCGTTGAGCTGGGTGAATGCCGGTGCAACGGCCATCCGGTCAGGGAGTGGAAGAAGGAACAGCAGCTATGCCGATTGCTTCCGACTCGGACACCGATCCGGTGCCCGAGTATGCCGCCTGGCGCAAGGGTGTCGCCGGGGTGCTGGCGAAGGCCCGCAGGGTGGATGCGAGCGACTTGCCGGATGAGCCGGAGAAGCTGCTCGCGGTCACGACCTATGACGGTCTGACCGTCAACCCGCTCTACACGCGCCGCGACGAACTGCCCGAGCAGCCGCTGCCCGGGCAGTTCCCCTACGTGCGCGGTGGCGACGCCACCCGTGACGTGCACCGTGGCTGGTTCGTCAGCCAGCGTTTCGGCGGCCCCGATGCCGAGGCCGTCAACGCGGACATCCTCTTCGCGCTCGACAACGGCGTGAGCGCGGTGTGGCTGGGCGTCGCCGAGCGCGGCGTGCCGGTCGACGGGCTGGCCACCGCACTGCAGGGCTTCCTCTTCGAGCTGGCGCCGCTGACCCTCGATGCCGGGCCGGCCGCCAATGAGGCTGCGGCCGCACTGTTCTCGGTGCTCGACGGCTATGAGGCCCCGAACCGCAAGGACATTCGGGTCTCGCTGGGCGCCACCCCGCTGACGAGCCTGTTCGCCGGCTCCTCGGCCATCGACCTGGACGGCGCGGTCGCGCTGGCCCAGCAGGCGGTGGCCCGCACCGAGACGGTCCGCGCGATCACCGTGTGTGGCGTGGCCTTCCACAATGCCGGCGCCTCCGACGCCCAGGAGCTGGGTGCGGCGGTGGCCGCGGGTCTGGAGTACCTGCGCTCGCTCACCGACGCCGGGGCCGATATCGCGGATGCGCTGGAGCAGTTGGAGTTCCGCTTCGCGGCCACCGACGACCAGTTCGAGACCATCGCCAAATTCCGTGCCGCCCGGCGACTCTGGGCACGCGTCGCGCACGTCTGCGGGGCTCCGGCCTTCGGTAACGCGCCGCAGCAGGCGATCACGTCCGCGGCCATGATGAGCCAGCGCGACCCGTGGGTGAACATGCTGCGCACCACCCTCGCCGCGTTCGGTGCGGGCGTCGGTGGCGCGGACATCGTCACCGTGCTGCCCTTCGACGAGGCGCTGCCCGGCGGGGAGCTCGAGGTCTCCAAGGCGTTCTCGGAGCGTATGGCCCGCAACACCCAGCTGCTGCTGCTCGAGGAATCCCGCCTCGGCCACGTGCAAGACCCGGGCGCGGGCTCCTGGTACGTGGAATCGCTGACCGATGAGCTCGCCGCCAAGGCGTGGGAGTTCATGCAGGAGATCGAGGCCGCCGGCGGCTACCTGGCCGCGCTGCAGGCGGGCCTGCTCGCCGAGCGCATCGCCGAGACCAAGGCCAAGCGCGATTCCGATGTGGCGCACCGCAAGACGGCCGTCACCGGTGTCAACGAGTTCCCGAACCTGGGCGAGAAGCCGCTGTCGGAGGCCGCGCGCGCCAAGACCTCGCCGGCCCGCTACGGCGCGGCCTTCGAGGCGCTGCGCAACCGCTCCGACGCCTACCTGGCCGCCAACGGCGCGCGCCCGCAGGTGCGCCTGGTTCCGCTGGGCCCGGTGTCGGAGAACAATGTTCGTGTCACCTTCACCACCAACCTGCTGGCCTCCGGCGGTATCGAAGCGGTCACCGAGACCGGCCCGTCGATCGCCGTGCTGTGCGGCTCCGACACCCGCTACGGCACCGACGCCGCCGCGGCCGTGGACGAATTGCGGGCTGCCGGTGTGACCACCGTGCTGCTGGCCGGACCCGAGAAGGCGGTCGCGGAGCTGACCGGCGCGCAGCGCCCGGATGGCTTCGTGACGGCCCGCATGGATGCTGTGGCGGCTCTGACCGGCCTGCTCGAAAAGCTGGGAGCGTAGAGATGAGCGATATCAAACATCGCATCGGCAATTTCGCCGAAGTACCGCTGACCGAGGGCGGCACCGCGCCCGCCGACGTCAGCGCCGCGCAGGTCGACGCCTTCGTCGCCGAGGCCGCGAGCGCCAATCACTATGCGCCCGAACAGCTCACCTGGTCGACCCCCGAGGGCATCGAGGTGCCGCCGGTGTTCACCAAGGCCGACCGGGACGCCATCGTCGCCGAGGGCTACCCGCTCGACAGCGTGCCGGGTGTGGCCCCGTTCGTGCGCGGCCCGTACCCGACCATGTACGTGAACCAGCCGTGGACGATCCGCCAGTACGCGGGCTTCTCCACCGCCGCCGACTCGAACGCCTTCTACCGCCGCAACCTGCAGGCGGGCCAGAAGGGCCTGTCGGTCGCCTTCGACCTGGCGACCCACCGCGGCTACGACTCCGACCACCCGCGCGTCACCGGTGACGTCGGCATGGCCGGTGTCGCCATCGACTCCATCCTCGACATGCGGGAACTGTTCGATCACATTCCGCTGGACCAGGTTTCGGTGTCGATGACCATGAACGGCGCGGTGCTGCCGATCCTGGCGCTCTACGTCGTCGCCGCCGAGGAGCAGGGCGTCAAGCCCGAGCAGCTGGCCGGAACCATTCAGAACGACATTCTGAAGGAGTTCATGGTCCGCAACACCTACATCTACCCGCCCAAGCCCTCGATGCGGATCATCTCCGACATCTTCGCCTACACCTCCGCGAAGATGCCGAAGTTCAACTCGATCTCCATCTCCGGCTACCACATCCAGGAGGCCGGAGCCACGGCCGACCTGGAGCTGGCCTACACCCTCGCCGACGGCGTGGAGTACATCAAGGCCGGTCTGGACGCGGGCATGGAGGTCGACAAGTTCGCGCCGCGACTGTCGTTCTTCTGGGCCATCGGCATGAACTTCTTCATGGAGGTCGCGAAACTCCGTGCGGGACGGCTCCTCTGGAGCGAGCTGGTCGCCAAGTTCGAGCCCAAGAACTCGAAGTCGCTGGCGCTGCGTACACACTCGCAGACCTCGGGCTGGTCGCTGACCGCGCAGGACGTGTTCAACAACGTCGCGCGCACCTGCGTCGAGGCGATGGCCGCCACCCAGGGCCACACCCAGTCGCTGCACACCAACGCGCTGGACGAGGCGCTGGCCCTGCCGACGGACTTCTCCGCGCGCATCGCCCGCAACACCCAGCTGCTCATCCAGCAGGAGTCCAACACCACCCGTCCGGCCGACCCGTGGGGCGGCTCGTACTACGTGGAGTGGCTGACCCACCAGCTGGCCGAGCGTGCCCGCGCCCACATCGCCGAGATCGAGGCGCACGGCGGTATGGCGCAGGCGATTTCGGAGGGCATCCCGAAGCTGCGCATCGAAGAGGCCGCCGCCCGCACCCAGGCGCGCATCGACACCGGCCAGCAGCCGGTGATCGGCGTCAACAAGTACCTGGTCGAGGAAGACACCCCGATCGAGGTGCTCAAGGTCGAGAACTCGCGCGTGCGCGCCGAGCAGAACGCCAAGCTGGAAAAGCTGCGGGCGGAACGCGATTCGGCCGAGGTCGAGAGGGCGCTGGCCGAATTGACCCGTGCGGCGGCCTCGTCCGAGGGCGGCATGGACAACAACCTGCTCGCCCTGGCCATCAACGCCGCGCGCGCCAAGGCCACCGTGGGTGAGATCTCCGACGCGCTGGAGCAGGTGTACGGCCGCCACCAGGCCGAGATCCGCACGCTCTCCGGCGTTTACCGTGAGGAGGCCGGCAAGGTGACCAATATCAGCAAGGCCATCGAACTGGTCGAGGCGTTCGCCGAGGCCGAGGGCCGTCGCCCCCGCATCCTGGTCGCCAAGATGGGTCAGGACGGCCACGACCGCGGCCAGAAGGTGATCGCCACGGCCTTCGCCGACCTCGGCATGGACGTCGACGTGGGCCCGCTGTTCCAGACCCCCGAGGAGGTGGCGCAGCAGGCGGCCGACAACGACGTGCACGTCGTCGGTGTCTCGTCGCTGGCCGCAGGTCACCTCACGCTGGTGCCCGCCCTGCGGCAGGCACTGGCCGATGTCGGACGCCCCGACATCATGGTCACCGTCGGCGGCGTCATCCCGCCCGGTGACTACGACGAGCTGTACGCCGCGGGTGCCGCGGGCATCTTCGGGCCCGGCACCATCATCGCCGACGCCGCGATCGACCTGATCAAGAAGCTGGCCGCACAGCTGGGCCACGAGATCGGCACCGGCGCAACGGAATGAGCGACGCCGCACGCGGGACCGAGGGTGGCGGAATCCACCCTCGGCTCGGCACCACCGCCGGCGTCGGCCTGCCCGGCCCCGCCGGCGCAGCAACGCCCGGCCCCGGCGCCCAGCCCGCCACTCCGGTGGCGCGCCGAGTGATCGACGTCGACCAGCTGGCCGCGCAGGTCCGGGCAGGGGAGCGGGCCGGCCTGGCCCGCGCCATCACCCTGGTCGAATCGACCCGCACCGACCATCGGGACCTGGCCCAGCAGCTGCTGCTGCGGCTGACCCCCGAAGCGGGCAAGGTGGTGTCCAATCGCGTTGGCATCACCGGTGTTCCGGGCGTCGGCAAGTCGACGTTCATCGACGCGCTCGGCATGTACCTCATCGGCCAGGGCCACCGCGTGGCGGTACTGGCCGTGGACCCGTCCTCGACGCGGACCGGCGGCTCGATCCTCGGCGATAAGACCCGCATGGCGCGACTGTCGGTGGAACGGGACGCCTTCATCCGCCCGTCCCCCACGGCCGGAACCCTCGGCGGCGTGGCGAAAGCGACCCGCGAGACCATCGTGCTGCTGGAGGCGGCAGGCTACGACGTCATCCTGGTGGAGACCGTCGGTGTCGGCCAGTCCGAGGTCACCGTCGCCAATATGGTCGACGTCTTCTGCTTCCTCACCCTGGCCCGCACCGGCGACCAGCTGCAAGGAATCAAGAAGGGCGTCCTCGAACTCGCCGACCTGGTGGCCGTGAACAAGGCCGACGGCCGCCACGAACTGGAGGCCAAGGCCGCCGCGCGGGAGCTGCAAGGAGCCATGCGGCTCATCCACCCGCGCGAATCCCTGTGGCGTCCACCGGTTCTCACCATGTCCGGCCTGAACGGCATCGGACTGGATTCGTTCTGGGACACGGTCCTCACCCACCGCCGCGTCCTCACCGAAGCAGGCGAGTTCGCCGAGAAGCGCCGCCGCCAGCAGGTCGACTGGACCTGGACCATGGTCCACGACAACCTGCTCCGCCGCCTCACCGAGAACCCGAACGTCAAGGCACTGCGCACCCAGGTGGAAAAACAGGTCCGCGACGGCTCGCTCACCCCCGCCCTCGCCGCCGAAGAAATCCTGCGGGCCTTCGACGAACGGGCCTGAGCCCCATGGACATCCGGATCCGACCAGGTACCGAATCCGACGCGGAAGCGGTCGCCACGCTGCACACCGCCAGCTGGCGCACCGCCTACGCGAGCATCATGCCCGAGAGCTACCTGACCGGTGCGCTGTCCGACGACCACAAGGCGCTCTGGCACAGCCGCCTGACCGGCGACCGGTCCGAAGGCGACCTCTTCATCGCCGAATCCGGCTCGGAAATACTCGGGTTCATCTACCTGGCACCCCGCGCAGACGGCCGCATTCTGATCGACAATCTGCACGTCAGCCCGACCCGCAAACGAGGCGGCATCGGCTCCCGCCTCCTGCACCACGGATTCGAATGGGCCGCTGCCGAATACCCGGGCCGCCCCGTCTACCTCGAAGTCCTCCAGGCCAATACACCCGCCATCGCCTTCTACGAGCGCCACGGCGGCCGCCCCGGCGAACCCCGGACCGCACACTTCCCCCAGGGCTTTGATCTCCAGGAACTGGAAATTACCTGGTCACGCAGCTGATACGGGAATCGCGATCAATCGATCGATGCGGCGCAGCCGGGCAGCCGTCACACCGACGGCGAACACCGACAGACTTACGGTGACCAGGGCTCGACGGTGACTGCTTGCCGATCATGCGTGCCGAATCCACCGACACCAACCCAGCGGATCCTGAATCAGCACATCGAGCGCGTCACCCACCACACCGACCGCATCCACCGCGGTGATGTCGTCGATGATCTGCCCGCCCCAATCCATACCTTTCTTCTCCTTCTAAACTCCCAGAGCCCCTGCGAAGAGCGGCCAAGAGTCATGCATGTCGTCCTGCCAGTACGGCCACGCATGCGTCCCATTCCGATACACCACCTGCGCCGGAATCCCCAGCGAACCCAACGCTCCGACAAGCGAATCCGTGCAGGCTCGCACCACCGTCTCCATAGCCCCACCCACGCCCAGCCGATCCGTCAGCGTGTTGACATTCCCCCCGATGCTGGGATCGTCGAGCGAGTCATGAACTCCCAGAACGCCATTCCCCGCCGAAATGTACAGCGCCACACCGCGCAGTCGGCCCGCATTGAGAACCGGGTCGTGGGCGCTCCAGGCCGGATTGTCGTCGCCGCCCCACATATTGGCGGCATTCGCGCCGAACAGCTCGAGCGTGGATCGCACATAGGTCCGCGCCGCCGCGTCCGCCGTGCGCGGGCAACCGCTGAAGGAACCCACCGCCTGATACATACCGGGTGCTTGGATGGCGAGGTTGAGTGCGGAGGTGGCCGACATCGATGCGCCCGCGACGGCATTGCGCCCTGTCATCGCGAATCGCGATTCCAGCAGCGGCGGCAATTCGTGAATAAGGAAAGTGGACCATTGGTTCCGGCCCAGTGTCGGATCATCGGCGACCCAGTCGGTGTAGAAGCTGGCACGGCCACCTATCGGGGTGATCACATTGACCGGCTTGTCGGCGAAGAACTGGGCGACATCGGTCCGATTGGTCCACGGGCCGCCGGCCTCACCGCCGTCGACCGCATTGAGCAGGTACAGGGCGGGCGCGGGGCCGTTCGGGTGCGAAACCCACACCGGGATGGTCCGGTTCATGGCCGCCGAGTAGACGGTGACCTCGTACTGGCGACCGCCCAGCGGGCGCACGTCGACGATGGAAGCCCCTGGGTTGGGGTCGGCCGCCGCGGTGACGGGCGCAAGGGCAGCAAATGTGGCGATCAGGGCAACGAGGTAGCGCGACAGCCGATGCATGACAGCGAGTATGTCGCTTTTGAGGCTATTTTCCAGACAAAATCGTGCGTGTTGGTCTACAGAATGTCCTGCGTTGACGTGATTGCATCCTTCTAGAAACCGTTCGGTAGCAAACTTGTAGCATCGCCCGTCGGAACTGTCTGGAAGCGTGGCCGCCCAGCGCGGAAACCGTGCCGGGCCGACGCGGCGCTTGTCAGATCATGGCGCGCAGCGGACCCTCGGGCTCGATTCCCATGATCGTCAACGCCGTCGAGTGGTACAGCGATCCGGGCGTGTGGATGGCGTGCTGCAGACCCACGTGCGCGTCCCGCCAGAACCGCTGCATGACGTTCTGCCGCCGCACCGCATTGCCGCCGGACCGGGCGAAGATCTCGTCCACCGCCGACACCGCCCGCCAGGCGCAGCGAACTTGATTGCGCCGCACCAGGGAACGATCCTCGAAGGTGATGGTCTTCCCGGCCTCGGCCTGGTCGTAGAGGCGGCTGATGCCGTCCAGGAGTTGCGTGCGCGAGGCCGCGATATCGGCCGCCGCCTCGGAGATGGCCGACAGCACGTACGGATCGTCCTTGATCTTGGTGCCCATGGCCGTGACCCGGTCGCGCTGATAGTCCAGGTGCGCCGCGAGCGCGCCCTCGGCGATGCCGATCACCGCGGAGGTGATGCCCAGCGGGAACATGGCCCAGAACGGCAGCTTGTAGACGGTCTCGGTGCGGCCCGCCCGCTCGGCCGCGATCTCACCGGCCGCGACGGCATCGAATTCGATGGTCCGATAGGCCGGGATGAACGCGCCGTCCACGATGACGTCCTTGCTGCCGGTGCCCTGCAGCCCGATGACATCCCACGAGTCGTCGACGATCGTGTAGTCCTTGCGCGGCAGCACCACGTGCAGCACGGTCGGCGGCATGACCGGGTTGCCGTCGGCGTCACCGAGCAGCGCGCCCAGGAAGATCCAGTCGCAGTGATCGGTGCCGGAGGAGAAGTTCCAGCGACCGCGCAGGGTGTATCCGCCGTCGGCCGGCGTCGCCACGCCCTGGGCGGCATACGGCGAGGCGATCCAGGTGTCGGGGTTCTCGCCCCACACCTCGTTCTGCAGCCGCCGGTCCATCAGTGCCATCTCCCACGGGTGCACGCCGCCGACGCCACACACCCAGCCGGTGGACCCGCAGTGCTGGGCCACGGCCATGACCGCCTCGGCGAAATCGCGCGGATGCGCCGCGTACCCGCCGAAATCGGCCGGCTGCAGCAACCGCATCACCCCGGCCTGACGGATCAGCTTCACGCTCTCGTCGGAGAGCTTGCCCAGCCGCTCGGTCTCCTCGGCGGTCGCCGCCAACTGGCCCGACAGCTCCGCGACCCGGTTCACTACCTCGTGCGTCATCGCAACTCCCCACTGGTTCGGTGTGCCCCTATTAGAACGCGTTCTAGCGGCGGTGTCCGGGAATCCGTTTGCCCGCGAGCGAAATTCCCGATGATCGGAACCCGGCCTGCGGCGGGGTTCGGGTGATGCTATCGCCGGGTGTGACGCAGCAGACGATGAATTAGATTGTGCACAATCTAATTGCTGGCTACCGTATTGGACATGACCGATGAGCTGGCGCTGGAAAACCAGCTGTGCTTCGCGCTCTACTCGGCGTCCCGGGCCATGACCGCCATGTACCGGCCCCAGCTGGACGCCCTGGGCATCACCTATCCCCAATACCTGGTGCTGCTCGCGCTCTGGCAGCGCGACGACCGCACCGTCGGCGATCTGTGCTCGGCCCTGGAACTGGACTCGGGCACGCTGTCGCCACTGCTCAAACGGCTCGAGGCGGCGGGCTTCGTGGCACGCCGCCGCTCGACCGTCGACGAACGCCGCGTGGAGATCACGCTGACCGACAGCGGACGCGAATTGCGTTCGGCCGCATGCCGGATCCCGGCGCGATCGGCCGACATCGCCGGCCTGCCCGGCGAGGAACTGATCCAACTGCGGGAAACCCTGCACCGACTCACCGAAGCTCTCACCGCCCACACCCGATCGAAGGAGACCCCCTGATGAACGTGCTCTACACCGCCGAAGCCCTCGCCACCGGAGACGGCCGCAACGGCCAGGTCCGCACCGACGACGGCAAGATCGACGCCACGCTCTCGATTCCGAAGGAGATGGGCGGCAACGGCCTCGGCACCAACCCGGAGCAGCTCTTCGCGGCCGGTTACGCTGCCTGCTTCCACTCGGCGCTGCGCACGGTGGCGCGGTCGCTGAAGGCGAACGTGGACGACTCGGCCGTGGGCGCGAAGGTCGGCATCGGCCCCAATGACGCCGGCGGGTTCGGCCTGGCCGTTACCCTCGAGGTGTCGCTGCCGCACCTGCCCCTGGACGAGGCGCAGGCGCTGGCGGACAAGGCTCACCAGGTGTGCCCGTATTCCAATGCCACTCGCGGCAATATCGAGGTCGACGTCATCGTGGTCGAAGACTGAGGAGGATGAGCATGCGTGCGGTAATCATCGAACAGTTCGGCGAGCCCGAGCAGGTCCTGACCACGGCCGAGCGGCCGATGCCCGAGCCCGGGCCGGGTGAGGTGCGGATCGCGACCACGCTGGCCCCGATCCACAATCACGACCTGGCCATCATCCGGGGCGTCTACGGCTACCGGCCCGAGCTGCCCGCCATCCCGGGCACCGAGGCCGTCGGCCGCGTCGATGCCCTGGGCCCGGGGGTCACCGGCCTGGAAGTCGGTCAGCGCGTGACGGTTTCGGGTGTGCAGGGCGCGTGGGCGGAGTACTTCGTGGCCAAGGCGGGCGGGATCGTCCCGGTGCCGGATGCGGTGTCCGACGCGACCGCGAGTCAGCTGCTGGCCATGCCGCTGAGCGCACTCATGCTGCTCGAGGATCTCGATGTCGAACCTGGTCAGTGGATCGCGATCAATGCCGCCAATGGCGCGGTGGGACGACTGGTGAACCAGCTCGCCCGCGCCCGCGGCGTCCACGTCCTGAACCTGGTGCGCAGCGCGGCGGCCGCGAAGTCGTTGCGGGAGCTGGGCTTCGAACCGGTGCTCGAGACCGAGTCGGGGGACTGGCAGCAGCAGGTCGCGGAGGTCACCGGCGGCGAACCCATCGCCCGTGCGGTGGACCAGGTCGGTGGGCCGGCCGCCGATGACCTGCTGTCGGTGCTCGGCCAGCGCGGTGAGCTCATCACCTTCGGCGTGCTGTCTGGCCAGCCGCTCGTGCTCAACCCTGGACCGATCATCTTCAAACAGGCCGTCGTGAAGGGCTTCTGGGGTTCCAAGCGCGCCGAGGAGATCGGCGGTGACGAACGCCGCCGCCTCATCACCGAGCTGGTGACCCTGGCCGCCCGCGGCGAACTGGACCTGGCCATCGAGGCCACCTACCCGCTCGCGGAGGCCGCCGAGGCCGCGGCCGCGAGCGAACGCCCGGGCCGCAATGCCAAGATCGCGCTCAGCGCCGCGGCGCTACCCGGCCAATAGGACCGCGATCAGCGTGATCGCGCCGGGCAGCGCCTGCCCGACGAAGATCCGGCGGCTCGCGGTGGCCCCACCATAGAGTCCGGCCACCACGACGCAGGCCGCGAAGAATATCTTCGCGGCCTGCCCCACCGGATCGGCGGCGATCAGGCCCCAGATCAGCCCCGCCGCCAGAAAACCGTTGTAGAGCCCCTGATTCGCGGCGAACACCTTGGACTCCTCGGCGAACTCGGCCGTGACGCCGAAGCCCGCGCGCACCCGCGGAGTGGTCCACAGGAACATCTCCATGACCAGGATGTAGACGTGCAGCGCGGCGAGCAATCCGACCAGGATGTCCGCGACCAATCGCATGACCGACCCGCCTTCCGTGAGGTTTCAGCCGACACCGGCCACCGCGTCTCATCGTGTCAGACCGATGCGCCGGAAGGCCCTGAGCGCATCGTCGAAACCTCGAGTGTCGCGCCCCCGGTGAGCTATCCGATGCCGAAGAGGTCCGCCGCATTGCGGTAACAGACCGCTCGCAGCCAGTCGTTACCGAGACCGAGCCGTTCCAGAGCGAACAGCGCATGGCCGTAGGAATAGGGAATGTTCGGGAAGTCGCTGCCGAACAGGATGCGGTCCCCGAAGTCCCGCAGGCGCGGCAGCTCGGCGGCGGGGAAGGGGTCACCGGCCTCGAAGAAGTCGGTGAAGTTCATGGTGGTGTCGAACAGCACTCCGGGGTTGTCCGCGGCGATGTCGAGGAACTCGCTGTACTCGGGCGCCCCCATGTGCGCGATGATCAGACGGAGTCGCGGGAACCGCCGGAGCAGTTGGGCGATCGGCTCGGGTCCGGTGAATCGCCCGGCGGCAGGCCCGGATCCACAGTGGGTGACCACCGGGATGCCCGCCTCCTGGACCAGTCCCCACACCTCGTCCAGCAGTGGATCCGCCGGGTGGTAGTTGCCGACCTGGATGTGCAGCTTGAAGATTCGCGTCCCCGACCCGATCGCGGCACGCACATACTCGGCCGCGCCCGGCTCCGGGTAGAAGGTCGACGTGTGCAGGCAGTCCGGGGTGCGGGCGGCGAAATCGCCGGACCAGTCGTTGAGCCAGGCCGCCATCTCCGCCTTGTGCGGGTAGACCATCGAGGTGAAGGCGCGAACGCCGAAGCAGCGCAGCGTCTTCAGCCGCACCTGCTCCTCGGCGCGGTAGGTGATCGGCCACTGACGGTGGCCGAGCAGTGGCCCGGCCGAATCGAAGTAGCCCCACACCTTGCGCAGCACCTGCTCGGGCATGAAATGCGTGTGGACGTCGATGATCCCGGGCAGCCCCAGCCGCGTCTGGAAATCGGTGACGTAGTCGAGGTCCTGCTCGTCGGTCACCGGCTCGAATCTCCTTCCGCGAACACAGTTCGCGCGTAATGCCCGACCCGGTCGACGAGCCGTTCGAAGAACAGCTCAGGATCGGTCCCGATCACGATGTCGGCGTTGGGTTCCCGCCCCCACATGCCCGCCCAGTCGGCGACCGTGGTGGCACGGGTGATGGTTCCGGTCAGCTCCACATCGACGGTCGCCGGCTTGGTGACGGCCAGGCTCGGGTCCAGTGCCACGGCCGCCGCGAACGGGTCGTGCATGTGTGCCAGATACCCCTGGTCGTAGAGCTTGTGGAAGTCGAAGTAGAAGCGGATCGCATCGGTCAGGTAGCGCACCAGCGGATTGCTGGCCGCCGAGCGCGCTTCGGGCGGATCGTTCTCGCTGACGTGTTCCACCGGTGTGCTCCCGGCCCGCTCGGCCAGCAGCGCCAGGTGTGTGGGCTTCATCTCGATGGTCTCGGTGATGTCGAGTGCGCACACGATGGGCCGGCGGTCGGCGGGCGCGGCGGAGAAGGCGTCGAACACCTCCTTGGCCGCTTCCGGATCGACGTGCACGTTCCACTCGTTGGTCGGGGTGGT
Organism: Nocardia sp. NPDC004123; assembly: GCF_053603795.1. Lineage (NCBI taxonomy): Bacteria > Bacillati > Actinomycetota > Actinomycetes > Mycobacteriales > Nocardiaceae > Nocardia > Nocardia sp. NPDC004123. The sequence goes on from NZ_JBSGGG010000008.1 coordinate 59,418, forward strand.
GTTGCCCGGATGGTTGAACGCGCCGCCCATGATCACCAGGCGCCGGAGCAGCTGCGGCAGTTGGGGTTCCATCCGCAGTGCCAGGGCGAGATTGGTGAGCGGCCCGGTGCACAGCCCGACGATCTCGCCCGGATGCTCGCGCACCAGGTCCACCCACAGCTGGGCCGCGGATCGGCCGGACAGGGTCCGGGTGGTCGGCGGCAGCTCGGCGTAGCCGACGCCCTGCGGCCCGTGGGTGTCCTCGGTGGTGCGGAGCGGCACGGCCAGGGGTGTCAGCGCGCCCTGGGCGACCTCGAGCTCCGGGGCCCGCACCAGCTCGAGCAGCGCGAGATTGTTGGCGGCCACCTGCGGCGCGGGCACATTGCCCGCGGTGGAGGCGATTCCGACGATCTCGGCCTCGGGGGAGGCGAGGAGGTAGAGCAGGCCCAGGGAGTCATCGATGCCGGTGTCGTTGTCCATGAGGATCTTCTGCCGCACGCGTTCGAGGGTAGCCGTATCGGTGCCGGGGCCCTGCGGGGAGGATGGGCCGGTCTCGTCAGCCTGTGAAACACACGTCTAGAACGTTCGTCTAAGACGCTGGTAGGGTGGTTCTATGGGAAATCGAGAAGACCTCCTGGCGGGCGCCCGCAAGGCCGTCCTGGAACGCGGCCTGGCCAAGGTGACCGCCCGGGACATCGCCACTGCCGCAGGGGTGAGCCTGGCCGCCATCGGCTATCACTTCGGTTCCAAGGATCAGCTGGTCACCGAGGCCATCACCATGGGCGTCGGCACCCAGATCGGTGACGATATGGAGGCCGCCATCCGGGACGCGGGGGAGGGCCGCACGCTGTGGGAGTCGCTGGCCGCGATCTGGAACGGCTTCGTCGATGTGGTGCGGCGCAATCGCGACGGCCTGTTGCTGAGCACCGAGAACGGCATCCAGATCGCGCGCGATCCCGCGCAGCAGGTCTACATGGCCGAGGCCAGCGCGGTCGCGCATCGGGAAATCGCCGCGGCTGTCCACTCGGCGCACCCGGAGCTGACCGACGAGCAGGCCGCGGCGGTCGCGCAGCTGCTGTTCCTGCTGTTCCAGGGCCTCGCCATCCAGAAGATGATCGCGCCGGGTGCCGAACTGCTGGACGGTGATTCGCTGGTGACCGCCATCGAAGCCATCCGGGGCAGATGAGCTCACCGTCCTGCCGGGTGGACTCAGCCCGGCGGCACGTGCCGCAGCCGGGTCATGGCGATGACGGCCAGCAGCAGCGCCGCGCCCGCCGCGATGGCGGCGGTCAGGTGCATGCCGGTCAGGAAGGCGTGCTTGGCCGCCTCGGCCATGGCGCTGCCCACCTTCCCCGGCATGGTCCGGGCGACTTCGAGCGCCGCGCCCAGGGTGTCGCGGGCGGCGCGGGCGTCGGGCTCCTGCACCCCGTAGGGCAGGGTGGTGTTGAGCTGGTTGCGGTAGATCGCGATGCTGATGCTGCCGAGAATGGAGATTCCCAGCGCCCCACCGAATTCGGCCCCGGTCTCCGAGAGCCCGGAGGCCGCGCCCGCCTGCTCCGGAGGCGCGGTGCCCACGATGAGCTCGGTGGTGATGCCGAAAACCGGTGCCAGCCCGAAGGACACCAGCAGCGAAGCCGCGATGGTGAGCTCCACGCCGCCGGTCGCGGTGATCCGGGTGAGTAGCAGCAGTCCGCACGCCGCCATGGCCATGCCCCCACCGATCATGTAGGCGGGCCGTATCACCTTCATGATGCGCGGGCCCAGCTGCGAGCCGATCATGAAGCCGAGGCCCGCCGGGATGGTGGCGAGACCCGCCCGCAGCGGCGACATGCCCAGCACCAGTTGGAAATACTGCCCCACGAACAGGGCGTACCCGAAGGCCACGAAGATCGCGACCATATTGATGGTGAGCGCGGTGCGGAAGCTGCCCAGCCGGAACAGTCGCAGATCCAGCATGGGTTCGCTGGTATTGAGCTGCCGCCGGACGAAGAGCGCGCCGATCGCGAGGCCGGCCACCAGCGCCGAGACCGCGGCCGCGCCGGGGCCGTCCTGAGCGGCCTTCTTCATGCCGAAGACCACCAAGAGCACTGCCGTCGTGCACAATCCGGCACTGACCAGGTCCAGACGGCCGGCGTCGGGATCGCGGAACTCGGGGAGCACGCGGGGCGCGAGAACGATCAGCAACACCATGACCGGCACCGCGAGCAGGAACACCGAGCCCCACCAGAAGTGCTCGAGCATGATGCCGCCCGCCAGCGGCCCGATGGAGCCGCCCACCGAGTAGGACCCCACCCACACCCCGACCGCGATGGAGCGCTGGCCCGGATCGCGAAACATGGTGAATATCAACGAGAGCGTGGACGGCGCCAGGGTGGCCCCGGCGACGCCGAGCAGGGCCCGGCAGCCGATCAGCACCGGCGCCGAGGGTGCGAAGGCCGCGATCACCGAGATCACGGCGAAGGCGGCCGCCCCGACCATCAGCAGTCGCCGTCGGCCGATGCGATCGCCGATGGTGCCCATGGTGAGCAGCAACCCGGCGACCAGGAATCCGTAAACGTCGATGATCCAGAGCAATTGGGAGCTCGTGGGGCGGAGTATTTCGCTGATCTGGGGGACCGCCAGGTGCAGGACGGTGAGGTCCATCGAGTACACCAGGCAGGCCAGCGCCAGCACCGCCAATCCGGCCCATTCCCGTTTCCCCACCGAGATGGCGCCGGCGTCGCTGGCGGCGGTGAGCAAGGGAGTAGGTGTGTCCACGATGACGTCCTCCATCCGCATGTCGACATACGGGTCGACAATTTTGATGTCGGTTTCAGGGTCTCAAATATTAACGCCGTACGTGGGATAAGTCCGGTGTGTTGAAAGCGCTGTATTGCAAGCCAATTCGCCTAATTCGCTGATGCACTTGCGGGTGTGCGTGCAGCGCGTTGTATACATTCGAGCGCGTTACGAACCGTCCGGTTGGGCTTTCCACTCGGGAGCGCTCGAACCGTGGGCCGGAGCGGGCCACGGATGGTCCGGATACTCGGTCAGCGCGGGTCCGGCGGTGGTCACCGCGTCGTGGATGAGTGCGTACCGGGCATCCGGCGCCGAGGCGGGTTCGTGGGCGGGCGTCCGGCCCGGCGCGGTGATCAGCCAGGATGCCGTACGGGACAGGGCAACCCGGACATCGCGGCCGAGGCCGTCGCCACGGCGCGCGCACAGCGCATCGAGCACGCCCGCGGCGAGCAGGTATCCGCTGGCGTGATCGAGCGCCTGGGCCGGCAGGGCACCCACGGATGATTCGCTACGCGAATTATTTTGTGTGCCTTCGATGAGCGAAATTCCCGATGCAGCCTGCACGATGCTGTCGAAACCGCGTCGATCACCCCACGGGCCGAGTTCGCCCCAGGCCGAAACTCGGCCGTGCACAATTCCCGGGCGATTTTCCCCGGGTCGTACTCCGAGGCGTTCCAAGCTGCCTGGTCGGTAACCCGAGATGATTATGTCTGCATTGCTGATCAATTCGCGAAAAACAGGAAGTCCGGTACGCAAATCGACTACAGTGGAGCGCTTCCCCTGACAAGTGTCCAGGTACTGCCAGCCGATCTCCGGCAACCCGGGCGGGTCGATCCGCAGCACATCGGCTCCGAGCAGGGCCAATGCCCGCGTCGCCACCGGTCCGGCGATCACCCGGGTGAGATCGAGAACCCGGATCCCGCGCAGCGGGAGCAGTTGTGTTGCGGCCGTGGGGGACTCGAATCCACCCCGATCGCCGCGCTCGGCCACGGCGACGAGCGGGCCGGAGGCGGCGGCCTTGCCCTGCGGGCTGTCGGCCCACTCTCGCTCGGGACGGACCCGCACCGCGATCGCACCGTGCTCGCCGGCCCGCTGTTCGATGTCCGCCGCCGTCAGTGTCGCTGCGCGCCGGGCGAAATCCTCACGACCGGCCGTGCCGGGCAACTCCACAGCGGCCAGCAACCGGGCGCGATGATGCGGATAGTTGGCGTGCGTACGCACCCATGCGTCCGCAGCCCTGAAGAATCCCGACAGCTCTGCGAAGATGTCCGGCGGTTCGCCGTGGAGCCGGAACAGGCGCTCGCTGGAGAACGCCGCGGCGACCCGGGCCGGGTCGACCGTACCGCCCAGCGGCGTCATGCCGCAGGTGGCCCGCCAGCGATCCGCCGCCGCGGCGAAGGCCGCCACCGCACCGCCCGCCAGCGCCCAGACCGGCAGTGTCGCAGCCAGATTCGCACCCGGATCGATCGCGGGCAGCGGTGCGCCGGGGACGCCGATTCCGGCCTCGTACTCACGGACCAGCGCATCGTAGGTAGCCACCATCCGACTGTATCGCCGGCACCGGGTCCGACCACGGTGGCACATCTCACGGCATACTCGATCGGATGACAGCCCAACGACTCACCGGAACCGCCTGGCTACGCGAACTGAAACCCGCTCCCGGCCCCGCAACCGTGCTGGTCTGCTTCCCGCCCGGCGGCGGCTCGGTCACCGCCTACCGAGCGCTGGCCCAGCGCGTCGGCTCGGGTACCGCGGTGTTCGGCGTGCAGTACCCCGGCCGCCAGGACCGCCTCGGCGACGCGCCGGTGCCCGAGCTCACCGAACTGGCCGACCGGGCCGCCGCCGACCTGCTGGCCTGGCCGCGGGACGTGCACCTGGCCATCTTCGGGCACAGCATGGGCGCGACCGTCGCCTACGAGGCCGCCCGCCGGGTCGAGGCGGGCGGACGCGAGCTGACCCACCTGTTCGTCTCCGGCCGTCCCGCACCGGCTTTCGCCGAGACCGGAAGCCTGCACGCCGGACCCGACGAGGGCCTCATCGCCGATCTGGAACGCCTGTCGAACGATCCGGCGTCGGTGCGGATCCTGCGCGACGAGCCCGGTCTGGCCGAGTTGGTGCTGCCGGCCGTCCGCAGCGACTACCGCGCGGTGGAAACCTACCGGCACGAACCCGGTGCGCCGCTGCGCGCGCCGATCACCGCGCTGATCAGCTCCGCCGATCCGACCACCTCGGCCGCGCAGGCGGGGGAGTGGCGCGACTACACCACCGCCGGATTCGACCTCGCCACCTTCCCGGGTGGCCATTTCTATCTGGATCTGCCCGAAAACCTGCCCGCGATAGGCGATTTGATCACCCGCGCGCTGGCCGCGACGGTTCCGGGGCGCTCGAGTTGAGGACCCCGTCTTCGTGCGGGTAGCTTCCTCCGTTGCGTCTTCGTAGCAGGAGGGGGTTCTCAATGCCCAGAACACAATTCGTCGCCGCTCCGCCCCAGGGCAGTGATCTGAAGCAGATCAGCGGGCCCGCGACGCACTGGATCGCCCAGCTGCAGCGGCAGCGGCGTGACCCCACCGGGGCCGCCTTCGAGGACGAGGCGGCCTACGGCCCGCTCTATGTCCTGAACATGTTCGGCGACAAGTGGATCATCGCCGGTGGCCCCGAGGCGGCACAGCGCATCCTGATGAACAAGGATCGGGTGTTCGCCAACGGTCCGGCGTGGGCGCCGCTGCAGGGACCGTTCTTCGACCGGGGTCTGGTCCGCCTGGATTTCGACGAGCATCGCAGCCACCGCTCGATCATGCAGCAGGCCTTCGGTCGCGGCGCCCTCACGTCGTATCTGAAGGATATGCACGAGATCGCCGATCGCCACCTGCGCAAGCTGCCGGAAGGCAGTGTGGCCGAAAGCAATCCGGTGCTCATGCACCAGCACCTGCAGCGGCTCACCCTGGACATCGTGCTGGAGGTCTTCATGGGCGCGCGCCTGCCGCGCGACGAGGCCGAGCGCATCTGCGGCGCCACCATGGACATCCTGCAGGCCGGCGGCGCGATGGTGCGCGTCGCCATTCCCGGCAATCGCTGGTGGCGGGGTATGCGCGCCCGCAAGACCATGGCCGCCTTCCTCGCCGACCGCATTGTCGCCGCCCGCGAAAACCCGGGCACCGACCTGCTTTCCATGCTCTGTCAGGCCGCGGGCGACGACGGCGATCGGTTCACCGACCAGGACATCGTGAACCACATGATCTTCCTGCTGGCCGCCGCCCACGACACCACCACGACCACGCTGTCCGGGGTCGTCTACAACATGGCCAAATACCCGGAATGGCAGAAGCGCGCGCGAGCGCGCTCACTGGAGATGCCCTTCGAACTCGGTTACGACGAGCTCGCCGAGCTGACCGAACTCGACTGGATCATCAAGGAAACCACCCGGCTGTGTACCCCGGTGCAGATCTTCCCGCGGGCGGTGCAGGAGGACACCGAGGTGTGCGGCTATTTCGTGCCGAAGGGATCCTTCGTCGTCGTCCCGATCAGCGTCAACCACCGCCGCCCTGACATGTGGTCGCACCCCGAGGAATTCGATCCCGAGCGTTTCTCCGACGAACGCGCCGAGCACAAGCGGCACCGGGTGGCGTGGGCCCCGTTCGGGGCGGGCGCGCACAAGTGCCTCGGACAGCATTTCGCGGGGCTCGAGATCAAGACGATCGTGCACCAGCTGCTGCACACCTTCGAATGGGAGGTGCCGCAGGACTACGTCATGCCCCTCGACATGAGTGCGACGCCACTGCCGAAGGATGATCTGCCCGTCACGCTGCGGCGTCGCTGAACCCGTGCCTGGGCCGAGAAACAGTCTCGGCCCAGGTCTTCGAGGCTTCTCAGCCCAGGTATTCCGACTCGAGTACCCGGTCCTTGAGCAGCGACTGGTACTCGATGTGGGTGTCGTGCTCGACGGTGCGCCAGGTCTTGCCCTCGGCCTCACGCATGTACTGCAGGTAGTCCGGAGCGCCCGGGACGCGCATATTGTCGGCGACGACAATGCTGCCCGGGTGCAGCCAGCCCGCCGCGAGAATGTGCTTCAGGTCGGCCAGGTACGCGGACTTGTCGTGGTCAACGAAGACGAAATCGAGTGCGCCCTCGGTGATTCCGTGCTCCTCGGTGAGCCGCCGGATGGTCTCGCCGCCGTCGCCGATGGTGCCGACCACCACGGTCACCCGTTCCGCCAGCCCGGCGTGGGCGATGATGGCGCGGGCCACCTCCGCATTGGCCGCGCTGAACTCCACGGAGATGAGGCGCGCGCCCTCCGGCATGGTGCGGGCGGTGCGGACCGCGCTGTAGCCGACATAGGTGCCCAGTTCGAGCAGCAGCTTCGGATTCGCTGTGCGCACAGCGGCATCCAGCAGCAGGCCCTTCTCGTCCCCGACGTTCACCAGGTTGCTGCGGGTGCGGGCGAACTTGTCGATGGCCGCCAGCACACTCTCCGGATCGCCCTGCTCGGCGTTCGCGAGGACGTGGTCGCGCACGGCGGCCTCGCGGCCATCGCCGAATTGACCGGTGCGCGTGAAGTTTCCGAGTCCGCGCACGGTGCTGACGGCCGTGCGCACCGGATACACCACACGCTCGCGCAAGATCGACCCGATCGATGTGCCACCCATTGATTCCCCTTCGTTTGCTGTGACGGCCAGCGCGATTATGCCGGGCCCGAAGCGGTTTCGCCTCCGGGGACAGGGGAGTCGGGGACCAGGATGGTGCGCAGGATACGACGCCTTCGGCCCGGCGCGGGGGCATTGGCCAGGCGCGGGGCCAGCACGCGGCCCAGATCGCGGGCGAAGTCGGCGAATTCGGCATCGTCGAGCCACAGACCCGCCATGCGGTAGCCGACTCCGTCTCGCAGGTAATCGATATCGCCGCCGTCGAGGTACCGGTCGAAGTCGGCCATGAGCCCGGCGACGAAGCCCATGAAGGCGCGGCGATGGTCCTCGGGACTCATGGCGTCGAGCTGGTCGGGGGTGATCTGGGCGGCGCTCAGGCGCAACCGGTAGGTGCGCTCGACGGTGCCGCGCACACGGCGTTCGGTGACGACGTCGAGGACGCCGGCGGAGACCAGCTTGGCGACATGCCGGTAGAGGCTGCCGGGCGGGACATCGCCGAGCTCGGCATTGAGCTCGCTCGTGGTCAGGGTCCGGTCGCCGAGGAATGCCTGCACGATCCGCAGCCGAACCGGGTGCAGCAGAAGTTCGACGGATTCCACGGGCTGGACACTAGCACTATTGCTATCGGAATTGATAATGTTCGCATGTCTGGTAGCAATCACGCGCTCGCGCTGAAGAGAGGAATCGCGGTGTCCAACATCCCGGTAGCCGCACTGGTGCCCCTGATCGTGGTGGGGCTCGGCTTCGTCGGTTTCTGCTGGTACGACCTGTCCCGCACACGGGTGAAGTACCTGCCGAAATGGGCGTGGGCGATCATCTGCCTGATCAGCATTCCGCTCGGCGGGATCATCTACCTGATCGTCGGCCGGGACGGTGACACGGTCCGTGGCTGAGCCCCACCTCGAGGTCACCGATGTGTCGGTGCGCTTCGGCGACTTCCTCGCCCTCGACACCGTGAGCTGGACCGTGGACGGTCCCGGGGTCGTGGGGCTGATCGGACTCAACGGCGCGGGCAAGACCACCCTGATCCGCGCCGTGCTGGGCCTGCAACCGGTGACCGGCGGTGCAGTGCGGGTGCCGATCGGGCTGGACGCCCTCGGATACTGCCCGGACACACCGGGTTTCGAGCCCTGGCTGTCCGCGCGGGAGGTCCTCGAACAGTCCATGGCCATCGGACCGGCCCGCGGCGCCGGCATGTGGTCCGCCGACGCCGCGCTCGCGGCGGTCGACCTGGAACGGCACGCCCACCGGCGCGCCGGAGGGTTCTCCCGGGGCATGTTGCAGCGCTTGGGAATTGCCGCTGCGCTGGTCCGCGAGCCCGAGGTGCTCATTCTCGACGAACCCACCAGCGCACTGGATCCCGAAGGCCGCGCCGCCGTGCTGGGGCTGATCCGGGACCTGGGCAGTCGGATGACGGTCGTGTTCTCCAGCCATCTGCTCGCCGATGTCGAGGATCTCGCCGACCGGCTGCTGGTCCTGCATCGCGGGCGGGCCGTCTTCGCCGGGGAGACAGGGGAATTCCTGGATGAGCACACTGCCGCACCGATCCTGCGGATCGCCATGACCGACGGCCGGATCATCGAAGCCGAGCAGCCGCAGTGGGGCCCGGCGCTGGCGGACGCGTCCGCGAACAGCGGCCGGCTCGACGACATCCGCATCACCCGTCCGACCTTGACCGACGCGTTCTTCGCTGCCATCGGGGAGAAGCCATGAACCGCACCGTATTCCGGGTCGAGTGGTACCGGTGGCTGCGCACGCGGCGGCTGGTCGCCCTGGTGGCCGCCTTCGTTCTGTTCGGATTCGTCTCGTTGCTCGGGGCGAAGTACCTGCCGGATCTGATCGGGCACTCCTCGGAGATCCAGCTGCTGCGCGTGCCCGACTGGCGAGACGGGTTGCAGCAGTACGTGAAGAACACCGGCCTGCTGGTCGCGGCGGTGGCCATGATCCTGGCCGCGCAGGCATGCGCCCTGCGCAACACCGATCCGATCGGGATCTACTACTTCAGTCGCGAGGTCTCGCCGGTACGGCTCTATCTGCCCCGGATCCTGGTCGCCGCGGCGGTGATCGCCGTGGCTGCCTCGATCGGGGCCGTGGTCGCGCTCTACGAGTGCTGGGCGCTGTTCGGGTCCTACCCGCTGGGTCCGGCCGTGGGTTCGCTTGCGGTGCAAGCCCTCGCGGTGGTGTCGTTCGCGGTGTTCGCCGCGGCCCTGGCGGCGCGGTTCGGCTCGGCGGGTATCGCCGCCGGGGTGACCGCCGTGGTCTACGTGGGCTGCCTGCTGGTGTCGGCCGTACCATCGGTGCAGCCCTACCTGCCCACCACCGCCCTGCAACCGGCCATCGAGGCCGCGGGCTGGTCCCCGGCCGGCGCGGCGAAATCGCTGCTGGCCCTGCTGATCGCGACGACACTCGCCCTGACTGCCGCCCTGACCACACCGATTCGCGCGATCAGGACCGCTGCGTAGCGGCCCGGTGCCTCGACAGCAGATACAGGCCCACCCAGGACACGACGACACAGATCACCACGAGCACCCGCACCTCCTCCAGAGCGCTGCGCGGATAGAGCACGCCGGTGATGTAGTAGTCGATGAACCCGCTCGCGGGCAGGCCCGCTTCGCCGGCCCGATGCCGCGCCCAGTTCTCCAGATTCGTCAGCGGGCACTCGATGGTGAACAGCACCGTGCTGAAACCCCAGCCGAAGGCGAGCAGGTGCAGCCAGATGGTGCGCGGCCAGCGCCAGGCGATGAAACCGCCCACCACCACGTAGGCCACGAACAGGAAGTGCACGATCGCGGTCGCGTCGGCCAGCAGCCGGTAGCCCATGACCCCAGGATAGAAGTGATCAGCCCAGGTACTCCGATTCCAGGACAAGATCTTTGAGCAGCGACTGGTATTCGACGTGGGTGTCGTGCTCGATGGTCCGCCAGCTCGCGCCCTCGGCCTCGTGCAGATAGCGCCGGTACTCCGGGGCGCCCGGGATACGCACATTGTCGGCGACCGCGATGCTGCCCGGATGCAGCCAGCCGGCCGCCAGGATGGTCTTCAGATCGGGCAGGTAGGCGCTCTTGTCATGGTCGATGAAGACGAAATCGAGTGCACCGGAACCGAATCCGTACTCGCTCGCGAGCCGCTCGACCGTCTTCCCGCCGTCGCCGATGGTGCCCACCACCACGCTCACCCGATCGGCGAGCCCGGCATGTGCCAGCAGGGTCCGGGCGATCCCGGCATTGTCGGGATTGAGCTCCACCGACACCAGGCGCGCCCCGGGGGAGAGGGCCCGTCCGATCCGGACCGCGCTGTACCCGCAGTAACCGCCCAGCTCGAGCGCCAGTTTCGGCGCGGCCCGCTGCACGGCGGCGTCGAGGATCAGCCCCTTCTCGTCCCCGACGTTCACCAGCATGCTCTGCGTGCGGGCGAAGCCGTCGTAGGCCGCGAGCACGCTCTCCGGATCGCCCGCGGCGGAATGGGTGAGTACGTAGTCCCGGGCGGCGGCCTCACGACCATCGCCCACCTGCCCGGTCCGCATGAAAGTCGGCCCGCCCAAAGCGAATCGAATCACCGACCAGCGCAGGAACGGCAGTCGCTCCCGCAGCGTGGTGGTCCAGGATTTTCCACTCATGAGATCGTCCGTTCTCGTAGTGGGGGAGTGCGTCGATTATGGTCCTGCGCTGGGACGTCGGGGTAGGGCGGGGTGCTGTACGAGAGGCCTGAGCACGGATAGGGAGTCTCCTTCGGCTGGAAAGGAAGCCTGAACCGGCATGGCGTCGTTGAATCGTGGATAGAACATATTGATACGGACATATGCGCATCTAAACATGAGTCACCTTCCCATTAGAAAAGCCCTGTACCAGCCCCATCACCCCCAAAAAACAGCCAAGAGGGGAGGGGCCGGGCAGGTCCAGGTGAGGTGAGTTACCAGTTGGAGGGTTCGTAGTCCTTGAGGAAGCACCCGTAGAGGTCGTCGCCGGCTTCGCCGCGGACGATCGGGTCGTACACGCGGGCCGCGCCGTCGACCAGGTCGAGGGGTGCGTGGAAGCCTTCCTCGGCCAGGCGGATCTTGGTGTAGTGCGGCCGCTCGTCGGTGATCCAGCCGGTGTCGACGGCGGTCATCAGGATCTTGTCGCCCTCGAACATCTCGCGCGCGCTGGTGCGGGTCAGCATGTTGAGTGCGGCCTTGGCCATGTTCGTGTGCGGGTGGCCGGCGCCCTTGTAGCCGCGGGCGAAAACGCCTTCCATGGCGGACACATTCACCACGTACTTGCGCCGGGCCGACGCCGCGGCCATGGACGGGCGCAGCCGGGAGATGAGGATGAACGGTGCGACCGAGTTGCACAGCTGCACTTCGAGCAGTTCGGTGGCGTCGACCTCGCCGACGGTCTGGACCCAGCTGTTGGTGTGGGCGAGGTCGGGGACGAGTCCGCCCGCGTCGATGGCGACGCCCTGCGAAATGCGTTCCGGCGTGGCCGATCCGGCGACCAGGGCCAGGTCGGTGATGTCGGCCGCGGTGAGGTCGGGTGTGAGGGAGGCGGTGAGTGCGGTGGGGTGTGCCTGCATGGTCTTGCCGAAGCTGATCACGTCCGGCAGTTCGCCCGCGGGCAGGGGCCCGTTCTCGGCTTCGACCAGGGCACTGTATGCCCCGGCGGTGCGGCGCACGGTCTGAGCGGCGTTGTTGATGAGGATGTCGAGCGGGCCCTGTGTGGCAATGTCATCGGCGAGTGCGACGACCTGTGCGGGGTCGCGGAGGTCGATGCCGACGATGCGGAGCCGGTGCAGCCAGTCGGCGCTGTCGGGCTGGGCGGCGAAGCGGCGGATGGCGTCGTTGGGGAAGCGGGTGGTGATGGTGGTGTGGGCGCCGTCGCGGAGCAGGCGCAGGGCGATGTACATGCCGATCTTGGCGCGGCCGCCGGTGAGGAGGGCGCGTTTGCCGGCGAGGTCGGTGCGGGCGTCGCGTTTGGCGTGGCTCTTGGTGGCGCAATCGGGGCAGAGCTGGTGGTAGAAGGCGTCCACGCGGGTATAGCGCTGTTTGCATATGTAGCAGGGGCGCGGTCGCAGCAGGGTTCCGGCGCTGGCTCCGGTGGTGGTGGAGCTGATCGGGATCCCGGCGGTTTCGTCGTCGATGCGGTTGGGTGAGCCGGTGGCGGTGGCGGCCACGACTTCGCGGTCGGCTTCGGAGATGGCGTCGCGGGCGGCGACGCGCTTGTTGCGCTTGAACTTCTTGAACATGTGCGCGACGGCTCGCTGCACGGTGACGGAGTCCGGGTGTTCCTTGTCGAGCTGTCCGGCCTGTTCGAGGACGCGCAGGCAGATGGCCAGGTCGCCGGGGTCGATGGCCGGTGCGTCGGACTGTGGTGCCGGGGTGGTCTGCTCGGCCATCGGAAGCTGCGGTGATCCTTCGTGCGCGGGGTGGTGGACGAGCCATTCTCTCAAAGGGCCGGATTTGGGAAACGCCCGGCCGTTGCGGGGCCGGGCGTTGTGGCGGTGGGGTGCGGTCAGTTGGCTGTGGCGCCGAGGGGTGCGAGGTCGTCGCGACCGAGTTCGCGGGCGCGTTCGGCGAGCCGGGTTTGCAGGCGGGCGGGGATGTCGTCGCGGACCTGAATGAGGGCCTGCCACGCCGCGTCCGGGGTGTCGGGGGTGAGGGCGGCGAGGAATTCGGCGATGTCGTCCATGTCGTCGATGAGGGTCAGGACGCGGGTGCGGCCCTTGTGGTCCTGGGCGAGGGCGAGGGGGACCATGGCGGCCCAGAGGCCGGCGGTGTGGGCGTCGCGGATGAGGTCGCCGAGGCGGTCATCGTTCTGTTCGCCGACGCGGGTGGCGATGAAGGCGAGCTGGGGGTCGGGCAGGTGGGCGGCCAGGGGCAGGAGGTTGACCCATTGTCCGCCGTCGAGGGCGGCGTCGGTGATGGCGGCGAGGACGGTGTCGGTGTGGACGGTGGGTCGTTCGGCGATCAGGCGCAGACTGTCGTGGCTCATGGCGCTGGTGAGGGGGAGCAGCGTGGACCAGGCGTCGAGTTCGGCTACGGCGGTGATGAGGGCGTCGAGGACGTCGCCGCCGAGGGCGGCGGTGATGTCGCCGATCCAGGCGCGATTGTGGGGTGCGATGGAGTCGAGCAGGTCGATGCCTTCGGCCCACATCTGGTTTTCGCAGGCGGCGCGGATGACGCCGGGGACGCGGTCGGCGACGACGTGCAGGACGTTGTCGATGGCGGTTTTGTCCTCGAGGAGGAATCCGATGCGCAGCAGGTCTGCGTCGCTCATGACGGGGGCGGCGGCGCGCAGGGCGGGTTCGGGTACGACGTGGACGAAGCGGCCCATGGTGATGTGGTCGCCGTGTGAAAGCAGTTCGCGCGCAACCTCGGTGACCATTGCCGGCGGCACGGCGGCGATGATGGCGGCGGTGCGGCGGGGGTCGAGTTGGACGGCGCATTCGGCGAGGAATGTGGCGCTCAGTGCTTTGGCGATGTCGACGGCGCGCTGGGGTTCGACGGCGCTGGCGACGGCGGCGCAGAGTAGCGGTCCGAAGGCGCGTTCGGCGATTTTGGCGCTGATGCCGACGGGGACGATCTTGCTGGCGGTGGCGATTCCTTTGAGGCGCTTGGTGTCTCGATCGAAGAGTCGGTCGGTGACGCGTTCGCGGTATGCGCGGATGGCGGCGGGCGGCAGGTCGGCGAGGAAGTCGAGTTCGGTGGGGTCGGTGATGCCGAGCAGGCGTGCGAGTTTGGTGATTTCGGCGACGGCGACGAGGTGTTCACTCATAGTCCGAGGGCCTTCTTGATGGCTGGGCGCATGAGGCGCGGGACGAAGTCGAGGGAGGAGCCGATGGCGGCGTCGAGGGTTTCGCGGCGGCGGACCATGGTGGCGCGGAGGTGGCGGTCGAGTTCGGCCAGGTCGGTGTCGGTGAGCTGGTCGAAGGTGTCGGGCAGGGGTGCCCGCAGGGTGTCGCTGAGTTGGCGTGCTGCGTGGGACATCGGGGTCTTTCGGTTGTGCGTACTGCCGGTACGACATTCGATACTGGCAGTACGTTCTGTGTGAAATCAATGCGGGATTGGTGGCCTTGGTTATGGCCTGTATCACGTGGCTGACCGATGACCGGTGGATTGTTGGGCAGGCATGACCGGCCCAGGTGACGTACCAGCGGTACGTGTACACTTCGCCCGTGGCTCGTAGCAGTGCCGGGACCCGGTCGGTGACCCGCGAGGACATCGTGGATGCGGCGATCCGGGTGATCGATCGGGCGGGTCCGCGTCCGAGTATGGATGACATCGCGCGGGAAGCGCAGATCACCAAGCCGCGGCTGTATCGGCAGTTCGCCGACAAGGGGGATCTGTTCACCGAGATCGCGGCGCGTATGTCGCGGCAAGCGTTCGCGGCGGCGGGTGCGGATATGACGTTGCTGCTGCAGCCGCCGCGGACGGCGTTGCGGCGCATCTTCACCGAGTACGCGCGGGGGATTCTGGAGCATCCCAATGTGTTCCGGTATCTGGGGCAGGCGCCGGTGGTGCAGCAGTCGGGAGCCGGTGTGCTGCAACTGGATCTGGGCCGGGATGCGGCGCGGCGGCTGGAGAAGCTGGCGCGGTCGGTGGCCGAGGCGGTGCCCCTGGATGCGGCGGGGCTGGATTATCTGTCGCGGGCGCTGGTGGGGGCGGTGGTGTCGATGACGGATCTGTGGTTGTCGGATTCGGATACGCCGTCGGGTGAGCAGACCGCGGAGTTCGTCGAGCGGGCGACGGAGCTGGTGTGGGGGCTCATCGATGGGTTCCTGCGGCGGCAGGGGATCGAGGCGGATGCGGACACGCCGATCTTCTCGACCTTGGCCGAGGTGAATCAGTCCCGGTCGGGCGATTGTTGACGCATTGTTGACACACCGCCAATAGCCGTGCACGCTGAGGGGCGAGGCGCTCAGGCGCACCCTTTTCAGGCAAGCGAGGAACGGACGATGGCACGCCCCGCATGGAGCGACGACGAGGTCGAGGCGGTACGAGGATTGGCGACCACCTTCTTCGAGAAGGAGGTGATTCCGCACGAGGAGAAGTTCATCGCCCAGGGGCACCCCGACCGCGCGCTCTACAACCGCGCCGGTGAACTGGGCCTGCTGTGCGCGGCCATCCCGTCCGAATACGGTGGTGGCGGTGGCACTTTCGCCCACGAGGCGGCGATCATCGAGGCCCAGGCACACTGCGGTGACGGTTCACTGGGCATGTCGGTGCACTCCTCGATCATCGCGCCCTACCTGCACGAGTTCGGGTCCGAGGAACTCAAGAAGCGGGTGCTGCCGAAGGCGGCCAGCGGTGAGATGGTGCTCTCGATCGGCATGACCGAACCGGGGACCGGCTCGGACCTGCAGAACATCAAGACCCGCGCGGTGCGTGAGGGCGACGAGTACGTCATCACCGGGTCGAAGATCTTCATCTCCAACGGGTGGCTGTGCGACGGCATCATCATCGCCTGCAAGACCGACCCCGCCCTGGGCGCGGCCGGTGTGTCGCTGATCTTCGCCGAAGTGGGCGACGACACTGCGGGTTTCACCCGCGGCCGCATCCTGTCCAAGATCGGCGGCAAGGGGCAGGACACCGCCGAGCTGTTCTTCGACGGCCTGCGCGTGCCGGTGTCGAACCTGCTGGGCCCGGCCGAGGGCCAGGGTTTCTATCAGATGATGCAGATGCTGGCCCAGGAACGCCTGGTCACCGCGATCATGGCGGTGGCGATGACGGAGAAGGCGGTCGAGCTGACCGTCGACTACACCAAGGGCCGCGAGGCGTTCGGCAAGCCGCTGTTCGCCATGCAGAACACCCGTTTCGAGCTGGCGGAGTGCGCGACCATCGCCAAGGTCGGGCGGGTGTTCCTCGACGACTGCATCACCAAGCATCTGCGTGGTGAGCTGGACATCCCCACCGCGGCCATGTCGAAATACTGGTTGACCGACCAACTCGGTAATGTGGTGGATCGCTGCCTGCAGTTCTTCGGCGGCTATGGATACATGACCGAATACCCGATTTCCCAGCTGTACACCGGCGCTCGGGTCCTGCGGATCCTCGCGGGAGCCAACGAGGTGATGAAGGATCTCATTGCCCGCTCACTCTGATATCGACACCACTATCGAGCCGCCCGCGTCCGAGGACGCGGGGGACGCGCCGTCGCGCCGTCGCCGGCTCGAACCCGACGAACGCCGGGCGCAGATCCTGTCCTGCGCCATCGACATGTTCGGCGAACGCCCCTACGCGGCGGTGTCCACCGCCGAGCTGGCCCAGCGGGCCGGGGTGGCGCGCGGGCTGATCAATCACTACTTCGGCAACAAGCGGGATCTGTATCTCGCGGTGGTGCGGCGGATGGTGACGCTGCCGCGGCCGGAGAAGATGATCGTGCCCGCCGGGACCACCCGGGACCGGGTGGACGCCAGCGTCTCGTGGCTGCTGGACACCATCGGTGAGCACGGCAGCACGTGGGTCAAGGTCACCGGGCACGAGGGCGTCGGCGACGACCCCGAGGTGCAGCGCATCCTCGACGAGGCCGACTATGCCGCGGCCGACCGCATGGTCCAGATGATGGGGCTGAGCGAGTCGCTGCACTCGGCCGAACTGCGGGCGCTGGTGCGCTGTTACGGCGGGCTGGTGAAGGCGGCCGGGCGCGAATGGATCGTGCGCGGCAGCCTGACCCGCGAGCAGGTGCACCACCTGCTCGCGGACGCGCTGCTCACGCTGGTCAGCGACACCTTCCCGAAGGTCGACGCCGGGCGCTGATTCCCGTGTGGGGCACTGATTCCGGTGTGGGGCACGGAGTTCAGACGGCGGCGAGCTCCTCGACCTGCCAGGCCACCCCGGTGGTGGCGAGGTGGTCGAGGAAGCTCGCGGCGTCGAAGGCCTGTGCCGGGGCGAGGGTTCCGGCCGGGGCGCCGTCGGCGACCAGCCGGCGCGCGGCCTCCACGGCGATGACCGCGGTGGAGGCGTAGGCGTTGAACCCGGTCACCCAGCCGCGGGCGCGCCGGCCGTCCACGCCGGTGGCCTCGGCGAGCATGAACCAGCGGGCGGCGTCGAGCGCGGCCGCGTCGGGGACCTCCGGAAGGGTCTCGGCGACTTCGGAATTCAAGGACGCGAACAGGTCTCCGACCTCGGCGCGGATCACGCCGCG
This sequence comes from Nocardia sp. NPDC004123, assembly GCF_053603795.1. Lineage (NCBI taxonomy): Bacteria > Bacillati > Actinomycetota > Actinomycetes > Mycobacteriales > Nocardiaceae > Nocardia > Nocardia sp. NPDC004123. The sequence goes on from NZ_JBSGGG010000008.1 coordinate 76,933, forward strand.
CACGCGCGGGGTCTGGATGTGGCGGGGGATCGTGTAGACGCCGGGCAGGGCAATGGGGCTCATGGGCACCGGTTCGGTCTCGCCGGGCTCGCGCATCGTGGACGAGGGTTCCTGCACCGATTGCCAGCTGCCGGACCGGTATTCGATCTGTTCGGCGACCATGATGGCGGCCATCGAGCGTGCGGTTCCCCGGGATGCGGCGCCCGGGCGGCGCAGGTCGGCGATGACGACCTCGCCGATCGGGGCGGTGAGGCGGGCGGCGGTCAGTGCGGCGATGAGGTCGCCGGGCACGCCGTCGTCGGTGACGGCCGGAACGACCGCGATCCCGGCCTGTTTCGCGGGTTCGTCGTAGGTGGTGAGGATCGTGTGCAGGTAGGCGGGTTCGCCGGTGGTGTCGAGGTAGGGGCGGCGGGCGGCGATGGCGGCCCGCACGACCGGTTCGCCCCAGAGGGTGAAGGGTCCGGCGGTATTGATCACGGCGTCGGTGCTCGCGAACGCGGCGGTGAGGGCAGCGGTGTCCTCGAGGGGGGCGACGTGGATCTCGGCGTCCGGGATCGCGGCCTGGTCGGCGATGCGGCGCAGGCGGTCCGGGTCGCGGCCGACCAGGACCGGGGTGAGGTTGCGGCGGGCGAGCTCGGCCACGACGAGGGAACCGGTGAAACCGCTGGCGCCGTGCACGGCAATACGCATGGGAGACAACTCCATCGAGTGAGGGGACACGAACCGGGATTCGGCTCGCGCTTCACGCTATGGAGTCCGGTCCGGACGATCCATGCTCGAAACTCCGGCCCTGATATCCGATCGTCCGGGTAGGCCGGAGTTACCGGTACGGTTGGGTGGTGGACATTCTCAGCGACGCGGTCGCCGCGATGCGGCTGGGCACCCCGCATTCCAACCGGACCGTCAAGCATGCACCCTGGCGCACGCACTTCCCGGCGCAGGGCAACAGCGCGGGATTCCATGTGGTGCTGCAGGGTTCGTGCTGGCTGCTGCCCGAGGGCGGGGAACCGGTGCACCTGCAGGTCGGCGACGTGGCATTCATGCCACGCAGCCGCGGCCACGCCATCACCGACAGTCCCGAGCTCGGACGTGGCGGGGGCGACATCGGCGCGGAGACCGTATTACTGTGCGGCGCCTATTCTCTCGACGACTCGCGCCCGCACCCCGCGCTGGCGGAACTGCCCGATGTGATCCACCTGCCCGCCCGCGTCGGCCACCACAGCCCGCTGCGTGCCGCCATCGATCTGCTCGGCCACGAGCTCGACACCCAGGACGGGTCCGGGGCCATCGCGCCGCTGCTGGAGGTGCTGCTGCTGTTCATGCTGCGCGCCTGGCACGACGCCCACCCCGCCGACGCCGGATGGGTTGCGGCACTGCGCGATCCGGCCGTGCACACCACCCTGCAGGCCATTCACGCCGAGCCGGGCGCGCCGTGGACGGTGCAGTCCCTCGCGGCCCGCGCCGGGCTGTCGCGCTCGGTGTTCGCGCAACGCTTCACCGCCACCCTCGGCACCGGGCCGCTGACCTACCTGACCTGGTGGCGCATGACCTGCGCGGCGCGGCTGCTGCGCGAGTCCGACGCCCTGTTGCGGGTGGTCGCGGAAAAGTCCGGCTACACCTCCGAATACGCGTTCGCCAAAGCATTCAAACGCGAATTCGGGGTGGCGCCCGGACAATTCCGCGCCCAGGGCCGACCCGAAGCCGCCTAGGGGAGCAGTACCAGCCGCCCGCGCAGACCGCCCTTCTCGAAGCGGGCGTGCGCGGCGGCGGCCTCGGCCAGCGGGAAGGTCTCCGCGACCCGCAGCGTGAGCGTGCCCGCCTCGACCAGATCCACCAGCTCGGCCAGGCGGCGGCCGTCGGGGGCCTGCTGCACCGTCGTCACCGTGATCCCGCGCTCGGCGGGCGGGGTCACCGGCGGCAGCAACGCCACGAAGGCGCCGCCGTCGCGCACCAGTGGCAGCAGCGACGCACCAACCAGCGCGGCATCGATGACGGCGTCGACACTGCCCACGCCCACACTCTGCCCCAGATCCTCACCGCGCGTTGCGAATTCGCTCGCACCCAGTGACTTCACCAGGTCTTCGTCCCCGGGCCCGGCCACGGCGATCACCGTCGCGCCCCGTGCCGCGGCCAACTGCACCGCGTATCCGCCGACGCCGCCGGCCGCGCCGGTCACCAGCACCCGGGCTCCGGGGGCCGCCGCCACGGCCAGGTCCGCGGTGATCGCATTGAGCGGCAGGGTCGCCGCGGCGGTCAGATCGACGCCGGTCGGGGCGGCGGCGACCAGCTCGGCCGCGATCGTCACGTACTCGGTGCAGGCGCCGTCGAAGGTGGCCAGCCACGGAATCAGCCCGACCACCGGCCGACCCGGCTCGGCGTCGGCCACTCCAGGACCGGTCGCCTCGATCCAGCCGGAGAATTCGACGCCGGGCACGTAATGGTCGCGCTCGGGCAGCAGCGCGGCGAACGCCCCGGCCCGCGCCCCGATATCGACCGGATTGACCGGGGCGGCAGCGATTTTCACCAGCACCTCACCCGGTCCCGGGACGGGTACGGGGGTGTCGATCAGGTCGAGGACCTCCGGACCGCCGAAACGGGAGAAAGCAACAGCACGCATGGGAATGCTCCTGTGACTGCGAAGGAATGAAGGTCCACCGGTGGAACGCCGCCGCGCCGGGTGACCGGCGGTGCGGGGCGTGGTTTCACCGTAGGTCGGCGTCCGGGCGCCGGGCCAGTAGGCACCGAAAAGTACCCAGGTCACCGGTGAGAGTGCGGATCGCGACCCGAACCGGTCCCGGCGGGCGGGAATGCGCACGCCACCGCGTCGGCTGTACCTGCACAGCCAGTTGTCGATCCGGGCTCGTGGCCGGGCCCGCACCAGGGGAGTGACGATGCCGACCACCACCGCCGCGCAACGCCGGGAACAGGCCAAAGTCGAGTACAACGCCTTCCTCGCCGCCTGTCCCACCAATCAGATGCTCGACACCATCGGTGACAAGTGGACCTGCCTGATCCTGGCCGCGCTCGGCCCGGGACCGCGCCGCTACGGCGAGATCGGTGCGATCGTGGCCGCGGTCAGCAACAAGATGCTCACCCAGACCCTGCGCACCCTCGAACGCGACGGCCTGGTGGCGCGGCGCATGACCGCGCAGGTACCGGTGCGCGTGGATTATTCGCTGACCCCGCTCGGGCAGAGCCTGCTGGTGATCGTGACCCGGCTGCACCAGTGGGCCGAGGGCCACATGGACGAGGTGCTCGCCGCGCGCGCCGAATTCGACAGCGCCGCCGGGAATGCGTCGTGATCTTGATGTGTTGGCCGCTGATATGGCATTCGACTACCTGGGCAAGTTCGGTGCATGGCAGTTCTACACGCAGTTCACCCCCGAAGCGGTGCGTGAACTGGAAGACCTCGGCTACGGCGCGGTCTGGCTGGGCGGATCGCCGCCGGCCGACTGGGACGGCTACGAGAAACTGCTCGCCGGATCCGAATCGATCGTCGTGGGTACCAGCATCGTCAACGTGTGGGGCTCCACCGCCGAGGCGGCCGCGGACACCTACCTGCGGCTCGCGGAGAAATTCCCCGGCCGGTTCCTGCTCGGCATCGGCGTCGGTCACCCCGAGCACACCGGCACCTACGCCAAACCCTATGACGCCCTGGTCAACTACCTCGACATCCTCGACGCCCGCGGCGTCCCGCAGCAGGGCCGCGCACTGGCCGCACTGGGCCCACGGGTGGCGAAACTCGCGCGCGACCGCAGCGCCGGCGCCCTGCCGTATCTGACCGTGCCCGAGCACACCGCCGAGCTGCGCGGCATCCTGGGGCCCGACAAGCTGCTGGTCAGCGAGCACAAGGTGGTCCTCGACGAGGACACCGCGCGAGCCCGGGTCGTCGGCCGCGAGAAGGCCGGGTTCTATCTGGGCCTGGTCAACTACGTGAACAACCTGCGCCGCTTCGGTTTCGACGAGACCGACCTGACCCAGCCCGGCAGCGACCGGTTCGTGGACGCGGTCGTCGCGCACGGCAGCGCCGCCCAGATCGCCGACCGGCTGGCCGAACACGTACACGCCGGTGCGAACCATGTCGCGCCGCAGGTCGTCGGCGGGGACTACCTCGAGGTGCTGCGCACCCTCGCGCCGCTGCTGGCCGAACGACTGAACTGAACCCGGCACGAACCGATTCCGGGGGCCCGATATGGCCCGGGCACCCGGAATCGGCCGGTTTCAGTGTGATTCGAGGCCGTCGAGCGCCTTGTCGAGGCGGGAAGCACGGGTTTTCGCGGTTCTCGCCCGCAGCAACTCCAGCACGATCGCATACTGGCGGGTCCGGTCCAGGGCGTCGAAGGCATGCCGGGCGCGGGGCCGATCGGCCAGCGCGGCAGCCAGATCCGGCGGCACCGTGAAGTTCGCCTGCGACGGGTAGGCCGCGGCCCACCGCCCGTCCGCGCGGGCCGCTTCGACCTCGGCGAGTCCCGGCGCGCGCATGCGCCCGGCGGCGGTGAGGTCGGCGACCTTGTCGACATTGACCTGCGACCAGTGGCTGCGCGGGCGGCGCGGCACATACTTCTGCAGGTAGTAGTCGGCGTCGAAGGCCTTGCGCTGCCCCGAAATCCAGCCCCAGCACAGTCCGACATCGACCGCCTCGTCCTCGGTGAGCGTGGCGATACCCGAGCCCTTCTTGGCCATGCGGATCCAAACCCCTTCCGGGCGTGCGTGATTGGCTTCGAGCCAGGAGTCGAAGGCGGCGGCGTCGGGGAAGGTCACCGGATCCATGACCGTCACTGTGGCAGACGGCACCGACATCCGAACTCTCCACCACGCCGGAAAATTGTCCCAGACACATCTTGTCGGAGTGGTCGCCGCGCCGCTACCGTGGATCGATGACGACCTCCAGCTCCGCCGCCGCTGCCGGACTGCCCACCGGGGTGCACGGCACCGCCGAACCCCGATTCGACTCCGCCATCAAGACTTTCGCCCGCGTCTTCGCCGGCCGCCGCGGCAACGGCGGCGCACTGGCGGTCTACCAGCACGGCGAACCGGTCGTGGATGTCTGGGCCGGCGCCGCCGACGCCCACGGCACGCCCTGGACCGCCGACACCGGCGCCATGGTCTACTCCGCATCCAAGGGTGTCTCGGCGACCGTGCTGGCGCGGCTGGCCGACCGCGGCCTGCTCGACTACGCCGCGCCCGTCGCCGAATACTGGCCCGAGTTCGCCGCCAACGGCAAGGCCCGCATCACCGTCACCGAACTGCTCAGCCACCGCGCCGGCCTGTCGGCGCTGCCCGCCGCCACCCCCGGCGAGATCCTCGACCACGAACTCATGGAAGCGCGCCTGGCCGCCGCGAAACCCGATGACCTGCTGGGCACGCCGATCTACCACGCCCTCACCATCGGCTGGCTCATGAGCGGGCTGGCCCGCGCCGTCACCGGCCGCGACATGACCCAGCTCTATCGCAGCGAGGTCGCCGACCCCCTCGGCGTGGACGGCATCCACCTCGGCCGCCCGCCCGCCGGGTCCCGCACCCGGCCCGCCCACCTCGTCGGCTCCCTGAAAACCCTTGCCGAACGCAGCATCCCGGCCCCGGTCGCCGCCGCCGTCCCGCGCCTGCCCCGCCTGCTGCGCGCCCCGCTCTCATCGATCTACGTGCCCGGCCTGGAATCCATCTTCCGCGGCGACGACCCCGCCATCCTCGACACCGCCCTGCCCGCCGGCAACGCCGTCTGCACCGCCGCGGCGCTGGCGAAAATGTACAGCGCCCTGGCCTGCGACGGATATGCCGACGGCCGCCCCTACCTGTCCACCCCGACCGTCCGTGAACTCGAACGCATCCGCACCTACCGCCTCGACCACAGTCTGCTGGTCCCGTTCTGGCACCTGGGCTATCACAGCCTCCCCGCCGCGCGGGCACCCCGCGGCTACGGCCACGTCGGGGCCTTCGGCTCCACCGGCTGGACCGACCCCCGCTCCGGCATCTCCGTCGGCTTCGTCCACAACCGCATGTCCCTGACCTGGAGCCCCCTCGATCAAACCCTCGTCGTGGCCCTGCTCCACCTCATCCTGCGCGCCGCCCGCGAACCCGCCCTCGATATCCAGCAGCCCACCGCCGGCGCTGCCTGAGCAGGCCGCGACGCGAAAAGTCCTACGACACAACACCATCGGCGGTCATATCGTGTCCGCGACCGGAATCCCGGCAGCCCCCGCTACGCCCCTCGGGCGGTGCCACCGCCGGGCGTCGGTGGTTTCGGTGCGAGGCCTCGGCCCGGGCGGCCAGCAGTTGCGGCAAGACGATCACCTCGGTTCGTCCTCGATGTGCAGGGGTCCCGGTAGTAACCGTGCGAAAAACAACGACAATTGCTTGACCAGCAATGATGGTCGGACCGCGGTCGTGGTCAGCTATGGGGTTGTCTTGCCGAGGTGGCGGTAGATGGTTGGGCGGGTGACGCCGAACTCGGCGGCGATCTGGTCGACGGTGTATCGACGTTTGTCTCGCTCATCGAGTTCGTCGTACATCTGCCGCGCCAGATTCACCTGCGGGGGCCCAAGTTTCGGCTTCTGTCCGCCGGTGCGTCCGCGGGCGCGGGCCCCGGCCAGGCCGTCGCGGGTGTGTTCGGACATCAGGGCGTGCTCGAATTCGGCTATCGCACCGAGGATTTGGAAGAACATCCGCCCGAGGGCGGAGGAGGTGTCGATGCCCTGATCCAGGACCACCAGGTCCACGCTCCGTTCCTGCAAGGTCTTCGACAGTTCGATCAGGTGCTCGAGGGAGCGGCCGAGCCGGTCGAGCGTGGTCACCACCAGTTGGTCTTTGGGCCGGTCGGCGACCAGCAGCGCCTTGGTCAGCTCGGTGCGGGAGGGAGCTTGCCGGAGGCCTTGTCGATGAAGATCTCCTCACAGCCGGCCGCGGTGAGCGCGTCGTGCTGGGCTTCGGGATGCTGGTCGCGGGTGCAGACCCGCCCGTAGCCGATTCGCATGGCGCGGACTGTATTGCGAACCCCCGACAGGTTGACGTTGGCGCGTACACGGCAACCGTGCAGATTCGGTGGCATTCGACCTGCGGGAATCCCTGGAAGCCCAAGGTGTCTCGTGGACGATCGTTTCCGAGACGCCTCTAGGATCACGGAGCGCTGGTGTCGCGCGCGATACCTTCCAGCAGCCAGCGCAGTCCTTGTTCGAAGTTCTCGTCGGGGTCAGGCAGCTCGGACGGATTGCGTTGGAGTAGTTCGGTCAGCCGCTCGTGGCCCGCCGCAGTCGCCGCATCACGAAGATAGGCACCGGTTGGCGAGTCGAGCCCGAACGACTCCGGCGACGATGCCAGGGTCTCCCGCAGGACGAATCCAGTCGTGTACTGATCGACTGCCTGCACGATCTGCGTCGCCTGTGCCGGTGAAACACCCAGCCCGTCCAGCGCTTTGAGTGATTGCTCGATGTGCAGCAGCGCGTTCGGCCCGATCGTGGTGCGCTTGCCGACCAGATCGGTGGCCCAAGGGTGCCGTTTGATCATGGCGCGCTCGCACCGGGCCACACGGGTGATCGACTCACGCCAGTCCGCGGTGAGATCACCCTCGTCGAGGACGATCTCACCGGCCAGCGCGTCGGCGAGCAGGTCGAACAGATCGTCTTTGCTGTCGATGTGCGTGTAGAGGGCCATCGGACCGACGCCCAGCCGTGCGGCGACCCGACGCATGGACACAGCGTCGAGGCCCTCGGTATTCGCGAGTTCCATTGCGGCGGCAACGATGTCGTCCCTGGTCACCGCAGGCCGTCGCCGCGGCGTCTCGCGCGCCCAAATCGGGGTGCCAGACGCGGTGTTGTCTTCGCCGGAATCATGCAGCTCCACGGTCCACAGTCTACCCGAGACACCGTATCGCTTGACAGAACGCCGTATCGTTCTCGATACAGTGTATCGATAACGATGGTGGGGAAACCTCGCAATGACACAACCTCGAACGGAAACGACCGACTTCGACCCGGCCCTGAGCAAACTCGTAATCGTGGTGGTCCTGGGCGCGATCATGACGATCCTCGACACCACGATCACCAGCGTCGCAGTGAACACCCTTGGTGCTCAGTTCCATACGTCGCTGTCGGCGATTCAATGGGTGCTGACCGGATACACCCTGGCGCTCTCGGCCAGCATCCCGTTGTCGGGATGGGCGATCATGCGGTTCGGCCCGAAGACGATGTGGATCGTCTCGCTGCTGCTGTTCATCACCGGATCGGTGCTGTGCGGAATGGCCTGGAACATCACCAGCCTCATCGCGTTCCGAGTGCTGCAAGGCTTCGGCGCCGGCATGATCCTGCCGATCGGGCAGACGATGCTGGCCCGTGCCGCCGGCCCCGCCCGGATGGGCCGCGTCATGAGCGCGGTCGCGGTACCCGCGATGCTCGCCCCGGTACTCGGTCCGACAGTCGGCGGGCTGATCCTCGGTCACCTGTCGTGGCGGTGGATGTTCTACATCAACGTGCCCCTGTGCGCGATGGCCGTCATCGCCGCGATCCGGCTATTGCCGACCGACGAGGTCCGTGACCGTGGCAGCAGGCTCGACATCGTCGGATTGGTGCTGCTGTCACCGGGTTTGGGTGCACTGGTGTACGGCACCGCGCGGGCGGGCAGCGGGACGAGGCTGACCGATATCGGTGTCGTCGCCAGCGTGCTCGCCGGAGTTGCGCTGATCGCCTGCTATGTCCTGCATGCTCGCCGCAAGGGTGCCACAGCCCTGGTCGACGTTCGGCTGGTGCGGGATCGAAACTTCACCGCGGTCAACGTGCTGGTCTTCGCCTATATCGGCACTCTGTCCGGCCTGACGGCGCTGCTGCCGCTGTATTTCCAGACCGTCAACGCCGACAGTCCGCTGCGTTCGGGAGCTATGGTCGCACCAGTCGGGCTGGGCGCGATGGCCACGACGCTGATCACCGGCAAACTGACCGACAAGCACTCTCCACGATTGCTGATCCTCATCGGACTGCCTCTGGTGCTGTTGGGAATCCTCGGTCTCACCCAGATCGGCCCCGACACCAGCAATGCCCTGGTCGTGGCCACGCTGTTCGTGATCGGCCTCGGGCACGGCCCGATAATGCCCGCCGCGATGAGCGCCAGCTATCAGACGTTGCAGCGTTCCGAAATCCCCTCGGCCACAACCGCTACCAACGTCAGCCTCCGTGCGGCGAGTTCGTTCGGAGTCGCGGCGCTGCTGGTGCTGGTCCAACGCAACATCGAACACGAGGGTTCCGTTGCGAACGCGTTGACGACAACAGTGCGAACCGACGGAATCACCCACACGCTGGCGCACGCGTTCACCCAAACCTATTGGTGGGCACTCGCGATCGGCGCTGTAGCGGTGGTACCCGCGCTGATGCTGCCGCGACGGTCTTCACGGGTCTCCGCACCGGAGGCTTCCAGGACCGGCGCCGTCGATGACCGGCCCGCGGTCAGCTCCGGGATAACGACCGAGGAGTAGTCACTCGAGATTCGTGTTCTGATCGGCACGCCAGGTGTCGATCAGAACAAGGTGTCACGAACCCGCAGCGGTCGGTAACCGGTCGGTCCGAGTTGGGCGAGTTCGGCATCGATGTCGACCTCGATCGCGCCGAAGAAGTTGATGTTCTCGCTGTGCGCGGGTGAGACGTGCGCGAGGACCTCGTCGTCGATGCGCCGCCCCTCGCGGCGCATCTGCTCCACCGCCAACCCGTAATACTCTGCGGTCCAGGCGATCACGGCGTTGGTGGCCAAGGTCAAACACCAGGCCTGTTCGGTCTGGGACTCCAGGTGCCGGGCGCGGATCATGCCTTCGTGGGCGTAGAGCAGGTCGCGACGCAATGCGTGCAGGGATTCGCCCTTGTTGAGCTGGCGGGAGATCTTGCGCCGGTAGTCCGGGTCCGACAGGTACTTCGCGGCGTAGATCGTCCTGCGCAACGCCCCGTACTCCTTGAGCGCAGCTGCGAGGGCGTTCTGCCGCCCGGACGCGGACAGCTTGCCGACCAGCAGCGAGGCGGTGGCGTGCCCGAACTTCAGCGATCCGACCAGTCGGAGCAGGTCGTCGTAGTGCTCGGCGATCAGATCCAGATTCAGCTTGCGCGTCAGCAACGGGCCTGTGTGAGGGAATCGGGATTCCGCCTCGGAGCGTGGCCCCGCCCGGTACAGGGTGATGCGCCCCAGGTCGCGGATGCGCGGGGACAGCTGCATGCCGAGTAGATCGAACAGCCCAAAGTTGACCAGCGTGACGCCGTGAGTGTCGGTGGCATGTTCAGTGATCGGCAGATCGGTTGCGTTGCCGAGGATTTCATCGAGCACATAGTGCGCTTCGCGTCTGGTGGCGACGATGACCTTGGTGCCGTAGGTGGCGTGCTGGTCGGTGACGTGAGTGTAGGTGGAGAGCCCTTCGTGGGCGAAGTAGCGGCTCAGGGCTCGGGCGGTGATCGACTTGCCGCGCGTAGGGAACCTCTGGCCATCGCTGGAGGACAGCGTGCCCGCACCGAAAATCGCTGTGAGCGGCAGGCTTTGGTGGTAGCCGATCAGCGCCGTATTCGCGGCGCGCAGTGTCTCCTCCCGCACGTACCACTCCGAGGTCCAGGCGAGGATGTCGTAGGAGATCCCGGAGGCTTCGGCCATCCTGGTCAGACCAAGGTTGGTGGAGAAGGCCAGCAGGACCGCGATCAGGTTGCGTTTCAGCTCGGGACTGCGGGCTTGCTTGCCCGAGGCGTGGGTGAAGCAGTCCAGGTAGCCGGTGCGCTTGTCCAACTCGATCAACAGCGACACGATCGGCGCGAACGGCAGCATCTCCGTGAGCTCGGCCTTGAGCGCCTTCGCTTCCTCCGGGACATCTTCGGCGGTCAACGGCGAAATCACCAGATCACCGTCCTCGTCGAGACGGACCGGGCCGTCGCCCTCGACCAGCACCGTCTCCAGCTCGCCGAGAGCCTCGTACAGTTCGTCGGTGGCGCTGGCCAGCGCGCGGGCCGGATCAGCGGGTTTGCCGACCAGGCGGCAGAATTCGGCGCGTTGGGGCTCCCACTGCTCGGGTGTGAGCAGGTAGGCGGCCGGGTCGGCGTAGCGGCGTGAGCCTGGCACGTACACATCGCCGCTGCACAAGCCGTCCCGAAGGCCGAGCAGCACGCACAGCTCCCAGTAGTGCCGGTAGGCGGTCGCGCTACCCGACTTTCGGGCTTCGTCGAGGTATCCGCGCCATTTGGTGGGCACGAACCCGGTCGGCGCATCGTCGAAGACCTTCCGGCCGCCGGTGGCGTTGAGCTCGCGCAGCATGTTCACCGCGATCAGCAGCTCGGTGGCCGCGGTGCCGCCGGCGAAGCGCACCGTCGACAACACCGCCGGAGTGAACTGCCGCAGATACGAATACGAGGCATCCAGGGCAGCCAAATGGCCGTGATCGCGGGGCAGCCGTGGCTTGGCCTGCGCTATCGCCGCGCGCAACCGCTCCCATCCGATCTTCTCGCCGCGGATCAATCCGCCGATCTCCTCGTCGGGGATCTGCATGTCGGTGACGATCGCCAGGAGATCGTCCAGCAGCGCTTGCCGGTCCTCGCCGGTCTTGCCGCGTTCGGCCAGCTCGTCGCGCATCCGTTTCTCGGCAGTGCTGAATTTCGCCGAGATCGCCTGGTCGAACAGCTGTACCACCTCGTCGAGCACGTCGGTGGCCGACTGAGTCAGCAGTGTGAGCAGGATCGGATACCGCCGCTGCGGATCACGCCGTTCCAGCGCTTGACCGGTCAGGCGACGGCCCATCGTGGCCAGGAACCGTCGCCGCTCCGCGGGCAGCACCGAAATGTCCAGGGCGTCGGCACCCAGCCCGCGCAGGAACCCCAGCTTGTCGACCTCGGCCTTCACCGCGGCCGCGGAAGCCTCCACCGGACCGGTCGACAACCACGTCAACCTCGACATCCCCAGTGACGGATCGACCACCAGCAGCGCATCCAGGTCCTGACAGCGCTGCGGTGTGAGCTCGTGTACCAGCCGGTCATACGTCTCGGCCTGAACCTGGTTGCGCGCGTGCGCGACCCGCTCCACGAGCGTGACCGGGCCCGGCCGGATCACCCGCGCCGAGATCAGGTATTCGGACGCCAGCCGGAACAACAGTGTCGGCGAATCATGCTCCATCGCTCGCGCCAGCAGGAACTCATCCAGCTCCTTCAGCTCGATTGCTCCGCCCGCGCGCCAGCCCAGATATTGGGCCACGAGCCGCACATGTTCACTGCGCGTCTGGGCACGGCGACCGTACGAACGAAGCTGCGCCGCATCGACATTCAACTGCTCGGCCAGCCGCGTCACCGCCACCGGCGGCGCCGCAGCCACCTTGTCCGGAACGAACCCCAGTCACGGCAGACTGCACAGAATCACGGCCAAGCCCAGGCGCACACTCGCCCCTCGACCCTGTGGCGTGACGAACGCCAAATCTGCTGGGCTGAGCGTGAAGTACCGGAACAGCTCATCGCGGCTGATCTCCGGGAACTCCCGAAGTCGCTGCAACTCCTCATCAGCGAATACCCGCGTCGCCACGAACCCAGCCTTCCGGCACACCGACCGACCTCATCGGCAGCCAAGCCAAGCACCAACCACCCTGCTCCGCACCCGGAACCGGCGAATCACCCTCTACCAGGGCATATCCCGAACTTCGTTGGATTTTTGGCGATTACTACCGGAACCCCCTCAGGCCGGGCTGTTCGGAAAACGATGGTCAGCGGCTTGTGGATGGGCAGGATCAGTTGACCTCAGGGATGCATCTACTCACGCTGTCCTTACGTGACAACGTGACAGGTGGGGCTGGCCGAGCCGCTGGCGCTACCGGCCAAGATGCTTTGGGCCGTGCTCCCCACCCGCGGGTAGGCAGGTGTGTAATCGATCGACTTCTGGCTGGTGATCGTGCCGTCCGCGCTCTTTTGCATGGCGGTGACATGCAACGTTATTTCGGCGCAGTCGAGGTACACCCCGGCCCCGTAGCCGCCGCCGGCAGCGTAGAGCGTCACCGGGAAGGGACTCCCGCCGAGCACAGTGCCGTTGACGGCGAGCCACACCGGAGTCGAGTCCGTAGTGCCAACCCAGATGTGCGAGTTTTCACACCTGGGGTCGGACCCTTCGTACCCGCTTATCGGGCACTCCGCCCCGAGTTCGGTGATGCTGGCAGAGGCCGGTGCCGCCCCGAGTGCGAGACTCGCTACCGTGGCGGCAGTCAAGATACCGAACCCCTTGCACGCCAGTGGTTTCAGCTTCATGGCTGGTAGATCTCCTTGCTTCCCCCCGGAGAAAGGCCACCGGGTGTCGGCGAGTTTAACGACTCGGCCAACATTCAGAACTGAATCCGTTTCACAATTTGGGGTATTGACACCCCGAACATCCCGGCCGACCCGCCATGCCGCAACCCGCCGTTCCGGCTGCCCGGCTACGGAGTTCCCCGATGACATCGCTCGGCTTCCTCGCAGAGACGGCGAGTGCGCCCGCCACCTTCCCTCCCCCTTGCGCGCTGCCACGGCGGCACCTGATCGAATGAAGCGACGGCCGTTCGGAAAACGATGGTTCACATACGTCGGCGGTCCTTGTTCCGGGCATCCCGCGCCTCCGCATGAAGCGGTGTTCGGAAGCCCGTTCATCAACTGCAACAGCGGGCCGACGAATCGCGAGCGGTAGGGCATGGTGTCGAGCACAATCGAGCGGTGCTCATGTGGGTGGGAAAGCGCAACAGGGCAATGGGTCGCTTCGCTGGACGGATCGGCTTGTTTCCCGCGGTCTTCCTAGCACTGTGCGGCGGACTGCTCGTAGCGTTCGCCGCCTACCGATTCCTGCGCTGGATCACCCCGATCGATCCGAGCAAGACCGCCGGCGACATCGACGTCACCCGGATCGCGTTGACCGTGGTGGCCGGTGTCGGCGGTGTGGTCGCGTTGGTGATCGCCTACCGGCGGCAACGCGATATCGAGCAGGGCCGGTTCGTCGAACGCTTCGGTGCCGCCGCCGCACAGCTCGGCGCGACCGATGTCGCGGTCCGCATCGCCGGGGTCTACGCCATGGCCGGTGTCGCCGACGAATCGAGTGGACTGCGCCGCCAACAATGCATCGACGTCCTGTGCGGTTACCTGCGCCTGCCCTACAGTCCCGAACTCGGGGCCAACCACCAGAGCAAACTGGTTCTCAAACACCACCGCGCAACCACCGACGGCACCCGCGCCGACGACTCCGAGCGCCACCTCGAGTACAGGCACAACGACAGAGAGGTACGCGCAACCATCGTCCGCGTCATCGCCGACCATGTCCGACCCGCCGCTGAATACAGCTGGTCAACAAGCGATTTCGACTTCCGTACCGCATACCTCGAAGACATCGACTTCACAGCCGCCCAGTTCTCCGGTACCGCCCGGTTCGAGGGCGCGACCTTTTCCGGCGAAGCCAGGTTCGGGGACGCGACCTTCTCCAGCGACGCTTGGTTCGGGGACGCGACGTTCTCCAGCGAAGCCAGGTTCGGGGGCGCGACCTTCTCCGGCGGCACCGGGTTCGGGGGCGCGACCTTTTCCGGCGGCACCGGGTTCGGGGGCGCGACCTTTTCCGGCGACGCCTGGTTCGGGGGCGCGACCTTCTCCAGCGAAGCCAGGTTCGGAGGCGCGACCTTCTCCAGCGAAGCCAGGTTCGGGCGCGTGACCTTCTTCAGCGACACCCGATTCGAGGGCGCGACCTTCTCCAGCACCGCTCGGTTTGATGGCGCGACCTTCTCCAGCACCGCCTGGTTCGGGGACACGACTTTCTCCGGCGACGCCTGGTTCGGAGGCGTGACCTTCTCCAGTGACACCCGATTCGATGGCGCAACCTTCTCCAGCGACGCCTGGTTCGGGGACGCGACCTTCTCCAGGGCCGCCCGGTTCGGAGGCGCGACCTTCTCTGGCACCGTCGGATTCGAGGGGGCGACCTTCTCCGGCACCACCAGGTTCTGGGACGCGACCTTCTCCAGCGACGCCGGGTTCGGGGGTGCGACCTTCTCCGGCGCCGCCGGGTTCGGGGGCGTGACCTTCTCCGGCACCACCAGGTTTGAAATGGTGGATTTCGGTACTGAAGCTATTTCGTTCGCTGATCCGCGGCGATGGGGCCCGCCAGCACCACGGTTTGACTGGGACCAGGACCTTAGTCAGAAGCCCAACAACGTCGAGCCTCAGGACTGGCCGCCAGCTGTCGCTCCGCCGCCTGCGGCTGGATGAGTGTCGAGAATCGATCATTTCTCCAGCACTCACCTCACATGCCCCGTGCGGCGGCGAATCCCCAGGTGGCGAGGAAGGACCACCTGTCGAAAACCGTGTTGCCGAGACATGTTGTCCGAGAATCTGTGTCAGACCTTTCTCGGACAGTTCGCGGCGTGACCGCCACCGCGAGCTTGACAACTGGTCACTTGACCAGGTTAGGTTGATGCGTCATGAGTTAGTCAGACCTGAGTTAGACACGAACGGAGAACACCCTTCATGTTGACAATCATTGGCCTGATCATTGCCGCTATTGCCGGGACCGGCAGCGCCGCCGCAGGCTCTGGCAGCGCCTCCCATCTCCCGGCGATGTTCTGACCAACCGCTAGTTGGCACGACAACCACCAGCGCCCGCCCCGAGTTTCGGGGCGGGCGCTGGTGGTTGTCGCGGGGCGAGACAGGTCCAGGCCGGGTTTGATGAGATGAGCGAAGTCGGGACGGCTAGGAACTCGTCGACTGTTGGTTAGCCGGGTTCGGTAACGGCAGTCAGCATGTCGTTTTGAGGTACACCCGTACCCGACACTCCCGATCCACCCGCACGAGTGTCGGAATAGAATCCGAACCGGCTTTTCCGACACTTGTCGGTGTCGGTTCTTAGACTCCAGCCCGACATATCCACGCACAGAAGGGAATTGCGGGCGATGCACGGGCAGCGAGTCGGCTACGTCAGGGTCAGCACCGGCGACCAGAACACCGAACGGCAACTCGACGGGATCCGCGTCGACAAGACCTTCACCGACAAGGCCTCCGGCAAAGACCGCGAACGCCCGCAACTGACGGCCTTGCTGGACTACGTCCGCGACGGCGACACCGTGGTCGTGCACTCCATGGACCGGCTCGCCCGCAGTCTCGACGACCTGCGCCAGCTGGTACGCGGGCTGACCGAGGACGGGATCAAGGTCGAATTCGTCAAAGAGGGCATCACCTTCACCGGCGAGGACACCCCGATGGCCAACCTGCTGCTGAACATGATGGGCGCGGTCGCCGAATTCGAACGCGCCCTCATCCTCGAACGCCAACGCGAAGGCATCGCCAAAGCCAAGACCCGCGGCGTCTACAAGGGCCGAAAACCCTCCCTCACCACCGCAGAGGCCCACGCCCTGCGCACTCGCGCCGCGGCCGGCGAGCCGAAAGCGAAGCTGGCCAAGGAATTCGGGGTCCACCGCGACACCGTCTATAGCTACCTCAACGCCGGGCCCACCCTGCCCGAGGATCACGGGCGGTTGCCCGACGTCGCGGTGTAGGACCAGTCACGCAGGCGGAGGATGGGTACGCCCACGGGATGCGGATCCGCATCACCCTCCGCGACGCCGACGCCGGGCACTTGGATTTTCGGCGAGTCCGGGACCCCTGGATGTCTGCTCGATTCTCGCCCTCGTGGGGCTGCGGCTCAGATTCCCGAGCTGCCTGTGGAGGTGGGGGGGCTGTCAACCCCGCAACCGCCGGTGGTGGGCTTCGGGATCGGAGCGCCGCTCGCGGCGGGTTGGACGGTGACAGTCATGGTCTGAACATACGGGCCATATGCGACCTGCAGGGTATGGGCGCCAGCGGAAGTCGGCGTCCACATCGTCGAATCGAGGTATTTATCCCCCCCAAATCCCGCGTCCCAGCCGATGCACTGCCCGTTGTCATAGAAATTCACGAGCTGGGCGCCCATCCAAGGGACGTGGTCGTAGGCGCGGGTGTAGTCCAGCTCGTAACTCGTCCCCACCTGCAACTGCGCAGGATTGCCCTTGATCGTGAAACCCGGATCGGCCGAACCCGAATCGGCCGAACCCGAACCGGCCGACGCGGGGGCCGCCGCCAGGGTCACCACGGCGCTCGCGGCCACCAAAGCCTGTGCGGCCCAGCCGATTCGTCCCAAAACGCGGTTCGTTGTCATGTGTCCCTCCCGGTCGTTCACCCCGCACCTGCGCGAGGACAGGCGAACACTAACGCCCCGAACTATGAAGTGTTGGCCTTTCACAATTTGTGACAGTGGACCGACACCCCTCTCTGCAGGGCCTGGTCTCGATCGTCGCCGCACTCCGTAAGCGCGGCATCGGATTCCGATCCCTGCACGAAGCACTCGACACCACCACCCCGGCGGGCGCCTGGTCTTCCACGTCTTCGCCGCACTGGCAGAGTTCATCCGCGAGCTGATCGTCGACGGCACCCACGAAGGCCTGGCCGCCGCCCGCGCCCGCGGGCAAGGGCGTACGGGTGGAGTTCGTGAAGGAGAACCTGACCTTCACCGGCGAGGACTCACCGATGGCGACGCTGATGCTGTCGGTGATGGGGGCCTTCGCCGAATTCGAGCGCTCCCTGATCCTGGAACGCCAGCGCAAAGGCATCGCCGCGGCCAAGGCCCGCGGCGTCTACACAGGACGCAAGCACGCCCTCACCGACACCCAATCCCACCAACTACGCCAGCGCGCCGCCGCCGGGGAGAAGAAAGCCGCCCTCGCCAGGGAATTCGGCATCAGCCGCGAAACCGTCTACAGCTACCCCAACACCGAACCCGCCCTACCCGCCGACGAGCGGGCGCAGGCTGCCGTCGGCGGTGTCAGCCCCGCTGTGGTCCACACCGAAGAGAAGGCCTCCGAACTCGGCTCTCCCGGCATGCCCATGCCGACCCCTGCGCCGGTTCCACCGGCTGTGCCCGCCGCCGCGCGGGCGCCTGGTCGGCGGGCGGGTTCCCGTGTCCGGCAACCGAAGTCGCGGCGCGAGCGGTGGCTCGACCCGAAGGCGAAGGTGCGGGAGCTGGTCACCCTCACCCGCGACCCGGACACCGGCGACCACCGGGTCACCGACGGCGACGAGTACCTCGGCCGGATCGCCCGACAGATCACCGCGACCGGACGCCGCGGACGCTGGCAAGCCCTCGACCCGCACAACACGGTCCTGCGCGGCGGGCCGTGAGCCACCATCGACGAGGCGCTGACCGGACTACTGACCCACCACCTCGACCAGGGGCCCTCCGGCGGGTAGGCCCAGACACGACTGTGCGGCGCACCCGATTCGGGCACGCCGCACAGTCATTCACCTGCCCCCTTGTTGCAAGACAGCCGATTACAGCGCATGCGCCGCATTTTCAGCGAAAACTCTCGCCATCGCTGCTGGTCAAGCCATTGTCGTTGTTTTTCGCGCCGTTGCTACCGGAACCCCGGGTAGCGGAGGGCCAGTCCATCGAATGGGCTTTGCCAGCGCCTGGCGAATCTCTTTCGCGTCGTAGTCCCGACGCGGGTGATCAGCGCGACGGGGGTGCGTCCAGGAGGTCGAAGGTGAATTCGCTGGCGCTTTCCTGCTTATGGTTCATTCCTGCGGGGAAGTTCACGCCGGGGTCCAGCTCGACGGCGTCGGTGTTGCGGTTCCAACGGAAGTAACAGGATCCGATGGGGTTGAAGACGTAGGTTTGCTCGTCGCGAACATACAGCCCGGTGGTCACCTTCCGGCCGTCTTTGAAAGCGAGAGCGATCGGATAGAAGGTGGAATCGTTCTGCGCGAGCCACCGTTCACTGAGCCCGGGATCGACGCCCGCGGTGTTCACCTTCAGAGCGAACACCCGGTTGGTTTGTGTGGAGTTGACCAAGCGGGCCATGATGAATCGGGTGCTTCGGTAGGTGACGGTGAACACCGAGAGGCCGCCGATGCTGGAGATATCGGGCTGGTCGGTTTCCCATTCCACGTAGTTGCCACCGAAGCCGTAGTGCTGCCAGGCCAGCACCTTCGCGTCCGCGCCGACCTTGACGGATTTGAACTCGTCGTTGAGCGATCCGGGCATGTCCACGACACCATCGTCGATGGAATAGGTGTAGGGATCGCCCTGATAATTGACTTGCCTGAAGAATACGGCTTGATTCGATTGCGGGTTGGTCATCTTCATGCCTTCCACAGGTGATTACCGCATGAACGGTATCGAATGCCCGCTCTCCGACCACTCGGGCCGACACCGCCGATCCAGTGTGGCAGGCTGCCCCGGGAACTACCAGAGCCGTTGGCCACCAATCGAATACACCGACGGCCCTTGTCACGCGGTGCGACTCGGCGCGCCCGGCCGCTGCGGACTTGTTCCAATGTCCATGCGGTACAGGGTGTTTGCCCCCCCAATTATCGGGGCGACATCGGTGAGGGCGTAACCGGCATCAGAAGGGGTCCGGACTGCGCAAGGAAATGGCCGTCTTCGATCACGCGGTGGCCGCCGCCCCCGCCGGCACCACCGCTAGATCACCAATGCCGAACTTCGTTGGATTCTCGGCGATTACTACCGAAAACCCCTCCTGCGGGAACGCCGTACCGCCGGGCAGGGCTGCTCGCGTTCGGCTGCCATCGTTTTCCGAACACCTCGGCCAGCTACGGGGCATGAGGAACGGATCCGCGAAAAGTCACGCTAAGAGGTTTGGCCCCCCACATGCGGTGTCCTGCAGATGATTCCAGGGCGGGGGTGAAGCTGGGCGGCCCGGACGCTGTGGGATGGGCGTCCGGGCCGGGGCCCAGACAGCACCCGAGTCAGTGCCGCGGCTCGATCACCGCCACCGAGTTGTCGCCGCTGTTGGTGGCGTACACGGTGTGCGTGTACGGGTCGACCGCCACATACTGCACGGCCAGCCCATTCACAGTCAGTGGGTTCTTACCGACCGGGATAGTGGCGGTGACGGTGTGCGTGTCCGGGTCGATCACCGACACCGACACCGACACCAAGTCGCCGTCGTAGTTGGTGTTGTAGACAGTGTGCGTGCCCGGGTCGACCGCGACACCGATCGGCCCCTTGCCGACCGGGATGGTCGCAGTGACGATGTGGGCGGCCGGGTCGATCACCGACACCGAGCCGTCGACGCTGTTGGCGGTGTAGACGGTATGCGTGCCGGGGTCGACCGCCACACCGATCGGCCCCTTGCCGACCGGGATGGTCGCAGTGACGGTGTGCGTGCCCGGGTCGATCACCGACACCGAGCCGTCGCCGTCGTTGGCGGCGAAGATCGTGTGCGTATCCGGGTCGACCACCACACCGCATGGCCCCTTGCCGACCGGGATGGTCGCGGTGACGGTGTGCGTGCCCGGGTCGATCACCGACACCGAGCCGTCGTCGTAGTTGGTGGTGTAGACGGTGTGTGTGCCCGGGTCGACCGCCACACCGTATGGGTTCTTGCCGACCGGGATGGTGGCCGTGACGGCGTGGGCGGCCGGGTCGATCACCGACACCGAGTCGTCGCTGTTGGCGGTGTAGACGGTATGCGTGCCCGGGTCGACCGCCACACCGCCTGGCCCCTTGCCGACCGGGATGGTCGCGGTGACGGCGTGGGCGGCCGGGTCGATCACCGACACCGAGTCGCTGTCGTTAGTGGCGTAGATGGTGTGCGTGCCCGGGTCGACCGCCAGATCATGTGGTCTCTTGCCGACATGGATGGTGGCGGTGACGGTGTGGGAGGCCGGGCTGCCGGCCGGGACCCTCTCGCTCAGTTTCCAGTAGGCGATGCCGCCGCCTGCCCCGACTATCAGGAGCATCAGGGCCAGGACAGCGATCCACCGTCGCCGCAGAAGGTTCGACACTGGCCGCGATGGCACCGGCTCGCTCATACCCGCATACCTGCTTCCCCGGAAGAGTCCACGGATTAACTGTCGTCTGCGGTTACCTGACGCCAACCCGCCGGACGGATTTCCGAAAGCCCGCAACCGGCGACTGGCCGCAACAATCGTCCCAGTACCGGAACCGAACCAGATACAGGCACGCCGACACGAAGCATCGACGGCCATGCGGGTGACACCCATCGCGGCCCGCGTCCTCGGTGGAGGCAGGCCGTACCTCAAACGAACAGGTTGCCGAACACTCTGTCTTGCGAGAGCGTCCGGCCAGTCGACGGTTCGCGTTCGGCCGACGATCGTTTTACGAACACCTCGGCTTGGGTCGCCGCGTCTGCACCTCGGGCAAAGAACCTATGTCGAGCACGGTTCGAGCACCCCCAATTCCTTTGCCTTGACACCCTTTCCACCCCACCTCAATATGAAACAATTGCATTTCATATGGGGTCCGGCGAAATCCGGGCCTCGCTCGGGGAGGAAACCTTGATCAACCGACTGGCACCCCTGACCGCGATCGCCGCAGGTGCACTGTTCTTCCCCGCACTCCTTGCGCCCCCGGCATCGGCGGCAATCGACTATTTCACCGCCGATACCTCTTCCGGCATCCGCGAAGGCGGCTTCGTCCCCTGCACCACCACGTGGAAAGTTTGCATTGTCACCGTCACGCTGGTAGGTGAGGACCAGTACACCCCCGCATCACTGAGCATCAACGGCCGCGTGGTCGCGAGGAACGACGACGGCACCACCTTGCTGGGATACGACTGGACACCCGCCACCACGGGCACCTACACCCTCACCGCGACCCAGGGCGCATCGACCAAAACCATCACCGTCGACATCACGAAGGTCGGCCCCGGATTCCCCACAGGCTCGGCCAGCTGACAAAACGCGGCCCGCACCTCCATCGACCGGACCACATGGGCCGTATCGGCCTCATCGATAGGCCACGATCGGGCACCGACCGGTTGTGACAAGCCCGCTCGCCGGCCCGGAAAGCCGCATACAAACGCTGACGCCGTCGACGCCCCCGGGGAGTGAACGCCGACGCGTACGGCACATGGCTGTACAAGATCAGGCTGGCGGCGGGCGGCCTCTACCGACCGCCTGCTCACCGCCGCCGAATACGCGAGGGAGGTCGGCTGACCATCATTTTCCTAACGGTCCCGGGACAGGCTCGCCTGAAGCTGGCCGTAGAGGGCGTGGCCCGCAGCCCGGGCACTGGAAACGTAGGTTCGGAGACGGGGTTCCAAGACCGATCCATCCAGCGAGGCTGGCTGCCGCACAACGGATCTCGAAAGCGATCGTTTCTGCGACACAGCGCTCACATCGTGGGAGGAGCGAATCGTAGTGACCTGCCAGAACCGAGGTCGAGCAACCTACCGATGTGGTGCGGCTAGGCTCGGCTGCTGTGGGGGTAGGAGAAAGCGTGCGGCGCAGGTGTATCGACCTAGGACGTCGGGCCATTGGTCTGGACACACCGCCCGCCGATCACTCCATCGCCGACCTGCACAGCGACGAGGCAGAGGTGCCGGGGCTCGATCGCCGAGAAGCCGTGCAGTTCGGGCGGATCCGGATGCTCGGCACCACTGGAACAGTGTTGATGGCGATCAGCGCGCTGGGTGTGGGCGCTCAGCCGGTGCATCAGAACCCGGTGTCGGGAGTGCGGGTGATGGGATTGTTCGCGCGGATGCCGACATCCATGCTGGCAATGTGCATGATCGGCACGGTCGCGGTGGTGTTGGCCTGGCTGCTGCTGGGCAGATTCGTGGTCGGCGGCACCAGAAAGGCTCCCGCGCACCGAATGAGCCGCTCTCAGCTCAACCGCACTCTGTTGCTGTGGGTCACTCCGCTGATCATCGCCCCGCCGATGTTCTCCAACGACGTGTATTCCTATCTGGCACAAAGCGAAATCGCGCAGCGTGGCATGGATCCCTACATGGTGGGTCCGGCAACCGGGCTCGGCCTGGACAATGTGCTTACCAACAACGTGCCCAACATCTGGCGTGAGACGCCCGCCCCATACGGCCCGCTGTTTCTCTGGATCGGCCGCGGGATCGCTGCGATCACCGGTGACAACATCCTGCTCGGGGTCTGGTCGCATCGGCTGCTCGAACTCGGCGGGATGGCGTTGATCGTGTGGGCGTTGCCGCGATTGGCGCGCCGCTGCGGGGTGGCGCCGGTGAGCGCATTGTGGCTCGGCGCGGCCAATCCGCTGGTGCTGTTCCACCTGGTCGTCGGGGTGCACAACGACACGCTGATGCTCGGACTCATGCTGGTCGGGCTGGAGTACTGTCTGCGCGCGCTCCCCGTCGGCGTAGACATCTATACGGGTTCATCTCCGCTTTTGGACGGGCGCGCCTGGGCGCTGCTGGGGTTCGGTGCAGTGCTCATCACGCTCGCGGCCATGGTCAAGGCTCCGGCGATCATCGCGCTGGGGTTCGTCGGCATGGCGCTGGCTCGGCAGTGGGGCAGCCGCATCGGGCCTGTGATTCGTGCCGCGATGGCGCTCGGTGTGATCGCCGCGCTGACCACCCTGTTGGTCTGCTGGGGTAGTGGCCTCGGTTTCGGCTGGATCTACACCCTCGGCACGGCCAATGCGGTACGCAGTTGGCTGTCGCTTCCGACTGCTCTGGGCATCATCATCGGGTTCGGCGGTGTACTCCTGGGTTTGGGTGATCACACCACCGCGTTGCTGAGCCTCACGCGCCCGCTCGCGATGGCGGCAGCCGCGTTCCTGAGCCTGCGCATGCTGGTGGCCACGTGGACCGGGCGCCTGCACCCGATCGGCGCGCTCGGCCTGTCGGTAGGTGCAATCGTGCTGCTGTCGTCTGTGGTGCAACCGTGGTATCTGCTGTGGGCGATCGTGCCGCTGGCCGCGTGGGCGACGAAACCGGCGTTCCGAGGGCCGGCGGTGGCATTCTCTGTGGTAGTAGGAGTTTTGGAGATGCCACGCGGTGCCGAGTTCGCGGTCTTTCAGATTGTCGAGGCTGCCTGCGCTGTCGTCTTCGTGTCGGTGCTGTTCATCGCGTTGACCCGTAATGCGTTGCCGTGGAGGTACCGGCCCGGTGATAGCTCCTCGGTCCCGAAGGCGCTACGCGCCGACGCAGCGTAACGGCGCTGGTTGGTCCTTCGCGTCGGTCGGGCCCGCTGGGGTTGGAACAGGGTGTCGCGTACTCGCAGCGGTCGGTAATCGGTGGGGCCGAGCTGGGCGAGTTCGGCGCCGATGTCGACCTCGATCGCGCCGATGAAGTTGATGTTCTCGCTGTGCGCCGGGCTGATGTGGGCCGAGACCTCGTCGTCCAGGCGGCGGCCCAGCGTGGCCAGGAACCGGCGGCGCTCCGCAGGGAGCACCGATAGGTCCAGGGTGTCGGCACCCAGACCTCGCACGAACCCCAGTTTCTCGACCTCGTTGCGCACCGCGGCCGCCGACGCCTCCACCGGCCCGGTCGACCGCCACCGCAACCGTGACATCCGGACCGAGAGATCGGTGACCAGCAGCGCATCCAACTCTGCACGGCGTTGTGGAGTCAGCTCATGCGCCAACCGGTCGTAAGTCTCGAGTTGTGCCCGCTCGCGCGCGTGCACGACGCGGCGAACGACGGTGTCGGGGCTGGGCCGGATCACCCGCGTCGAGAGCAGGTACTCGCACGCCAGCCCGAACAACAGCGTTGGTGAATCGTGCTCCATCGCCCGCGCCAACAGGAACTCGTCGAGCTCCTTCAGCTCCATCGCCCCAGCTGGCCGCCACCCCAGATACTGGGCGACCAACCGCAGATGCTCGGTGCGCGTCTGCGCTCACCTATCGTACGAACGGGTCAGGGACGCATCGACTTTCAGCTGCTCGGCCAGACACGCCACCGCGACCGGCGGCCACCTTGTCCGGCACGAACCCCAGCCACGGAAACGTGCACAACACCACCGACAGATCCAGTCGCTCCGCCGGGCCGCGCCCACGCCCAGGGGTGACGAACGCGATATCGGCCGGGGTGAGCGTGAAGTACCGGAACAGCTCCTCGCGGCTGATATCAGGAAACCTGCATCGCCACGAACCCCGACCTCCAGCACACCGACCAACCTCATCGGCAGCCAAGCCGAGCATCAAACACGATGCCCCGCAGCCCGAACCGGAAGCCCCACATCACCGCTGGTCAAACCATTGTCGTTGTTTTTCGCACGATTACTACCGGGACCCCGTGCACACCGATCACCCTGCGGCGCCGAGGCGGTGTGGAGTCGCGCGAACAGGTGCAGGACGGTTTTCAGGTCGCCGTAAGTCACCAATTACGTAACGGGGTGCCACATAACTATTCTAGGGCGCTCGGCGGTCTGAACAGTCCATATACGCAGGGTTATCAGCCTCTGCAACCCGTCACTGCCAGATTCTGGTCCGCAGAAACGTAGCGTGATTACATGGAATTATGAGCGAGGGAGCGGGGCCGCGGATGGGCCGTCCACGGGACGAATCGAAGGATCAGGCCGTGCTGGTGGCGGCTCGTCGCCTGCTGGCCGAGGTCGGTTACCAACAGACGACGATCGCGGCGATCTCACGGCAGTCGGGTGTGAATACGCCGGCGATCTACCGCCGCTGGCCGACTCGGGAGGCGTTGATCGAGGAGGCCGTGCACGGCCCCGGCGGGCATCCGCTGCCGATGGAGACCGGTGACCTGCGCGAGGATCTGAAGACCTGGGTCCAGACCTTCCTGGCCCGCGCGGCGCGCCCCGCTGCGCGGGCGGGCTTTCCGGGGCTGTTGGCCGACACCCAGACCGAACAGGCACGGGCTCGATTGACCGCCCTGGGTGCGCCTGTGCGACAAGCATTTTCGGACTTGATCGACCATGCCGTGCAGCGCGGCGAAATCAGCGCCGATGTCGACACCGAATTCCTGTTCGATCTCCTGGCCGATTCCACGTCCATGCGCGGGCTGCGACGCGGGCTCGACGATGCCGACGCCTACGTCGAAACCCTCGCCGGCGCACTCTATGTGGTCGCGGCACGACACAGCGAGGTCGCCGGCGCGAATACGGCACGCAGGTGAGGGGTGCGGTCACGGCCGGTGCGCGGTGAGCTGCTCGGACAACTCCCACAGCGCGCCGGCGGCGTCGAGATCGGTGGCATGGGCACTGGCTTGCGCCGGCGCGCAGTCGGCGAGGTAAGCGCCGTTGAGTTCGGGCAGTCGAGCGTCGGTCGCCGCCCAGACCGTGGTTGCCGCGGCGGCGGGCACCGATTTGAGGGTGCGCAGCAGGCCGGGGTCGCGGCTCGACAGCCGGCGCATCTCGGTGAAGTCCGTGCGGGACATGTGCCGGGCCAGGTTGGTGGCGCACACTCCTGGATGCACGGCGAAGGCGTGCACGTCCCCGGTCGGCCGCGCGGCCAGTGCGACGGTCATCAGGATGTTGGCCGATTTGGACTGGCCGTAGGAGGCGAATTTGTCGTAGCTGCGTCGATGGAAGTTCGGGTCACCCAGGTCGGCCGGGTACCGGTGGTGGGCGTCGGAGGAGACCGTGACGATACGGCTGGGGTAACCCGTGTGCTGGGCACCGGCCGACAGCGCGGCGCGCAGACCGGTCGTCAGGACGAAGTGGCCGAGATGGTTGATCCCGAACTGCAGCTCGAACCCGTCGGTGGTGTGCCCGAACGGCGTGTACATCACCGCCGCGTTGTTGATCAGGATGTTCAGCCGCTGCCGACGGGCAGTGAGCAGATGCGCAGCCGCCCGCACGCTGCCGAGGTCGGCCAGATCGAGGTGGACCGCGTCCAGCACAGCGTGCGGATGCCGGTCACGGATCCGTTCACACAGCACGGTGGCGGCTGCGATGTCCCGTACCGCCAGGATCACCTCGGCGCCGGCCGCGGCCAGTGACCGCGCGGTCTCGGCACCGAGCCCGCTGGTGGCGCCGGTCACCAGTGCGACATGGCCGGTGAGGTCGGTGTCGGCGAGGACGTCGTCGGTCACCGTCGTGGCACCGAATCT
This sequence comes from Nocardia sp. NPDC004123, assembly GCF_053603795.1. NCBI lineage: Bacteria > Bacillati > Actinomycetota > Actinomycetes > Mycobacteriales > Nocardiaceae > Nocardia > Nocardia sp. NPDC004123. The sequence goes on from NZ_JBSGGG010000008.1 coordinate 103,694, forward strand.
GCTGGTGTTTCCCATTGCCGGAGGGCCTCTTCTCTTACTCGGCGTGGTCGTGGGTCACAGGTTCCGCCGGTGCCCATCGGGGGGCGCGGCGCTCGAGGTGGGCGCGCACCCCCTCGCGGGCATCCGGGGTTCCCATCAGCTGCCGGTGGACCGCAGTCTCGCGGGCGGCCACGACTTCGGGGGTGTCGGCGGTGCGGGCGGCGTCCCACAGCAGCCGCTTGCTCAACGCCGCCGACCGGGGCGCCACGTTGGTCGCGATGTCGGAAGCGATATCCATCGCTGTCGCCAGCACCCGGTCCGCGGGTACACATCGAGATGCCAGTCCCAGACTGACGGCCTCGGTGCCGTCGAACGTCCGACCGGTCAGCAGGAGATCGGCCGCAACGGCGATCCCGCCGATCCGAGGCAGGGTCCAGTGCGCCATCATGTCCGGGATCACCCCGCGGCGTACCTGGGGGATCGCGTATTTTCCCTCCGCCGCCATCACACGGATGTCGGCCTGCAGAGCGAGGGTGAGCCCGATGCCGATGGCGTGCCCGTTCACCGCAGCGATCACCGGTGTGCGGAGATCGAATGCCGGCGGTGTGATCGGTGAGGCGGAGAAGCCCGGATCCTCGGGTGCGGCGAAGGTTTGTGCGCCCGCCGACAGGTCGGCCCCGGCGCAGAACGCGGGCGGTGTGCCGGTCAATACGATCACCCGCACCGTCCGATCCTCGTCCAACCGGCCGTAGGCCCGGCCCAGTGCCCGCCCCATGGGCCCGTCGAAAGCGTTGCGCTTGGCGGGACGATCGAGCGTCACCAGCCCGACACCGTCGACGATCTCGACCCGCACCCCGCTCATGCGGCGCTGTCCTTGACCGCGTGGGCCAGATCCGCGATGTGCTGACCGCTGGGGGAGTAGCCCGGGAAATAGCAGCACACCCGATCGGCGTGCGCGGAGAACCGTGACCGGATCTCGGTCGCGCACTGCTCGGGTGTCCCGGCCACCGCGTAGGTGTCGAGCATCGCGTCGTCGACGAGATCGGCCATCGCGTCGAACTCGCCGCGCCTGGCCAGCTGACGCAGTCGCGGCTGCAGCCCGCCCCACCCCTCGACCTCGAGCACCGACCGATAGGCCGGTGTCGAGCCGTAGAACGCGAGAAGTCGTCTCACACCGTGACGCGCCGCGTCGAGCTGCTCCGGTGTGCGGCCCACCGCGACGATCGCCTGCGGATAGATCGCCAGATCGGCCCGTGTGCGACCGGCTCGCGCCAGGCCCTCCTCGACCGCGGGCACGGTGACCTCCCCGAAATGGCGGCGGCTGCCGAACGGCATCACCAGCAAGCCGTCGGCCACTTCGGCGGCCGTGCGTGTCATCACCGGGCCCAACGCGCCCAGGCACACCTGCGGAGGGCCGAAACGGTTCGGTCCGGGATCGAATGTGGGCGTCATCAGCGTGTGGCGGGTGAACTCGCCCTCGAACCGCAGCGGTGTGCCGTACTGCCAGGTGTCGAGGATCGCCTTGATCGCGGCCACCGTCTCTCGCATCCGCGCCGCCGGACGCGACCAGTGACCCCCGTACCGGTTTTCGATGTGGGACCGAATCTGAGACCCCAGACCGAGCCGAAACCGCCCCTTCGTGATCGACTGCATGTCGTAGGCCAGATGCGCCAGATGCAAGGGACTGCGAGGCAACGCGACCGCGACATTGGTCAAGAAGTCCAGGTCGGCGACCCGCGCCGCGAGCGCCAGCGGCAGAAAAACATCGTGGGCGCCCTCGAAGCTGAACAACCCGTCGACACCGAGAGCAGCGTTCTCGACGGCTGCCTGCTCGGAGTCCTCGGGCCGGCAATCCAACTGCACGTCGATCTTCATTCGACGATCACCTGCGCCATTTACATACCACCTAGACACGTTAATTCCACGAGATCGAGCACGGACCCTGCGGACTGCGGAACGGCACGCACGAGCCCGGCCATCAGCCTCGATGTATGCGGCACTGGAACAGAACCCTCACCTTATTGTTACGTTACACGACATTACGTAAGTCGCGTGGGGATCTTCGGCGAGTGCCCGGAGCAGGTCCTGGTGGGTTCGGTTTGTCGGTGACCAGACCTATCGTCTGGGCGCATGACCGATATCGCTCCTCTAGCCTCCGCCGCGCGAGCGGTGTTCGGCGACCCGGGTGTGCACGCCGTCGTGCGGTCCGGGCGTACCGTGCACGCGGTCAGCCTCGGGCACTGGATCGAGGGTGAGGAGGTGCCGGAGCTGTTGTGCCACACCGGTGTTGCCGGGTGGTCGCCGACTGCGCTGGAGCCGACCCGGGCGGAAGTCACGTGCGCCCGGTGTCTGCGCAAGATCGGGGGATCGGTTGCTTCGTCGCGCCAGCTCGCGCTGTTCGGGGACGGCAGCCAGGACAGCTAGGTGAGGGTGTCGCTGAGGTGGGCCAGCAGTTCGGCGCGCTGGCGAGCGGCGGCGGTGGTGGCCGCGGTGATGGTGGCCAGGATGGCGGCGGCGGCCTGGTCGGGTGGGTGGGCGGTGATGGACTCGGCCAGTGTCAGGGCGGTCAGGGCGCCGTCGCCCGCCACCTGGGCGGTGATGGTGCCGTGCAGGCCGGAGGCGTGGCCGGTGACTCGGGCCAGGCCGTCGGCGGCGAGGGTGAGGGCTTCGAGCTGGTCGCCGACCTGAGCGATGAGGGCTTGCATGTCGGCGCTCATAGGGCACGCACCCAGCTGTGCGGGGTGGTGTCGGCGGTGGGGGCGTCCAGGCGGGCGAGTTCGGCGGCGACGGTGTGGGGGTCGGGCAGCCCCAGGCGGTCCAGGAGTACGTCGGCCAGGCCGAAGGCGGCCAGGACCTCGCGGCGGCGGGCACGGGCCAGCAGGGTGCAGCGCTGGGCCAGGCGCACGATCTCGGCGGCCAGGGCGGCGGCACCGCGGCCGTATTCGGCGGCCTCGAAACGGAGTTCGATGATCTGGCCGGCGTCGGTGGCGGTCACGGTGATGGTGCGGTTGCTGCTGGTGGTGGTGAACACCGGAACGTCAGGGTCGGTCATGGCTGAGCCTTGATCTGGGTCGTGAGAGTCACCGAATACTCGGCGGCGCAATGCTTTTCGATCTCGTGGTAGGTGGTGTGCGTATCGATGCGCGCGGTGCCCGCCTCGGTGGTGGTGTCGGCCCCGAGCACCGGATCGGTGGCCGCCAGCGGGCCCTGCAGGGCCGCGGCGTGCTCGGGATCGTCCCACAGGGTGGTCCGGTGGCCGGGCCGCGCGGTCGGCAGCTCGTCCCAGCTGTGATCGCGGATATCGCCGGTGACCTCGAAGTCCTCCGTCTCGGGCGGGTCGGTGTCGGGGCCGGGCGGGGGCACCGGGACCGGGCTGCCGGGCGGGGGCAGGATCGGTCCACCCGCGAAGCCGGGCAGGTCGCCGAACAAATTCATGAGATCGTGCCCGCCTGTCCGTCGCGCTGTGTGCTGATGTCGTTGTCGATCGGCAGGCCGGTGGGCACGGTGACCCCGGCCTGGTCGATGCTGGTGATCCGGGCCGTGAGGATGTCCATGCGGCCGTCGGCTGCCTCGGCCACGCTCACCCCGTCACGCACGTAGTCCGCCGCCAGGCTCACCACCGAGTCCAGATCCGCTTGCGAGCGTGCGGCTTTCACCAGCGGCGTGGCCTGCGCCCGGAAATCGGCGATGAGGGCATCCAGGTCGGCGGCGGCCTTGTCGCGAATGGCGTAGGCCGAGGTCACCAGCGGCGCAAGGGTTTCCGCCACGTCGGCCAGGGCACCCACCTCATCGCCCGTTCGCGTCAGGACGGGCACCGCCGCCGCGGCGGTGTCGGTGGACGCCAGCGGCATGATCCCGCCCCGGTGGGCGTCCTCGGCAGCGCGCACGAGGCCCGGCACCGCCGCCAGCGCCGCCAGGGCCGTCCCGCCGGGGCGGGTCCCGTCGCCCAGAGCCGCGCGCAGCTTCACCAGCGGTGCGACCAAGGCGGTGACCAGAGCGGGTTCCGCCACCGCGGTGAGGTCTCCGCCCTGAATGCCGGTCTGCATATCGGTTGTCCCCCTGATCCGCTGACGGGCCTACGCCTGGATCTCGTCGGTGCCGGGGACGGCGCCCGCAATCGTGGCCGCGGACTCGGTGTCCGCCCCGCCGAGCACGGTCCCCCACCCGGTGACGGCCCGGCCGTAGGCGCCGGTGAGCGCCGACGCGGTCTGCAGGTGGCCGCCGTGGGTGGTCCAGGCCGCCGCCCAGGCCGCGGCGAACCCGTTGCCGAGGGTCCCCAGCCCGGACAGGTCCATACCGGCCACGGTGTGCGCGTGATCCTTCGCGGTGCCCAGCAGGGCCGCGGCATCACCGGCCGCACGCACGTACGCGGCGGCGGCCCGGTGGTCCCACGCCACGCGTTCGATATTGCTGTCCATCGAATGTCCCTGCCTGTCGGTGGTGTGTCGGAAACTGTTCGGGCAGCACGACATTCCAGATATAGCCCGTGTCGTCGGCGTTGTCGCCGATGACGGTAACGCCACAACTCGCCGTCCGCCACCACGAGACATCTCACAACCGCACAGGCCCCGGCGAGCCGCGCTCGCCGGGGCCTGTGCGGTGAGAGTGCTACCGGCACACCGCTATTCGGCGCTGTCCTTGCGAGCCTTGCTCGGCTGCACGCGCGGCGGCTCGTTGGGCATCTTCGGATAGACCGGCGGCCAGGGCGCGTCCATCAACCCTGCGGCCATGTCCTTCTCCGACATCTCCAGCAGTGGTTCCAGGGACTGGGGGACACGATCGGCCCACGGGTCACCCAGTTCGGCGACCCGGGCCGGGACCGTCGCGATGGTCAGTTCGTCGGGGACGATCGTCTCCAGCGCCTCCCACGAAATCGGGGTGGACACCTGCGCGCCGACCTTCGGGCGGACACACCAGGCACCGAAAACCGTTTTGTGCGGGGCATTCTGGTTGAAATCCACGAACACCCGCGAACCGCGCTCTTCCTTCCACCAGGCGGCCGTGATGCGCTCGGGGTCGCGGCGCTCGAGCTCACGGGCCAGCGCGACCGCCGCGGCACGAACCTGATAACCGTCCCACTCCGGTTGCAGCAGCGCGTACAGGTGCAGACCGCGCGAGCCGGAGGTCTTCACGCGCACATCGATACCCAGTTCGGTGCACAGCTCGCGGGTGGCGAAGGCGGCCGCCCGCAGATCGTCGAAACCGATACCGGGGGAGGGGTCCAGATCGATACGCAACTCATCGGTCACCCCGGTCGGCGGCAGGACAGTGCCGGCCGCGTCCATGACCGGGGGAAACGTGGAGGCGGCCTCGGCGCCGGCATGGGTGGGCCAGACGTGGAAACCCAGGCAGCCCAGGTTCACCGCCCACACGATGTGCGCCATATCGACAGCGACCAGCGCGTCGCTGGTGGTCCCGTTCGGCGTCGACACCACCGTGGTCTGCAACCAGTCCGGCACCGACTTCGGCACCCGCTTCTGGAACCAGGACTTCCCCGAGGCCCCATCCGGATACCGTTCCAGCAGCACCGGCCGCCCGCCGATGGTCCGCATGATCGGATCGGCAACGGCCAGATAGTAATTCACCAGATCCAGCTTGGTCTCCCCACGCTTGGAGAAGTACACCTTGCCCGGATTGGAGACGCCGACCGTATGCCCGGCCACCTCGAGCTCCAACGAATCGCTCACCGCGCAGTCCCTTTCGCGTTCCTGGCGTCGGCGAAGATGTCGGCCAGCTCGGCGGGCGCCACCTCGTCGAGCTGGGCGTAGGTACACGATTCGGGGGTGCGGTCGGTGCGGAACCGCACCAGCCGGCCACCGTGGCGCAGCCGGCCCGCCATCACATGCTCGTAGCGCACCTCGGCCACCAGCTCCGGGCGCAGCGCCTCCCACGACAGATCCTTGCCGCCGGTCCAGCGGCTCACCCCGCCCGGCATCTTCCCGTCCGCCTTGGCCTGCGCGGCCGCATCGGCCCACGATCGCCACGGATGCTGCTCGAGTGCGTTCTCGCGCAACGGTTCCAGCTCACCCACCAGCTCCTTGCGCCGGGCCGCGGTGAAACTCGACGCCACCCCGACGTGATGCAGATTCCCCTCGTCGTCGAACAACCCCAGCAGCAGCGACCCCACCCCCTGCCCGTCCTTGTGCCAGCGGAACCCGGCCACCACGCAGTCGGCGGTCCGCTCGTGCTTGATCTTGAGCATCACCCGCTTGTCCTGCAGGTACGGCAGGTCCGCCGCCTTGGCCATCACCCCGTCGAACCCCGCGCCCTCGAACCGGGTGAACCAGTCCGCCGCCACCTGCGGGTCCTCGGTCATCGGTGTCAGATGCGTGCCCGGCGCCTGCCCGTCGAGCACGGTTTCCAGCATCCGCCGCCGCTCGGCGAAGGGCCGATCGGTCAGATCCTGCTCGCCCAGCGCCAGCAGGTCGAAGCCGACGAAGCTGGCCGGTGTCTCCACCGCCAGCTTCTTCACCCGCGAGGCCGCCGGATGCAGCCGGTTCTGCAGCGTGTCGAAATCCAGGCCGTTCTCGGTGACGACCACGATCTCCCCGTCCACCACGCACTGGTCCGGCAGCGCCCGACCCAGTAGTTCCACCAGTTCGGGGAAGTACCGGGTCAGGGGCCGGTCGTTGCGGGAACCCAGTTCGATCTCGTCGCCGTCGCGGAAGACGATGCAGCGGAAGCCGTCCCATTTCGGTTCGAACAGCAACCCCGGGTCACGGGGCAGCTCCGAGACCGATTTGGCCAGCATCGGTTTGACCGGTGGCATCACGGGTAGTTGCACACGACCTCCTCGGTTCGCGATGGACCCGAGACCGATCGTAATGCGAACCGGTCAGTTCTCGATCCACCCGTGCTGATCGGCGAAGGCGGTGAGCCGGTCGCGGATGGTGATGATCTCCGCCGCGGTCAGCTGCGGCGAGGCATCCAGCAGCAACTCGGTGATCAGCCGGCGATGCTCGGCCGCAGTCAGCTGCCCCGACCCGCGATGATCCTTGCCCTTGGCGTGCCGCACCGGAGCCGACTGCCCCGGCACCACCGCAAGGTTGATCGCCTTGGGACCCCGATCACCCTCGGTCACATCGAATTCGAACACCCGCCCCTGGCGCAACTCGTCCTCGTCCAGCCCGATGTCGTTGACGTGCACGAACACATCCGGACCACCGTCTTCCGGACGGATGAATCCGAAACCCCGAGAACTGTCGAACGACACCAATTTCCCGATGGACACCTAAACACCCGCTCCTCGTCGCCGCGTCCCTCTGGCGGTCACTCTAGTCCGCGGGCTGATCATTGTTGGAGGAAAGTGCCTTTTGCAACGAATTGAAGACCGTCAGTCCCTGGCCCACCATGCCGTTCACGATCTCCGAGACCCCATCGGGACCGTTGAGCACGGTCAGATTCGCCTTCGACAGGCCCACCGACGCCTGCTTGACGATCTCGGGCAACTGCTCGATCAGCAGCTGATCCAGCGCGATCCGGTTGTTCGACGCCGCCGCCTCGGCCTGGATGCGCGTGCGATCGGCCTCGGCCTCGGCCAGGATCCGCACCCGATCCGCCTCTGCCCGAGCCGGTTTCACCACCTCGGCCTGCAACTGCTGCTCACGCAGCTCGGCCTGCTTGCGCGCCTGCTCGGCCTGCGCGGACAGCACCTCCTGCATCGCGGTGGCCTGCGCGAGCGGACCCGCCTGCGCCGCTTCGGCATTGGCCTTGTCGATATCGCGCTGGTACTGCGCCTTGAGGATCGCGGTCTCGCGCTGATACTCGGCCTGCTTGCGCTGGGACTCCTGCTCGGCCTGGGCCGCCAGCTGCGCGGCCGCGGCCTGCGCGATCTGCGCGTCACGCTTGACCGCGGCATTGTGCGGGGCGGCCAGGGCCGCGATGTAGCCGAGGTTGCCGTCGTCGATGTGCTGGATCTGGAACGAGTCCACCCACAGCCCGATATTGCTCATCTCCACCTTGGAGGCCACCAGCACCTCGTCGGCCAGTTTCTGGCGTTCGCGGATGATCTCCTCCACCGTCATCGAGCCCACGATCGAGCGCAGATGCCCGGAGAAGATACGCCCGGTCAGCACGCTCATCTCGCGCTCCTGCTCGGACAGGAACCGTTGTGCCGCATTGACGATCGACTGCGTGTCGTTGGCGACCTTGAACGCGATCACCGCCCGCACATCGAGCTGGATGGCCTGCTTGGTGACGCAGCGTTCGCCGATCTCGGCCTCGAACATGGCCAGCGACAGATACCGCACCTTGCGGAACAACGGCACCACCCATGCGCCGTGCCCGATGATCACCCGAAACGGTGCGTTGTCCTTGCCGCCGCGGCCGCCGCTGACCAGCATCGCCTGGTCCGGCGCCGGAACGTGGTACCCGAGCATCGTTGTCTCCCTCTACTCGTGGAAAGAAGTTCTCGATCTATCGATCGCCCGGAAGGGGAATCCACGCAACAACATCGACGATGCGCCCCGGATGCACGGCCACGACGAGCACGGTCGCGCCGGCCGCCAACGGCTCCTCGGCGCGGGCGATGTAGAGCTCGGTTCCCCCTCGAATAGCGACCTGCACCTCACCGAGGAGTCCCTTGCCCCGGATCGGCGAGGTCAGCGTACCGGTCAGGCCCACTACAGGGTCGGTCATCGCGAATGAACTCCTCGACTGGATCGCTCGAGAACGCCAGCGTACGCGCGCCGAGTGGCCCGACCGGGGCGCCCGGGAAGTCGCCGGACATTTGCTACCGCTCGGTATGATCGGTTGATCCGGCTCCTGGCGACCATCGCGCTGCAGAGAGGACCTCTCGTGAGCACCGATCGCATTCCCGTCGATCCCACCGATTCCGAGGGCAGAAGCGATGTGCGCGAACCGGATCCGGGTGACCCCGCCGAGTTCGAGATGCGGGCCGAGGCCGCCGCCGACGCGGCCGCGGAGAACTTCTACGACAATGACGACGGCCGGCCACCGCCGCCGGAATGAGACGCGATGACGATGCCGCCCGGATGCCGCCGAAACGCCGATATCAATATGTGCTGGTTTCGTAACCGACCGGCTGGCAGGCTGAACCGGTGACCACCCCTCCGGATACCGTGGCGGCCGATTCCGCCGACGACAAACTGGACATCGGCGTCTTCAAAATCGCCGGTGTCGTGGTGCTCGGCGCCATCATGTCGATCCTCGACGTGACCGTCGTGACCGTAGCGATCCCCACCTTCCAGCACGATTTCGACACCACCTACGCCATCGCCGCCTGGTCGATGACCGGCTACACCCTCGCCCTGGCGACCGTCATCCCGCTCACCGGCTGGGCCGCCGACCGCTTCGGCACCAAACGCCTCTACATGATGGCGCTGGTGTTCTTCGTGCTCGGCTCGGTGCTGTGCTCGACGGCCTGGAACATCGAGTCCCTCATCGCCTTCCGCGTCATCCAGGGCCTGGGCGGCGGCATGCTCATGCCGCTGGGCATGACGATCATGACCCACGCCGCCGGCCCGCAGCGCATCGGCCGCGTCATGGCCGTGCTGGGCGTGCCCATGCTGCTGGGCCCGATCGGCGGCCCGATCCTGGGCGGCTGGCTGATCGAATCCTTCAGCTGGCACTGGATCTTCCTGATCAACCTGCCCATCGGCATCATCGCGCTGATCCTGGCGTTCGTCGTCTTCCCGCGCGACAACCCTGAACCCTCGCAGAGCTTCGACTTCCTGGGCATGCTGCTGGCCTCGCCCGGTCTGGCCGCCTTCCTCTACGGCGTGTCCTCGATTCCCGGTGAGGGCACCGTCGAATCGGCCAAGGTGCTCATCCCCGCGATCATCGGCCTGGCGCTGCTGATCGGCTTCGTCTTCCACGCCCTGCGCACCGAGCACCCGCTGATCGAACTGCGGCTGTTCGAGAACAAGTCGCTGCGCTACGCGGTGATGACCATGACCCTGTTCGCCATGGCGTTCTTCGGCTCGGGTCTGCTACTGCCGTCGTATCTGCAGCAGGTGCGCGGGGAATCGACGCTGGCCGCCGGTCTGCTCATCGCCCCGCAGGGCCTGGGCGCCATGCTCACCATGCCGATCGCGGGCCGGCTGGTCGACAAGATCGGGCCCGGCAAGATCGTGCTCACCGGTATCACCGTCATGGCGCTGTCCATGGCGTTCCTGACCCAGGTCAAGGCCGACACCCCCTATGCGCTGCTGTGCGGGGTGCTGTTCGTGATGGGTCTGGGCATGGGCTGCACCATGATGCCGACCATGACCGCCGCCATCCAGACGCTGACCCACAGCGAGGTCGCGCGCGGGTCGACGCTGATGAACATCGTCAACCAGACCGCCGGATCCATCGGCACCGCAACCATTTCCATGGTGCTGACCAGCCTGCTCAACCGGGGCGACACCCTGGGCGGCAAGGGCGTGCAGCTGCCCCCGGGCGCCCCCGACCCGTCGCTGGCCAACGCGGCCATCGGGTCGCGCTACAACGGCCAGCTCGCGCAGCTGCCGCACACCCTGCTCGGCGAGGGCTTCGACCTCGCCGCGCGCGCCTTCGCCCACACCTTCGTGGTGGCGCTGTGCCTGCTGGTCGCCACCTTGATCCCGGCGTTCTTCCTGCCCCGCGCCAAAGCGGCCGCACCCGCCGAGGCCGACGTGCCCGCCGTGGTGCACTGACCCGAAAACCCGTGTGGCCCATACGGAAACGCTTCCGGATGGGCCACACGGCATGTGCGGGTCTCAGGGCAGCCGGGAGCCGGCGGTGGTGAGGTGCTCACCGTAGAAGGCGATCAATCCGGTGGCCGAGGCGATCGCGGCCAGCAGCCAGAACCGGACGATGACCGTGGTCTCCGGCCACCCGGTCAGCTCGAAATGGTGATGGAACGGCGCCATCTTGAACAGCCGCGTGCGGGTGGTGCGGAACATGACGATCTGCAACAGCACCGACAGGATCTCCGCCACGAACAACGCGCCCACCGCCACCATCAGCAACTCGGTGCGGGTGGTGATCGACAGTCCCGCCAGCAGCCCGCCCAGCGCCAGCGCCCCGGTGTCACCCATGAAGATCTTCGCCGGAGCCGCGTTCCACCACAGGAATCCGACACACGCCGCCGTCCCGGCCGCGCACACCAGCGCAAGATCCAGCGGATCGCGCACCGTGTAGCAGCCGGGTACCGCCTTGACCGCGCACGAATGGGTGTACTGCCAGAACGTGATCAGCACATACGACCCCAGTGCCAGACCCACCGAACCCGCCGCCAGCCCGTCCAGGCCGTCGGTGATGTTGACCGCGTTCGACCACGCCACCACCAGCAAGATCGCCGCCAGCAGGAACCCGGTCAGCCCCAGCGAGACCGTGGAGATGTCGCGCACGATCGACACCTGACGGCTGCCCGGCGTCAGCCCCGAACCGCCCCGGAAATGCAGGGCCAGCACCCCGAAGAGCACAGCGGCACTGACCTGCCCGAGATACTTGCCCGACGCGGTCAGCCCCAGGCTGCGCTGCTGGGACAGCTTGATGACATCGTCGAGGAAACCCACCGCGCCCAGCGCGGTCGCCAACCCCAGCACCAGCAGCCCCGACGCGGTCGTGCCGGTCCCCTCGTAGTACATCCCCACCAGGTGCGCGGCCCCGTACCCGCACCACAGGGCGATCAGGATCGCCAGCCCGCCCATGGTCGGGGTGCCGCGCTTGGCCAGATGGCTCGCCGGGCCGTCCGCCCGGATCTGCTGCCCCAGCCGGTGGCGGGTGAAGACTCGGATCAGCAACGGCGTCACCGTGATCGACACCGCCAGCGCGACCATCGCCGCCACCAGAATCTGCCGCATCCGCCCCCCTCGAGACCCGAATTCGGTCACATGCTAACCGGGACCCGAACGAAACGGGCATGCGTGATTGTTAGCGTGAAGTATGGACACAGCGGGCCGACGACGCGACCATCTGCGAGAGTTCCTGCGCGACAGGCGCTCCCGCCTCACCCCCGATCAGGTCGGGCTGCCCGCCGCGGGCCGCCGCCGCACCCCCGGGCTGCGCCGCGAGGAAGTCGCCGTCCTCGCCGGTGTCGGCGTCTCCTGGTACACCTGGCTCGAACAGGGCCGCGACATCACCGTCTCCACCGACGTCCTCGATGCCGTCGCCGCCGCCCTGCAGCTCACCGCCCCCGAACGCGCTCACCTCTACGTCCTGGCCGGTCTCAACCCGCCCTGCGCCGCCACCGACAGCGGCACCGGCATCGGTGCCGAGACCCGCAACCTGCTCGACGCCTGGAACCCCCGCCCGGCCGTTCTGCGCGACCGCTACTGGAATATGCTGGCCTACAACGACACCGCCCGCGCCGTCTTCGGCTACAACGGCCCTGGCAGCAACTGCCTGGTCACCTACTTCACCAACCCGCGCTACCTGGCCATGCCACAGACCTGGTCCGAGGCCGCCCCCGCGGTCGTGGCCGCCTACCGTGCCGACTCCGCACTCTGCCCCGGCGACCCCGGCTTCGACTCCGTCATCGCCGAACTCGCTTCCCGCAGCCCGGAATTCGCGCGCCTGTGGTCGCGCCACGATGTCGGCCCGGCCCAGCAGGCGGTCAACGCGCTGGCACACCCCGAGGCCGGTGAACTCCACTTCGAGGCCACCACCCTCACCCTCGCCGACCAATCCGACCGCCACCTGGTTCTCTACAACCCCCGCGCCGGCACCGACACCGCCGCTCGCCTCGACCAGCTCCACCGCCTCCGGCTGGCCTCGCCCGCCTGAGCTCGCCGGCACCGAATCGTGCTCGCGGGCCGCAACCCAGCAATGTTGACCCTGCTCACATTTCTGGTAATGTTTGCAGCGCTAACTCGACTCTAGTGGCCGTCGTAGAAGGCTTCGATGCATCAGGGACAAGGGACAGGCGTTGAACAAGTACGCACTGAAAGATAGCGGGGCCAAACTGATGAACCTCGCCCACCGGGTCGTCCTCACCGTCAGCGGGAACAAACTGCTGGCCAACCCGTTCGGGATGCCGGTGGTCGAATTGCACACGGTCGGGCGGAAGTCGGGGCTGCCGCGCTCGTGCTACCTGACCGCTCCGGTCCATGACGCCGGCCGGGTCGTGCTGGTCGCCTCGAAGGGCGGCGACGACCGGAATCCCGACTGGTACCGCAACCTCCAGGCGCACCCCGATGCCGAACTGGTGATCTACGGCCGACGGCGAAAAGTGCACGCACACACCGCAGATCACAGCGAGCGAGCCGAACTGTGGCCGCAGATCACCTCGGCATACCAGGGCTACGCGAACTACCAGGAGCGAACCACCCGCGAGATCCCGGTCGTCATCTGTGAACTGAGGGACTGACAACGGTCACCACCGGTGGCGCCCTCGCCGCGCCGGCGGGAGCCGTGCCCGGCAAGGTGGTGGTGGCACACCCACGATAACTGCGCACTGTTAACCCATCACGCGGCCCGGCAGGCTGAAGCCATGACACACAACGGGTTCCGGTTCCAGGACAAGGTCGCGCTCATCACCGGCGGCAGCAGCGGGATGGGGCTGGCCGCCGCGCGGCGGCTCGTCGCGGAGGGGGCGTGGGTGGTCGTGACCGGGCGGGACAAGGACCGGCTGGACACCGCGGTGGCCGAGCTGGGGGAGCGGGCGGCCGGGGCGGCCGGAGACGCCACCGAGCCCGAGGATCTCGCGGCGCTGGCGCGGGTGGTGTCCGAGCGGTTCGGGCGGCTGGATGTGGCGTTCGTGAATGCGGGAATCGGTGCGTTCCAACCTGTTTCGGCGGTCACCGGCGACGAGTTCGATCGGGTGGTGGGGATCAACTTCAAGGCCGCGTTCTTCACCGTGCAGCACATGCTGCCGCTGCTGGTCGACGGGGGTGCGATCGTCCTCAACGCCTCCTTCGCCCCGTATCGGGGCGCGCCCGGCGCCGCACTGTATTCGGCGACGAAGGCGGCGGTGCAGAATCTGACGCGGACGCTGGCGGCGGAGTTGGCGCCGCGCGGAATCCGGGTGAACTCGGTCAGCCCCGGCTACATCGACACCCCCGCCTACCGGGCCGAGGCCTCCGCCGACGCGCAGGCCACCGCGGGGTCACGGGTGGCGCTGGGGCGGGTCGGCGACAGCGACGAGGTGGCCGCCGCCGTCGCGTTCCTGGCCTCCGCAGACGCCTCCTACATCACCGGTCAGGACCTGCTCGTCGACGGCGGCCTCACCACGGTGATCCCGTCGGCGATGGTGTGACTCAGGACGCGCGCAGATCGGCGGCGGGATCGGCGGTGATGCGGCCGGAATCGGTGTCGTAGTCGTACAACTCGGCGTAGCGGCCCCAGTCGATGGCCAGCTCCAGCTGGCGGCGGGCGTCGTCGTCGGAGCAGCCGCGCCGCAGCAGATCGAGAATGAAATCCGCGCCCACCGTCTGATCGCTGCTGCCCACCAGCGCCGAGCAGATGGTGCGCACCAGCGGGGCACGCCGGCGGGCCTGCGCGGCGAAAATCGCCTTGCTGGACCGGATGTCGGCATTGGTGAAATTCGCCCCGACATTGGTCAGCATCACGTCACCGGACTCCACCAGCAGCAGACCCAGCAGCGCCGCCGCGTCGACCAGCGGCATCAGGTCGTCGACCTCGAAATTCAGCTCGTCGGCCACCACCGGCAGGTCGGCGCGGCCGTCGTTGCCGTACACCAGCTCCAGCAGACCCGCGATCCCGCCGACCGAGGCATCGGGCAGCGGCACCGCGAACGGCGTCAACGTATCCGCCGGGGCCGCAGCGACTTCGGTGTCACGGCCGGTGAGCAGACCGTAGATCTGATCGACCAGCGTCTCGAACCCCGGCGTGCGGCGGCTGCGCGGGCGCGGCTGCTCCACCGTGATCTCGGCGATTGCGCCGAAGCCACCCCGCGCGACGGATACGACCGCAGCGCGGCGTTCACTCCTCGGCCTCCGCCCGCAGCGGCACCGTGCGCCACCCGACGCTGGTCACCGACGGCTCCAGGCTCAACCGGCTCACCGCGGCCTCCATCTGCCGGTCGTCGCGGCGGTCCCCGGTCAACTCCGCCCGCACCTGCACCCGGCCCGGGGAGGTGTCGTGGCTCGAGATCGACACCAGCCGGAAATCGGTGCGCGTCAGCGACTGCACCAGCAGCGCCCGCACATGCGCCTCGTGCGCGTCGTCGGTGTCGGCGTGGAAGGCGTACAACGCCTCCTGGGCCTCGGCCTCGTCGACACCGGGGCGATCCACCGTGCGCGCCACCGTGCGCAGCGCGGTATTGACCACCACCACCGCCACCGTGCCCGCCACCGCGGTCGAATACATGCCCGCACCCGCGAGCGCACCCACCGCCGCCGCACACCACAGCGTCGCGGCGGTGTTCAGGCCGCGGATATTGAACCCGTCGCGCAGGATCACGCCCGCGCCCAGGAAGCCGATACCCGAAACAATCTGTGCCGCAACACGAGTCGGATCCGCCGAGGCGCCGTTGAAGCCGTGCGCGGACAGCAGCACGAACAAGGTCGCCCCGGCGGCGACCAGCGAATTCGTGCGCAGTCCGGCCATCCGGGCCCGGAACTGACGCTCGAACCCGATCACCGCGCCCAACCCGACACCCGTGCCGAGCCGCAGCAGCATTTCCCACATGGTCATCTCGATCTCCCAGCGGATGACGGCGCACTCCGGACTCGGACGCTACCGGGGTACGGGTAGCGGCCGGGAGATTGCGGGAGTGACACCGAGTGAACGATTGGCTAACGGAACTCGATCCGGTCCATCGGGCACGACCACCACCTCCTCGACGCCACACGCACGCATGCCAGGGGAGTGGGACCGGCGCGACATCGCCGGTACGGGTACCACCCCTCGTAAGACCTTCAGCACTCCACGGCGTGAACCCGCCACGGGCGGCGGGAGCCGGTCGGGGCATCCCCTTAGCTCGGGGAAACCTGTCCTGATCCGGGGCGTCTCTCGACGTTCGGGATCGCCGGCCTGTATCCGTGAAGGAGCCTCAGCTAACGACGGCACCTTGCGACCAGAAGTAAACACCGGCCCGCCGCGATCGGCAACCCGACGTGAGCGCCGTCGCATTCGCGCACCCGCTAGCGTCGCGCCTCGACCGCGACCCGCGCCACCAGCCGCACCACACACAGCACCGCCACCACCGCCGAGAAGATCTGCACCGCAGCCAGCAAACCGGTCGCGCCCGCCAGCAGGCCGACGCCGATGACCGGGCCGCCGCTGCCGCAATAGGCCATCACGAAATAGGTCGACAGCACATCGGCGTGCCGATCGGCCGGCGCGGCCGCATTGATCGCGGTCAATCCCGACAGGAACACCAGGCCGTGACCGGCCCCGGCCAGCACTGTCGCGAACAACAGCAACGGCAGCGAGGAGACCGCCCCCGCGATCGCCAGCAGTACCAGGCCCACCGCCAGCAGCGGGAACCCCGTGAAGTCCAGAGCCCGTTCGGATTTGCCGTAACCCACCAGCTGCGCCACCGCCCACGCCGCGGGCAGCAGCGCGGCCGCCGCGCCGCCGACCACCAGATTCGCACTGCCCGACAGGGTCGCGGCATAGGTCGGGATCAGTGTGAGGAAGACGCCGACCACCGCGAAACCCAGGAACGCGCCCGTGCCCGCGGCCGCGAAGACCGCACCCATCCCGGCCGGGATACTCGGCCGCCGCGGCCGCCACCGGGTGATGGTCGCGGTCTCCGGCAGCGCCGCCACCGCCACCGCGGCCGGGATCAGCAGCGCCAGCTCCACCACGAACGGCGTCACGTAGGGGGCTGGAAGATATTGCGCCAGAACAGCTCCCAGTACCGGGCCCAGGCCCATGCCGCCGGCCGAAGCCACCGCCGACACCAGGGCCGCGCGGCGGCGGTCACCGTGCGGTTCCAGCTCGGTCAGCGCGGCGGTGAGCGCACCCGAGGCCGCCCCGACCGCCAGCCCCTGCAGGATGCGGGCCGCGAACAACCAGACCACCGCGCCGGCCAGCGCGAAACCCAGCGTGCCCAGCGCCGCCAGCGCCAGCGCGGGCAGCAGAATCCGGCGCCGCCCCAGTGCATCCGAGGCAGGGCCGGCGATCAGCAGCGCGGGAATCAGCACCCCCATGTAGACCGCGAACACCAGCGTCATCACCAGCGGTGAGAACCCGAACCGATGCGCGTAGCCGTGATACAGCGGTGTGGCCACATTCGTGCCGGTCAACAGGATCAGCAGCGTGTAGGCGGTGCCCCAGAACCGTGCACCGCTCCCCGGCGGTGAATCCTGCGGGGCGGCCGCGTCTTCGGGGGCTGCGGTGGATTGCTCGACGGTCATGACGTCCTCCCGGCACAGGCATGTTCGACAATTCCGAACATAACAGGATGTTCGGATTTTGTGAACATGTGGACTAGCCTGGACGCCATGGCAAGCCGAACCGCGACCGAACTGGTTCACCCCGCCCGCGACGAACTGCGGTTCACCACCGTGCTGGCCGCCCTCGCCGACCCCGTCCGGCTCACCATCGTCACCCGCCTGGCCGCCGCCGAGAACGGCGAACTGGCCTGCACCACCTTCGACCTGCCGATCAGCAAATCCACCCAGAGCGGGCACTTCAGAACCCTGCGCGAAGCCGGCGTCATCCGCCAGCGCGACGAGGGCACCCGCCGCCTCAACCGCCTGCGCACCGAGGACCTCGAGGCCCGCTTCCCCGGGCTGCTCGACCTGGTCCTCACCCACGGCCGTGGTGCGGCCCTGAGCGTCTAGCCCGAGTCTCGCGGCGACTCCGCGCTGCCCGGCGCCGGTGCGTGCCCGGTCGGACCCGGGGTGGTCAGCACCCGCCAGATCTCGTCGACGTAGGACTCCCAGGCCTCCTGGTCGGCCGGTAGCGTGCCGCGCATCGTCCGCCACAGCTGACCTGTGCCCAGATACGCCGAATACGCCAGTGCCGCACGATGTTTCGCCACCGGGTCGGCGAAACCGAGCCGGGTGAACAGTTCGGCCAGATACGCGATGCGCCGCACAGTGACCCGGGTGAGCACCGGCTCCACCAGCGGATCCGTCGCCCCGGCCAGCAGTACCGCGAGCTTCTCCTGCGGATGCGCCAGCGCCGCGCCCAATAGCGTCCGGAGCCCGACCGCCGGATCGGGTTCGGCCGACACCAGCGCGATCACCGCATCGGTCTCCTCGTGCTCCCAGCGCTGCAGGGCCGCCGCCAGCAACTCGTCCCGATTCGCGAAATGCCAGTAGGCGCTGCCCTTGGTCGCGCCCAGCCGCGCGGCCAGGGGTTCGATGGCGACCGCGCCCACGCCACCCTCGCCGAGCGCCGCCAGCGCGGCCGCGACCCAATCGTCACGGCTGAGCCGTCGCCTCTTCTCCGCCATAGCTCCGTACGGTACCGTATGGAATCGGAACATACGGTACCGTACGGAACGGGTGAGTCGATGATCTGGAACATTCACCAGCGAGAACTGCCGGTGTCGGCGCAGCGGGCCGGTGCCCTGCTCGATGCGGTGGCCGAGCCGGGCAATCCGCTCTGGCCGGGCGAGCACTGGCCGACCCTGATCCTGGACCGGCCGCTGCAGGTCGGCGCGGACGGCGGGCACGGCAGCATCCGCTACGTCTGCACCGCGTACGAACCCGGCCGCGCCGTCGAGTTCACCTTCGCGCCGACCATGCCCTTCGCCGGCACGCACACCTTCGAGATCATCGATCGCGGTGAACGGGGTTGCGTGCTGAGGCATCTCGTCGTCGCGCGGGCCCGCACGCCGCGGGGCCGGCTGCTGTGGAGCCTCGCCATCCGCTGGCTGCACGACGCGGTGCTCGAGGAACTGCTCGATCGCGCCGCGACGGAAATGGGGCACCCGCCCGCCGAACCGGCCCGATGGTCCCCCTGGGTGCGCATACTGCGCCGATCACTCGACCGCGTCCACGCCGCGGTACCGGCCGCCTGATCGGCCGGAACCGAACCCGCTGCGCCGCAAGCGGATCCGGGCGGGGCCAACCGCCCGGGTCAGCCGCGATACACGCCGCGATAGGCGTCGATGGTCTCCACCAGATGGTCGACGATCTGCTCGCGCGTGGCGCGTAGCGTGCCATTGAGCCACGCCGAGAACATGCCCGCATTGCCGCTGGCCATGGTGACCGCCGCCAGCCGGCGCCGCACCGGATCCTCGATATGGGCGAACAGGTGATCCTGGATCAACCGGGTGAACGCGGGCATCACCGCGATCGTCGTCTGCCCCAGCCCGGTCGAGGAATACGGCTCCACCAGAAACAGCCGCGACTTGCGCGGATCCTCGAGCACCTTCGCCACCAGCGTCTCCGACAGCGCGCGATCCCGGTCCGGATCGTCGGCGACCGCGAAGGCCGTCATCGGATCCAGGAACTCCTCGGCGATCTGGCGATAGAGCACATCGAGCAGTTCGTCTCGGCTGGCGAAGGATTCGTAGAAGTAGCGGTCGGTCAGGTTGGCGCGCCGGCACACCGCGCGCATGGTCACCGCGCCCGCCCCGGACTCGCCGATCAGATCCAGTGCGGCCTCGAGCAACGCGGCCCGGCGCGCCTCACGGCGTTCGGTGAGGGTCGTCCCACCCCAGATACGGGGCTCGGCGTCGGAGGGAGGCTGCTCGGTGTGCACCGGGTCAAGAGTAGTGCCCGGTGCCGGGCGGTATCGCACACCCGGCACCGGCGGGCGGATTCGCGGCGATGCCGGCGGTGCCGACTACCGTGGGTGGATGGATATCAGCGCGTTCATCGCGGGCCGCCTCGACAAGCAGCAGGAAGCCGCCGAATTCGCTCTGAAACTCGAGCACGACTTCCAGGACACCGGCCGCGAGATCAAATACGAATGGGTGCGTCACGTGCGCCGCCGCGGCAGCCGCACCGCCCCCTCGTCGGTGTTCCTGCCCGGCGCACCGACACCGAAGGAACTGTTGCGCCACCAGGCGGCGCTGCGGCTGATCCTCGGTCAGCACACCCCCGACACGGGCGGCCATTGCTCGGTGTGCCGGCAGCCCGACTCCCGTGGCGGCCAGGAACCGGCGGCGTGGCCGTGCCCGACCGTCCGCGCGGTGGCCGGCATCTGGTCCGATCACCGCGACTACCCGCTCCCGCGTGATTGATCGGCGCACCGGGCCGAATCCATTGGCCCGGTGCCGGATGCCATCGCACGCCCGGCACCGGACCGCCGGGTACTCGCGCCGCTAGCCGGTGACCACGCAGGCGCTGCCGAGGTTGATGCCGGTCTTGACCGTCACCAGCGCCCACTGCGAGCCGTTGTAGGTCCAGGCCTGGATGTAGTGCACCCCGGTCGAGGTCGGCGTCCAGCTGGAGGTGCCGGTGCCGCCGCTGCCGAGGCTGAACTGCTGCTGACCGAAGGTGGCGGTGTTGCTGTCGTAGAGCCAGACGTATTCGTACGGGCTGCCGTTCACGGTGACCGTGTACGAGCAGTTGGTGCCGTAGCCACCGCCGCCGAGACCGATGCTCGACCCGCTGGACACGCTGACGCTGGTGACATACGCCGACGCCTGCGGTGCGGCGAGAACGAGCGCCGCGGCTGCGGCGGCGAAGGTGGTGAATGCGGTGAGGGCCGACTTCCGTGACCGGATCATCGTCGATCATCTCCCCAGATATACGGAGGAATGGGATCTTTCGCGCCAATGGCGCATTCCACCAGTGTCGGCGGTCAGGACCCCCGGCACGCGCGTATCGGACGACTCGTTCCGGACCATTCGGGTGGTCGTGGCGGCCTCATGATCAGCGGTTATCGTCCAGCTGCATCCGATCGGCCCGAAAAGTCCGATGCCCCTAACGATCCCCTAATTCTCGCGCTCGCCGAGCAATGCAGCTACCGCGTCGCTACCGTTCTTGTTGTCCGAATCGTGCCCAGGCGGACACGCGCAGACGCCCACGGCACCGGATGTCCGCGAGTCTCTTCCCCGAGGCTCGCACCCGCGTCCCCGCATCTGGCGGCGCCGCGAATACGGCGGCGCCGAGGCCACCCCCCGATCCCGGCCTCGGCGCCGCCGCACCGCAATTAGAAGCCGCGGCACCTCCCCGGCGCAGCGACTGTGATCGACCACGATTCCGCCGCAAAACCATCGGAAACCGGCCGCTGCTGCAATGATCGACCCGGATTTGTCTTCAGTTCGGGTCGGCACCGCGAATCAACCTGTGCCCGTGGACTGTTCGAGGTGCAGAAGGATCGACCTGTATGACCGCAACCCGGTACGCCAGCAAACCCGTCGTCGCCGAGGTCCCCGAGCCTTCCAGCTGGGGCCGGCATCTGGGAATCAACGAGGACGTCGCCGACGGTCTCGACGCCGGGCAACTCGGCGCACTGATCTTCGTCCGGAAGCTGGTGCGCTGCTGGTACATCGCCAATGTGCTGCTGGCACTGTCGATCTGGGCCGCGATCACGCTGTATGCCCGCCTCTACGGGCAGGCCACCTTCGGTGACTGCGCCGCGGTCAGCGGATTCACCAGCCGCTGCGATCCCGGCTGGCAGTCGCTGATCATGGGGCTGGTCAGCGGATTCGTGGTCGCGACGGCGGTATTCGTGCTGACCTCGCTGCCCTGCTTCATGATCGGCTACGCCATCCGCTGGTCGGCGCGCGCCATGGCCGACCGCAACGAATGGCGAATCACCGACTGACCGCGCACACCTCGCCCGGCCGATAGCGCCTAGCCGGCGGGAGTCTGCGGTGGCGTCGCCGCGGCGACGATCTCCCGCAGCGCCGCGATGTGCCCGTCGAAGGCGTCGCGCCCGGCGCGGGTCAGGCGGGCCCGAACCCTGCGGCGGCTGCCCTCGAGACGGCGTTCGGTCGCGACATACCCGGCGTCCTCGAGTGTCGCCAGCTGCTTCGACAACGCCGAATCCGACAGATTCAGCCGCTCCTTGAGGAAGGCGAACTCCGCCCAATCCGCGGCGGCCAAGGTCGCGACCAGATTCAATCGCGTACTGGGATGGATCAATTCGTCGAAGCGGGCCACGCTCATACGCGCACCCAGCGACGGCCCACCCGCAGCAGCTCCGGCCCGCCGAACCCGATGACAGCCGCGATCAGCACCGCCGACCAGGTCCGCGGATGCCCGGCCCCGTCGGCATCCAGCAGCAGGGCCGCCACCACGGTCAGCGCGACCAGCACCAGCAGCATGGTGATCACGACCAGCGGTGTGCGCCGCCCGGCGACCTCCGCGCTGACCTGAACCCGGCCGGTGCGATGGCGCCCGTCCAGCAATCGCGACGCCAGCGCCGAATGCCCCGCGCCGAACACCAGCGTCGCGACCGCCGCCAGCCAGCCCGGCCCGACATCCCCGATCACCCCCAAAACCACCCAGCCGCAACCCATTCCCCACCAGTACCCCCGCGGCAGCCCGACCTCCTCGGCCATCTGCCGCCGCGCCCGTCCCGCCGCATCCAGTGCCGCCCGGGCCTGATCCGGAGTAATGCCGTCCATGTCGGCCCCTCACTTTCCTACTCGGAAAGTAAGCGTCCACTTTCCTGATGGGAAAGTCAAGGCGGCCGGTAGCCGACAGGGCATTCCGGGTCCGGTGCCGCGAAGAGCGTTGCGCACGAAGACGATCGACCGCCACCCTTCTGGGGCGGTCACCGCCGCGCCACCGCTCTGGCCGAATGTTGCACGTTCCGCCCGATGCGCCGACCATCCATGTCGCAACGACCCGCTCGCGACCACCCGGGCGGAGGGCGGCCGGCAGGGGAGACTGTCGGTCATGGCGGATGGGATCGAGTGGGGGCCGGCGGATCGAGCGGCCGGGGTGAATCGGTTGTCGCCGCTGCGGTTCGTGATGGCGTTCGGCGTGGTGAGCATGCTCGCCGACGTCGTCTACGAGGGCGCGCGGTCGATCACCGGCCCGTATCTGGGCACCCTGGGCGCCTCGGCGGCACTGGTCGGCTTCGTCACCGGGGCCGGGGAGGCGGTCGCGCTGGTGTTCCGCCTCGTGACCGGCCCGTTGTCCGACCGCACCGGCCGGCACTGGGCATTGTCGATCGCCGGGTACGCGCTGACAGTGGTGTCGGTGCCGCTGCTGGCGCTGGCGACCTGGCTGTGGCCCGCCGCGGGGCTGGTGGTCGTCGAACGGTTCGGCAAGGCCGTGCGCGCCCCGGCACGCGACACCATGCTCGCCCAGGCCGCCGGCTCGGGCATCGGGCGCGGAAGGGCGTTCGCGGTGCACGAGGCACTCGACCAATCCGGGGCGCTGCTGGGACCGCTGCTGGTCGCGGGCATGATCGCGCTCTCCGGCTTCCGGCTCGGATTCGCGGTACTCGCCATTCCCGGCGCGTTGGCGTTGCTCACCCTGGCCTGGCTGCGGCGCGCGGTGCCCCGGCCGGTGGCCTACGAAACCGAACATCACGACGCCGGGACCACCGTGCGAGCCGATGGCCGGCTACCGGGCCGATTCTGGCTCTACGCGGCGTTCACCGCGACCTCGATGGCCGGGTTCGCCACGTTCGGGGTGCTGTCGTTCCACCTGCAGGCCGGTCACGTGCTTCCCGACAGCTTGATCCCGGTCACCTACGCCGCCGCCATGGGTGCGGCGGCACTGGCCGCACTCGCCTCGGGACACCTCTACGACCGGATCGGGTTGCGGGGGCTGGTGATTGCGCTGCCGCTGTCGGCGGTGGTGCCGCTGCTGTCGTTCTCGACCCATGCCGGCCCGGTGTGGGCGGGAGCGATCGTGTGGGGCGCGGCGATGGGCATCCACGAATCCACCCTGCGTGCCGCGGTCGCCGACATGGTCCCCGCCGCGCGCCGCGGCACCGGATACGGCGTGTTCACCGCCGTCTACGGTCTGGCCTGGCTGGCCGGCTCCACCCTGATCGGTGTGCTCTACGGTCATTCGGTGACCGCGGTCGTCGTGTTCACCCTCGCCACACAGGCGATCGCACTGATGTTGTTCGTGCCCTTGGCCTTCGGCCGCCCATCCCGCCGTCGACCTCGCCGTCAGCCCAGCAGTTCGTCCAGGTAGCACCAGCGCCAGGATTCACCGGGCTCGACGCTGCGCATGACCGGGTGACCGGTGTTGTCGAAGTGCTTGGTGGCGTGATTGCCGGGTGAGGAGTCGCAGCAGGCGACATGGCCGCAGTCCAGGCACATGCGCAGGTGGACCCAGACCAGGCCCTCGTCGAGGCATTCGCCGCAGGCGTCGGGGGTGTCGGGAGTGCGGACGCAGGGGGCCTCGCGCAGGTGCTCGCAGGCGCCGGCGGTGACGGGGGAGCTCAGGGGGGTGCCGTCGTCCTCGTCGGCCTCGGCGACCCGGTCGATGGTGGACTCCTCGATGTCGAGGGTGGCCATGACCGCCTGCAGGACCTCCTGATCGACCTGGCCCGAATCACGGATGCGCAGCACGGTTTCGCGTTCGGCGGCCAGCATGGCCAGGCGCAGGCGCCGGTACTCGCCGCTGGGGGTGACACGCTGGGATTCGGAGCGGCCCAGCAACTCCCACGCCGCCTGGGCGCGCACCACGACGCGGTTGCGCAGGGCGTCGACCACGTCCGGCGGGGTCTCGGGGGCGATGTTCTCCTCGAGCGCCTTCAATCCCGCGACGGTGGCCTGTTGCAGCAGATTCGCTTCCTGCAGGAGGTCTTCGGCCTGGCTGGGACCGCGCAACCGCAGCAGCCGCACCAGCCACGGCAGCGACAGGCCTTGCAGCAGCAGCGTTCCGCCCACCACCACGACCGCCAGCAGCCGCAGCGTCGCCAGCTCCGGGGTATCGCCGGGCAGCAGCAGCGCCGCGGCCAGCGTCACCACCCCGCGCATGCCCGCCCACGCCACCACCGCCTGACCGGTCCACTCCGGCTTGGGTTTGCCCTGCCGCCGCCCTTCGACGCGCCAGGCCGCGTAGGTCGCCGGGAACACCCACACCGGGCGCACCACGATCACCGTCACCAGCACCGCCGCGCAGGTCCACAGCAGCGTCGAATGCGACAGCCCGCTGTGCCAGGCATCCTCGACCAGATGCCGCACCTGCAGGCCGATCAGCAGGAAAACCGCGCTCTCGAGCAGGAATTGGATGGTGCGCCAGTTGGTGTGCTCGGCGATGCGCGAGGCCGCGCTCTGCCACTGCGGGGCGCCGTGACCCAGGATCAGGCCACAGGTCACCACCGCGATCACACCCGAGGCATGCACCCCTTCGGCGGGCAGGTACGCGATCCACGGCGCCAGCAGCGACACGCTCGTGTCCAGCACCGGATCGCTGATGCGCCGGCGCAGGAACGCCAGCACCATCGCCGCCACCCCGCCGATGAGCGCGCCGCCACCGGCCGCGCCGACGAAACTCGCCCCCGCCTGCCACATCGTCACGCTGCCGGCCATGGCGGCCACCGCGGTGCGCAGGGTCACCAGCGCGGTCGCGTCGTTGAACAGCGACTCACCCTCGAGCAGTGTCACGATCCGGCGCGGCATCCCGACCCGGCGGGCCACCGCCGTGGCCGCCACCGCATCGGGCGGGGCCACGATCGCGCCGATCGCCACCGCCGCCGAGAACGGCACCGGCAGCAGCCAATACACCACCCCGCCCACCGCGAACGCGGTGAACAGCACCAATCCCACCGACAGCAGGGTGATCGTGGTCTTCTTCGGCCGGAAGTCCACCAGCGACGTGCGGATCGCCGTCGTGTACAGCAGCGGCGGCAGCAACCCCAGCAACACCAGCTCGGGTGCGACATCGAACTCCGGCACCAGCGGCAGATACGAGCCGATCACCCCGGCGACGGTGAGCACGAACGGCTCACCCAGCCCCAGCCGGCGCGCACCGGCGGCCAATGCGACCGCCACCGACACCAGCAATACGAGTCCGAACGCCCACTCCACGAGATCATCGTGCCAGTCGCCATCACCGATTCCGGCATCGGCTCGCCACCAGCGAACAACCCCGCCCGCCATGGGCCTGCCCGGACCCGGCCGGATTCACTCCGCCGCGGGCGACCGGAGCTACGGCGCGTGCCCGGACCGCGACCGGGTGATCGCGAAAACCCCGAACCGGGCGGCCAGCGCCACCAGCCACAGCACCACACCGACCAGGTTGAACACCGTCCCGGCATCGGTATAGGCACCGATCAGGATGGAGACGACACCCGCCGAGAAACAGACGACGGTGGCGGCATGACAGACGGTCAGAGTGATGCGCAGGTCGGTGTCCGGACCGGCAGCTGGCTCGATGCTGATGGTGAAACTCCTGGCAACGCTGGTGAATTCGACCCCCGGCACCTTAGCGCCCCGCACGCCGAAGTGCAGATTCCACGAGTTCACCGACTTCGCACCGGCACGCGCCCCGATCCCGGTTACCCTGTTGCTCAACACGATTCGCGGGCGGGGGACCGATGCACGTGGACATCGATCACTGCTGGCCACTGGCGGCCGCCTTCGAGGCGGCACTGCTGGGCGGCTGGCTCGTCGTCGTCGCACGCATCGCGCGGCCCGGGGAACACGCAGGGCCACACCGAGAACCCACCGGGGCACGCGGAGAAGGCGCTGAGCCACGCGGAGATTGGGCGCCGGTGCTCACCCTGCTGCTGTGGGCCACGCTCATCCCGGAGATCCTGCCGGTCCCCAGCGCCAACCTGGTCACCAAGCTCCCCGGATTCATGCTGATGTACGGCGGCGCCGCGGTACTGGCGCGCGCAGCGGTGCGCACCCGCGGCCTGGGCTGGCCCGCCCTGCTGTGCCTCGCGACGGCCTGGTCGCTGCTCGAGGAGTTCGTGCTCTGCCAGACCTCCATCCATCACGTCTACTGGCCACTCACCTACGGCGGCAGCCCGTTCGGCGTCAACGCGATGTTCCTGCTGTGGGCGTTCAGCGTGGAAGCGGTCGGCGGATTCCTGGTGGCCACCCAGCTGACCGAGCTGATGTTCCCCGATCGGCGGACCGAACCCTGGCTGAGCCGGCCCGCGGCGTGGACCGGCGGCATCGTCTGGCTCATCGGTCTGCCCATCACCTGGTACGGCTGCGCGTATTTCCTCGAACGCGGCGTGCTCGGCCGCCACATCACGCCGCCGCTGCCGCTGGTGGCGATTCCGGCCGTGCTCGCCCTCGCACTGGTCGCCGCCGCCCTCACCCGCCCGCGTGCGGGCCGGGTGCGGAACGTCCGGCGCTACGCGCCGCCACCGTGGTCGGCAGGTGTGGTCGCCGCGGTGCTCGCGACACTGTGGCTCTCGACCCACATCCTGATTCTGGGCGGCGGCCCGGCGATCCTGTTCGGTCACCCGATCCCCGGGCTGCGCGAAATCCCGGCCTGGGCAATGTATCTCGCCGTCTTCGTCGTGGCGGTCACCGCCGTGACGTTGCTGCAGCGCTGGTCCGCAGCCCCGCAATGGACCGATATGCACCGATTCGCGGTGTGCGCGGGTGTGCTGGCCGCGGCCATGATCCAAGCCTGCGACGCGCTCGCGGGCACCGAACCGAAACCCGGTCGGTCGACCGTGGGCGACTGGGCCGTGCAGCTCGAGGTCAACGCCCTCGTCATCGCCGTCCTGGTCGCCCTCGGGCTGCGACTACGGCGCCCGCCCGCGCCCGTCGGGGCCGCCCGAGAAGCGGCTGCCCCGTAGCTCATTCGGGTCGCGGCGCGGATTCCATGGGTTTGCCCGCATCCCGCCAGGCGGTGATGCCGCCCGCGAGGCTGTGCGCGTCGTACCCGGCGCGGCGGGCCAGGGCCGCGAAGCGCAGCGACACCTCACCGACCGGGCAGACGAAAACCACGGGGCGCGAACGCGAGAACGGGATGCCCTGGGTGAGCATGTCGTCGAGGTGGTCGTCGCGGATGTTCATCGCGCCCGGCACATGTGCGATCCGGTAGGCCATCGCGCCCCGGGTATCGACGATGGTCGGGCGGGCCGTGCGGTCGAGCTGCTCGAGCTCGTCGGGGGACAGCACCGGGGTGGCCGACAATTCGGCCGCGGTCGGCGCCGGCGCGCGCCCGGGTTTGCCGAACAGTTCCGGGCGGCGTTTGCGGATGTAGGACAGATACGGTTCCAGGCGGTCGCAGACGATGACCACCGCGACGAGCGGATCGGCCTGGGCGGCGGGCTGTTCCAGGGTCCCGAGGAACTCCAGGGCCGCGGCATAGGTCGCGCCGCTGGTGGGTCCGGCGAGCACACCGTGCCCCGTGGCCAGTTCGAGCGTCGCGTCGACCGCGCGCCCGGCCTCGACCGCCATGATGCGGTCGTAGAAATCGGGCTGGAACAGGCCCACATCCCACATCTCGGTCTCCGAGCGGATACCGGGAATGAAATCGGAGCGCTCCGACACCACCGCGATGGTCTTCAACTCCGGATTGTGTTTGCGCAGAAACGTCGCCGTGCCGCGCGTCGACCCGGTGGTGCCCAGCCCGCCGACCAGATAGTCGACCCGGGTGATGCCGTCACGCGCCAGATCCTCGTGGATCTCGCGCCCGGTCCCGTGATGGTGCGCCTCGATGTTCTTCTCGCTGGTGTACTGCGACGGGTGATACCAGCCCCCGGGCGTACGCGCCATGGTCGATTCGATGACCGAGTACACGTCATTGGGCGCGGTCGGATCCGGGCACTCCGACAATCCGGGCAGCTCCTCGATGTCGGTGCCCAGCAACTGCAACAGCTCCCGCACCTCGGCGACCCTGATCCGATTGGTCACCGCCCGCAACCCGATCCCGTGCATGGCCGCCAGAATGCGCAGCGCCTTGGCGGTATTGCCGCTCGAGGCCTCGATCAACGTCTTCTTCTGCGCGACGATGTCGTCCAGGTCGTCGCGGATCATGCCCCACGCCACCCGGTCCTTCACCGACCCGAACGGGTTGTAGAACTCCAGTTTCGCGTACAGCTCCACGTGCGCGAGCCCGTGCACGGCCGGATCCAGCCGCAGCAGTGGGGTATTGCCGATCAGCTCGGTGATGTGGTCATAGCGCATCAGTGCACCTCGTGCCAGTCGACGTCGCGGCCCACCGAAAACGTCCCGGACCGCTGTACCACCGCCAGTTTCGGCGGCACCGGATGCATGGATGCACGCGCTGCCGACAAATCCATATGGTAGGCAGCGGTATTGGGGAAGATCACGAAGTCCCCGGGAGCGGGCAGCCGCGGCAGCCACACTTTGTGATTGGTGATCAGATCCCGCTCCAGGCACAAACGCCCGGCCAGGAACACCCCCGCCGCACCGGAATGCGCGTCGGGGAAATCGCGGGCGGGGACCAGGATCGGGTCCACCATCACCTCCTGATCGGCCGGGGTGACGGTGTCGCGGCTCAGATCCAGATTCACCAGCGTACTGCCGTCCGCGGTCTCCTTCACGAATTCCACCCGCGCCACCGTGATTCCGGCGTGATCGACCAGCGCCTTGCCCGGCTCCAGCCAGATCTCGATCGAGTTCTCCCCAGCCACCTGTGCAAAAGTGCGGCCCCCGTGCGATTCCAGCCCCGTATCCAGCAGGTCTGCCAGCATCCGGTCGGCACTCACAATGTTGGCGTATTTGTGAAAAACCGGTGTCCCGTGCACCGCGCCGTCCTCGAGCTGGAACCCGAAGGTGTTGCCGCCCCACGTCATCGGCTCACCACGCCCCACCAGCGATTCCCGCAACGCGTGCACATACGCATCGAACGCATCCGCGTCCGCGGTGAACACCTGCCGGAACCCGCCCCCGATATTCAGCACCGACGGCGCGAGCCCGTACCCGTACGCGCGCTCGGTCAACGCCAGGCAGCTCTCCACCGCCCGCACCCGCTCGGCCGGCTCTCCAGAATCCAGGTGAAAGGCGAACCCGCGGAACTCGATCCGCTCCCGCTGCGCCGCCAGCAGCGCCAGCACGGCATCGACGCGATGCAGCGGCACCCCGAACCGGCTGACCGGCGTCCCCGCGAACCCGCACACCCGCACCAGTACCGGCACCCGCGCCGGCGCCAGCGCCGCAATGCGTTCCAGCTCCCACGCGTTGTCCACGTTGATCGTCACCCCGCTGCCCACCAGCTCCCGCACGAACCCCTCACCCTTGGGTCCGGTCACCTCGATCCGCTCGGGGTCGAACCCCGCCTTCAGCGCACTCTCGAGCTCCGCCGCCGAGGCCACATCGATCCCGGCGGCCGCCGCCCGCGCCGCCCCCACGAATGTCCGCGACTGATTCACCTTGTGCGCGTAGCAGATCCGGAAACCCGGCACCCGGGCGGCCAGCTCCGCGCGCAGCCGCTCCAGGTTCTCCGCGAACACCTCCGGAAACACCAGATGCGCGGGCGACCCGAACTCGGCCACCGCGTCGGCCACCGCGTGCGGCGCGGCCACGAACTCCCGCACCAGCGCATGCATCTTCGCCGGCAGTCCCGGCGATGCGGCAGCCGTCATACCGCGGATTCGGTGGTCGCGGGTGTGACCGCGGTCGGGTTGTAGCCGCTGTCGCGCAAGGCCTCGAACACGCGATGGCGGTTGCGGGGGCTGCGGAACTCCGCGACCACCCGCTTGCTGTTCAGGTCGATGTCCTGCACGCCCACGCTCATCGACTCCAGCACCCCGGTGATGGTGCGGATGCAGTGCTTGCAGGTCATGTCGGGCACATAGAACACCTGGTCCTCGGCGGCGAGTTCCGCGGTGTCCGAACCGGTGTCGGCCGCCACCTCGGCGACGGTGACCCGGTCCACGATGCGGGTGAACACATCGGTGAACGTGTCGATCACCACCGGCAGAATGCTGTAGTGCTCCCCGTCGAGCTGATGCGGCATGGCCGCCAGGCACGCCGGGCGCGTTCCGGGCGGCAGCAGCGCGTACTGGCGCGAGATCAGGTCCAGCTCGTCGTGGTATTTCGTGATGGCCTCGGCCACGCTCAATCCCTCGGTGTGGGTGGCGCGGCGCATGACCCGGTGCGCGTCCTCGATGGTCATGTCCTTCATCGCGCGCAGCGTCGCCACCGTCTCGGCCGAATACCGTACGGTCCCATCGGGTTGGGTGGTCAGCGTCACCGCGATCATGCCGCGCCGGTAGCTCGAGGCCTGCAGCTCCCAGTACCAGCGGGTCGCCACCGCGCCGTAGATCCCCGAATCCCGCATGCCGACCGCGAATTCGGTCGGCGTCCGATACGGCGTCCACCGCGCCAGCAGCGCGTGCTGGGCCAGCGCTCGCCCCGCCGCCTCGATGCCCACCCGGAAGATCTCGAGCGGCTCATGGTCGGTGGTGGTGCCCTCGAGTACCGCCTCGTCGCGCGGCGTCAGCTCCGAGATGCGCCGGGCCAGTGCGGTATCGGCCTGCAGCGCGTGCCACAGCGTCAATACCGTCTCGCGCATGGCGATGGGCACGATCGCGCCCAGACCGCCCACCCGGTAATGCCCGGTATTGGGGATCCCGTCGCTGTCGGTCCAGGCGATGCGATGGGTCGCACTGGTCACCTGGGCGGCGCGGCACGGGCGCATGAACCGTTCCAGGTACAGCCGCTGCGACAGCGTCAGGTGTGAGCCCGGTTCCGATTGCAGTGCCGCGCAGGTGTATTCGACGCGCCGCGGCGGCGGCAGCACCGGGGGCGCGCCCAGGCCGGGCCGGGCCAGCGCGGCCAGCACCCGGGAGGCGGCACGCCGGTCGTAGCGGGGTTCGGGGCCGGACATGGTCAAGAGACCTCCTCGGCAATCGTGGCGACACACTCGATGAACCGGTCGATCTCGTCGACGGTGTTGTAGACGTGGGTGCTGACCCGCACCGAGTCCTCGTCCATCGGCACATCGTCGGCGGGCACACAGTGCGCACCGGTGCGCACCAGGAACCCGAGCTCGCTGAGCACGAACCCGAGATCGGTGGCGCTGATCCCGTCCAGGGTGAAAGACACGATCCCGTAGCCGGTTTCGCACGGCGCGTGCGCCGGACCCGGCAGGAACTCCACGCCCGGTATCGGGCGCAATCCCGCGATCAGCCGCTGTGTCAGCGCCCGATTGTGGGCCGCGACGGCATCCAGGCCCAGGTCGTCGAGCACCTCGAGGGCCGCGCCGAGCGCGAGAATGCCGGGGATGTTGTGGGTGCCGCCCTCCAGCAGCTGCGGCATCGAACCGGCCAGCAGCCCCGAATCACCCAGCGACACCGCCGAATTGCCGCCCGGCAGAAACGGTGTCAGCTCATCGTGGCGCCGGCGGCGGCAGTACAGCACGCCGGTCCCGGGCGCCCCGAACATCTTGTGCGCGGAGAACACCGCGAAATCCGCGTCCAGCTCCGCCACCCGCACCGGCAGATGCCCGCCGGACTGGCTGCAGTCGAAACACAGCGCGATCGCCGGATCGATGCGCCCGCGCAACTCCTCGAGGGTGGTCAGCGCCCCGAACACGTGATGCAGATGCCCCACGGTGATCAGCCGGGTGCGCGGGGTGATGCGCGCGGCCACATCCTCGACATCGGCCTCGCCCAGCTCGGTGACCCGGTAGGGCACCAGCCGGATCGTGCGCCCGAACCCGCCCAGCAGCCGCCGCAGGTGATGCCACGGATACACGTTCGAGGCGTGATCGCGTGGGCTGTAGAGGATTTCGTCGCCGTCGCGCAGCGTGGTCAGCCCCCACGACAGCGCCACCGCATTGAGACCGGCCGTGGACCCGCCGGTGAACACCACCTCATCCGGTGCGGCCCCGATGAATTCGGCCATCCGCTCGCGCACCGTCTCGATGCGATGGGTCAGGCTGCTCGCCCACGGGTAGGTGCCGCGTCCGGCATTGGCGGTGCGTTCACTGTGATAGCGGTGTACCGCGCGGATCACCGGCAGTGGCTTCTGGGTGGTGGACGCCGAATCGAGGTAGATGTCGGAGGTTTCGGTCAGCGCGGGGAAGAGCCTGCGCAGGGGCGGGCGCGCCGGTCCCCGGGCGGCGGCGGGCGGCGTGGGCGTTGAGGTCGCGGCTGCGGAGGCGCGCACCGGAACCCTCCCTCCCAGGAGTTCGCGCTGGACGTCACCAACGATACGCACATTTGCCGGTGCGCTCGAAGGTTCTCGCGGGCAACCGCTTTCGTCGGTACGGCTTCGTTACCGCATCGAACGACCGCTCAGCGTTCGGGTCCGCCCGGATTGCACAGCGCCGCCACGGTCGCGTCATACCCCACCGCGGGACGCCACGGTTCGAGATTCCAGCTGGTCTTGTCCGGTTGGACCACCCGTGCCCACTCCCAGTGGCAGCGGAACTGGTCGTACATGCCGGGGGAATCGGCGTCGGGCGCGGAGGTGAGCACCTCCTGCCAGGCCCGCCCCAGCGCGGCGGGGAAGGTGTCGGCGCGCCCGGCCTGGGTCGGATAGACCCGCAACCGGCGGCCGTCGGAATCGTCGGACCATTGGGTGTGGTCGATGAGCGGCTGATCCGGGAACGGATCCACCGCCGGCGCCCCGGGCGTGGTCGGCGACGGATTCGCGACCGGCGCGGACGAACCGGTGGGCTGGGGTGTGTCGGTGGCCTGGGCGGAGGCGGTGGGCGGAGAACCGGCGACCGTCGAGGGGTGCGGCGCCAGCGTCAGCGAACTCACCACCACCGGCGGCGAATCCTCGGCCGCCCCGCAACCGGTCAGTACCAGTGCCAGCGCGAGCACAGGTGGGCCACCCGCGAGCTTCCAGCGCCGCCGCATGGGCATTCGCCCCTTTCTTCCGATCCGTCGGGCCTGGATCCGACGCTACCAGCGGTGATTACGCACATACCGTACTCGCGGGTAGCTAGGAACTTCGGCGTTCCGAATCCGCCCGCGCTGGTGCATTGGCCCAGACAGCACCTACGATGTCACGCGCAGGGCGGTTCGTGAAAGAGAGGACCGTCCGGCACCCTTGGTACCGGATGGTTGCTGACTGGCAGGGGAACAATGAACGCCGCGACTGTGAAATTGCTTGTGTGGGAGTGCGACAACACCCTGTGGGACGGGGTGGTCTGCGACTCCACCGCAGGCGCGCTGCGCGCCGAGGCCGCGCGCTCGCTGCGCATCCTCAACGAGCGCGGCGTCATGCACGCCGTCGCCTCCCGCGGCGAATGGGCCTGGACGGTAGAGCAATTGCGCCGCCACGGCGTGGCCGAGCGCTTCGCCGCCGTCGAGGTCGGCTGGGGCCGCAAGTCCGCGGCCATCACCCGCATCGCCGAAACCCTGGGCGTGGGCCTGGACCAGGTCGGCTACATCGACGCCGAACCGCTCGAGCGCAGCGAGGTCGCCCACGCCCTGCCACAGGTGCGCTGCTACGCCGCCCGCCACGTGGATGTGCTTGCCGCGCTGCAGGAATTCCGCGCCCCCGTCGGCGACGTCCCGCCGCCCACCTCCCCGATGGCTCACATCCACGCCCGCTGACCAGCGTGCTGTCACAGCGCTGACCAGCGCAACGTCACAGGCCCGCCGATCGGAAACGATCGACGGGCCTGCGCTGTAGCCGGTGTGGATCAGGCGGGGGTGGATTCGGGCCCGCCGCTGCGGATCTCGACGATGGGCAGCACCAGCGCCGCCGGGGCGGTCGCCGGGACCATCGGCTGCACCGGTGCGACGGGTGCGATGCGGGCGTAGCCCGCGGCCTGCGACGGGCGGGTGTCGGCCTCACCCTTGTTGGGCCACAGCGCCGCCGCGCGCTCGGCCTGCGCGGTGATGGTCAGCGACGGGTTCACGCCCAGGTTCGCCGAGACCGCCGCACCGTCGACCACGCTCAGGGTCGGATAGCCGTAGACGCGGTGGTAGGGGTCGATGACACCGTGGTCGGCGTCCGCGCCGATCGCCGCGCCGCCCAGGAAGTGGGCGGTCAGCGGGATATTGAAAACCTCACCCCAGGAACCGCCGGCGACTCCGCCGATCTTGTCCGCGACGGCGCGGGTGACCTGGTTGCCGACCGGGATCCAGGTCGGATTCGGTTCGCCGTGGCCCTGTTTGGAGGTCAGCTTGCGCCCGAACAGGCCCCGCTTGGTGTAGGTGGTGATGGAGTTGTCCAGATGCTGCATGACCAGCGAGATGATGGTGCGCTCGCTCCAGTTGCGCACCGACAGGAACTGCAGCAGCGTCAGCGGGTGCAGCAGCACCGTCCAGAGGAACCGCAGCCAGCGCGGGATCTTGCCGCCGCCGTCGACCATGAGCGTCTGCAGCAGGCCCATCGAGTTCGAGCCCTTGCCGTAGCGGACCGGCTCGATGTGGGTGTCGGGGGTGGGATGGATCGAGGAGGTGATGGCCACGCCGCGGGTGAAGTCCACATCCGGGTTCACCTTGCGGGTGGCCGCGCCCACGATGGACTCGGAGTTGGTGCGGGTCAGCATGCCCAGCCGCGGCGAGAGCTGCGGCAGCACGCCCTGGTCGCGCATGGCGAACAGCAGCTGCTGGGTGCCGCGGGTGCCGGCGGCCAGCACCACGTGCTTGGCGGTGTAGGTCTTGGGCTGTTTGCGCAGCCAGGCGCCGGTGCGCTCGGTTTCCACGTCCCAGGTGCCGTCGGGCAGCGGTCGCACGGTGGTGACCGTGGTCATCGGGAAGACCTGCGCGCCACCCTTTTCCGCCAGGTACAGGTAGTTCTTGACCAGGGTGTTCTTGGCGTTGTGGC
The DNA here is from genome assembly GCF_053603795.1 of Nocardia sp. NPDC004123. Taxonomy (NCBI): domain Bacteria; kingdom Bacillati; phylum Actinomycetota; class Actinomycetes; order Mycobacteriales; family Nocardiaceae; genus Nocardia; species Nocardia sp. NPDC004123. The sequence goes on from NZ_JBSGGG010000008.1 coordinate 139,065, forward strand.
GGCAGCCGGTCATGCACTCGCCGCATTCGATGCAGCCGGTGCGGTCCGGGCCCGCGCCGCCGAAGAACGGGTCGGGCACGGTCTTGCCCGCCTCGCCGAAGAACACGCCGACCGGGGTCTGCACGAAGGTGTCGCCCACGCCCATGTCCTCGGCGACCTGCTTGAACACCTCGTCGGCGGGGGTCATGTGCGGGTTGGTGACCACGCCGAGCATCTTGCGGGCCTGGTCGTAGTAGGGCATGAGTTCGTCGTGCCAGTCGGTGATCTCGCGCCACTGCGGGTCCTGGAAGAACGGGGCCGGGGGCACGTAGAGGGTGTTGGCGTAGTTCAGTGAGCCCCCACCCACGCCCGCGCCCGCGAGGATGAGGACATCGCGCAGCGGGTGGATGCGCTGAATCCCGAAGCAGCCCAGCTTCGGCGCCCACAGGAACTTGCGCAGGTCCCAGCTGGTGTCGGGGAGCTGGTCGTCGGCGAATCGCTGACCGGCCTCGAGCACACCGACGGTGTAACCCTTCTCGGTGAGGCGCAGTGCGCTCACACTGCCGCCGAATCCTGACCCGACGATGAGCACGTCGAAATCGGTGTCGCGTTGGGTCATGGACTCTCCCTTGTCGTCGTCGACAGTGTGGCGGCGGTTACGCTAATGCGGACAGTTGTAACTGTCAACGTTTACCGGTAGCGGTATCTATGCTGTTCGGGTGGATCGATACAGCCGTCTGCAACTCGCCGAACTCAGCGGTGTGGCCGCCCGCACCATCCGGTACTACCACTCGGTCGGCGTGCTGCCCAGGCCCGGCCGGGCCGGCAAGGAAGCGGTCTACGGTCCCGAACACCTGGAACGGCTGTACGCCATCACCGCCATGCAGGCGCGCGGGCTGCGCCTGGACGCGATCCGCGAGGTGTTCGAGGCCGAGGTGCCCGCAGACGGCGACTGGCGTGAGGTCTTCGATCCGCGCTACAGCGCCGAGGCCGACACCGGCACGATCCTCGACGACGAGGCCCTGACCGAATTGCTCGGTGATCGTCGCCCCGAGATCCTCGACGATCTGCTCGGCGCGGGCTATCTCGAGCGCGTCGGCGAGCGCTGGCGGGTGCCCGAACCGGCCATGCTCACCGGAGCGCTCATCCTCTACGACGTGGGCACCGACATCGCCCTGTCGGGCGTGCTGCGCAAGCTGATCCGCGCCCATATCGCAACCCTGGCCGACGAGATGATCCGCGTCATCCGCGAGGCCGCGGGTGCGGAGTACAGCGGCGAGGGCGTGGACCTGGATCTCGATCGCTTCCGCGACCGGTTCCGGGCCGCGGCCCGGGAGGTCGGCGGGGTCACCCTGGTGGAGGAGATCGAACGCGCGGTGCGTGAACTCGACCGCTGAACCCCGTCGCGGCGGCCGCTTCAGGGGGCCGGGGCCACGCTGGGGACGGTGACGGGGGAGTCGCAGCTGGCGGGCGGATCCACCAGGTGGCAGTCCGAGGGGAGGCGGACCGGCTCGTAGCCGGCGGGCACGCCGCCCGCGGTGATGATCTGGCGGTAGGTGCCCACGGCGTCGGTGGGCTTGCGGGTCAGGCTCGGATCGGTGAGTACGTCGACGGAGTAGAGGCCGAAACGCGGTGTGTAGGAACCCCACTCGTAGTTGTCGGTGAGACTCCAGTAGTTGTAGCCGACGAGGTTCATGCCGTCGGCCTTGGCCCGCTGCAGCCAGTAGACGGTGTCGCGCAGGTGATCCGAGCGGGTGTAGCCGTCGGCGCGGGGTTGGCCGTTCTCGGTGGGCATCCCGTTCTCCACCACCCACAGCGGCTTGCCCGGGAACTTCTGCGAATAGTGTTGCAGCGCATAGTAGATGCCCTCGGGCCGGATGGGCAGCTCCCACATCCCGGGCGGCGGGGCGGCCGAACCGTCGGGCAGGTTGACGGCATTGGTCTTGGGCGGCTCGAGGCCGAAGTAGTAGTCCACGCCGATGAAGTCGAGCTTGTCGCCGATGCGGTCCATGAGCGGGCCGTTGACCTGCGACTCCGAACCGGCCACATACCCGACATTGCTGGTGACCAGCGCCTTGGGTTGCACCTGGTGGATGTAGTCGTAGATCTGATTGTGCACCTGGGCGACCTTGTCGAGCATCTGGTCGGCGTCGGTGCCGTTCTGGCGCACCTCGTGCATGATGTAGGCGACCGGCTCGTTCACCGTGACCCACACCGGATTTCGCGAGGCGTAGCGGTCGACCACCTTGCGGGCATTGGCCAGCCAGTCGTCCACCATGCCGGGATTGCGCCAGCCGCCGCGCTCGGCCTCCCAGCCCGGATACACCCAATGGTCCAGTGTCAGCATGGGTTCCATGCCGTTGGCCACGATGTCGTCGACGAGCCGGTCGTAGAAGGCGAACCCGTCCTCGTCCCAGACCCCGGGCTCGGGCTGCAGCCGCGCCCATTCGATGCCGATGCGGAACACCTTCGACCCCAGGCTCGCGGCCAGGGCGACGTCGCCGGGGTAGCGGGAGCGGAAGTCGATGGAGTCGCGGTAGCGGTCCCAGCCGGGATTGGCGTCGATGTAGTGCATCCAGTTGCTGTCGGGCGCATGCCCCTCGGACTGGAATCCCGATGCGGCCACGCCCCAGAGGAAGTCCGGGCCCAGACTGCCGCGCGTGCCGGCCGCGGCCGCGGGCGGGGGTGCGGCCGGGGTGGCATGGGCGACGCTCGCTACCGGGAGCAGCATCGCGGCGGCCGCGAGCCCGGCCAGGACGAGGCGGTGCAGTCGTCTGCGCATCGAGGCTCCTCCTCCGGGACGGGTGGTCGGAATGTCCCGAATCGGAGCGTAGCTGCCGGTTAACTGAATTTCGGGGCAGCGGCGGGCGTGTCGCGCTGTGCGACCGGTCTCCCCGAGCCCCGGTCGGTGTCCGGGTTTCCGGTCCGGAAAACCCGTTCGGGGCCGTCACCAGCCACTTTACCCGGTTGCGCGCGATCTGCGGTGTCGGTGCCGGTCGATGGACGCCTACCGTTTCGAGTCGTACCGGCCTGTGGCCCAAGCAGTTCCACGAGGGGGAGTCACAGTCCGGCGCAACCAGTCGGCTGTCGCGCGTGTTGCGGAATCAGCGGGGCGGGGTGACCGGGTCGGCGCAGCTGTCGAGGGCGTCCACCAGCGAGCAGGACACGGGCGGGCGGGTCGGCAGGTAGCCGGCGGGCACGCCGGAGTCGTGGGTGATGGCGCGGTAGGCGTCCACGGCGTCGGTGGGGCGGCGCGTCAGGCTCGGATCGGTGCGTACGTCCACCGTGTAGAGGCCGAAACGTGGTGTGTAGGAACCCCACTCGTAGTTGTCGGTGAGACTCCAGTAGTTGTAGCCGACGAGGTTCATGCCGTCGGCCCTGGCCCGCTGCAGCCAGTAGACGGTGTCGCGCAGGTCGTCGGCGCGGGTGTAGCCGTCGGCGCGGGGTGCGCCGTTCTCGGTGGGCATGCCGTTTTCCACGAGGTAGAGCGGTTTGCCGGGGAAACGGTGGGCGAAGTGGCGCAGCGTGTAGTACAGGCCGTCGGCCTGCAGCGGCAGCTTCCACAGCGCCGAGGAGGCGAAATTGGTGTACTCGGCGGCCGTGTCGGGCGACAGACCGTAGTAGTAGTCGATGCCGACGAAATCCAGCTTGGCCGCGATCGCATCGAGCATGGCGCCGTTGACGATCGGGTCCGCGGCGGGCACGTAGGCGACATTGCTGGTCACCATGGCGTCGGCCCGGCGGGCGTGGATGTAGTCGTAGATGCTGTTGTGTGCCTGCGCGAGTCGCGCCTGCATGGCCGGCACGTCGGCGGCGGGCAGCCCGCCGTTGCGGACCTCGTTCATGATGTAGGCGAAGGGCTCGTTGATGGTGACCCACATCGGATCGTCGCCGGCGTAGCGGTCGACCACCGTCCGCATGTTCGCCAGCCAGTCCTCGACCATGCCCGGATTCGCCCACCCGCCGCGATCGGCTTCCCATCCCGGGTACACCCAGTGGTCGAGGGTGATCATCGGCCGCATCCCGGCGGCCCGGATGGCCGCGATCACCCTGTCGTAGAAGGCGAATCCGTCCTCGTCCCACACCCCCGGCTGTGGCTGCACCCGCGCCCATTCGATGCTGAGCCGGTAGGTGTCGACGCCCAGATTCGCGGCCAGTGCGATATCGGAGGCATACCGGTTGTAGAAGTCGACGCTGTCGCCGTAGCGGTCGTAATCCGGGTGGGTGTCCACGTACCGGCGCCAATTGCTGTCGGGCGCATGGCCTTCGTTCTGGAACCCCGCCGCGGCCACACCCCAGTGGAAGTCGGCGCCCAGTGCGGGCAGCTCCGCTGCCGCGGGCACCGCACCGGCGGGAGCACCGGTCGCGAACAAGGCGGTGGCGGCGGCCAGGATGGCAACGGCATGGCGGCGGTGCGTGCGCATGGGCTCCTCATTCGGCGGGCAGCGAATCGGGCAGGCGTCCGGCATTATTGCCGACGCGCGCCCACCCAACCCGAGGTTCGACCGAATAGTCCGGTCCTCTCGGTGGCGGACACGGCGAGGACGCTCACTCGGCGGGCTGGTCGCCGTGCGGATTCGGGCCCCAGCCCGGCCGGCCGGGGCCGCGGTGCTGCGGGTGGTCCGGACCGCCCGGTTGCCCGGGCCCGCCGAAGGGCCGGCCCGGAATATGCGGCATACCAGGCATTTTCGCCCAGTCGGGCGGCTCCGGCATGGGCGGCAGCTGTGGCATCTCGGGCATGGGTGGCACCGGCGGGATCTGGATGCCCGCGGCGGGCCCGCCGAAGCGCTGGAATGCGGCTTGGCGTGAGGTGCCGAAGATTTCGCCGATCTCGGCCCAGGTGCGGCCTTCTTCGCGGGCCTGGCGGACCAGGGAGCGCAGCACATCGTCCACGACGCCGTCGAGGCTGCGGGCCGCGCGCAGCGCCGCCATGACCGACGGCGCGGGCTTGCCGTCGCCGGGCCGCAGCACCTCGGCGACGAATTCGGCATTGGTGGACAACAGTTTTGCCAGGACCGCGCGTTCGTCGGCGGGGTCTCTGTGTCGGGGATCGGTCATGTGTAAATGCTGGCTTTACACGAAAGCGTCTGTCAAGGAACGATTTACACGCCCGTGGATACTGGTCATTAGCTGAAAGAGGGGCGGTGTGTTTGCCACGCCTATAACGTGTTCGTCAGAGATCAGGAGGTGCTGGGTGAGGACACCGACGACATGACCGATCCCGAGAGATACGCGGCCGAGCACGAGCTGTTCGAGCTGGTCCGCAAGGCCGGATTCGAGGGCCCGGCCTGGAAACTGCTGGCGGACAGTCTGGTTCGCCACGCATTGGCGGTGCTGGGGCCATGGGTGCGCACCGGCTGGATCTTCTCGGTGGCCGAGCAGAAGCGCATGCCGCTGCGTCCGACCGCGCAGGAACGACTGCTGGTGGAGACCCGCTTCGCCGAGGACTTCGTGCAGGAGACCATCACCCGCGCGCTGCAGCGCTTTCGCCGCAATGCCCGCGACGGCGACGGCTGGAATGCCGACGGCGGCCTCAGCCTGGGCAGCTACTTCATCGGCGCGTGTGTACCGGCCTTCGTCGAGCACTTCCGCCGCAGCCGCCGCACCGGCGACCTCTATCGGTTCCAGGCCACGTCCTCGGTGGCCATCGTCACCGAGGACGGCCCGGACCTGATGGAGGTGCTGGCCTCCACCGAGGACGTGGCCGGTGCGGTGGTGGACCGGCTGGCCTTCCGCAGCCGCCTGACCGGCCTCGGCGACCGCGACCGCGGCCTGGTGTGGGGCAAGGCCATGGGCCTGACCGGCCGTGAAATCCAGCACCTGTTCGACTTCCCGTCCGTGAAGGCGGTCGAACAGCGCTGGGCCCGGCTGAAAAGCGACCACGGCTGGATGACCGGCCTCGACGGCAAGGAGGCGGCCGAATGAGCCCCGACCACGCCCCGGACCCGGTGGCCCGCGTCGCCGAGCTGCTCGAGCGGTCCTCGCTGAACGAGCCCGCGCTGCAACGGCTCTATGCCCGCATCCCGCGCCGCGCCGCCGAACTGCACGCCACCCCGGCCACCGTCCCCGCGCCCGCGTCCGGATTCGCGGCCCGGCTCAACAGGCTCTTCGAGGTCGTGGCTGCCCCGGGCGAGCGCCCGCACACCAACGCCGAGGTGGCCGCCCAGCTGACCGCGTGGGGCCACCCCATCTCCAAGCCTTATCTGAGCCAGCTGCGCTCGGGCGTGCGCACCGATCCCTCCCGCGAGACGATCGCCGCGCTGGCCCGCTTCTTCCGGGTCCGGTCGGCCTATTTCGCCGACGACGCCTATACCACCGCCGCCAACCGGGACTCGGAATTGATCGCCCGGCTGCAGTTCCAGGGCCTGCGCAAATTGTCCACGCGGGCCTTCGAGCTGAGCGAGGAGTCCCAGCACCTGCTGACCGCCATGGCCGATCGCCTGCGCGTCACCGAGGGGCTGCCCGAGGTGGGCGGCGGCGGGGTCGATTGATCGCCGAGCCCGGCCGCGCCTGATATACGAGATATCTTGCGGCGACGCGGTCCTGCGCAGGCGCCGGTCTGTCACTGTGTCCGGGTGCCGAACCACGACCGTCCGCTGATCGATCCCGCCCCCGACACCGCGCCCGCCCAGGCCGGACCGTCGCTGGGGCGGCGCTCGGTGGCCGAGTTCGCCGGAACCGCGGCGCTGGCGGCGGTCGTGATCGGCTCCGGGATCGCGGCCGAACAGCTCTCGCCCGGCGATCTCGGACTGCAGCTGCTGGAGAACTCCACCGCCAGCGCCTTCGGTCTGGCCGTGCTGATCCTGGCGTTCGGCCCGATCTCGGGCGCCCACTTCAATCCCGTGGTGTCACTGGCGGATTGGCTGGGCGGACGGCGGCAGCGCAGCGGGCTCGGCACCCGGGAACTGGGAGCCTATGTGGCCGCCCAGTGCGCGGGCGCGATCGTCGGCGCCCTGCTGGCCAACGCCATGTTCGACCGCACTCCACTGCAGATCGCGACCCACCATCGCGTCACCGGCGGCCACCTGCTCGGCGAAATCCTCGCCGCCGCCGGCCTGATCGCCGCGGGCTTCGCGGCCGCCCGCCACGGCCGCGGTGCGAGCGCCGCAGCCGTGGCCGCCTACCTCGGCTCGGCCATCTGGTTCACCAGTTCGGGGTCCTTCGCCAACCCCGCGCTCACCGTGGGCCGCATGCTCTCCGACTCCTTCACCGGCATCGCCCCGGCCTCGGTGCCCGCGTTCGCCGCGGCCCAGATCCTCGGCGGCCTGGCCGGTTTGAGCCTGATGACCCTGCTGTACCGGCCGGCCGGGGCCGACTAGGGGTTGCGCGTGGTCGAGGGGACCGCGAAGGAGGTGCGGTCACCCGACCAGCCTTCGGGCGGGACCAGCTCGTCGAGCTCGGCGAGATCCTCGGCACTGAGCTCGACCGCGGCGGCCGCGGCATTCTCCAGAATGCGCGCCGCACGGCGGCTGCCGGGAATCGGCATGATGTCCGGTCCCTGCGCCAGCAGCCAGGCCAGCGCCAGCTGCCCGGCCGAGATACCCAGGCGCGCGGCCAGTTCCCGCAGCGCCGCCACCTGTGCGAGATTCTCGTCGAGATGCTCGCCCTGGAAGCGCGGGTCGTTGCGCCGGAAGTCGCTGTCCGCGACCGTGGCCGAATCCAGTGTGGCAGTGAGCAATCCGCGCCCGAGTGGGCTGTAGGGCACGATCCCGACCCCGAGTTCACGTGCCACCGGAACGATATCGCGCTCGGGCGCCCGCCACAGCATCGACCACTCGAACTGCACCGCCGCGATCGGATGCTCCGCCACCGCCTCCCGCAGTTGCTGCGGGGTGGCCTCGGAAATGCCCAGGTGCCGCACCTTGCCGGCCTTCACCAATTCCGCCATGGCTCCGACGGTCTCGGCCACCGGCACCTCCGGGTCGATCCGGTGCAGGTAATACAGGTCGATCGCCTCGCGCCCGAGCCGTTGCAGCGATTCCTCGCAGTACCCGCGCACATGCTCGGGCTTGCCGTCGAGTCCCACGCCGGTCTCGGTCCGCACGATCCCGAACTTGGTGGCCACCAGGGCGTTCGTCCCCGCCAGCGCCTGCCCGACCAGCCGCTCGTTGTGCCCGCGCCCATAGCTCATCGCCGTATCGAACACGGTGATTCCCGCCTCCACCGCGTCCCGGATGGCCGCGGCGGACTCCGCGTCGTCGGCTGCCCCGTACCCCTGGGAGAACCCCATGCACCCCAGGCCGATCGCCGACACCGTCAAACCATTCCCGAGCCGCTGTTCACGCATGCCGCCCATCGTGTCAGCCGCGCCCGCCGTCCACCAATCGGAACTCGAATGAAATCCATTGACTGCCAGATGGATCGGTGCATCCGGGTCAGTCGGCGGCGGCGAACCGGGCGGCGATGTCGGCGGCGGTGATCTTGGCCAGATCGACCAGGAACGGGAGCCGTTCGGGAATCATGAGCGTGGTCGTTCCGCGCAGCCCCAGCGCGAACCGGCAGGGCGCGCCGGGCGTCAGGATGGGGACGGCCAGCGTGCGGAAGCCCGGATCGAGCTCCTCGTCGTTGTAGGCGTAGCCGCGTTCGCGGGTGCGGACCAGCTCGCGCCGGAGTTCGGCCGGGGTGGAGACGGATCGGGCGGTGCCCTCGTCGTAGGGCAGCGCGGCCAGCTCGACGTCGCCGGCGTCGTTCCACGCCAGCAGGGTCTTGCCGAGCGCGCTGGCATGCAGCGGCAGCCGGACGCCCTGGAGCCGGTGGCCGTCGGTGTCGCGCCAGCGGCTGGTGGCCAGCAACACGGCGTGGATGCTGTGGCGCAGGGCGATCGAGACGCTGGCGCCGGTGGTCGCGGCGAGCTGTTCGAGCGCGGGTTCGGCCAGATAGATGCGGTGCTGGCGATAGGCGATCTGACCGTATCCGGCCAGTGCGCCGCCCATGCGGTAGCGGCCGGAATCCTCGCTCTTGTCCAGGAATCCGGCCTGCACCAGCGCGGTGAGCAGCCGGTGGGTGGTACTGACCGCCAGTCCCTGCTGCCGTGCGACCTCCGAGACGCCGCGCTCCGCACCGTCGCGGAAGCAGTCGAGGACCGACAGGGCACGGGCGACGGTCTGCACTCCGGAGGCTTCCACGGTTGGGACGGTAGCACGGCGTGCCGGTCCGGCAGACCCGAGCTTTCCACTATTCGGAAAGCTGAAAGGCAAATGGCCATAAGGCCTTCGGTGGAGGCCTGTCAACCCTTCCAATCCTCGGAATGGATTACCTCGCTCCGGTCGCGTGGGATCCCTACTGTCCCAGGGCATCGCTGGACCGTTCCGAATCGAAGAGGTGCCCACCATGTTCCGCACGCGACGGCCACACCGTTGGCGTCACGCCCTCGTCCTGGCCCCCGTCGTCGCCCTGCTCGCCGCGTGTGGCTCCGGCTCGACCGACACCGGTTCCGGTGAGGTGGTGCTCAAGGTCGTCGACCCTGGCAATGCCGGGCCGCTGGCCGTCGGCAAACGCGACGGCACCTTCGACAAGGCACTCGCGCCACTGCACGCCCGCGTCGAATGGGTCACCACCACACCGGGTTTCAGCTCCATGCTGAAGCTGTTCAACACCAAGGAGCTCGACGTCTCCGACGCCGCCTTCAGTCCGGTGGTGGGCGCGCTGTCCAAGGATGTCGCCGTGCGCATCGTGTCGGTCTCCGATCCGGCGGGCAAGGATCAGAGCGGCATCCTGGCCGCCCCGAACTCGGGCATCCACTCCGTCGCCGATCTGGCCGGGAAGCGGGTCGCGGTGAATCCGGCGGGCAAGGGCGAGTACATCCTGCTGCAGGCCCTCGCGCAGGCCGGGGTGCCCGCCGACAAGGTGACGCGAGTTCCCTTGCAGCAGAAGGACGCCGCCACCGCCTTCGCCACCGGCAAGGTCGACGCGTGGGCCTCGTTCCTGGTGCCCTATCAGGAGGCCAAGGCCAACGGCGGCGTCGAGATCGCCACCGAGCAGTCCATCGGATCCAAGGACAACACGGTGTTCGTGTTCCGCACCGAGGTCGCCGACGAGCACCCCGACATCGCCGCGAAATTCCTGCAGACGGTGCAGCAGCTCACCACCCGGCAGCGTGGCAATCCCGCCGACTTCCAGAACGTCTTCGACAAAACCGGCCCCCGCGCGCTGAGCGGCCCGCGCCTGACCGACGCCATCCGCCTGGGCGGCGATGCGACCGTGCCGCACCTCCCGACCGACAGCGACGCGGCCGATCTCGCCACCATCGTCAAGCTCTTCCGCGACAACGGCGTCATCTCCCGCGACATCACCGCCGCCGACATCTTCTACGACCTGAAGTCCACACTCAGCCCGGACCAGCTGGCCGGGCTGCAGCCGGGGCGCTGACATGGCCACTTCCGCCCCGCAGCGGGCCTCGGGTATCGACGACGACTCTTTCAGCACGACCGAGAATGAGAACGTTTCGGCCGCAGCCGATCCCGCCTCGGGCGCGATCGGTGAGAACGCGGCCGGCCGTGCAACCGCGGCCGCCCCGGACCCGGGCGGGGATCGATCCGGATTGGCCCCGCCCCGGGCGCGGGTCGAACGGCGCAGGCCCGCATGGGTTTCGCTGCCGCTGCGATTCGTGCTGCCCGCGCTGATCATCGCCGCCTGGTGGATCGGGTCGGCCACCGGGGCATTGTCGCCGCAGGTACTCGCCGGTCCGCCCAAGGTGTGGTCGGCGTTGCTCGAGCTGGCCCGCAACGGCCAGCTGACGGACTTCGCGCTCGCGTCGTTCACGCGCGCCGCGCTCGGCGTCGCGCTCGGTGTGACGGCCGGCATGGCGCTGGGCCTGCTGGCCGGATTGTCCAGTCTCGGTGAGGAACTGGTGGATTCGACCCTGCAGATCGTGCGCGCGGTTCCGTTCCTGGCGCTGGTGCCCTTGTTCATCGCCTGGTTCGGCGTCGACGAGCTGTACAAGGTGCTGCTGATCGCCGTCGCGACGGTGGCCCCGATGTACGCCTACACCTACCTCGGCGTCCGCAATGTGGACCGCAAGATGGTGGAGGCCGCCCGCGGTTTCGGGCTCACCGGAGTCCGGCTGGTCGCCGAGGTGATCCTGCCCGCCGCGCTGCCGGGGGTGCTCATGGCCCTGCGAGTGTGCCTGTCCATCAGCATCACCGGCCTCATCGCCGCCGAACAGGTGGGCACCACCGAGGGCGTCGGCTATCTGGTGACCCTCGCCCAGGAATACAACCGCACCGACTACATGGTGCTGTGCGTGGTCCTGTACGCGCTGCTCGGACTGGTCTTCGACGGCGCGGTGCGGCTGGCCGAGCGGCTGGCCATGCCGTGGCGGCGACAGGTGGCCATGCGATGACGACCCCGCACGCCATCACCATCCCGCACGACACCGCGTCGCCACTGGCGGTCTCGATCACCGGACTGCGGAAAGCCTTCGGCGAGAAGGTGATCCTCGACGGTGTCGACCTGACCATCCGCCGCGGCGAGTTCGTGGTGCTGCTGGGCCCCAGCGGCACCGGCAAGACCACCCTGCTGCGCCTGCTGACCGGACTCGAGCAGCCCGACGCCGGCGAGGTGCTGGTCCCGCCCGCCCGCACCACCGTCTACCAGGAGCCACGCCTGGTTCCGTCCAAGCGGGTGCTGGCGAATGTGACCATCGGGCAGCGCCGTTCGCGTGCGACGCGCGAAGCCGGGTTGCGCGCGCTGGCCGAGGTGCAGCTCGCCGGCAAGGCCCGGCAATGGCCCGCCACGCTCTCCGGCGGGGAGGCCCAGCGGGCCGCCCTGGCCCGGGCGCTGGTCCGAGCACCCGATCTGCTGCTGCTCGACGAGCCGTTCGCCGCACTCGACGCCCTCACCCGCCTGCGCATGCAGGACCTGGTCGGCGACCTGGTGGCCCGTCACCGCCCGGCGGTGCTCATGGTCACCCACGACGTGGACGAGGCGGTACGGCTGGCCGATCGGGTGCGCATCCTCGACCGCGGCCGCTTCGCCGTGGATCAGGCCATTGACCTGCCGCGACCGCGCGACCACACCGATCCGGCCGCCCTGCGCTACCGGTCCGCGTTCCTCGCCCAGCTCGGCGTCCACCGTCCGGGCACCGAAAAACCCAGGAGCACTTCATGACCGACACCCTCTGGTACACCCGCTGCCCGGTCCCCACCGCCAGCGGCCTCGCCCACAGCCTCGGCTGGCTCGGCGACACCGCCGAACACAACGGACTGGCCTTCGGCGTCCTCCAGGACGCCGCACCCGAACTCGCGATCCGCCACTTCGACCACGATCTGGCCGGCCTCATCCGCGAGGGCGGCAATGTGCCCGCCCTGGCCGCCCGCGCCCAGGGCTTGCCGACCCGGCTCATCGGCCTGACCTGGATCGACGAGGCGCAAGCCATTGTGGTGGGCCCGGATTCGCCGGTCACCTCCGCCGCCGAGCTGGCCGGGCTGCGCGTCGGCATTCCGGCCTGGGCGCGGGACCGGGCGCGCAGCTTCCCGCGCGCCATGGCCCTGCACGGTTTCGCCAGTGCCCTGCGCCTGGGCGGCCTGACGCTGGCCGACGTGCGCGTCATCGAGCTCGGCGTGGAGTCGAATCCCCAGGTGCGCACCGAGATCCAGCAGCGCGAGCGGCGCCTCACCTGGGGCGTGGCGGAGCTGCTCGACGGCACCGTGGACGCCATCTACGTCAAAGGCGCACGCGCACAGGAGGTCGCCCGGCAACACGGGCTGCGGATCGCGGTCGACCTCGACGCCACCGAGTCCAAGCGGCTACGCGTCAACAACGGCACACCCCGCCCGCTGACCGTCCACCAGCACCTGCTCGACATCCGCCCCGACGTGGTGATCGGCTTCCTCGCCCAGACCCTGCGCGCCGCCGACTGGGCCACCACCCACCGCGACGCCGCCGCTGAAGTCCTGCAACGCGAAACCCTGTCCGGCCCCGAGGGTGTCACCGCCGCCTACGGCACGGACTTCAACATCGGCCTGCACCCGTCGCTGTCCGATGAGCGCCTCGAGCTGCTCGCCGTCCAGCAGCAGTTCCTCTACACCCACGGCTTCCTCGCCGCCGACTTCGACCTCGGCTCCTGGATCGCCCCCGAACCCCTCGAGCAGGCGCGCGCCCTCGTCGCCGCCGGACAGGCCGCAGCATGACCGAACCCCGATGGCGTTCAACCGCTCCCGCCGACCTCGCCGCGCGCCACAGGCGCGGCACGCGCAGATCGACCAGCGCCACCGCCCGCGCCGCCGCGGAGGTGCGCGCATGACCGAGTACCTGTGGCGGTTGCCCAGCCGCGGCGACGGCCGCCGCGCCGATGCCGGGCTGCGACACCGCGGCCGGAGTGGCAGTCCGATCCCCGCCGTCGATGCCGATCGGAATCGGGCCGGGCGCAACGTTATCGGAGGCGCGTCGGACCAGGGCCGAGCACCCGCTCTCGGCGTGGTCGGCGCTGGTTCGGCCGAGGCAGGCGGCTCGGCGAGCGTCGAGGCCCCCACGGTGGATCGTGCCGTGACCGATGTCCGAGCCGGGCGGTTCGGGCCGTTCGACGACCTGCACCAGGTGGTGCACGCCGCCGAGTTGTCCGGTCTGGACGGGGTAGTCGCACCCTACGACCCGGCGGGCGAAGAGTCGTGGATCGTGGCGGGCGCGGCGCTGCGGGCCACACGGCACACGCGCGTCGTCGTCGACTTCCATCCCGGCTTCGGAACACCGGTCTACGCGGCGAAGGTTTCGGCGTCCCTGCAACGGTTCTCGGCGGGGCGACTGGGCTGGCGGCTGGCGGTGGACACCGACGCCGACGACGCACGACAGCGCGGTGACCGCGTCACCGGGGACGATCGGTACGCGCGCGCAGCGGAATTCCTCACCGTGGCACGCGGTGTCTGGAACGAGAACCCGGTGCCCGCGGCCGGATTCCGCGGCACCGGGTTCGACTACGCGGGGGAGTACTACGACGTCATCGACGGCGGATTCCGGGGGATCCTGTCCGGCCTGACCTTCCCGGCGGTGTACCTGAGCGGGGATTCGACCGCGGCGCTGGAACTTTCGGCACGTCACGGCGATGTGCACGTCTTCACCGAGACGCCGCAGGGCCTCGACGCGTCCCTCACCGAACTGCGGGCGCTGTCCGCCACGGCCGGGCGCAGCGTGCGGGCGGGCGTCGAGGTGCCCGTCATCGCCCGCGAGACCGAGACCGAGGCGTGGGCCCGGGTCGAAAGGCAATGGCGCGAACTGTATCCCGACGGGCCGGGTGCGGAGGCGCTGGACCTCGGTGACGGGCGCTGGGCGGGCTTCACCCAGCTGGGATATCCGCAGGCCATCGGCTTGGTCGGCAGCTACGAGCAGGTGGCGCGGCGATTGCGGGCGTACGCCACGGCCGGTGTCGACACCGTGGTGCTGTCCGGGCACCCGCACCTCGAGGAGGTCTACCGCGCCGGGGAACACCTGCTGTACCTGGCCGACCCGACCGGCCGCACCCTGAAGGAGGCCACCGCATGACCATCGACATCTATTGGCGCATCGGCATGGAGGGCGATCACGCCTCACTGCGCACCCCGCGCCGCTACAACCGCGGCCACGCGGGCGGCTACGGTCCCGGCAATATCGCCCCGGCCGTGCGCGCGGGCGAACTCGACGGCTACAGCTACCTCGATCACGCCGCGGCCGTCGCCCGCGCCTCGGAATCGGCCGGGTTCCTCGGTGGCCTGCTGCCGTCGTTCCCCATCACCGAAGACCCGTGGGCGGTGGCCGCCGCCCTGGCCCGCGAGACCACCACCTACCGGTTCATGGTCGCCTTCCAGCCCGGATTCCTGCACCCGGTGCAGGCCGCGCGGATGTCGGCCAGCCTGCAGCGCGCCACCGGCGGGCGGCTGGTCTACAACATCATCAGCGGCGGCGGGGGACCGGCCCAACTGTGGTGGGGCGACAAGGTTTCCCACGACGACCGCTACGCCCGCACCAGCGAATTCCTCCAGGTGCTGCGCGGCGTATGGGACGGCGAACCCCTCGACCACGAGGGCCGCTTCTTCCGCACCGGGGGCGCGGCACTGCCGCCCGCCCTGGCCGGGCAACCGTTCCCGGAGGTGTACTTCTCCGGCTCCTCACCCGCCGCCGTGCAGGCCGCGGGCCGCCACGCCGACTACTACCTGTCCTGGCTCGAGCCCTTCGCCGACCTGCGCGCCAAATTCGACGGCGTGCGCGCGCACGCCGAACGCACCGGCCGCACACCGAAGTTCGCCGTCCGCATCGACATCGTGGCCCGCCACACCGCGGAGGCCGCCTGGGCCGAGATCGAGCAGGGCTGGACCTTCGTCGATCGGGACGCCGCCAACCGCGCCGCCCAGGGCGACTCGGTGGGTGCGGCCCGCATCCAGGGCTGGGTCCCCGAAACCATTACCGGCTATCGGGATCTGGAGGTCCAGCCCAATGTCTGGTGCGGGTTCAGCCTGATTCGCGGCGGCCCGGCCTTCGGCCTGGTCGGCAGCTACGAGCAGGTCGCCCAGCGCCTCGACGAACTCATCGACCTGGGTGTGGACGCGTTCATCCTGGCCGGGAACCCGCACCTGGAAGAGGCGTACCGGGTGGGTGAGGAGGTGCTGCCGCTGCTCGGCCGCTCCCGCCTCACCGTACCCGGCCCGGCCGGCACTCTCGCCGCCACCCGCTGACCACCGTGACCACATCCCCGAAAATCCGCATTCACCAGGAGATTTCATGAGCATCCGGGTCGGGTACTTCCCGCACAACAACTCCCTGTTCGTCCTGCGCCACCGCGGCATCCTCGAACGCGCCCTGCCCGAGGTGGAGTGGGTCGATCTGCGGGCACTGCCCGAGCCCGCACCTGTGGACGTGAAAGCCGCCCTGCCGTCCCAGCATTCGGACTGGCTGTTCGCCGAGGGCGGTTACGACTTCATCGGCACCGGCTTCACCCCGCCGATCACCGCCCTGGGCAATGATCGCGACATCGTCTACGTCGGCATCTCCGGCCCGCGTATCGAGAACGGCCGCCTGGTCGCCCTGGCCGGTAGCGGCATCGAGGCCGTCGCCGACCTGAAGGGCAAGCGTGTGGGCATCGCCCACGGCTCCTGGCAGACCACCCTGCTGCTGTTCGCCCTGGACCGTGCCGGCTTCGGCTGGGCCGATATCGAACCGGTCGACACCGATATCCACGATGGTGGAAACCTGCTGCGCACCGGTGAACTCGACGCCTGGGTCGGCGCCTACCCGGCGCTGGCGGCGCTCGAGGCCACCACCGAACTGCACACTCTCGTCGACACCGAGTCGGTGTTCAGCCACCCGTCACTGTGGTTCACCCGCCGCGGGTTCGCCGAGCAGCACCGTGCGGAACTGGAGGCGATCATCGCCGCCCTGCAGGAATCCGACGCGTGGATCGCCGAGAACCCGCGCGCGGCCGCACAGTACTTCGTCGACGATATCGTCGCCCGCGGCGGCACCGCCGACCTCGATGCCTGGGAGGCCGCCCTGCGTGGCCGGCCCTTCGGCGTCGGTCCGGTGACCGCGGAGTTCCTCGATGAGCAACAGCGCGCGGCGGACCTGCTGAGCGCCAACGGCTTGCTGACCCGGCGGATCGATGTGCGCGCGGCGGTCGTTCCCCGGATCGCCGATGCGGTCACTGCCACGACCGCGGCCACCGCCGGCTGAGGCCTGCGCGAGCAGTGCCCGTTGCCGCGCGGCATCCGATGGAGACGATTTGCCGTAGCGGTCTCCACCGGGTGCCACGCGGCGTTCTGCTGCGGGAACCGGGAGGTTGCTGGCGTGCAGACAGGGCCGGGGGCGCAGGTCAGGGGCGGGGACAGCAGGGAATCCGGGGAGGTGGTCGAGTGACCAGTTGCCGGGCCGTGGACCTCGGGTTCGGATCGCCCGGGTGACCGGGTCCTTCCGCACCGGGGCTTCGGGGTGCAAATCGCAGTGAAATGCTGTGAGCTGCACGGGCTCCGGGTTGCGGTTTGCTCGGAGATACCGAAAGGTTAGGGGAGACAGAGGATTCTGCTATGGTGGCTCCGCCGATTTCAGGATCGGCCGGACGACAAGAGAATTGATGAATCAAGACAACGCCGTGCTGCTTTCCTGGGTTCTCGCTGCCGCGCTCCTAATCGCCGTGGTCGGGCTGCTGTTTCTGTGGCGTGCCATGCGCGCCGAACGCGGGCGGGTTGCCGCCCTGCGTGCGGAGCAGGCCAACCGCGACGTCGCGGTCGAGGACATGATCGTGAACCTGACCGAGAACGTCGTGCCCGCCATCGGTGCCGCCGTCCGACGCTCGGACCCCGACAACCCCACCGTGGACCTGCCGATCGTGCTCGAGCAGTCACGTATCGCGGAGCTGGTGTGGCAGTGGACCGCCCGCTGCGGCGAGGAGCTGCAGAAGGTGGCCGCCGAGACCCGCGACCGGGTCCGGCGCGAAGCCGAGACCGAAACGCAGCTCGCGGTGGCGCAGGCCGAATCCGAGCGGGAGACCGCGATGGCCCACGCCGAGGAGGAGGCCCAGCTGGCCATCGCCCAGGCCGAGGAGGCCGCCCGCGTCGCCGTCGCGCAGGCCGGGGCGGCCTCGCGCAGCGCGGTCGCCGAGGCCGCCGACGCCGCCCGCGCCCAGGTGGAGGGCTCCGCCCGCGAGGCCACCTCGGCCGCCGTGCGCGCCTTCGGCGCCTCGGTGGTGAGCCTGGGCGCGGACGTCAGCCAGGTGCTCAGCGCCGCGCTGCGTCAGCACCGCAATGACGAGACCTTCGAAACGCTCACCCGCATCGACCATTCCGTGCAGCAGATGATCCGCCAGGCGCAGTCTTATGTGATCGTCTGTGGCGGTCTGCCCGGCCGTCGCTGGCCGCAGCAGACCCTCACCGACGTGGTGGGCGGCGCCACCGGCCGGGTCCGCGACTACACGCGAGTGCGCGCCACCGAGCTGGACCGCCCGGTCGTGAGCCGCGCGGTGGAACCGCTGGTGCACACCGTCGCGACGCTGCTCGACAACGCGCTGCGCTACTCGCCGCCGACTTCGTACGTGGACATCGGTTTCCAGGAGGGTCACCACGGCATCACGGTGATCATCGACGACGCCGGTGTGCGGATGAACCCCGAGCAGCTCGAGGAGACCCGCCGCGTCCTCGCGGGCGACCAGCTCGTCGACATCCACGCGCTGGGTCCGACCCCGCGCGTCGGGTTCCCCGGCGTGGCCGCACTTGCGCGCCGCTACGGCTTCTCGGTCTACATCGACGGCCCCAATATGTACGGCGGCATGCGCGCCATGGTCTTCATTCCGGAGACCCTGCTGGCGGCGCCCGCCCCGACCCCCGTGGCCGTTGCCGCACCGACCCCCGTGCCGGCGCCCGCCCGGATTCCGGCACCCGACCCGGAACCCACGGTGGTGGCCATGGATTCGGCGCCTCAGGAACTCACTTCCGGTGGCCTGCCCAAGCGGCGCCGCCGCTCGGCGTCGGTGTCGGTGGCGGCACCCGTGCGCCCGGTCGTCGTGGATGATTCGACATCCGCGCGACCCGATATCGCCGCTGCCTGGCACAGCGGCTCCCAGCGCGGTCGAGCGGCCGCGTTCGAGCACTCCGAAGGGATGACATCGTGACCGGTACGCCCGCGACCGCCGTCAGTGACACCAACCGGCTGGCCTGGTTGCTCGATGATCTCGAAGCGCCGGGGGTCCGGTTCGCCGTCCTGCTATCGGAGGATGGCCTGCGCATCGCGCACACCAGTGGCGTGAGCATCGACGACGCCGAGCGTTTCGCCGCGGCCGCCTCCGGCCTGCGGGCCCTGGGCAAGGCGCTCGCCGAGTTCTGCGGCGGCACCTCCGACAATGCGGTGCGCCAGAACATGACCGAGTACGCCGACGGCATGATCTTCATCACCGCCGCCGGAGCCGGTGCGCTCCTGGGTGTTTCGACCACCCAGGACGTGGATGTCAGCCTGGTCGCGCACCGGATGAACGAACTGGCCCTGCGGGTCGGGCGTGAGCTCGGCAGTATGTCGCGGACCAGGGCGGATCTGCCGCGCTCATGAGCCGGCCGCGGCGCGACCCCGATCTGGTCCGGGCGTATGTGCGCACCGGCGGCCGATCGCGCCCCACGCGGGTGCTGGATCTGGTCAGTCTGGTTGTCGCGGTGGCCGATCCGGCCCCCGGCGCGTCGGCCGACGCCCGCCGCATCATCCAGCTCGCCCGCCGCGGCGTGCTGACGCTGGCCGAGTTGGCGGCCTATCTGGACCTGCCGCCCTCGGTCGTGAAAATCCTGGTGGCGGATCTACTGGACAGCGGTCATCTGGCCGTCCCGACCCCGGTGGAAGCGCTACCGGGCAAAGCCCTCTTGGAGGAGGTACTCGATGGACTCCGCGCTCTCTCCGCATGAGCGCGTCGTCGACTATGTGCCGCAGACCGTCACCCGCACCGTAAAGTTGCTGGTGGCGGGTAACTTCGGCGTCGGGAAGACCACGTTCGTGGGCAGCGTGTCGGAGATCCGGCCGCTGCGCACCGAGGAGACGATCACCGAGGCCAGCGTCGGCATCGACGACATGGCCGGGCTGCCGGGCAAGACCACCACCACGGTGGCCATGGACTTCGGCCGCATCACCCTGAATCCGCGTCTGGCGCTGTACCTGTTCGGCACGCCCGGCCAGCGCCGGTTCGTGCCCATCTGGGAGGACCTGGCCGTCGGTGCGCTGGGCGCGCTGGTACTGGTCGATACACGCCGGCTGGAAAAGGCCGACGAATCGCTGTCCATCCTCGAGGAGCGCGGTGTGCCGTTCGCGGTGGCCGTCAACGACTTCGATGGCGCGCCCAAGCATCCGCTCGACGAGGTCCGCGATGCGCTCGATCTCGACCAGGGCACGCCGCTGATGCGGCTCGACGCCCGGGACCGCAATCCGTGCCTGCAATCGCTCATCACCCTGGTCGAGTACCTGTTGGAGCCGCGCGTCTAGCCGTATTTTCCACGGGCAGAACATCATTCGTGGTGAAAGGCCCGGCCGGGCCGCTCGCGTGACGCATCTCGCAACGCCATCCATCCGAGCTGGAATCTACGCTACGGTGAGCGCTTCCTGCCGGGTGAAGCGAAAGAGTTTCGGAATGCCGTTTGCGAGCCGCGGATCGGTCAAGATCCACTACACCGATACCGGCGGGCCGGGGCCGGCGGTGGTGTTCGGGCACAGCCTGTTCATGGACCAGGAGATGTTCGCCCCGCAGATGGACGCACTCGCGCCCGACTACCGGATCATCGCCATCGACTCGCGCGGGCACGGGGCCAGCGAGGACGACGAGACCCCGTTCAGCTACTGGGATCTCGCCCGTGACGCCTGGGCGGTGGTGGACGAGCTGGGCCTCGAGCGGGTCGTGGTGGGCGGGGTCGCGCACGGCGGGTTCACGGCCGTGCGCATGGCGCTGCTGGCGCGGCCGCGGGTGGCGGGGCTGATCGTGATCGGGTCGAGCCCGGCGGCCATGACGCCGCAGCGGCGTGCCGGGTACCGAGAAGTGCTCGACATGTGGGCGAGCAGCGCGACCCCGGGGCCCACCATCAGAATGGTGTGCTCGCTCATGATCGGGGGCACCGCGGCCGATCAGCAGCCGTGGCGGGCGAAATGGGCTACCGCACCGCGCAATCGGATGCGGTTGGCGGGCGAATGCCTGGTCAACCGTGACTCGGTGCACGAGCTGCTCGGGGACATCAACTGTCCGGCGCTGGTGATCCGCGGGCTGGCCGATCAGGCCACCAGCGCCGAGGAGGTCGCGGAACTGGCTGCGGCGCTGGGCAGTCCGGCCCCGGTGCACACCATCGCCGGGGCCGCCATGACACCGAACCTCACCCACCCCGGCGAGGTCAACACGCTGCTGCGGGAGTTCCTCGCCGCCCTGCCGTCCTGATCAGGTCTCGACCAGTCCGAGGAACAGCTGGTGCGCCGGACCCGGCGCGGTCCCGCGATAGCGCTGCACCCGCACGTCGAACACGGTGGCGGTGCGCGGATCGCGCAGCGTGAAGGTGGGGTCGTGGCGGCCGATGTGCACATGTCCCGCGGTCCACAGCCGCCGGAAGTCGGGTTGCTCGCCCAGTTCGCGTAGCAGCTGCTCGATCTCGTCGCGATCGCGGGACCCGGCGGCGTAGGCGCGGAAACGCCCGACCATCAACTGGGCCTCGCGCTCCCACTCCTCGACCACGAGGCGCGCCCGCGGGTCGGTGAACATCCACCGCAGCACGTGGCCGTGCCGCGACAATCCCGGCAGCGCCGCGTCGAAGGCGCTGTTGCACGCCACCACATGCCAGCCGTCGTCGAGGGCCGCCGCCAGATGCGGCAGCAGCGCGTCCAGAATGGTGCACACCGCGCCCACCACCGGATCTCCGCCGCGCAGCGCCCGCGGGGACGAGGCGGCCGGGCGCTGCTGGGCCAGGTGGTAGAGGTGGATGCGCTCGGCCACATCCAGCTCCAGCACCGCCGCCAGCGAATCCAGAATGGCCGGGCCGGGATTGAGCGCCTCACCCTGTTCGATCTTGGCGATATAGCCCAGGCTGGCGTGGGTGGCCTCCGCCAGCTGCTTCCGGGTCAGGCCCGCCGGATGCCGGCCGGTAGCCCGTGCGCGCCGCTCGCGCACGAACTCGGCCAGCGTGGGCGCGCGCAGCCCCTCGGCGGTCGGCAGCCCGAATTCGTTGTCGGCCAACGGCTCCCCTCGAACAGATCAGCGTGCCTCCACCCTAGGTGCCCGCCCGCCGCCGGGTGCGGTGGAACGACGAGCCGGGGTGCCCGGATGCGGCGGTACCACCGCCGGTGGTCGCGGTGCGGAAACCTGTTTCGCGCAGTGGTGCTCGTGAATTCGCCTGCTCATGACTGGGGGTATCCGAGCGGTTGCCAAGCGGGGAGCTCGCATTCGATATTGGCCGTGCGAGGGACGGCAGCGGCGCCGGCCGGGGAGTCGATGGGGGGTATCGGCGAATAGCGAGGAGCGGCACCGGAAATGGCCAGTACTTCATTGTCGGGCGACGAATCGGGGCTGCGGTCGCGCCCGATAGTGATCGGGGAACAATCGTTTCCCTATTATTTCGGCCGCGACTGCATCACCGAGATCGGTGCGGCCATCGCCGCGCTGGGCGCGGACCGGCTGGTATTCGTCACCGATGACGAGGTGCTGTCCCGCTACCGCCGTGATATCGACCGGCTGGCCGGATCGATTCCGTCCCTGATCCTTTCGCATCCCTCCGGCGAGTCGATGAAAACGCTGACCTGCCTGTCCGGCCACCTGGAAACCGCCTTGCGCGCGGGCATCACGCGCCGGTCGGTGGTGGTGTCCTTCGGGGGTGGCGTGCCCGGCAATCTGGCGGGGCTGATGGCGAATCTGTTGTTCCGAGGTGTGCGGCTGGTGCACGTGCCGACCACGACCATCGCGGCGATGGATTCGGTGCTCTCGCTCAAGCAGGCCATCAACAGCGGAGTGGGCAAGAACCATCTGGGCACCTATTACGCGCCCGAGGCGGTCTTCACCGACGTCGAGTTCTTCACCACCTTGCCCGAGCGTGAATTGCGTTCGGGCCTGTGCGAAATGGCGAAGAACTGCCTCGCGATCGACCCTTCCGCATTGGCCGGGTTGCGGGCGGTGATCGGCAACATGACCGCACCGGATTCGCTGCTGTGGCTGCTGGACGCCAGCATTGCCGCGAAATCCGCGGTCACCCGGAACGACACCTACGAGCGCGGCGCGGGGCTGGTCCTCGAATACGGTCACACCGCCGGCCACGCCATCGAGATCTGCGATCATCGCGTGCGCGGCGCGGCGGGTTTGCCGCACGGCGCCGCGATTGCGCTGGGAATGCTGGTGGCCGCGCACATCTCGCACGCGCGCGGGTGGTTGTCCGACGACGAGGTGAGCGTCCACTACGAGATCGTCACCGGTCTGGGGGTGGAACCCGCGCTGCCGGATTCGGTGCGTATCGACGATGTGCTCGCGGTGGTCGCCGACGACAACAAGAGGGGCTACCTGCCGCCTCGGCCCGATGCGGTGCCGTTCGTGCTGCTGCGCGCCCTCGGGCGCCCGGAGCACACCGGCGACCTGCCGCTGGTGCCGGTGGCGGTGCGCGAGATCCGCGCCGCCCTCGACGTGATCGCCCAGCCGTCGGCGTCCGCGCCGGTCGTGGTCGGGTAGGCCCGCCGTGCTCGCGATACACGGCGGCACACCGGTGCGCTCGGCGCGTGCGTGGCCACGCTGGCCCCAGTACGACAATCGCACCGCCGCGGAACTGCTTGCCGCACTGCACTCGTCGCGCTGGTCGGTCACCTGGTACAGCCCGAACGGCGGCAAGTCCCGGGAGCGGAGGTTCGGGGAGGCGTTCGCCCGCTACAACAGCGCGGACTACGGGGTCAGCGTGGACCACGGCTCGAGCGCCCTGGTCATCGCGCTCGAAGCGCTCGGCATCGGCCCCGGCGACGAGGTGATCGTGCCCGCCATGACCTGGGTCGCCCCGGCCACCGCGGTGCTGCGGGTGGGCGCGGTCCCGGTGCTCGTCGACGTCGATCCCGCCACCGGCTGCCTCACCGCCGGCCACCTCGGCGCCGCGATCTCACCACGTACCAGAGCGGCCATCGTGGTGCACCTGGCCTGTACCGCAGCCGAACTCGACCGGATCACCGCGGTCACCGACGCCGCCGGGCTCGCGTTGATCGAGGACTGCTCGCAGGCCCACGGCACCCGATGGGCCGGACGCGCGGTCGGCACCTTCGGCCAGATCGGCGTCTTCAGCCTCGGGGCCGCCAAATCCCTCGCCGCCGGAGAGGCCGGGGCCGCGATCACCGGCAGCCACGAGCTCTACCGGCGAATGCTCATGCTGCGCGCCGACTCCCGCGGATACACCGACGACGGTCCCGCGCCCGGGGAATACGAGCTCGTCGAGGACGGCACGGTCATGGGCGCGAACTATTGCATGTCCGAGCTGACCGCGGCGCTGCTGCTCGACCAGCTGCCGCGCCTGGACGACCAGCACACGATCCGCGAGACGCGCGCCAAGGAACTGGAAGCGGGCCTGCCCCGAATCCCCGGCCTGGCACCCATTCCGGTGCCCGCCCCGGTGGATCGGCGTGCCGTCTACGAATACGGAATCCGTTTCGAGCCCGGCACTTTCGGTGACGCCACCGTCGAACAGGTGGCCGCGGCCCTCACCGCCGAACTGGGCACCAGGGTCTACCCGCCGCGCGCGCCCCTGCACCGCAGCGCCCTGCTGCGCCCGCACACCAAACCCCGCTTCGCGCGCTGGTGGGCCGATGCCGTCGAACGCGCCGCCGGTCGCCCCTTCCCCGGAGCCGACCACTACCGCGACCACACCCTGCTGCTGCACCACAGCGTGCTGCTGGGCCGGCGCGGCGACGTCGACGACATTCTGACCGCGCTCGACAAGGTGCGCACCCACGCCGCCGACCTGCCCGTGCGCCCCGCCCCCGACCCGAAAGGCATGGCATGACATCGGAACTCATGGCGGACTGGGAGAGCCGCATCATCGACGGCATCGTCACCCGCCGGGCCGTCGAATCGGACTGGGACGAGCTGCGCGGGCGGTATGCCCGTGCATTCGGCGGGGTGAAGACTCACGATTTCGAGGCGTGGAAGCGGCAGTTCCGGCTCGAGGACATCGCGGTGGTCGAGGACGTCTCGATCGCGCGGCAACCGCGCATCGTGGGGACCGCCGCGATCATCCGCACCACGGTGACCGTGCCCGGCG
The DNA here is from genome assembly GCF_053603795.1 of Nocardia sp. NPDC004123. Taxonomy (NCBI): domain Bacteria; kingdom Bacillati; phylum Actinomycetota; class Actinomycetes; order Mycobacteriales; family Nocardiaceae; genus Nocardia; species Nocardia sp. NPDC004123. The sequence goes on from NZ_JBSGGG010000008.1 coordinate 163,724, forward strand.
GCGCGCAGTTGTCGGTCGCGGCGTGCGCGCAGGGGATGGTCGCCACCACCCACCAGAAACGCGGCATCTACGCCAAGGTCCAGGCCGAGCTCATGACCATCGCCATGGAGACCGAAGCGGACGTGCTGGCTGCCATGCCCGGCCCGGGCGGCAGCTACGCCTATGTCGGGGTCACGACGCACACCCGGCACCTGCGCATCGACCGGGGACGCGCGAAACTAAGGGTCGCCGAGCGGGATTCGGCGTCGGTGCGCGAGGTCGGGCTGGCGGAATCGGTGGGGGAGCTGCGGCAGATCTACGCGCTGTGGCAGCAGGCCACCCCGGGCGCACTGGATCGCGGCGAATCCTGGTGGGCGAGTGCCATCAGCCCGCAGTCCTTCATCATCGTGCACCCGGACGGCTACGTGATCTACGACCTGGCCGGGAATACGGTCCTGGTCAAGGACTTCTGCGCACTCACCGTCGCCGCGCACCGGGAACTGCTGCGGTGCCTGCTCGGGCAGGGCGAGTACACGGAGATCCAGATGGACACCGCGCTCGACGACCCCACCCCGCTGCTGCTCGAGGACTCCCGCGCGGCCGCGGTGACCGGAATCGACGCGGGCATGTGGATGTGGATCCTGAACCTGTCCAAGGCCATCGCGTCGCGGGAGTTCCGCGGCGACTTCCACGGGGTGGTCGAGGTCGCCGATCCATGGGGCCTCAGTTCCGGCGCCTACCTGCTCGATATCGCGGGTGGTCGCGGCAGCTGGTCGCCCGTCGAGGAGGCCGTGGCCGATGTCCGCATCGGCCCGCTGGAACTCACCACCGCCTACTTCGGCGCCCACACCCTCGGCGAGCTCGCGCGCGCCGGGCGCGTCGAGGAGATCACCACCGGTGCCCTCGAGGCGCTGGACCGCGCCTGCACCCCCGCGCGGAACCCGTTCAACACCACGCCGTTCTGATCGAACTCCCCTGAGGACAGCACCACCATGACAATGCCGCTCCCTCCATCCATCTGCCCGGTGACCGGGGTCGTCGGATCCGGGGTCACCCGGGTCACCACGCCCACCGGCGATCCGGCCTGGCTGGCCACCGGTTACGAGCTGGTGCGGGACCTGTTCACCGATCCGCGGCTGGGCCGCGCGCATCGCACGCCGGAAACCGCGGCGCGGCTGGGGGAGTCGGCCTTCTCGGGCGGGCCGATCGGCAACTTCGACACCGAGCTCGAGGATCACGCACGCATGCGCACCCTGCTGCAGCCGCACTTCTCGCCCAGGCGGATGCGGGAGTTGCGGCCGCGGGTCGAGCAACTCACCTCGGAGCTGCTCGACGCGATGGCCGATCAGGGCTCGCCCGCCGATCTGCAGGCCGCGCTCGCCCTGCCGCTGCCGCTGCTGGTGATCTGCGAGCTGCTCGGGGTGCCGTACACCGACCGGAACCTGTTCCGGGACTGGGTCGATGCGGTCGGCAATGTCGCCGACCGCGCCAAGGTCGAGCAGGGGGTGGCCGAGCTGTTCGCCTACTGTCTGGAGCTGGTCGGGGAGAAGCGGCGCGATCCCGGCGACGACGTCGTGTCCCGGCTGTGTGCGATCGACGGCGTCGCCGACACCGAAATCGCCACGCACGCCATGGTTCTGCTGTTCGCCGGGCACGAGACCTCGGCGGTGCAGATCGGGGTCGGCGTGCGCATGCTGCTGGAGAATCCCGGCCAGTGGCGGCTGCTGCACGAACGGCCCGAACTGGTGGACTCGGCCGCCGAGGAACTGCTGCGCGCCTGCGACGCCAGCAGCCTGCCCCGGTACGCGCGCAGTGCGCTCGAGGTCGCCGATGTGGAGATCGCGGCCGGTGATCTGGTGCTGCTGGGCATCGCCTCCGCCAATCACGACCGGGCGCTGTTCACCGATCCCGAGCGCCTGGACATCACCCGGCAGGAGGCCGCGCACTTCCTGTTCGGCTACGGCCCCCGCTACTGCCTCGGCGCGCCGCTGGCCCGGCTCGAATTGCAGGTCGCCTTCGGGCAACTCGTGCGCCGATTCCCCACCCTGACCCTCGCCGTCGACCCGGCCACCCTCGCCGAGCGGGACGAGGTCTTCACCGGCGGACTGACCGCGCTGCCCGTGCGCTGGTGACCACCCTTCAGCACCGAGGACTCACGAAATGGCTCTCGCCACCACCGATTCCGCGCCCCTCGTCATGACACAGCGGCGCATCTGGCTCATCTTCGCGGCCCTGTCCGCCGGACTGTTGCTCGCCAGCCTCGATCAGATGATCACCGGCGCGGCGATGCCCACCATCGTCGGTCAGCTCGGCGGTGTCCCGCACATGGCCTGGACCACCACCGCCTACCTGCTGGCCACCACCCTCGTCATGCCGCTGTACGGCAAGCTCGGCGACCTGTTCGGGCGGCGCCGGCTCTTCCTGTTCGCCATCACCGTGTTCACGGCGGCCTCGTTCGGGGCGGCGGTGTCGACCGGGTTCTGGGAGTTCATCGCCTTCCGGGCGCTGCAGGGCGTGGGCGGCGGCGGGCTGATGATTCTCGCCCAGGCCACCATGGCCGATGTGGTGCCCGCCCGGGAACTCGGCAAGTACGGTGCGCCGATGGGCGCGATCTACGGGCTCACGGCGGTCGGCGGACCCATCCTCGGCGGCGAGTTCGCCGATCACCTCGGTTGGCGGTGGTGCTTCTGGATCAATGTGCCGATCGGGTTGGTGGCCTTGATCATTGCCGCACGACATCTGACCCTGCCCAGCAAGCGGCCGGCCGTGCGGCCGGACTATCTCGGGGCGGCACTGATGAGCGCGGGCACCGCCCTGCTCATCCTGATCAGCGACTGGGGTGGCAAACGCTACGGCTGGGGCTCGCCGACGATACTCGCCATGATGGTGACCGTGGCGGTGGTGATCTCGGTATTCATCGGCGTGGAATCGCGAGCCGCCGAACCGATGCTGCCGCTGCGACTGTTCCGCAACCGCACCTTCGCGACCACCTCGCTGCTCGGTTTCATCATGGGTCTGATCATGTTCGCGTCGGTGGCGTTCGTGCCGACGTTTCTCCAAATGGCAACGGGCGTCTCGGCATCGGCGTCCGGGCTGCTGTCGATCCCCATGACCATCGGCATGTTCCTGACCGTGTCCGTCACCCTGGGCGCGGTGACCCGCACCGGCCGCTACCGGGTCTACCCGCCACTGGGCGTGGTCATCATCGCCGCCGGCATGATCTGGATGACGCGCCTGGACGCACACACCCCGGCGTGGGTGGTGTCGGCGATGCTGTTCGTCATCGGACTGGGACTCGGCATGGTCATGCAGCTGCTGGTGCTGCTGGTCCAGAACGCCGTTCCCGCAACGGATGTCGGGACCGCGACGAGTGCGAACAACTACTTCCGTGAGATGGGCGGCGCGCTGGGCGTCGCCATCTTCGGTTCCATCTTCACCTACCGTCTCACCGGCAATCTCGACGCCGCCTTCCGTGCGCACCCCGGCGAGGTGCTGTCCACCGGGGCCAACCCGGCGGCCCTGCCGCCGGCGGTCGTCAACCTCCTTCCGGCGCCACTGCGCGATGCCATCGTCGGGTCCTACGCCCATGCTCTGGTTCCGGTATTCGCCTACCTGCTCCCCGGCCTGGCGATCGCTTTCATTGTGGCCCTGCTGATTCCGCACATCCCCCTGGCGGACGTGTCCGGTCTGGTCGCCCGCAAGGAGGCGATCCACGACACCGACCGCGATCCGCGCGACGAGAAGGAACCCACGACAATCCTGGGCACCCCGCCCGCCTGACCCTCTCCCGCCGCAGCGGACCGCGCTGCGCACTGGGCGAATCTCGGCCGCCGGGCCGCTGGAGAGCATCCAGGGGTCCGGACCTCGGCCTCCACCCCCACAGCGGCAGTGCGTAGTACAACTACACCATGGGAAGAGCGCCAACAGTCGTTCTCTACGTCCTCGCACTGATAGTCGTGGTCGTCGGCGTGGACATCCTCTTCTTCCGACACCATTTCTGGGAACGCCTGATGGTGAACATCGGCATCGTCCTGATCTTCGCAGCCTTCTACCTGAGGTTCCTGAAGAGTTGACGCCGCGCGAGGCGGGCTGACTCTCGCACTGCGGGCTGCGCGGTGCGGGTCAGACGAGTTCGACCTCGTCGAAACGGACGGTGAAGCTGTGGCGGCGTTCGCTCAGGACGCCGCCCTCCCGGTGGACCAGGCCTTCGCTGAAATCGATGCGTAGTTCTTCCCGGTGCTTGTCGACGGTGCGCACGACGCCGCAGATTCCGATGAACGGCCCCTCCGGGAAGTACACGACATCGCCCGGACCGAATTCGGTAAAGCCCACGCGGCCACAGTAATCCACGCCGCTGTTCTTTGCCTGTGGACGCGCTGGCGTGGTCGCCCCCGTTCCGGCCGATCGATATGACATGGTGGACCGATGGCCACCTGGAGAGAGTTCGAGCATGCCGCGCCCGAACTGGCCGCCGCCGTGCGGGCCAGGTTCGAGGCGACCAAACACCACGTGCCCCTCGGTGCGGGCTCGGGACCCGGTTAGGCGGTGTGAGAACGGTCTTCGTGCCACTGCTCGACAGCAGTCTGCACAGCCAACTCATCTTCTTTGGCGTGCGCGCCCGAGGCCCCCGCCGCGCCCAGAATCACCCCGTTCTCGGTCACGAGAACACCGCCGGCGTACGGCACGAAATCACCGCCATACAGATGCTGGATACTGCCGGTGACTGCTCCCGGCAAGTCGATACCCCCCGACGCTCGCAGCGTCAGCAAGGCCGTGCGCGCCTTCGCCACCGCAATCCGGCTCGTCATCGGCATCCCGCCGTCGGCACGCCGCAACACGATCACCGACCCGGTGACATCGACAACTGCTACTGCAACTGGCGGAAACTCATGTTCGGCCCCCACTCGCAGTGCAGCCGCAACCAACCAATCAGCATCAGCCAAAGCCAAACCCGGCAACCGGGGAGTCTCACCCATCCCCACACCCTATGCCCGCGCCTGGGAACATCCGTCCGTCCGCTGGCTCGAATTCGCCTCGTAGTCAGCATCTTCGGCGAATTCGACGCCATGTCCGAGCAATGGTGGAGTGAGGGCCGGTCGGCCGCGGATGCCACGGGCCAACCGGCAAGTCCTCCAGGGAGCTGCCGGATCCGGGCCGGATGCCTCAGCGGACGACGTCGAAGATGTTCTTCTGGATTCCGTTGGAGTAGGTGGCGGCCTCGACCAGCTTCAGCTTCTGGGCGTCCTTGTCGGACTCGGAGAACAGGCGCTTGCCCGCGCCGAGCAGGACCGGGAAGACCAGCAGGTGGTAGCGGTCGATCAGACCCGCGTCGGAGAGGGCGCGGTTGAGCGAGGCGCTGCCGTGGATGATGATCGGGCCGCCGTCGGTGTCCTTCAGGGCTGCTACCTCGTCGACTGAGCGCAGGATGGTGGTCTCGCCCCAGTTCGTCACCAGGTCGGCATCGGTGAGCGTGGTGGAGACGACGTATTTCGGCATGCCCTTGTACCCGGCGAAATCCGCCATGTCCGGCCACACCGGGCTGAATGCCGCATAGCTGACGCGGCCCAGCAGCATCGCGGTGGCTTCCTCCTGCTCCCGTCCCTTGATCTCGTAGGCCTCGGGAACGAATTCGACATCCTTGAAGGTCCAGCCGGAGTTCCGGTAGCCGGGTTCGCCACCCGGGCCCTCCACGACGCCGTCGAGGGAAATGAAGGCGGTGCTGATGAGAGTGCGCATGCTCTGCTCCTTGATATGTGGTGTGTCGGTTGGTGATTCGAATGGTTCGGCCGGGGCTGCGTCAGCCCAGCAGGCTGGTGAGCCACTGTTGCCAGGCGGTCTCGGCCCCGGCGGTGTCGAGACCGAACAGGTGATGGAACATCAGCGCCAGCCCGGTGGGCGCGTGGTGGAAGGTGTAGAGCCCGTCGGCGGTGCGGATCTCGAAACGCTCGTCGTCGGCCCACACCACCTCACCGTCCAGCGCCGGCAAGCCCGCTGGTTCGGCCTGCACCCGCGCGCCCACCGCCACCGGGTCCGGTAGCGCCAGCGCCCGGATGAGCGCCGACCGCACCGCCTGCCCCGAAGAGCCCATGGCGACGGCGAATACGGGAGCCGCGATCCGGCCCGGGAAGTGCGTCAGGTATTCGCGCAGCGTGTTCAGGTGGAACGGCCAGCCGCGGCGCAGAGCGTCGTATTCGTCCTGCCAGTCGTCGCCCAGCATGCCGCTGTGGACCACCCGCAGGACGGTGCTGCCGCCCTCGCGCCCCTCGAGCAGATACTCGAAGGCCATGAACCGGCCGTCCTCGTCGGTCCCGGTGCGGGTGGCGAAGTGCTTGCCCGGCTCGTACGCGGTGATCACCGATTCTTCCCGCCGGCCACCGGTATCCATGGCGGCGATCCCGCCTGTCCGTGCCTCGACCTCGTTGCGCCCCATGAACCAGGAGTCGATTCCCGGCCCGGTCGCGATCGCCTCCCAGACCTGGTCCGGGCTCGCGGGCAGGGTCGCCTCCAGCTCGATTTCGAACGGATGCCCCATCGTCAGTTCTCCTGTCCTGCTTCGGATTCGGTGTCTTTCCGGGCGGTGGGTATCTGGTGCATGCCGACGACCACCCGGTGGTCGCGCCCGCCCGGTGCGGACTCGTCGTGGTAGCGGCTGACCAGTGTCGTCACTGCCTGTGCCAGCTCCTCGGCGAACGCCGCCCGGTCGGCCGCGGACGCGAACCGCACCTGCGCGTCGATCCCGAAGGTCGCGACCCGCCGCTGCGCCCGGGCCGCGCCGCTCAGCAGCGCCCCGACCTCCTGTACCAGCCGCGCGCCCAGCGCCACCAGCCACCGCGCCGACAACTGGTCGGGCGAGCGCGCCGGATCCGGACTGACCGCACCCAGCGCGCTGGGGGAGATCACGTAAGAGGCTGCCGTGGCCCGGAATACACGCTCGGTGACATTGCCCTTGCGCCGTTCCTCGACCAGCTCGACCAGCCCGTGCCGCTCCAGCTCCTTGAGGTGGTAGTTCACCTTCTGCCGCGGTAGCCCGAGCCGACCGGCGAGCATGGCGGCCGAGCCCGGCTCGGCGAGAGCGGCGAGGATCCGGGACCGGATCGGGTCCAGGGAAGCCTCGGCCGCGGCGGGTTCTTCGATCACAGCGACGTCCAGCACCACCCCAGAGTCTCACCGACAAAATTATTTGTCAAGGAAGACGAAGTTGTCGGTTGTCGAGTGCCGCGGGTGCCGACCGCGGTCGACCGGGTTCCCGGCATTGACACCGACCGGGTCGCGCCGCACGCTGCGCCGGTGAGAATTTTCTTCATAGTGGCCATCCCGACAGCGGCGGTCACCACAGCGGCGGCTCCATCGACTGACGCGCGATGACCGGTCCTGCCGACTTCGGTCCGGACGCCTACGTCGTACGCACGGGACTGTGGCGGTGGCGCCGCGCCTCGCACGGCCGAGTGGTCTTCGCCGTCCACGGTGCGGGTGTCTACTTCGCTGCTGACGCGTCCGGCCCTGCCCAGACCGTGCCCTGGTCGCGAATCTGCGCGATCGAACTGTTCACCGAAACCACCTCGACGCCGCGAAATCAGTTCCGCCACCGCTGCATCGGCGTGCGGGCCCGCGGCACCACCCAACCCTCGCGAGGCGGTCCGGCGGCCCGCCCGATACCCGAGTCGTCGGCCCGGCTCCTGCGCGACGCCGGTCGCGCCGACCTGATCCCCGGTGCCGACGGCACCATCCGCTGGGCATACCGCCGCATGACGGGCTGGCGGGTATCGCGCCAGAGCCTGGCCGCGGCCGTCACCCGCCACGCTCCGCACATTCCGGTCATCGACGGTCCGTCCTGGCCGCCTGCCCTGAGCTGGTCCGAGGCACTCACGGCCCGCAAGCGACGGCCTCGGTGACATCGGCGCCGCGGTGAGCCGCGTCACCGACACGCGCCGCGATGTCACACATCGGGCTCGAATGGTGTCTTCATGTCCGAAACCACCAACGGTGAAGGAGGGCGGACATGGAACGGGTCGTCAGGGTCGTCGTGGTCGGCGGCGGATATGCGGGGATCATCGCAGCCAACCGGTTGCGGACTCGGGAGGACGTGGAGATCACGGTGATCAATCCGCGGCCGCAGTTCGTGGAGCGAATTCGGTTGCACCAGTTGGTCGCCGGCTCCGGCTCCGCCGCGGTCGAGTACGACGCGCTGCTCGGCGCGGGGATCCGGCTGATCGTCGATGAGGCGACGGTGATCGATGGGGTGCGGCGCAGCGTGGCGCTGAAGAGCGGAGGCAATGTGGCCTACGACTACCTCATCTACGCCGTCGGCAGCCACGGGGCGGTCCCGGCCGTCCCGGGCGCAGCCGAATACGCCTACGACATCGCGGAATTCGAGCACGCCGAGCAACTGCGCGACGCGCTGGCCGGTGCGGACGCGGCTGCACCGGTGACCGTGGTCGGTGCCGGGCCCACCGGCATCGAGACCGCCGCCGAGCTCGCCGAGCTGGGCCGCCCGGTCACGCTGGTGTGCGGTGGCCTGCTCGGCCCGTACCTGACGACGACCGCCCGCCGCTCGGTCGCCCGGCAACTGACCACACTCGGCGTGACCATCGTCGACGGTCCGGATGCCAAGGTCACCGCCGTTCACCCGCACAGCGTCGTGCTGGCCGACGGTCGCGAACTGCCCAGCCCGATCACGGTGTGGACGGCCGGTTTCGGCGTCCCGGACCTGGCCGCCCGCAGCGGCCTGAGCACCGACGCCGCCGGCCGCCTGCTCACCGACGAAACCCTCACCAGCATCGACGATCCCCACATCCTGGCCGCCGGTGACGCCGCCGCCCCCTCCGGCCAACCCCTGCGCATGAGCTGCCAGGCCGCCATCCCGCTCGGCGCCCACGCTGCCGGAACCATCCTGAGCCGCCTCGCCGAATCCGAGCCCGCCGCAATCGATATCGCGTTCGTCGGCCAGTGCATCAGCCTGGGCCGCAAACGCGCGACCGTGCAGCTGGCCCACTTCGACGACACCGCCCGTCGGGCCTACCTCGCCGGCCGCGTTGCCGCCACCGTCAAGGAGGCGATCTGTAAATCCACCGTGTGGGGCCTCGCCCGCGAAGCCCGCAAACCCGGCTCCTACGCGGCCATCAAGGGCGGCAAGCGGCAGCAGCGCATCGCGGCCGCCGCAGCGATGGCCGATCAGAGGTAGACCGCCGGTCGAAATCGCCGCTACAAGCCCAGTTTCGTGACGGCGTTGTCCTCGAGTGGGTTGGCGGTGCGGATGTAGCCGTGGACGGTGCGGGGGTTGGACCAGCGGCCCTGGCGCATGATCTCGCGGTCGCTGGCGCCGCCGAGGGCGGCCTGGGTGGCGAAGCCGGCGCGCAGGGAGTGACCGGAGAACAGGGTGGGGTCGAGGCCGGCGCGGGCGGCGTAGCGCTTGACGAGTTCGGCGACCGCGCGGCCGGACATGGCGGTGGCGGCGATGCCGCCGTGGCGTGAAATGGCCGGGAACAGCGGCAGATTCGGGTCGGTGAGGGTGGTGCCGGTGAAGCCGTGGCAGCGGTGGATGTGGGGGTCGGGCGGCGGGGTGGCGTCGAGCCAGGCGCGCAGGTCGGTGGCGGCGTGCGCCTCGCGCAGGCGGGTCCAGTCGGCGAAGGCGCAGACGGGGCAGGTGTGCGGGCGCTGGCCGCGGGGCAGGGCGACGCGTTGTTCGTTGACGCCGGTGGCGTCGGTCTTGGTGGCGGGCAGCTGGATCAGCAGCAGCGGCTCGCCGGTGGTGTGGTCGGTGGTGACCGCGACATCGGCGACCCGCAGCGCGGCGATCTCACTGCGGCGCAGCGCCCCAGCGAATCCGACCAGCAACAGCAGTGTGTCGCGGCGGCGGGCCGGTTCGGTGGGCCACTGCGCGGCCGGCAACTCGTTCAGCAGCTGATCGAGGGTGTGCAGCAGCACCGGCCGCTTCCGCTTGGGACGGCTGCGCCGGGTGCGGCGGATACCGCGCAGGGTCAGCCGCACCACGTCGGCGCGGGTGGGGGAGGGCAATCCGTTGGCGGCGTGCACGGCGGCCAGCGCCGCGGCCTTGCGCTCCAAAGTGGCGGCGCTGAAGGCCCATTCGCCGTTCTCCCGCCGCGCGTCCGCCGCCGCGGCCAGATACACCGCCACGTCCAAGGCGTCCGCCGGCAGCGCCTGCCGCGCTTCCGCCGCGCACCAGGCCCCCCACGCGATCCAGTCGGTCCGGTACGCGCGCAAGGTATTCGCCGACTGCGACGCCTCGAGATACCGCCGCAGCGATCCGGCCTGCACCTCGTCGAAACGATCGCGTACCAGACGCAGCGCCGCCGCGTCGACCAGCACACTGCGCACCCCGCGTCGCAATTCGCCGCGCACCTCGTCGGGCACCGCGATCACCGCGGCCTGTTCCACCGGCTCGGTGACCTCCGTCGGATCTGGCATGTCCCCGACCCTAGATTGACTATGTGCTCCCGTTGCAGCAGACCCCGATTCACGTGTCCGACGACATTCTCGACGACCTCCGACAGCGCCTGACCCGGACCCGCTGGTTCGACGACGACGGCAATGCCGACGGCCACTACGGTGTGCCCACCGCCTATCTGCGCGAGCTGGTCGATCACTGGCGTACCGACTTCGATTGGCGCGCACAGGAAAAGGCCATGAACGCCTACGAGCACTACCGGGTCGAGGTGGACGGCGTCCCCATTCACTTCCTGCGCAAACCCGGCGTCGGCGACAACCCGATCCCGCTGATCCTCACCCACGGCTGGCCCTGGACCTTCTGGCACTGGTCCACAGTGATCGACCCGCTGGCCGATCCGGCGGCGCACGGCGGTGATCCCGCCGACGCGTTCGAGGTCATCGTCCCCTCGCTGCCCGGTTTCGGCTTCTCCACCCCGGTACCGTCGCGCCCGGATCTGAACTTCTGGAAGATCGCCGACCTCTGGCACACCCTCATGACCGATGTGCTGGGCCACCGCACCTACGCCGCCGCCGGATGCGATGTCGGCGCCCTGGTCACCGGCCAGCTCGGCCACAAATACGCCGACGCCCTCTACGGCATCCATATCGGCTCCGGTCAGCGCCTGGACCTGTTCAACGGCGAACGCGCCTGGGACATCACCGGCGGCCGCCCGATTCCCGAGGGCCTGCCCGGCGACGTGCACGCGCGAATCATCGAGCTGGAGAAGCGATTCGCGGTCCACCTGTCCGCCCAGATGCTCGCCCCCGCCACCCTGGCCCACGGCCTGTCGGATTCACCCGCGGGCATGCTGGCCTGGATCCTGGAGCGCTGGATGCGCTGGAGCGACCACCGCGGTGGCGACTTCGAATCCGTCTCCAGCAAAGACGAGGTCTTGACCCACGCGACCATCTACTGGGCGACCAACTGCATCGGCAGCTCGATGCGCCTCTACGCCAACCACAATCGCTACCCCTGGACCCCGTCCCACGACCGCTGGCCCGTGATCGAGGCCCCCACCGGCCTCACCTTCGTCGCCCACGAGAACCCGCCCGGTGTCACCACTGCCCAACGCGCCCAGCAGTTCCGCGACAGCGACCGCGGCGCCTGGTACCACCTCGTGAATGTGACCGCCCACGATCATGGCGGCCACTTCATCCCGTGGGAAGTCCCGTCCGAATGGACCGACGACCTCCGCCGCACCTTCCGCGACCGCCGCTAGCCTTCCGCCACCGATGTGATGGGGGCTTGCGGGGAGGTCGCTCGCAAGCCCCACGGAACGCCGGCGGAAATCGTGTCAGGGGTCTTGCCGTGATCGGGCGAAACGCGACATTTTCACGCGGTGGCCGTGCGGGTCAGCACGACGACGGGAATCTCCCACTCCACTTTTGCTTGGAAATCGGCCATGAACGGTGTCATCTCGAGCTGCCGGTCCCACAGCCGCGCCCGCTCGTCCCCACTCGCGACCACGGCGATGACCGGCCAGGTCTCGGTGCCGACCTCGACCGTCCCGGCCGGATTTGCCACCAGGTTGTGATACCAGCCCGGCCGGTGCGGCCGGCCGCCGTTGGCGGCGAAGACCACCAGGCGGTCGCCGTCGCGCTGATAGGCCAGCGGCCAGGTGCGGTCCTGCCCGGTGCGGGCCCCGGTGGTGGTCAGCAACAGGAGATCACGCTCGGCGAACTGCCCGCCGACCTGTCCACCCCCGGCCCGGAATTGCTCGATCACTTCTTCGTGCAGTCGCTGACGCGCAACGTCGGTCATGGTCGGCATCAACTGTGTTGCCGCCGTGGGTATTCCGCTCCCGGCGGCGAATCCGCCTCAGTGCTGCAACCGCCATTCCGCATCCGGTTTCGGAAGCGGCCAGGTCCACCGGCTCTTCATGCGCAGCTCCAGCAACTGCTGTCGGCGACCACACGACTGCTCGGTGGCGCCGTCGCCCTCGACGCAGTTGCGGTGGATCCACATCATGGCTTCCACCGTGCCCGAGAGGCGCATGGCGTCATGCTCGGGCATACGATGATGCGTGAGCACCGACGGCGTGTCCGACATGGCCCAATCATCCCTCAGCCCGGCCGTGCTGTCGTCCAGTCCGCGCGTCTTCGCCTCTCGTGAGAGGAGTTGGTCATGTGTCGTCTGTTCGGACTCTCGGCCGCCCCGCAGCGGGTGCACGCCACCTTCTGGTTGCTGAACGCGCCGGACAGCCTGTCCCAGCAAAGTCACCGCGAACCCGACGGCGTCGGCCTGGGCACCTTCACCGCGGCGGGCGCGCCGCTGGTGGAGAAGCAGCCGATCGCCGCCTATGAGGACCGGCTCTTCGCGCAGGAGGCCCGCGAATGCGAATCCGAAACCTTCGTCGCGCATGTTCGCTTCGCCTCCACGGGCGGGCTGAAGACGCGCAATACCCATCCGTTCGAGCAGCACGGGCGCCTGTTCGCGCACAACGGGGTGCTGCAGGGACTCGACGAGCTGGATCACGAACTCGGTGACTATCGCCGACTGGTCCACGGCGACACCGACTCCGAGCGCTTCTTCGCCCTGATCACCGCCCGGATCGACCATCATGCGGGCGATGTCACCGCGGGCATCACCGACGCGGTCGGCTGGATCGCCGACCGGCTGCCGCTCTATGCGCTCAACCTGATCCTGACCACCGCGACCGAGCTGTGGGCCCTGCGCTATCCCGACACCCACGACCTGTATGTCCTCGAGCGCGCCGCCGGTGGCGCACAAGGCGATCGGCGGCTCGACCACGCGAGTCACCGTCATCGGGGCATTCGCACCAGCAGTGGCGCGCTGACCGACTATCCTGCTGTCGTCATCGCCAGCGAACGCATGGACGACGACCCCGGATGGCGGCTGCTCGCCTCCGGCGAACTGCTCCACGTCAACGGGCGTCTGGACGTGCGGTCCAGCATCATTCGGGATTCCCCACCCCGCCACCTGCTTTCGCTCGCCGACCTCGACGAGACCGCCGCCGCCTCCCAGACCGCGCACTGACGATCACCGCTGCGTCGGTCACTCCGGTCGCGAGACCCGGGCCAGATCGACAGTGGCCGCGCGCAAGTCGGCGATGTTGTCGATCGGTGCGAGATAGCCGATACGGGTGACCGCGATGCCACGCGGGGTGGTGACCCGCAGGTCGAGGCCGAAGCGGTCGGCGCGTTCACAGACCGCGGCGGTCGCGTCCGGATAGCCGCCGCGGGCGTGGGCCATGTCCAGCAACGCGTCCGCGTGATCGTCATTGAGATGCGCGATGGCACGGGCCGCACCGGGGATGATCGGATCGGCCTGGGCGGCCGCGTATTCATCGGCGGTCGCGGAATCCATGCGTCCGTACCCGCCGACCCAGCGGGCCCGCTGCACACGCAGCACCCACACCGTGAAATCGCTGAAGTCGATGTAGGTCTTGGCCGCCGGGACCGCGGCCAGGTGGGCCTCGCGGGCCGCTACCGCCTCCTCGCCCTGCGGGCGTTCGGCGACACCGGCGAGCGTCAATCGCGTTCCGGCCAGCGGGTCCTCCGGCAACTCCGGGGTCACGATGGACAGGCTGGCGCGCGGATCGCCGGCCAGGTTTCGGCCGTGCTCGGCCATCCGGGACACACACAGGACCGGTTGTCCCGCAAGCAGTCCATACGTGACGAAACTGGCCCAGGGGCCGCCGTCGGCCGACAGGGTGGCCAGGGTGGCCGTATTCGTCGCCGCGGCAACGGTTCTGGCCTCATCCGCCGCGGACGGCCGGGTGGTGATCGCGATGGGGGTCAGCGGCGGGGGAGTCGAGGGCGCGTCGCCCGGGTCGCCGTGGTCGAGAGCCATGCGTCACAGGCTACCCGCGCGGCCGAACAGGACCGATCAGTCGGGAAGGATTGGCACCGAGAGCCCTTCGCCCTTCCGCAGCAGGGCCGCACGCGTGACGGTGCCCGCGCCGAAGCGATCGCGCAGTGCGTCCAGAGTCGAATCGAGGGTGGATTCCGCGCGCGGCTCGAACGGCAGCGACAGCTGCATGGTGTCGGCGTCGTCCAGATTGGTCAGGGACAGACCGATGAGAGTGAGGCCGCCGCGCTCCCGGATCAGCGGCATGGTCGCGGACAGCAGAGTGCGCGCCGCCCGCAGAACGGTCTCGCCGCTGTCGGTCGCCTCGGCCAGCGTGTGCGAGCGGGTGGCGCGCGTGAAATCGTCGAAACGCATGCGCAGCACCACCGTTCGGCACACCCGCCGGGCTTTGCGCAGCCGGTGCCCGAGCCGGTCGGCCAGTCCGTGCAGGTACCCCTCGAGTTCCTCGTCGCTGCGATGGCGGCGGCCCAGCGCCCGCTGCGCGCCGATCGAGCGCCGGCGCCGCCCGGTGTCCACCCGGCGCGGGTCCCGCGCCCACGACAGGGCGTGCAGATGCCTGCCCGTGGCCGGGCCGAGCACTGCCGCGAGCGGCCCCTCACCCAGGTCCGCGAGCTGCCCGACCTTGGTGATGCCGCGTTCACGCAGCTCCCGCGCGGTCACCTCGCCGACGCCCCACAGGCGTTCCACCGGCAGCGGATGCAGGAATTCCAGCTCCCGGTCGGGTGGAACCTCCAGCAGCCCATCGGGTTTGGATACCGCGCTGGCCACCTTGGCCAGGAACTTCGTGCGCGCCACCCCGACCGAAATGGGCAGTCCGACCTCCGCGCGCACCCGCGCCCGCAGCCCGCGCGCGATATCGACCGGAGTGCCGGCGATCCGCCACAGTCCGGCCACATCGAGAAATGCCTCGTCGATGGAGATGCCCTCCACCTCGGGCGTGGTGTCGCGGAAGATCTCGAACACCGCCTTGCTGGCCTCCGAATACGCCGACATCCGCGGCGGCACCACGATCGCAGTGGGGCACAAGCTCAGTGCCTGACGCACATTCATGGGCGTCCGCACCCCGAACGCCTTCGCCTCGTAACTGGCGGCCAGCACGACCCCGCCGCCGACGAGCACCGGCCGCCCCCGCAGCCGCGGACTGTCGCGCTGCTCCACCGACGCATAGAAGGAGTCCAGGTCGGCATGCAGAATCGCCGCCCGCTCGGGGCGCGCGCTCATCCTCGTGATCGAACCGGACACGAACATATGTTCGCATACCTGATGGTCTGTTGTCCGCGTGTCCCGCTCACCCGACCGATTCACGCCAAACGGCCGAGGCGTAGCTTTCAAGGCGCGGCAACACTTCGGCAACACGGATCGAAGAATGGAGTCGACATGTGCACCCAGCCGAAACCAGCGACCCCGGCCACCGTTCGCGTGCATCGAGAAGCGGCCGCGCGCTACGACCTGGCGAACGTGCAGGACTACTCGGATGTGCGACGCGGCCTGATCGCCGAACTGCCGGGCAATGTCGTCGCCGGTGACGGTTCGGTCATCTTCGACCCGCACGCCCTGGACTGGATCGAAGAGGGTGCGCCCGCACCCGGCACGGTCGATGCGAGCCTGTGGCGGCAGAGTCAGCTCATCAAACTGGGCGGCCTGTATCAGGTATCCGATCGGATCTACCAGGTCCGCAACAACGACATGGCCAACCTGACCGTCATCGAGGGCGACGACGGATTGATCGTGGTCGACTGCATGTTCGGGGTGGAGTCGGCGCAGCAGGGCATGGAGCTGATCCGCGCGCACGTCTCCGACAAACCGGTCGCGGCCGTCATCTACACCCACACGCACGTCGATCACTACGGCGGCGTGAAGGGCGTGATCGATCCCGCGGACGTGGCGTCGGGGAAGGTTCCGATCATCGCCCCGGGCACGATCAAGTCGTTCGACAAGTTCGCCATCGGTGAGAACGTCATCGCCGGAAATGCCATGTCGCGCCGCAGTTTCTACGCCTTCGGCGGTCTGCTGGACCTGAACGCCACCGGACACATCACCTGCGGCATCGGCATCATCTCCACCAAAGGCGCGACCGTCTCCTACATTTCGCCCACCGACTCGATCACCGAGACCGGCACGCGCCGCGAGATCGCCGGACTGGAATTCGAATTCCTCTACGCCCCCGACACCGAGGCGCCCGAGGAACTGCACATCTGGATTCCGGAGCTGAAGGCGCTGACCTGCGCGGAGAACGCGAACCATGCGCTGCACAACATTCAGACCCTGCGCGGCGCCCGCACCCGCGACGCCCGCAATTTCGCCCGCTACCTCGACGAGTCACTGGAACGGTGGGGCGACGATGCCGTGGTGCACTACGGCCCGCACACCTGGCCGGTGTGGGGCAATGACCAGGTGTGTGCCCTGTTGGAATCACAGCGCGACACCTACAAGTACATCCACGACCAGGCGCTGCGGCTGGCCAACAAGGGATACACCCCGTTGGAGGCGGCCGAGATCATCGAACTGCCCGACGAATTGGGCCGCACCTGGGCCAATCGCGGCTACCACGGCACCGTGCATCACAATGTGCGCGCGGTGTTCACCAAGGAGCTAGGCATGTGGGACGGCGATCCGGTGTCGCTGCACCCGCACACACCGGTGGACTCGGCCACCCGCTTCGTCGAATTCGCCGGAGCCGACGCGATTCTCGCCGAGGGCCGGCGCGCTTTCGAGGCCGGCGACTATCGGTGGGCGACCGAGATCCTGCACAAACTGGTCTTCGCCGATCCGGGCAATACCGCGGCGCGGGAATTGCAGGCCGACGCCTACGAGCAGATGGGGTATCAGGCCGAGGGGCCGCAGTGGCGGGGCGTCTTCCTCAGCGCCGCAAAGGAATTGCGTGCGGGTGTGCAGCCGCCGCCCTATGCGACGGCCAGCCCGGACTCGATTCTGGCCATGCCGATCGACATCCTCTTCGACTTCGTCGCGGTCCACGTCATCGGTGAAAAGGCCACCGGCGCGAACATCAGCGTCAATCTCGATTTCACCGATTCGGGACAGCAGTGGACGATGTGGGTGCGCCGCGGCGTCCTCAACGCCCGCCAGGGGCGCGCCGACGATGCCCGGGTGACGGTGTCGGGCCCGAAGGCGGCGCTCGTCGGGGTGCTGCTGACCCCGGGCAGCGTCGGGGAATTCGCCCGCTCGGGCGCCATCACCCTCGACGGTGATGTGACCGCACTCGGCGAACTCGCCACGCTGCTGGACGATTTCGAGCCGACATTCCCGATCGTCACCCCCTGATCGGGCGTACTCGGCTACCGGCGATCCTCGCGGACCGTCCCCGCGAGGATGGCGGTGAGGCCGGCGGTGAATCTGCGGTCGCGTTCGCCGGTCATGATGGAGATGGTGTCGCCGGTGGGGTTCGGGCGGGGGGCGTCGGCGGTGAGGGCCGAGACCAGTGGCTGCCATTCGCCTGACCGCTCGAGCTCCAGATAGGCCTGTTCCTCGATGACGAAACCGGTTGTGTAGGAACGCAGGACCGATTGCAGGTCGCCGGCTTCGAAGGGCGCTACGACGATGCCCTGCAGGAGTGCCATGAGGGTGCCCGACAGTTTCACCGTGGCTGCGAAGGGGGAGTAGGAGCCCGCGACGATGCGGCCGCCGTCGCGGAATCCGAGCATCGCCGCGCGCATGCGCTCACAGCAGGCGATGACCTGGGCGAGCGTCGGGGTGTCGAGGTCGATATCGGACAGGTCGATGGTGGCGTAGACGGCATCGGACATGGCGCGCTGGAGATCCCGGCGATCCTTCAGATGCTTGTACAACGCGCCGGGAGTCACCTCGGCGGCCGCTGCCAGCCGCCGCATGGTGAGCGCGTCCAATCCGTTCGCCGACACGTACTCGTGGGCGATTTCTACCAGCCGATCCCGGCTCAATCCACGTTTGACCATCGGTCCAGAGCCTAGCGGCGGCCTGGGCGGCCGGGTTTGCGTGGTTGACGACACGGATCACCTCCCTTAGCCTTCGCCTGGTGAACAATGTTTACCAGACTGGCGTCGTCATCGCCGGAGCCGGGCCGACCGGGCTGATGCTCGCCTGCGAATTGCGGCTCGCGGGAATCGAAGTGGTCCTGCTCGACGCCCTCACCGCACGCACCGGACAGTCGCGGGCGGGCGGCATCAACGCCCGGACCATGGAGATCCTGGATCAGCGCGGGCTGATGGAGCGAGTGCTGGCACACGGCTATGTGTTCCGCGGCCGGGGTCCGGGGCATTTTGCCGGGCTGCCCCTCGAGTTCGGCGATCTGGCCACCCGGTATCCGACCGGACTGGTCATCACCCAGGCCGACCTCGAGACCCAACTCGACCGGTACGCAACCGAATTGGGTGCACCCGTGCAGTGGGACTCACCGGTTGTCGACCTCGAGCAGGACTCCGATGGTGTCGAGATCCGGGTCGGTGGTGCGCACGGCCGCCGCGTCCGGGCCGCATATCTGGTCGGCTGCGACGGTGGCCGCAGTGCGGTCCGCAAGCTGGCCGGGATCGAGTTCGCCGGGACCGACGCGACCATGGTCGGCATGATCGCCGATGCCGAACTGGCGGAGCCGTCGCCCGGCTGGATCCTGACCGAGCGTCGCGGACCGGGTGATTTCTCGGTACTTCCATTGCAGCCCGGCTGGTTCCGGCTCATGGTCAACCGGCACGACCGCGTCATCGACCAGACGGCCCAACCCTCCTTCGAGGACTTCCGGGCATCCTTCCGCGAGGTGGCCGGCACCGACTACGGGATGCACAGTCCCCGCTGGGTGTCGCAGTTCAGCGACGCTGCCCGCCTGGCCGAACACTACCGTTCGAACCGTGTGCTGCTGGCAGGCGATGCCGCGCACATTCATTTCCCCGCCGGCGGCCAGGGATTGAACACCGGGGTGCAGGATGCTGCCAATCTGGGTTGGAAGCTGGCCGCTGTTCTGCACGGCCGCGCGCCCGAGGCCTTGCTCGACACCTACGAATCCGAACGCCGACCGGTCGCCGCGCGCGTACTGCAGAACACCCGCGCCCAGACCGCGCTCATGCGCCCCGGCCCCCACACCGAGGCGCTGCGCGAAACGCTCGCCGGACTCTTCGACATCGACGAGGTCCGAAACCGCCTCGGCGGCATGCTCTTCGCCCTGGACATCCGCTACGACGTCGGCGACGGCCACCCGTTGTCCGGCCATCGCGTCCCCGACGTCGATCTCACGCTGCCCACCGGGGGTACGCGCGTCCACGAACTGCTCCGCAGTGGCCGCCCGGTCCTGCTGTCCCTGAACGGAATTCGCCCGCGGATCGGGGACTGGCAGGGTCACATCGACGTCGTCCACGCCCGATGCGATGCGGGCCGGTGGTCGGTACCCGGCCTCGGCGACATCCCCGCGCCGACAGCAGTCCTGGTCCGGCCGGACGGCTATGTGGCATGGGCCGCGGATGAACCCTGCGACACAGGCCTTTTCGAAGCGCTCAGCGCCTGGGCCGGTCCGAGTGCAGCTGCGCACCGGGCCTGACAGGCGCGGAGCGCGTTCACGAGGTCTCTAGCCGCCCTGGAAAGACCTCGGCGGCGTTCCCGGATCGATGGGACTCGGTGGGCCGAGCCGGAATCCGGGGACGCCGCCGTAGGGATCAGTGCGGCTGGACCGTCAGGTCGTAGGCCGCCATGTAACCGAAGTGCTGGGTCGCCGTGTAGTGGGCGGTCACCCAGTCGAGGATCTCCTTGTTGCCCGTCGGACGCCAGACGCCCTGCTTCGCACCCGATTGCGCGGGTGCGGCGGTGTCACCGGGTTTCGGATCCACCCGCCAGGAGTCGGGTAGCGGAACCTCGGGAGCCAGGTAGTAGGTGATCTCGTGGTTGCGGACCATGTCCTCGAACTGGGGCAGCGTCGGCACCGGATCCTCGGAGGTGAAGCCGCCGATGGCGAGGACCGATGTGCGGCTGGCCAATTCGAGCCCGGCCGCGGGCGACGAACGGTCGATGGCGGCCGACCACTTGGTATTGGTCTGCTGCAGCAGCGTGACCAGCTGCGGATCGGTCTGACCACCGAACAGCGTCTCGAGCTGCTTGCGGAACTGGTCGGCCGGTCCGGCCTTCTTGGGCTGGGGCGGGCCCACGGTCGGGCCGCCGCCGGTGTGCGACTGCGGCAGGGTCGCGGCCGCATACGCCGTGGAGCCGGTCAGGCCCGCGATCACACCGACCACGAGCAGCACCGCGGTCCCGCGGCCGCGCTGCCGGTCCCAGCGGGCCGCGACCGGCAGCGCCAGCATGAGCAATCCCAGCGCTGTGATCACCGTGACCGCCAGCACCGTCCAGCGCAGCCACGGCAGCCAGTCGGAATTGCGTTGCAGCAGTACGAAACCCCAGATCCCCGCCGAGAGGATCAGCCCGGCGCCGCCGACGCGGCCGAACGCCTCGGCCCGGCGCCGCCACACCTCGTACGCGCCGATGGCGAAGCAGCCCGCGATCGCCGGGGCGACGGCGAGCGTGTAGTAGGCGTGCATGCCCGACTTCATCGCCGAGAACAGCACCCCGTCGATGACCAGCCACAGACCGAACACCAGCGCCGCGCCGCGGATCAGATCGGTGCGCGGCCGGCGTCCCCGCGACACCAGCACCAGCACGAACGCGAGCAGCGCGGCCGGCAGCAGCCACGAGATCTCGAAACCGATTTCACCGGTGAACATCCGGTCCGGCCCGTTGCCGAATCCGCCACCGAATCCGCCGCCCTCGAACGCCTTCGGAATCTGGTAGCCCTCGGGCAGTTCGAAGGGGTTCTTGGCGTTGCCGCCCATGTGGTTCTTGCCCAGGTAGCGGGCGAAACCGTTGTAGCCCAGCACCAGATCCATGAAGGTGTTGTCCTTCGATCCCGCCAGATAGGGGCGCGAATCGGCGGGCCAGACAATGGTGAGTAGCACGTACCAGCCGGAAGAGACGATCAGCGCGCCCAGCGCTGCCAGCGAGTGCAGCAGCCGATTGCGCAGCGTGGTCGGTGCGACGATGACGTAGGCCAGCCCGAGCGCGGGCAGCACCATGAGGCCTTCGAGCATCTTGGCCAGGAATGCGAATCCCAGTGCGACACCGGTCAGTACGATCCACTTCAGGCTCGCCCGCGGCAGCGCGCGCACGGTGCAGTAGGCCGCGGCGGTCATGAGCAGCACCATGGCGGCGTCCGGATTGTTGAACCGGAACATCAACGCCACCACGGGCGTCACCGCGAGCACCAGTCCCGCCAGCAGGCCCGCGCCGCGGCTGCGGGTGACCCGGGTGACCGCGCCGTACATGAGCGCGACCGCGCCCACCGCCATGATTGCCTGCGGCGCAAGCATGCTCGCGCTGCTGAACCCGAATAGCTGCCCGGACAGGCCCATGACCCACTGCGAGACCGGCGGCTTGTCGACGGTGATGAAGTTGCCCGGGTCCAGCGACCCGAACAGCAGCGCCTTCCAGTTCTGCGATCCGGACCAGGCGGCAGCCGCGTAGAAGCCGTTGCCCATCTGGTTGACCGTGATGTTCCACAGGTATGCGACGGCGGTGCCGATGAGCAGCAGCGCCAGCGCCGGCCGTTCCCAGCGGCGGGCGGGGGAGAGGCCTTCCGATGATGGCTCGGATGGCGGGGCGGTCGGTTCGGACGGGGCCAGCTCGGCAGTGGTCACGCTCACCGCGGGAGTGTGTCGCGCCAGCCGGTGAAGACCCTGACTCCTCGCTGGGAGCTTCCTGTGAACCGGGATCTCCCTATGCTGGTCGGATGAGCCCAGGTATGACAGCGCTGGTGCGGATCGACCCGGACCTCGACGCGGTGACCACCCTCGGACCCGAAGCCGACCCCGCCGACGCCGGACTCGCGCCCGGCGATATCGAGGCGATCTGGCGGTCCGTGCAGGACTGGTACCGCATGGGGACCACACCCGCCATCCAGGTGTGCCTGCGCCGTCACGGTCACATCGTGCTGAACCGGGCCATCGGCCACGGCTGGGGCAATGCGCCCAAGGATTCCCCCGACGCCGACAAACGCCCGGTGACCCCGGACTCGCCTTTCTGCGGATTCTCCACGGCCAAGGGCGTATCCGCCGCCCTGATGTTCATGCTCATCGAACAGGGCGCCTTCGCGCTCACCGACCCCGTCCGTGACTACATCCCCGAATTCGCCGGCCACGGCAAGGACCGCATCACCATCGGCGACGTCCTCTGCCACTCCGCGGGCGTCCCGTTCATCACCCCGCCGCACCGCGGCTCCGATCTGGTCCTCGACGAGGAACGCGCCGTCCAGGGCCTGGCCGACCTGGTTCCGAGCTGGCCGCCCAACCGGTTTCGCGTGTATCACGCACTGACCGGCGGACTGATCCAGCGTCTGCTGGTCCAGCGCGCCACCGGCAAAGCCATGCGCGACCATCTGCGCGAACAGGTCCTCGAACCACTCGGCTTCCGCTGGACCAATTTCGGCGTCCGCCCCGAGGACGTCGACCAGGTGGTGCCCAGCGTCAAGGTCGGCCCCGGACCCTCCAAAGTCTGGCGTCACCTGGCAGGCCGAGCCCTCGGCGGAGGCCTATCCGGCCCGACGGACCCGGCCGCCGCCCGCGCCTTCCTCACCGCCGAACTCCCCTCCGGCAACCTCGTCACCACCGCCGCCGAACTCTCCCGCTTCTATGAAATCCTCACCCGCGGCGGAGAACTCGACGGAATCCGCATCATGCGCCCCGAAACCCTCGCCGCCGCAATCCATCCCGCCCCCTGGCTGCCCGGCATGGCGGGCCGCGTCTCCGTGGCGGGCTACGAACTGGGCGCCCGCCGCTCGAAGTTCGGCCGCAACACCGAATCCCACTTCGGCCGCAGCGGCCTCACCACCCAATACGGCTGGTCCGATCGTGCCCGCAACCTGTCGGGCGCCATCCTCACCAGCGGCAAGGCCCAGGCCGACACCGACCGCCCCTGGCGCCTGGTCGCCCAGATATCCGCGACCATGGATCCCCGCACCGATCGCGGATGACGATTCGGCCACCCTGACAAAACCGGACTTCGCAAGACGATCGCCGGTGTTCGCGTGCTATCGCCCGTGCGGGTCGAGCATGGGGACCAGGAATTGGCGGGCGATGGCGGCGAGTTGTTCGTCGTCGTCGAGGTCGACGACCTGGCTCGGAATTGCCAGGAAAGAGGCGCAGATTCGGACCATCAACTCGGCGACCAGCTCGATTTGCAGGTCCGGTGGGATGGTGCCGGCCCGCTGCTCCTGGCGGAGTTGATGGGCTACGAATTCTCGGACCATGGCGACCGCTCGTCCGTCGTCGCCGACCAGCGAGCTGACGAAGTGGTCGGGTTCGGCGGTGATCAGCGCGCCGATGAGGGGGTTGCCGCGCAGCGCGCGCAGGGAGCTCACGAATCCGAGGACGACGCGGTCGCCGACATTCGCCGCCGCCGCGATATCGACGAGGAATGTGTCGAAGTACCGGCGGAATTCACGCAGGATGACGCGTTCGACCAGTTCTTCTTTGGTGGCGAAGCGGCGATAGACGGTGATCCGTGAGATCCCCGCGGTGCGCGCGACATCCTCCATGGTCGAGCGCTGGATACCCCACCGCCGGAATTGTTCCTCGGCCGCGTCGAGGATGCGGGTGCGCATCGGGTCGGTGTCGTCGACCTGTTCGACGGCCTGCAGGTAGGCGCGTTCGAGCAAGGATTTCCCGGCGGGGAGCTCATTCGCGGGCGGCGCAGATTCCACGGTGTCCTCCTGAAACATCTTGTCCTGCGTCAGTTCTCGGGCTGCGCCGCGATCGCGCTTCGCCGGATGGTCGCGTTGCACGTACTCCACATCGTTGTTGATACGCAGGTACGTTAGCTGTTTCATCGGATCCAGCGGGGTACCCGTGCCGGGCCGCGTGTCGTCCGGACCCTATGTCCCTGGACGAGGACGGCGAATCATCGGTTGGTCAGCGGGATTTCGATGCTCAGGGGCATCCGTAGTTCGGCCACATACCACAGGGCGAACTGGCGCAGGAACTCGTCGAACATCCAGTAGGGTGCGTCCACCACCGGCGCCACCGACAACACTCCTTCCCGAACCGCGACGAACGGGCCCCACGCCACCTCGAGCAGCGGGCTCCAGACCGGTTCCCGAGGAATGTTGAGCCAGTCGGCGACCTTGTCTCCCATGATGAATCGGGTGAACGCGCCCAGAATGCCCCGGCTGAGCAGCGTCAGGTCGAGATCAGCGCCGAGGTTGAGCAACTGGTTGGCCAGGTCGTTGCCCTCCGCGGTCGGTGCCAGGATCGGGTCGAGCTGCTGGCTTGCCTGCGCATCGGCCTGCTCCCAGGTCGCGGGGATGTACTCGTCGCGAATGCCGAGCAGGTGCGCGGCCAGCTGCCAACTGTGCAGGTAGCCATCGGATTCGGCGGCCGGGATGGGGACTTTCCACGCGGTGAGGGTCCGCATGATGGTGGTGGCCAAGCTGTGCCAGGTGACCATCATGTCGTCCTGGCTGATCGGCGTGACGCCCGCGGGCCAGTGCGGCGACTGCGGCAGCAGATGCCGCACGGACGCGTGGATGATCCTGGTTTTCACACAGGTCACGATCATCTCGCCGCCGTCCCCGTAGGCATTGACCGTGCCGATGTCGTACCCGAATTTCGCGGTCTTGGCGATCCGCTCCTTCAGATGCGATCCACCGCGTGAGTAGTACACCGCGAGGGCCTCGCGCGGGATGACCGTCGACATCATGCCGCTGGCGAACGCATACAGCACGCCGAGATACAGACCGCGCTTCTTGTTGAACTCGAAGGAACTGGCCAGCTTGCCCTGGTCGGTCCACGAGGGCAGCCGGCGAGCGGTTTCGATGAAGTCCGCCAAGCCTTTCGGCAGACCGGCGGGCAGGGGCTGGTCGTTGTAGACCCAGGTCGCCAGCAGTCTGTTGACCTCGGGCACATCGGCGTGGTCGATCACATCTGCCAAGACGGAATCGGCATCGGGGTCGTACACGGTCAACGGGTCGGCGCCGCCACCGGCGCCGACCACCGAATCGGCGGGCGACCACCTCCATGGCTCCGCCCTCGCGGTACGCGCGGTCAGTGCCATCGCACCGACGACGCCCAACAAACCGCCACCTGTCCTCAATGCGTCGCGCCTGCTGAGACGGTGTGCATCCATGCCGATTTCCTGTTCGTGAGTCTGATACACAGAAACATGCGATGTATCTGTGTATCTTGATGAGAGCACACCGTGACGGCTGTCACAACCAGTTGGCACGAATTTCCAGACGAAGGACCGGCCGATGAATCCGTACGTCGTTATCCAGAACCTCCTCAACCACCTCGACCTGGGGTCGGCCGGAAGCAGCGGCCCCGTCGCGCTGACCGAACGCTCGGGAATCGCCATTTAGGTTCGGACGCAACCGCTCTGGATCGGCTCCGTCGCGGTCTGGGGTTCAGGACTGGTAAGCGCGCGTATTCAACTGTCGCGAACACTTCCATCGGCAACCAGCCTCCGATCAGCGGGCCTCAGAGCGGCGCCGGGCGCGGATCCTCGCCCGCCGCTAGTGGGTGCGCCCGTTAGTTCGTCGGGGGTTACGCGGCGAGCGGGAGGGGTGCGGCCAGGTCGTAGCGGCCGAGCCGGTGTAGCAGGTCGTTGAGGTCGTCGCGGGTGAAGGTCCAGTCGAATGGTCGGGCGGTGGCGTTGTAGTGGTCCTGGAAGGCGAGTAGCCGATTGGTGACGGCGTCGAGATCGGCGAAATCGTCGGGACACAGCGCTTTTCGTTGCACGACAGAGAAGTAGACCTCGACTTGGTTCAGCCAGGAGGCGTGCACCGGTAGGTGCACCATGTGCGCGTTGGGGTAGGCGTCGTTGAGTCGTTTCGCCGCGGCCCAGTTGCGGTGGGAGGCGCCGTTGTCGACGATCCAGAACACGCGCCGTGCGCTGGCGTAGGGTTCGGTGGTCATGACCTGCGCGGTGAGCCGACCGAAGGGTTCGATACCGGTGGTCGACTCGCAGCGGCCGATGACGTGGGCGCGGTGCACGTCATAGGCGGCGAAATAGGCCAGAGTGCCGCCACGCTGGTATTCGGACTCGACCCGCATCGGCCGCCGGGCAGCGGGATGGAGGCTGCGGCGGACGCGGCGACGTGCCTGGACACCGGGTTTCTCATCAGCGCTGAGCACGTAGTCGTCGTCGCCGAGTGGTTCGTCCTCCCAGACGCGGGAATACAAGTCCAGTGCCCGGACGGCCTTGAGTGCGAAGTACGGGTCGCGGGGGAAGATCCATGAGCGGTGTTGCCAGGGTTTGATCGCATCCCCGGACAGGATCCGCCGCACAGTCGATGCCGAGATCTGATCGGTGACCCCGCGTGCGGTTATCTCCCGGGCCAGCTCAGGGCAGCTCCACCGGGTCAGCGGCAGCCCGGTCCGGGCCGGTATTTCGCAAGCCAGGGCTTTGACCTCGGCGACCTGCTCGGCGGTGAATGTTCGTGGCCGGCCACTGCGAGGTAGATCGGTCAATCCATCGATTCCTTTGCTGCAGAATCGTTTCCGCCATTTTCTGGCGGTGTCGGCGTTGATGCCGAGGGCACAGGCGATATCAGTGTTCGATTCCCCATCCGCGGCTGCGAGCACGATCCGTGCCCGCAGCACCCTTCGATATTGCGCCGAGGACCGGCGGGTGATCGCTTCCAATACCGACCGCTGCGCAGCGGTCAGAACGACAACATACGGGCTGCGCGGCGGCACAACGATATTCCCTTGTCTCTCAACATGATTACATACCCGGGACACTCTGCCGGGCTGGTCACGCCGAGCCGAGTAGCCACGCCGCAGGCCCCACCGTGGCAGGGTGAGGTCCATGGCCACACCGCCGGAATCAACCAAGACCTCACTGCGGCAACGACTGGCCGCCCATGCCGCGCAACGCTGGCCGCAACTGGCCGCAGTCCACGTCCGCTACCATGGCACCTTCGCCTACGTCGCCGGGGAACTCGCCGACGGCACCAGGCTGCCGCTGATGCGGCTGCGCTACACCGGATACGCCACAACCTGGGGATTCGCCATCTACCTCGCCAGCCGAGAAGGCTACGAAGACTCCATCCTGCCCAACGGCCGCCCCTCCGGCACACCAGCCGAAACCCTCGACTGCGCCTGCGGCCTCTACCTCAACGACCCCACCGCCTGGCAACCCCCGACGAACTAACGGGCGCACTAGTGTTCCGCGCCTGAAATCCGTTGGCTAATTGTAGGATTCGGCGGTGGTGAGGACTGGTAGGCCGAGGTCGGGTCCGGATTTGGTGGTGAGCGAGGCTCAGCGTCGGGAGTTGGTGCGGGGTGCGCGGGCGGCGACCTCGACGCAGGCGTATGCGTTGCGGTGCCGGATCGTGCTGGCCTGCGCCGAGCCGGGCGCGTTCAACACGCACGTGGCGGCCGAGGTGGGCGTGACGGCGATGACGGTGCGTAAGTGGCGGGGCCGTTTCATCGAGTACGGGTTGGCAGGCCTGGCCGATGAACCGCGGCCGGGCCGGCCGCCGTCGATCCTGCTGGATCAGGTGCAGCAGGTGGTGGAGATGACCCTGGAACAGGTCCCCTCCGATGCCACACATTGGTCGCGGTCGTCGATGGCCGAGCGGACAGGGCTGTCGAAATCGACGGTGGGGCGGATCTGGCGGCGGTTCGAGCTGAAACCACATCTCAGTGACGGGTTCAAGATCTCCACCGACCCGTTGTTCGTGGAGAAGGTCGTGGATGTTGTTGGCCTGTACCACAATCCGCCCGAACGAGCGGTCGTGCTGTGTGTGGACGAGAAGTCCCAGATCCAGGCCCTGGACCGGTCGCAGCCGGTGCTGCCGATGATGCCGGGCATGCCCGAGCGCCGCACCCACGACTACGCCCGCCACGGCACCACCAGCCTGTTCGCCGCGTTCAACATCGCCGACGGCACCGTGATCGGCGAACTGCACCGCCGCCACCGCGCGACCGAGTTCAAGAAATTCCTGACCAGCATCGACAAGGCCGTGCCCGCCGAACTGGATGTGCACGTGGTGTGCGACAACTACGCCACCCACAAGACCCCGCAGGTCCAGCAATGGCTCGCCAGCCACCCGCGTTTCCACGTGCACTTCACCCCGACCGGATCGTCGTGGCTCAACCAGGTCGAGCGCTGGTTCGCCTTCCTCACCCAACAACTCCTGCGCCGCGGCGTCCACAAAAGCGTTGCGGCACTGGAGAAAGACGTCCGCAACTGGGTCGATCAGTGGAACACCAACCCTCGCCCATTCGTCTGGCGCAAGACAGCCGAGGAGATCCTCGACTCCCTCGCACGATATCTGCAACGGATTTCAGGCGCGGAACACTAGGTGTCACGTCTCAGGACGTTGGTGCCTCGAGGTGATCTCGAAGGCCAGTTGTTCGGGCCCGATGACCGGTAGGGCCGGGACCATGATGCCGGTATCGGTGAGACGGTAGGTGTGTAGCGGAACTCGGCTGACTGGCGGCCGATGGTTGATACCAGCGTGTGGTCGGTCGTGGTAGACAACGGATCCGGCTGGGAGACCCCGACCAGCAAAGTGCCCCTGCTGTGAAGCAGGGGCACTTTGGGTTTCGGCAGAGCGGGTGGTCAGGTCGCCCGGTCGGTCAGGGCAGTCGTTCGAGCAGCCAGTCGCCCTCTTCCTCGTTGACCAGCGAGGTTTCCGAGGCCGGGCCCGATGCGTAGAGGGCGTCGTCGAACTGGGACTTGTCCAGGGAGTCGCGGGGGCCGAGGCCCTCGAAGTCGCGGGTGCCCGCGCTGGTGATCTTCCCCGACCGCGGAATCATGGGCATGGCTCCGACATCATCGAGTGCTTTCTTCTCGGCCGCGGTCGGTGTCGTGCTGTCGAGGCTGAAGAGGGCAGCCACCTGATGATCCATCCGCATGTTCTCGAGACGGGCTATGGCGTAGCGGGTCAGCAGCGCGGCCCGTCCGGCACCGACGACGGTGATGGGCTTGCTACTGGCGCGCATCTGCTGGGTGTATATCGCCGCCTGTTCGATCACCCGCTCTGCGGTGTTCCAGTCGGCTTTGTCGTCGTAGCCCACCAGGATCACGTCCTTGCCGCGCTGGGCCAGTTTCGTCCGCAGCGGGTAGTCCGGGCCGTCCACCCAGTCTGCGAACGCGTCGAGGTCGGTGGGGCCCTGATCGGGCTCGGCGACCACGATCACCGGATCGTCGATCTGCTCCGCACCGTTGGCGGGGTACACCCAGACGGTGCCTCCGGGGAGCTTCTGCTGCATTGACGGCTTGTTGTTGCCAGCCATGACGAACTCCTCTCACGTCGGAAACGAAGAAGGAATCTGCATCACGCACCCGTGACGGCGTGCAACATCACCTGGTCACCGGTCACCGAACCGAACCGACGGTCACCAGGTGATCTTGATTCTAGGAGAGGCCACACCGCCGCGAGACTTTTTGCCCGAGTCGACGGTTGCGGGCTACCGCTCCCGCCGGCGGTCGGGGCCGAGCACTGGCGGGTGGTCCAGGGCGTAGACCCGGCGCTCCGGGACAGCGAAGGCCTCCCGGCTCAGCTTGTCCAGCTCGCCACGGTGGGCGCCGGCGGGGACGGCTGCCACCGCCTGGTCGAGGGCGGCCAGTTCCTTGCGCAGTTCGTCGCGCCGGGCGGCCAGCGTGGACCAGTCGATGCGCTTCACCCGGTCGATGAAGTCGGCGAATTCCTCTTCCAGGCTTCGCATTTCGCGCACCCCTGTCTGGTCGGACACGACTCGTCCAGGGTAGGCCCCAGCCCTCTCGGTTCAGGGCTCGCTGCGCCGGGCTGTCCCGAGTGCGCGTGCGAACAGCGGGCAGCCCGGCGCAGCCAGCCCTGGACCGAATCGGTCGTCGGATCGTCCCATCCGACGTCAAATCCCTGCCATGCAACACCGTCGAGTGCGACCGCAGTCATCGGCTGCGAGGCTGTCTGGATGACCAGACAAGAGCTGGATCGGCAGATCCGTACGGCCGCCGTATCCGACGCAGCCACTGTCGCCACGCTGCTGGACGCCTTCAACCGCGAATTCGATACGCCCACACCGGGAACCGAGATCCTCACCACACGCCTTCGCCGCACCCTGACCGGCGGCGATCTGGTGGCCCTGCTGAGCGGCGACCCGGCCACCGGCATCGCTGTCGTCTCTTTCCGCCCCGCGGTGTGGAGCGAGGGACCGGTGGCCCTGCTGGAGGAGCTGTACGTGCAGCCCGCCCTGCGCCGCCACCGCCTCGGCCACGCACTGTTGGAAGCCAGCTGCCACCTGGCCCGTGCCCGCGGTGCCGAGGAGCTGCAGATCAACGTCGACGGCGTCGACACCGACGCGCGCCGCTTCTACGAAGCCCACGGCTTCCGCCACACCGAACCCGGCGCACCCGAACCGATGTACTTCTACTACCGCGACCTCACCGACTGAACGCCTGCCGGAGCAAGTTCTCAGATGCGGTCTTAGCGTGACTTTTTCGCGGACCTGGATCTCACACCCCGACAAGCTGAGCCGGGAGGCCTTCACCGTGTTGGGGTTCCGGTAGTAATCGCGCGCAAAGCAACGAAGTTGCCTTGACCAGCGACGATGGCAGGTTGGGGCTGCGAGGTGTCGTGATCGGTGCACCCTGTCCCACAGCCGGAACGAGCGAATGTCCCCTCTACCAGCGAACATCCTGACCTTCGTTGGATTTTCGGCAGTACCCGTCAGACTGAGGTGTGGGCGGGTGGCTATAAGTACGAATTCTGAGACCGCTTATCCATGAATTCGGAGACCGCTCTGGGCCGGTTCGGGGCCGGTGTATCCATGAATTGTGAGACCACCCCGGTCGGCGTGTTCAACGTCCGGGCGTGTCAGAAAGGCTCGGGGTGGAGGTCGTCGGCGGGGATCGCGAGACCTTGAAGGACATCGACGAACCGGCGCAGGTCGCTGCGTAAGTCGGTTAGTGGGTAGCCATCGGCGCCGATGAAGGTGTGGAAAGAGCGTGTGACCGAACGCCCGCCGCGCGGGCTTGCTTGTCGCCGGGCCGCTACTACTGGTCGGCCTGGGTGGCGGACTCGTGGTGGCACCGAACATGGTGATGGCCATGCAAGACGTCCCGGTCAGCGAGAGCGCTCTGCCGCCGCCGTTCAGCAAACCGGCCAGCGCATCGGATCCACGATTGGTGCGGTGCCGGTGCCGCGCAACTAATAGGCTGCCGACATATGGATATGTCTACCAGCCGAATTCGTGTCGTCGGCGTCGCGGCGACCGTCGTGGCCGGACTGCTGTGCGCCACCGGATCCGCACAGGCGGCGCCGGGCAGCTGCGATGGCTGGCAGATGGACACCCTGGCGCAGGGGCTGGGCAACGTGGAGAATCTCGAAACCGATGGGAACGGCGGGTTTTTTGTCTCCGGGCTGGAAGCGCACAAGCTGTACGACATCGACGCGGCCGGCAATGTCACTGTCGTACGAGACGATTTCGCCTACGGACCGGGTGGGTTGCAGCGCGATGGCAGCACGTTGTACGTCAGCGGCGGCATGACCGACGGCACCGTCGGCGTGCACGCGCTGGACACGGCGACCGGCGCGGTGACCCATGTGACCGATCTCACCGGCAACGGCCTGCTCCGGCTATCGAACGGCGACATGCTGACCACCTGGATCGGCCTCGAGGGCACCGCACCGGCCGGTGTCAGCGCTTATCACCACGACACCGGTGTGGTCCAACCGAATTGGGCGCCGGTTCCCCGCGCCGAAGGACTGACATTGAGTCCCGACGGCACGGCGGTCTATACCGATGACATGATCACCGGTCAGATCTACCGTATCCCGCTTGATGATCCCGGGCATTGGACCACGGTGGGCCGCCTCGGCGGCGTCGTCCCCGGCGACGACGACCTCACCATCTCCCAGACCGGGATCCTGTACGTGGCAGCGCATGTCGGCGGTTCGATCGATCGGTTGGATCCGGCGACCGGCGCCACCTGTTCGATCGCGACCGGCATCTCCTGGGGCTGGAGCGGCCCGTCCTCGGTCCGCATCGGCCCGGACGGTGCCGGCTGGGCACTGTATGTCACCGCATTCGACGGCACCTTCCGCCGCATCCGGCCTCCGGCCGGTGTCGACCTTACGCCGGTACAGGCCGGCTGAGGCTGCTCACGGGTGAGTGCCCTTGCAGGGGTCAGCATTTCGGTTCTCCGACTGTGGTCGATGTTGCGGATTCCGCGGATACTCCGACTTATCCATGAATTCGGCCCCAACCCACCATCGCCGCGGGTCAAGGCAACTTCGTTGTTTTTCGCGCGATTACTGCCGGAACCCCAACAGGGAAACGTTGATTCGGAGACGGGGTTCCAAGACCGATCCATCCAGCGAAGCTGGCTGCCGCACAACGGATCTTGTAAGCGATCGTTTTAGAGACAGAACATCAGCGAACTGCGACGGCCACCGAGCGTGGACGTGGATGTCATGTTTCGAAGTCGCCGACGTCCCATCCGCCGGCCAGCGCCCCGACAGACCGCGAGTTTGACAACTGGTCACTCGACCAAGTTAGGTTGATGTGTCATAAGTTAGTCAGACCTGAGTAGACACGAACGGAGAACACCCCTCATGTTCTTGGCAATCATTGGCCTGATCATCGCCGCTCTCGCCGGGACCGGCAGCGCCGCCGCAGGCTCTGCCGACGCCTTCAATCTCCCGGCGATGCCCTGACCAGCTGGTAGTTGGCACGAGAAACGCAGCGCCCGCCCGAGTTTCGGGGCGGGCGCTGGTGGTTGTCGCAGGGCGAGACTCATCGAGCGGTTCCCGGCAGCTTCCTGTCGGTCCTACCTGTCACGGTGGTGGGATGCACATCGCCGAAGCGTGCCGGGCAACACGATTTCCGACAGTCCATCGCCAGTGTCGTCCAGGTAATTTCGGTCTCGACACCGACACGTCGAGAACCCATCGTTTTCCGAACACGCGAAAGGCCCGCAGAAGCGATCTGCGGGCCCCCGTTGCGACCGGACCGGGTAGCTGTTCGCCTCAGGCGGCGAGGGCGGCGGTGATCTTGCGGGTCATCTCGGCGGTGGCAGGGCCGGGCTGGGCGGCGGCGTCGATGGCGATCGCCACGGTGGTGGCGAAGTTGGTGGCCTCGGCCGGGTCCTGCTGCCCAGCGAGGCGGCCGACGCAGAGGCCGCGGTGAGTCCCACCACCGCGCTCGCGGCCATCAAAGCCTGTGTGGTCCAGCCGATTCGATATTGCCCGGGTGTAGAACGGGTTCTAGATTGGGTCGATGCGGGGAGACTCCAACAACAAACTGGCCATCCGGAACGTCCGCGTCTTCGACGGTCACGGGCTGGGGGAACCGGTCACCGTCGTCATCGACGGCACCGTGATCGGCACCGACGCCACCGGCGCGCAGACCCTCGACGCCGGCGGCGCCATCCTCATTCCGGGCCTGATCGACGCCCACGTCCACCTCGACAGCCTCGACGCGCTGGATTCGTATGCCGCCCACGGCGTCACGACCGCCCTGGACATGGCATCGCTGCAGGGCGAGCTGATGGCGGCCCTGCGCGAGCGCACCGCCACGACCGACGTGCGCGGCGCCGGTGTGCCGATCATCGCCTCGGCCGGCGTGCACGCCCAGGTGCCGGGCATGGCGCAGGTCGAGGTCATCACCGGCCCGGCCGACGCGGAAACCATGGTGGCGCAGCGCGTCCGCGACGGCAGCGACTACATCAAGATGGTCCTGGAAGCCCCCGGCGAAGGCGGCCCCGACGCCGAGACCGCCGCGGCGGTCGTCCGTGCGGCCCACGCGTGCGGCCGCGTCGTGGTCGCCCACGCCATCACCCCTGGCGCGTACGCCATGGCCGTCGACGCCGGAGTCGACATCCTCACCCATGTCCCCATCGGCGCGCGCATCCCGGCCGCCGACATCGACCGCCTCGGCGCCGGCGGCCACCAGGTGGTCCCCACCCTCGCGATGATGGAAGGCGCCGCCGAAATCTACAGCGTCAGCAAGTATTTCGACGCCACCCTGGCCACCGTGGGCGCCCTGCACGCCGCCGGCGTGCCGATCCTGGCCGGCACCGACGCCAACCGGATGCCCGGCATCCCCTTCCACCCGCCCCACGGGGCGAGCCTGCACCACGAACTGGAACTGCTCGTGCGCGCCGGACTCTCACCCGCGGCGGCCCTGCACGCCGCCACCGCCGCCCCGGCGCGGCACTTCGGCCTGAGCGACCGCGGCGCCATCGCCCCGGGCCTGCGCGCGGATCTGGTGCTGCTCGACGCCGACCCCCTCGCCGACATCGCCGCCACCCGCGCCATCCGCGCCATCTGGTGCGGCGGCACCGAACACGCTCCCGCGCAAGCACTTCCGGTCTGAGGCGACCGATGCGCGGGCCGCGGCGGTCAGTCGCCGCCGTCCTGGGGTCCCGGAAAGCAGCCTCACGCAGCCAGATCACAACCTGGAACTTGAACGGTCACACTGGCAAGGTTCGCAGTCAGGGCTACCGGGCCTGGGGCTGGTGCACCGCGGGCCCGATCGTGATGTGTGCGGGCAACCCCGGCAGGTCGATGCCCAGATGTCGGGCGACCTCACGCTGAGCAACTGCGCCACGATGCATTCACACCAATTTCTCGGTGCCGCCCCAGCGTTGAAGAGCGCGGCGTAGCGATCGTGCATCCGCGTACCCGAGGTGGGATGCAACTGTGCCGAAGGACATTCGGGCATGGCGCAGTAGGTGCTCGGCGCGCGCGTGGCGTGCTTCGTCGAGTTGCTGTTGCCACGTTGTGCCGTAGTCGGCCAGCCTGCGTTGCACGGTGCGGGGGCTGAGCGAAAGTCGGTGTGCGACCACGTGCAGGGACGGTGTCTTGTCGGCGAAGGCTTTCGCCAGGGCGTCGTTGAAGCTGTCTCGCCAATCTGGCAATGGCCTGCTCCTGGATGCCGTCATCTCGGCGTAACGGCGGAATATGCGGGCGAGTTCGGGATCTGCCGGCTGAAGTGGCTGGGTATCCGAGCCCAGGAATGTGATGGAGTTGGTCTGCCCACCGAAGTCGAGACGTCGCGTACCGAACGCATCCGCCAGCAGTTGGGATGTCCGCGGGGCCGGGTGGGCGAACCCGACATGCAGCGGCACAATCGAGTGGCCGATCGCTTCCCGGCAGCGGCGCAAGATCAGGAGCATGATGAATTCGTGGATCGCGCCCGCAGCCGGCGTCCACGATGCTTCCGAACCGTAGCGCAGTGTCAGCTGAGCCCCGTCCGATCGGACGTTCATCGTCGCTGAGGGGTCGACGAGCAGATGCAAGTATTCCGCAGCCTGCTGGGCACCGTCGGCGAGAGTGGCACCGCTGGTGAACAGGTAGTCCCAGACATGCAGGCTGCCCACTGCGGCCAACTCTGCCGCCCGCAACCCTGGCATGCCCTCGGGTGCCGCGGTCGTCATCATCTCCCAGAGGCGCAGGAGCGAGTTGGTGGGGGGACGAACAAGGTCGTCATCCAACTGATGACGTGTCAGACCGGTTAGGTTTTCGGCGTCGGCGGCCGCAATACCCAACCGACCAGCAGTCCTCAACACCAGACGGGTGATGTGTGATGACACCGTGCCCTCGATCGCAGCCCGATGTTGCGCGCCCGAGCCGATTTCTGCGCCACTCCCTCGAGGTTGACCTCCCATGCGAGAGCAAACCTCAGCGGTGTCGTGTTTAGTCCCGAGATTGACGCGCTCCTGCATCCGAACGCCGTTGCCGCGCACCTACTTTGGTCAAGAACGGGCCGCGATCCGCGGCCTGATCGATTGAAGGAGCTTCGAAAATGGCGGTACTGAGTGTCATGGAATGGGTCGGCAATTCGCCGACTTTCTACGTTGCGATCATCGAGCGCATGGGCGTCCAGAACGCACCGGCCGAGGGCATCCTCCTCCATATCGCGGGGGAAACCGCGACTGGAATGCGGATCGTGGAAGTGTGGGATGACGAGGACGCATTTGAGGCATTCGTCCGCGAGCGACTGCTACCTGCCGCCGAAGACGTTGGTTTGACCACGGAGCCCGCCTACACGGTCACCGCGGTCGCCAACCTTTTCGCCCCTACATTTGATCCGCTCCGGGAACTCGCGGATGGCTTCGCGGCCGTGGCTGCCGCGCAAGAGTAGGTTCCGTTCCCCCGCACTGTTCGCCGGGCTCTGCCGGCACAGAGCACGGCGGCGACCGCTACCTCATAGCTCAGTGGTGGATGAAGTCATTCGCCGCTGGGTGGCTCGGCCAGTCCCACCGCAGCTGGAAATGACCGCAGTTGTTCTCGACGTGCTGGGTTTTCCTCAGCGTTTGCCAGTTCATGGAGGACTCCGAGGAGCCGTTCCTGCTGCTCGAAGGGGAGCTGGCCGATGGTCCAGGCCACGCTGTCCATCATGCTGACCACCGCGGCGTCCAGGTCGTCGTCGGTGTCGTCGTAACTGTCCAGCCACCACATGACGTCAACGACAAGGCTGGTCAGCACCGGGACCAAGGGGTCTGTATTTTTCATCCTGACAAATCCTATCGGACGTACATTCAGCTGCGAAGTTGTTGGTGGGCAACGTTTTCCACGTCGGCTTGTGCGCCAACCTTGCGGGCGAGGAACGAAGTCGAACCCCGCATGGTGCCCCGAAGTCACGCATGGCGCGACTACCCCGCCCACCACCCGCACACCGGGCTGTCCGCCGATATCACCGCCGGACAGGCCGGTGCCGGGCATCTGGTCACCTATCCCACCGACAAACGGTGGCCGCCCCGGTCGGCATCGACCCGTCGCGGAGGGGCGAACGGTCACGGTGGAGACAGTGGACGCGCCGGGCTCAGACCACCGCGCCCTGGTAGCGCAGCTCCGTCTGAACCGTGGAAGGCAGTAGGAGCGTCGAAGATCCGGCGGAAGACGTCGTCGGCGTGGCTGGTGGGTTCCGGGGGTGCCGGTGTGAAGGAGAAGGTCCGGGTGCCGTCCGGGTGGTGGCCGGCGCGGAGGAAGAGATCGGTCGGGTGGGCGGATTGGTGACGGCGGTGGGCGAATTCGTAGAGGTGGGTGACGAAGACGATTGAGACGCCGGCTTCGAGGAGTGCGTCGACGAGTGGGGCGGCGATGCGGGTGGCGTCGTGTTCGCTGGTGGAGGAGAACGACTCGTTGCACAGCAGCAGGGAGTTCGGGGTGATGCGGTCGACGATGCGGCTCATGCGGGCCAGCTCGTCGGCCAGCTTGCCGTGGGACAGGGTGCGGTCCTCGTCGGTGACGAAGTGGGTGTAGACGCCATCGCGGACATCGGCTTCGAATGCGTCCGCGACGACGTACATTCCGGCCTGCATCATCAGCTGGGCGGTGCCGATGCTGCGCAGCAGGGTGGATTTGCCGCCGCTGTTGGCTCCGGTGATGACGATCAGGGAGCGGCCTGTGGCGTCGATGTCATTGCCGACCACCGGGTGGCCGGGGGTCAGGCCGAGTGCGACGTCGCGCAGGCCGGTGCAACGCAGTCGCGCTTGACCGGCGGGATGCGGGGTTGGCAGGCACACCGGTAGCCCGGCATTGCGGAAGCGGTCGTGTAGTGCGAGACAGCCGAGGTAGAAGGCGAGTTCGCTGCGCAGTCGCCGGAAGAAGTCCTGCACGTGGACGACCGCGTCGTTGACGACATCGGCGATGACGGACACGGCTCGGTCGCGCAGTTGCATGACCGGGTCGAATTCGGGGTCGGGTTCGTCGATGACGCGAAAGGCGTGGCGGCTCGGGCGATCGAATCCGAAGCGGCGACGGCGGATCGGCTCGTGCAGCACGATGCCCGCGATCCGGTTGCCGGCGCCGAGCCCGGCGCTGATGTGCAGACCGCGGTCGAAATCCATTGCCGCCAACTGTGCTTCGACACTGTCGAGATATCGGTCGTCGAGCTCAGCCGCTATGACGGCCATCAGATGGGTGAATCCGGGCGCTCGGAACCGGCGGCCGTCCCGATCGCAGAGGGCGCGCAATCGCCGGAGGAACGTGATCAACTCGGTCAGGGGTTCCAGCGCGAGCAGCAGTTTCCCACTGGCGCGGTGCAATGGACCGGCCTTGCGGCGCCTGACTTCGGTTGCCTGGGACGCGATCAGGTAGAGCTCGCGCACCAGTATCGGATGAGCCTGGCAGTCGGCGAGCACGGCGTGCCGGTAGCGGATCACCTCCGGATCGGTCACCGGTGCTCCCAGCCCGGCCCGCACGGCATCACGGATGACAGGATCGTCGGAGGCCGCAGTGCACAGCGCCTCGAGACCGAGATCATCGAAGGCGTTGTCCCCGTTGCCTGCTGGACGCGGTTCGTAGTCGGCAGGATGGAGAAGATTCACCTGCATGCGGCGATCCTGGCGGTCACGAGGTCGTAGGTCAGCCCGAAGCGCTCGGCGAGCACCACGGCGTGGGCATGGCCGTCGGCCGGTCTGCGCTCGATGCGGAACGTGCGCCGGGACGGATCGCCGGGGTCGGTGGCCACCATGCTGACCGTGGCCGGTCCGGACCGGGCCAGCTCGTCGAAGAAGGTGACCCACACGGCCATCGCGCCACGCTCGACGATCCGATCGAGCACATCGCCGCCGATCCGCACGGCATCGGCGGTACTGGTCGCGCTGAAACTCTCATTGAGGATGATCACGCTGTCCGCGGTCGCCTCCGCGAGTGTGTCGCGGAGGCGCAGCAGCTCCTCGGCGAGACGCCCATCGGGATCGGTTGGCTGCTCGGCACGTTCGAAATGCGTGAACAGCCGGTCCGCCAACGGCAGGCAGGCACTGCGGGCCGGGACCGGGCAGCCGAGCGCGGCGAAATAGATCAGCTGGCCGGCCGTGCGCGCGAAGGTCGTCTTCCCGCCCTGGTTGGGACCGGTCACCACCAGCACTCGTTCCGGACCCGACAGCCGCAGATCGTTGCACACCACTTCGGTGTCGGCGCGCCCGCGACGGGTGACCAGTGCGAGGTCGAACGCGCCTTCGGCGTGAATCTCCGTGCCCCGGGTCGCCAACTGTGGCAGGCACATCGCCCGGTCTGTTCCACTGACCCGGCGGACGAAGGCGAGATACGTCAGATAGAACTGGATCTCCCGATCGAACGCCATCACCGCGGTGTCGGCGAACTGCCCGTGGTTGCGGGCGAATTCGGCGAGTTGCTCGAAGCTCCGAGGGTGCAAAACGGCGACACGATCGAGTATCTGCTCCTCCATGTGATTGATGTCGTCCCAGTCCGAGCGTGGCCGCCCCGGCCGTGGCGCACCGACACCGAAGCGCGAGAACAAACTCGCGATCGCCGCGCTGTAATCCGCCTCAGCGCCGACAGACCCCACTTCGAGGGTGCGGTCGACGATCCGCACGCTGTAGTGCACCGAGCTCAACGCCTGCTGCGCCTGGTGTACGGCCGTGGCCAGATGCCCGAAGTCGGGCCCAACGATGTATTCGGCGATGAACTCACGCCATCGGGTCAGCGCACGAGCGGACAAGGGGAGTGCGGCCAGCGCCTCGGTGAACCGCGTTACGGCCTCGACGTATTCGGCAGCAGCACTGAGCTGCCACCACTGACGCTGATGCGGATGATGCAGGCGTTCCTGCCAATCGAGCCGTTCACGTGTGCGGCGCATGCCGGCGGCGAACGCGTCGAACACTTCCCGCACCGAATCATCCGCGAGATCGGCGAAGATCTCGTGTCGGTACCTCACCGTCTCCGGGTCCCGGACGGGTTCGGAAAGCCAGGCCCGCAGCCGGTATTCATCGGCCCCGACGACGGCGGCGATGATCCGATCGATATGGAGGTCGGTCACCGCGCCCGAATCCACGATCAGGCTGTCGCCCAACGCCACTGAGTCCGGCCACAGCATGCTGACGCCCGGCATACTCCCCACCTCCATCAGGTATGCCAGCCCTCGGCAACGGCGGGCGAGCCTCGGACGGACCTATTGCACGGTAGAGAAATACCTTACCGGCCGTCAAGCTATCTGTCGGATTCTGGTTCCGCCGCCGCATTAGGCGCAGGTCGATGACGGTGGCCTTCCCGGTCCTGGTGGGCGTCATGGACTTTCGGGCGCACGGTGGGCTTGCCCTGGGCACGCCAGGTTCTCGGGCTGCAGCCGTGGCGTTTCGTGAACCAGCGGGAGAAGTTGCTGGGGGAGGAGAAGGCCAGCATTTCGGCGATCTCGGTGAGGGAGTGGCGGCGATTCGTGACCAGGTGCTGGGCCAGTTCGGCGCGGGTGGAATCCAGGAGGGCGGTGAAGGTTTCGCCTTCCGCGGCGAGGTGCCGGTGGATGGTGCGGCGGTCGACGCCGAGGCTGCGAGCGATCTGTTCGACCGAACAGCGGCCGGTCGGCAGCAGGAGTTCGATCAATTCCCGGACCCGGTCGATGGTGGTGGCGGTGGCGGTGAGGTCGGTGGAGCCGAGGAACTGCTGGGCGTAGGTGCGCAGCAGCGGGTCCGACATGGCGTTGCGCGCGTCGAGATCGGTTGTGTAGATGATGATTCCGTTGAAGTCCTGACCGAAGGTGATGTTCGGCCCGAGCATGCGGTGATGGGTGCTGCGGTCGGACGGCGCGGCGTGGGCGAAGCGGATCTCCACCGGCTGCCAGCCGCTGCCGAGGAATCCGCGCAGCAGGCCGTGCAGCACTCCGACGGCAAGTTCGATGGCCTGGCGGGTTTCGCCGGGCTGCCCGATATCGAGCCCGAGCCGGATGGTGGCGAGACCGTTGCGTTCGGTGAGGCGGGTGTGCAGCGCCTCGTTGTACATGTGCTCGTGCCGGGACATGACCCGCAGTGCGCTGCGCACATCCGGTTCCTCGCGGATGACCAGGCTCAATGGGCCGAGGTTCGCGAAGCGTCGCCGCTCGGCCAGGCGCAGCCCGAAGTCCTCGCACTGCGCGGCGGCGGCGGAGCGTTCGAGCAGATCGGCGATGGTGGCGGCCGGCACCCAGCGGTCCGGCAGGGTCAGGCTCGCCGGATCGAGCCCGGATTCGCGCACCAGGCGAACCGGATCGAGGCCGACGGATCGTCCCAGCTCCACGTAGTTGTTCAACGCGGCATAGCGGGCGAGCGGCTTCACCACACATCCTCTCGTGTCCCGAGCTGAATGGATTCTTGTCCCGCAAGGATAAGCAAATGACTGTGATCCGCCTTACTCTGGGTTCATCACAACGAGTTGACCAGCGGAAAGCAGGAAGTCGCGGTCGGTGAGCGCACCCGGCACGAATTCTGCGCAGGTCTCTCGTTCTCGATAGCCCGGGCCTCCGAGCGTCCCCGCAGCCGCGGGCACGCGACGGGTCGGTGCCGGGTACCCCTGTCGGACCCAGAACGCCGATCGCCGCACCGGCGCGGTCGCGTCGAAAAGGAGATGCACTGTGGCACAAGCTGTTCGCTTCTACGAAACCGGTGGACCCGAGGTATTGCGGTGCGAGACAGCCGAAGTCGGCGAGCCCGGACCGGGCGAGGTCCGGATTCGGCACGAAGCGGTCGGCTTGAACTTCGCCGACACCTACTTCCGCACCGGCCTCTACCCGGCGGCGCTGCCCGCCGGCATGGGCGTCGAGGCGGCGGGCGTGATCGAGGCGGTCGGTCCGGACATCACCGATTTCCGGGCGGGTGACCGCGTGACCTACACCGGCAGCCCGCTCGGCGCCTACAGCACCGAACGAGTGATGCCCGCCGAGCACCTGATCCGGTTGCCGCAGGAGATCCCGTTCGAGACCGCCGCCTCCATGACCATGCGCGGACTCACCACCGCATACCTGCTGCGGCGCATTCACCCGCTGCGCGCCGGGGACACCGTGCTGCTGCACGCCGCCGCCGGCGGTGTCGGCTCGCTGTTCACCCAGTGGGCGAAGTTGCTGGGCGTCACCGTGATCGGGACGGTGTCGAGCGAGGAGAAGGCCGCGATCGCCCGCGCGAACGGCTGCGATCACGTCGTGCTCTACACCCGCGAGAACGTCGCCGAACGAGTCCGGGAGATCACCGACGGCAAGGGCGTGCCGGTGGTCTACGACAGCATCGGGAAGACCACCTATCAGTCGTCTCTGGATTCCTTGGCGCGGCGTGGCCTGCTCGTCTGCTTCGGCACCGCGTCGGGCCCGGTCCCCCCGATCGACGCCATGCAGTTGGCGGTGAAGGGTTCGCTGTTCGTGACGCGCCCCGCGCTCGCCGACTACATCGCCGACCCCGCCGAACGAGCCGAACTCGCGGGTGAGCTCTTCTCCCACGTCGCCGCGGGCCGCATTCGCGTCGACATCAATCAGCGCTACGTGCTGCCCGACGCGGAGCAGGCGCACCGCGACCTGGAGTCCGGTCGCAGCGTCGGCACCTCGGTCTTCGTGCTCTGAAACTCCGGCCGCCCGTTGCCGCGGCTCACACCCCTTGGAGGACTGTCATGACAACCCTTACCCCGCTGGAGGATTCGACGCTGCGCTGGTCGATCGGCGTGACGCCGCTGACCTGCACCATCGGTGCCGAGCTGTCCGGCGTCGACCTGGCCGCGGCCGCGCACGATGCCGATCTTTTCGCCGAATTGCGCGCCCTGCTGCTCGAATACAAGGTCCTGTTCGTCCGCGATCAGGACATCAGCCGCGCCGACCACGTCGCGCTCGCCCGTCGCTTCGGCGAGCTGGAGGACCATCCGGTCGCCGGTAGCGACCCGGACCACCCGGGCCTGGTGCGCATCTACAAGGATCTGGACAGCGCGCCGGAACACTACGAGAACGCCTACCACTGCGACGCCACCTGGCGACAGCATCCGCCGATGGGTTCGGTGCTGCGCTGTGTGGAGGCGCCGCCCGTCGGTGGCGACACCATCTGGGTGAATATGGCCGAGGCGTACCGGCGTCTGCCCGACGAGGTGAAGAACCGTATCCGGGGCCTGCGCGCCCGGCACAGCATCGAGGCCAGCTTCGGCGCGGCCATGCCGCTGGAGCAGCGTCACGAACTGGCGCAACGCTTTCCGGACGCCGAGCACCCGGTGGTGCGCACGCACCCGGAGACCGGCGAGCAGATCCTGTTCGTCAACGCCTTCACCACACACCTGGTCAATTACCACACCCCCGAGAACGTGCGCTTCGGCTTCGATTACGCGCCGGGCGCGGCGGAGTTGCTGCACTACCTGATGCGGCAGGCCGCGGTCCCCGAATACCAGGTGCGCTGGCGGTGGACCCCGAACAGCTTCGCCATCTGGGACA
This sequence comes from Nocardia sp. NPDC004123, assembly GCF_053603795.1. Taxonomy (NCBI): domain Bacteria; kingdom Bacillati; phylum Actinomycetota; class Actinomycetes; order Mycobacteriales; family Nocardiaceae; genus Nocardia; species Nocardia sp. NPDC004123. The sequence goes on from NZ_JBSGGG010000008.1 coordinate 207,107, forward strand.
ACCGGTCCACCCAGCATTACGCGGTCCAGGACTACTGGCCCGCGGTCCGAAAGATGGAGCGCGCCGGGATCATCGGCGACCTCCCGTACTGACATCCCTTCCAGCCCACTCACATTGGAGTAAACCCATGCATTTCCACGACGATGCGCTGTTCCCGGAGGTCCAGGAGAAGCTGGTCATCACCGTCGCCCCCTACGGCCCCGAGTGGGAGCCCGACGACTTCCGCGAAGACCTGCCGCTGACCATGGACGAGCACGTCCAGCAGGCGGTCGACTGCTACAACGCGGGCGCCACCGTCCTGCACATCCACGTGCGGGAACTCGACGGGAAGGGCTCCAAGCGGCTCTCGAAGTTCAACGAGCTGCTGGGCCGGCTGCGAGAGGCGGTGCCGGACATGATCCTCCAGGTCGGCGGCTCCATCTCGTTCGCGCCGGAAGGTGATGGCGCCGACGCCAAATGGCTCTCCGACGACGCACGCCACATGCTCGCGGCGCTGGATCCCAAGCCGGATCAGGTCACCATCGCCATCAATACCAATCAGATGAACATCGTCGAGCTGATGACCGCCGACGACATCGCGGGCACCTCGTTCACCCGCCCGGAGGTGTACGAGGCCTACCGCGAGATGCACGTCCCGGCGGGACCGGGCTGGGTGGAGGAGCACCTGAAGCGATTGCAGGCGGCCGGAATTCAACCGCACTTCCAGCTCGCGAACATCGCACAGCTCGAGACGGTGGAACGGCTGATCCGCCGCGGCGTCTACACCGGCCCGCTCATGGTGACCTGGGTCGGCATCGGCGGCGGCTTCGACGGACCCAACCCCTACAACATGATGGAGTTCATCCGCCGGGTCCCCGACGGCGCGGTGCTGACCCTCGAAACGCTCATGCGCAGCGTGCTGCCGGTCAACACCATGGCCATCGCGATGGGTCTGCACGCGCGCTGCGGCAACGAGGACACCCTCTGGGGTCGCAAGGGCCAGAAGATGACCTCGGTGCAGCAGGTCGAGCAACTGGTGCGCATCGCCGGTGAGCTGGGTCGCGAGGTCGCCACCGGCAAGGAGGCGCGCGAGATCTACAAGCTCGACGAGCGCTACGCCGACGCGGACGAGACGCTCGCCAAGCTCGGCTTCGCGCCCAACCGCAAGCCGGGCCAGGTCGGCTTCACCCACCACGCCTGACCCGCTCGCACCGGGCCGCCTCTCGGGTCGCTGATCAGGCAGTGCCCGATTTCCGGGGGCACACGGCCGACGGTCGTGTGCCCCCGGTTCCCTCTCTAGCTCCGGTGTGCACCACCGTCTCGCACACCGGATACGTAGGAGCACCAATGGAGTTGCACACTACCGCCGCCGGGACGGACGGCCAGCCGGCCGCCGCCCCGGCCACGGCGGTCGCACGGACCCGCCGGGCGTATCCGTGGCTCATCTTCGCGCTGGCCTTCGGTCTGCTGCTGGCCGACTACATGTCGCGCCAAGTTCTCAGCGCGGTCTTTCCCTTCCTGAAAACCGCATGGGGACTCTCGGATTCGCGGCTGGCCTCGCTCAGCAGCGTGGTCGCGCTGATGGTCGGCCTACTGACGTTGCCGCTCTCGCTGCTGGCCGACCGCTGGGGCCGGGTGCGCAGCCTGGTCCTGATGGCGGTGTTGTGGAGCGCGGCCACCCTGCTGTGCGCGGTGGCCGCCGACTACCCGCAGATGCTCGGCGCCCGCTTCCTCGTCGGCGTCGGTGAGGCCGCCTACGGCAGCGTCGGAATCGCCGTGGTGCTCAGCGTCTTCGCGCCCCGCATGCATGCCGCGCTGAGCGGCGCGTTCATGGCGGGCGGATCGTTCGGATCGGTGCTGGGCGTGGCGTTCGGCGGGGTGATCGCCGTGCACTTCGGATGGCGCTGGTCGTTCGCCCTCATGGCGGTCTTCGGGCTGGTCCTGGCGGCGCTGTTCCGGGCGGCCGTCAGCGAGGAGAAGCTCGCCCGGCACGCCGCCGACCCGGCGCCGAGCCAGGAAAGTGGAGCGGGCCTGCGGATTCCGGTCTCGACACTGTTCACCAATCCGGCGGTCCTGTGCGCGTACGTGGGCAGTGCCCTGCAGATCTTCACCGCAGCGGTGCTGCTGTCGTGGATGCCGAGCTTCTTCGGCCGCTACTACGACCTGGCCCCGGACCGGGCGGGCGCGGTCGCCTCGGTGTTCGTGCTGCTCGTCGGCGCCGGAATGGTGGGCTGCGGGATGATCACCGACCGAGTCAGCCGCACCGACATGGCCCGCAAATGGACCGCGGCCATCGTGTTCTGCGCGATCGCCCTGGCCTGCCTCGCAATCGGTTTCGCCGTCGGCCACGGTCCGCTGCAGCTACTGCTGATCGGCGTCGGGGCGTTCTTCTCCGGCGGATCGTCGGGACCGGCCGCGGCCATGGTCGCCAACCTCACCCACCCCTCCGTCCAGGCTTCGGCCTTCGGCACCCTCACCCTCGCCAACAGTCTGCTCGGCCTGGCACTGGGCCCGTTCGTCGTCGGCGTCCTAGCCGATCACCTCGGATTGGCGAACGCGCTGCGGCTCGCGCCGCTGACCTATCTGCTCGCCATCGCCGCACTCGCGCTGGGCAAGCGGGCCTATCCCGCCGGGCTGCGCAGGCTCGCCGCGCTCGACTCCGGCCTGACGCATCGACCTTCGAAAGGACTTGCCGCACCCCATGAATGAGACCACCACACCGACCGTTGTGATCGTGCCCGGGCTGCGCGACCACGTCCCCGACCACTGGCAGACCCGGCTCGCCGACCAGCTGGACCGGGTCCGCACGGTGCCGCCGCTGGAGCGGGACAAGCTCTCCTGCGCCGCCCGCGTCGCCGCCCTCGACGCGGTGCTCACCGAGATCGACGGGCCCGTCGTGCTCGTCGCCCACAGCGCCGGTGTCATGATCACGGTGCGATGGGCTCAGCAGTCCACCCGGCCCGTGCAGGGCGCGCTACTGGCCACGCCCCCGGATTTCGAGACCCCGCTACCGGACGGGTACCCCTCGCGCGAGGAACTGGACGCCAACGGGTGGACGCCGATTCCCTGGCGGCGCTTACCATTTCCCAGCATCGTCGCCGCCTCCACCAACGACCCGCTGGCCACCTACCGGCGTGTCTCCGGGATGGCGGAGGCGTGGGGGAGTCGACTGGTCGATCTCGGCGAGGTCGGCCACCTCAATCCCGCCTCGGGATACGGGGATTGGCCGCGCGCGGCCGAGCTGCTGCGAGAACTCGTCGAGGAGACGACGCCGGTGGCGGCCGCACCGGAGGCCACCCGATGACGAAGGTCGCCGCGTCGGCCGCGGCCGCCGTCGCCGACATCACCTCGGGCTCCTCGCTCGCGGTAGGTGGATTCGGGCTGTGCGGTATCCCCGACGCACTCATCGACGCGCTCGCCGCCCGCGAGGTCACCGACCTCGAGGTGATATCCAACAATTGCGGCACCGATGCATACGGCCTCGGAATTCTGCTGGCGGACAAGCGCATCCGTCGCATCATCGCCTCCTATGTGGGCGAGAACAGCGAGTTCGCCCGCCAGTATCTGGCCGGCGAACTGGAGGTCGAGCTGACCCCGCAGGGCACCCTTGCGGAGAAGCTGCGGGCCGGCGGCGCGGGCATTCCGGCGTTCTTCACGCCGGCGGGGGTCGGTAGCCCGGTCGCCGATGGCGGGCTGCCGTGGCGGTATGCCGCGGACGGATCGGTCGCGGTGGCCTCGCCCGCCAAGGAAGTACGCACCTTCGGCGGCGGCTGGGGTGAGCGGCGTTATGTGCTCGAAGAAGCGCTCACCGCCGACTTCGCGCTGGTGCACGCCCGCATCGGCGACACCGAGGGAAACCTGGTGTTCGAGAAGTCGGCCCGCAACTTCAACCCGCTGGCCGCCATGGCCGGACGCTGCTGCATCGCGCAGGTCGAGTACCTGGTTCCCGCGGGCGATCTCGATCCGGCGCGTATCCACCTGCCCGGCGTCTTCGTCGACCGGGTGGTGCACACCGGACCGCAGCTCAAACACATCGAGAAACGAACCGTCGCCCAGGAGCAGTCGACATGACCACGGCCACCACGAATCTGGGCTGGTCCCGCACCGAAATGGCCGCCCGGGCCGCCCGCGAACTCCGCCCGGGCGAATACGTCAATCTCGGCATCGGGCTGCCGACCCTCATCCCGAACCATCTACCCGCCGGCGTTCGCGTCACCTTGCACTCCGAGAACGGAATCCTCGGCACCGGACCGTATCCGGCCGCGGCAGACATCGACGCCGATCTGATCAACGCAGGCAAGGAGACTGTCACCACCGTGGCGGGGGCGTCGTTCTTCGACTCGGCCACCAGCTTCGGCATGATCCGCGGCGGGCACATCGACACCGCTGTGCTCGGCGGGATGCAGGTCTCGTCCGCGGGCGATCTGGCGAACTGGATGGTCCCCGGCCACATGGTCAAAGGTATGGGCGGAGCAATGGATCTGGTGCACGGCGCCGGTCGCGTCCTGGTGCTCATGGAACACACCGACAAGACCGGAGCGCCGAAGATCGTGTCCCACTGCACGCTTCCGCTGACCGGCGAACGGGTGGTGCACCGCATCATCACCAACCTCGCCGTCATCGATGTCACTCCGGCCGGACTGATGCTGCGCGAATGCGCCCCCGGCATCATTGCGGCGCAGGTACGGGCCGCCACCGCCGCACCGCTGGCCGTCGCGTCCTGACGCATCGTCGAGTTCACCGAAACCCTACCGATGACCGCGAGCGGCAAGATCCTCAAAGCGAGCTCGTCGCGGCCCATACCGCCCCAGGGGCAACGGTTCTCGCGAACGACACAGCCTCCGGCGCCTGACCGCCGGATGCGGGGCCTATTACCCCCGCTAACCACGGGTGAGGACCGCAGTGCCGCGCCCGATTCCATCAATGATGATGAGGTACCCATGAAAATGAGGAAATCCGCGGTAGTCGCCGCGTTCGCAGCGACTGCAGTGGTCATTCCCGCCGCAACGGCCTACGCGGAACCGACCGCAGGCGACGAATCCGGCTCGGTGGCATACGAAGTCACTCGGCAGGGCGACTCCGCTGTTATTACCGTCAGCGACGGCACACTGCGCCGTCTCGACGAGCAACTGGTGCTCTTCGACCGGCACGACCGACCCGTCGCCGCGCTCCCATTGACCTACCGCATCGACGACACCGCCTACCCTGTCACCGCCCGACTCGACGGCTCGACCGCGACCCTCACACCGTCGAAGGCCAACCCGCAGCAGATCACTCGGGTCGACGCCCGCGACGTCGTGACCGTCGACCAAGCGGCAACCCAAGTGGCCGAATCCTTTACGCCACGTGACGCACAAGCCCTGGGTGCATTCGCGCAACGCGTCGCGATCGGTGCGGCCGTCAGCGCTGTGCTCGGTGCCGTCCTCGGCGCCGGTGTCGGCTGTCTGGTCGGCGGTGCCGCGGGCGCCGTCATCTCCAGCCCGGTCATCGCCTTGCTGGTGCCCTTCGTCGGCGCCACCGTCGCCGGATGCGTACTCGGCATGGCAACCCTCGGCGCGGTCGGTTCCATGGCCGGCATCGTCCTCGCCGGCGGACCCGTCACCCTCTTCTCGGCCATCCAGTACTTCTCCACCATCCTCACCCCCTGCCCACCCGAACTCCCGTACTGCAAGGATCCGGCCCAGCCTGCGCCACAGGCGAAATAGCCGATAGTGCTTATCCGTTCGCGCCGGAACTGCGGGCATCCAGTTCGGCGCGGGCGGTGGCGAACCACGCCTGGGTGCCGACCAGACCGGCGTCGATGTCTTTCCGTGCGCCCTTGAAGCCGTAGAGATCGCCGGCGAATCGGGTCAGCACCGACCCCTCGTGCTCGTCGAGTTCCTCCAGCAGGTCGCCTTCCTCTAGCAGGTAGGCGACCCCGGCAACCTCGCCGCTCGTCCACACGGACCGGTAGTCGTCCCACCCGTTCCGCCTGACCGCAAGCGCCCGTTCGACGAGGTCTGCTCGCAGCGAATCTCTTTCAGCGTCGGTCGGCTGCCGAGTCTTGAGATGATCCCAGTTGATCCGTTCTGCGTCGGACACGTCGGATCCCGTCCTTCCTGGTCGGTTATGGGCGGTACTGCGCAAATGTACGTCGCAGCCCTGAGTGGCGGTTTCCGCTCAACGCGGTCGTCGAAATCCTCAACCGACTTCCGGCTCCGAGTGCGACAGCAGGAGCGCGAGCGTGTTTGTGAGCCATCGCTCGTACGCCGCAGGCGTCCAGCCGGCATCGGTGACCAGGCTGTGATAGACGTCGTCCGTCATCAGTGAAACTGCGACGTCTGTGGCGTTGACGTCGAGATTTCTACCGGCATCGCGAATCTGCCCGATGACTGCGTCGATTTCGATGCGGTTGCGTCGCATAGCTTCGGTCCTGGCGTTAGCGATGTCGGCATCGATGCTGGCTCCGGAGTGAAGCAGGGTGAGGATGTCACCGCACCGCTCGCGGACTTGCCGGCTCCCTCTTGCCAGTGTCCGGATCAACTCCATGGGATCGTCGAGGTGCTCGGACTCGGCCCGCAGGTCGATCAACCCCGCTTCTTCCTCGAGCAGGTCGATGAGTCCCCGCAACACTCCGGCCTTGGAGCCGAAGTGCGAGTAGATCGTCTGCGGTGCGACCCCGGCCTCGCGGGCGATGCTCCGAATCGACGTACCCGTGTATCCGCTCTCGGCGAAGAGCCGGCGTGCGGTGGTCAGGATGATCCGCAGCGTCAGTTGCTCACGTCGATCACGCAAGCGGATCACGCTGGATTGCTCCGCCGACATCTACTCCTCCTGTCAACAACCTCACCTCGCCAGTCAGCGTATCGAGCCCCTCGTCGTCGACTTGCTCGTACTACATCGAGTGTAGGAGAGCATCGGACTACCTACTAGACCACTGTTCCATTTAACGATCATCTGTTCTAGTGTGGTGGTCGTCATGATGGCCGACCGGCCGACAGGATCGGGCAGGGTGCCCAAAGGTGGCCAGCACCGAACACTCCGACAAGGATCTCGATGAAACAGCTCTACTACGCGGCGACCCTCTATACCGTGCTCGGACTGGTGTCCGGGTTGTTCTATCGCGATTTCACCAAGTCCCACAATTTCACCGGGAAGACCGAGCTTGCGATCACGCATACGCACCTCCTGTCGCTCGGCACGCTGTTTTTTCTCATTGTCTTGGCCCTGGAAAAGCAGTTCGCACTTTCTTCACAGCGGCTGTACGGATGGTTCTTCTGGACGTACAACGCAGGTGTCCTCTGGTCGGTGGCCTGCATGACGATGATCGGCATTCGGACCGTGCTGGGCCACTCCGAGAGTGACTTGCCAGCCCATCTGGCCGGAGGTGGACACATCCTCCTGACCGTTGGGTTCGCGCTGTTCTTCGCCTGCCTGTATCGGCCGGTGACGGCCCGTCAGGAAGAACCCGTCCAGGTATGACGGATCGGCATCTCAAGATTTACGAATCAAGGTAGAAACGAAAGGATGAAACAATGATTCAATTCAAGGCACTGGATCCCGCGGTCCCACTCTCCGTGCAGCTGCAGGAAACCACCGGTCCGATCACCGTAATCAACATTTTTGTCGTCCCAGCCGAGTTGGCTGATGACTTCTTGAAGATCTGGGCCGCGGACGCTTCCTTCATGAAGTCGCAGCCGGGCTTCGTCTCCACTCAAATGAACCGCGGAATCGGCGGCAGCCAGCTGTTTGCCAATGTTGCAGTGTGGGAATCCTCCGCAGCACTGTTGGCGGCTTTGTCCAACCCAGAGTTCCAACAGGGGGCAGCGAAGTATCCCGACGGGATCGTTACCTACCCAACTGCATTCCAGAAGATCGCCGTCGAGGGGATCTGTGGCGCTTGACAATCGCGCCTGACACTGCCGGGGCGGGCCGGAAGACCGGGTCCGCCCCAGCAGTGTCAGGCGCGGAAGGCCACGTCCGCGGTCGTTGCGTCGATGTCGGACCCCTGTCCGGAATTTGGTTGAGAATCCGCCACTTTGGGTGAGACCTGGCAACCACATCTCGTGAGAGTTGTGAGTTCTCAGCCGACCTGGCGGAGAGCGAGCCTCTGACCTGCGGTCGGCCAGCCGCGATGGGGCGGCTGCCGGTGGGTGTTTCTCAGACCGAGTGGCGGTTTCCGCAGCGTCGGCGTTGAACGCAGTCGACGCGATTCGGCGGCCGTGAACTGGGACCGGGATTCGGGTGCGGGATGTCGGGACCTGCTGACAGAGTGTGCGGCGAAGTGCAACCAGCCAATTCGAGGGAGATCTGTGCAGCGTGGGAAAACGGGTTCTGGTGACCGGCTCGCGGTCGTGGAGGGACCGGCGCATCATTCGGGATGCGTTGGCAGAGGTGTGGGATCTGGATGCCGTTCTGGTGTCGGGGGCTTGTCCGACCGGTGCTGATGCGCTGTGCGAGGCGTGCTGGACTCATTGGGGTGGGCAGGTCGAACGGATTCCGGCGGATTGGAAGCAGTTCGGTCGCCGCGCGGGCTTCCAGCGGAATGCAGAGATGGTGAAGTTGGGCGCCGATGTATGCCTGGCCTTCATTCACGATGGTTCAGCCGGTGCAAGTCATACCGCCGATTTGGCGCAACGAGCCGGCATCCCGACGCGCATCTTCCGGTCCGGGATCATGCCCGAGCGCTGACGGGGTCGGCGGGTCGCGAGCGTCTGACCTGCGGTCCGCCACGACCCCAGACCCTCGATGCCGCTGCAGATCAACATCAGGTCGCGATACTGGGTATCGAAGCGAACCCCGAGCCAGCTTCGGCCGCAACCAGTTCGGCTTCCGACGTCGGCGCGCCCGACGTCGTCCCGATTGCCACCGCCCGAGCGACAAGATCAGGGATCGTCACAATTCGGACGTTGCCAGCACAAACCGCCACCCAGCCTGGGCGGTACCCACCAGCAACCATCCAATCGGATCTGTGTTCGGCCGCGCGCTCGTTCGCCGGCACTGAGCCGTCAACTCCGTGGCCTTGGCCTTCTCACGCGCGTGGATCGGCTGTGCGGGATCGTCTTCCGGGCGAGGTCTCGAACCTTCCGCCGCGTCCGGCGGCAGGCCGGCTTCGACCTCGACGATGTGACGCTGCCACGCCAAACTCGCCACGCTTTCGCCAGATGGGTTGAGAATCCGCCACTTTAGGTGAGACCCGACAGAAGTGGTACCAGCGTACATGCGTGCCCAGTTTTTGAGAGGTTTCGTTGCACTTCCGTAGCGTGTGGGCCAACCAAACGTAAACGAAACGGAATCAAGCGTTTTCAGGGGGAGTGGCGATTCTGACCCCCGATAACATTCACTTATCGGAGGCCAGGACGGCTCGGTTTGGTTTGGGGTACTTCGGTTTTCGTTTCGTGTTGTTCCGTTGGGTTTGACGAAACCAACGCTACGATTCCCGTTGTGTCGAGCATCTGCAACTACCCCGGCTGCACCAAACCGATTACGCGTGGCGGAGGGCCGGGGCGTCCGTCGGAATACTGTGATCACCCGGAGCACACCCGCTGGCGGGCCTGGCGAGAGCGGCAACGGCAGCAACAGGCCGAGGGCGAGACGCCCCCGGCGAATGTCACTGTGACGCAACGGGGGCCGGTGACCGTGGCTCGGCTGCGGGCCGATGAGCTGCTCGGACAGTTCCGCGCGATCGCCGAACAGCTTGGGACGACGCTCAATAGCGCCGTGGCGGAGTTGTCCACGCTGGCCGATCCGGCCGTCGCGGAAGCGCAGGTCCAGGCCGTGCAGGCGGATGCGGCACGGCGGATCGCGGAGGCGGAGATGGCCACCGTCGCGGCCGAGCAGGCGCGGCGGGAGGCCGAAGAGGCCCGGGCGGCAGCCGAATCGGCGGCCGAGGACGCGGCGCTGGCCGCGGAGGAAGCCGAGAGCCGGATCGCGGAGGCACTCGCCGCGCGGGACGACGCGCTGAAGGAAGTCGAGCGGGTCACGAAGCGGGCGGCCGACGATGTGTTCGCCGCGCGGGCGGAGGCCGAGGCCGAGATCCGCACCATCCGGCGAGAATCCGCCGAGGACACCGAGCGGGCGCGCCAGCAGGCCGGCGAGGACATCGAGCTGGCCCGCTCGAAGGCGGCGGCCGAGATCGAGCAGGTGCGCCGGGACGCCACCCAGCGGATCACCGCGGCGGGCGCGGAACGCGATCTCGCCGTGCAACGTGCCGCCGATGCCGAGCGCACCATTGAACGGGCCGAAGCCGCTGTGGCCGAACGCAATCAGGTGGTCGCCGACACCCGGGACGAACTGAAGGGGGCCCGCGGCGAGCTCGATCGGTCGCGGACGGAACTCACCGAGGTGCGCCGGCAGGCCGCCGCCGACCTGGCCGCGGTGCGGACGGAATCGGCGGCCGCCGTCGACAAGACACGGCAGGAGGCCGCCGAACGGCTCGCCGCCCTGGACGATGCCCGCGCCCAGACCCTGGCCCGTGCCGAACGCGCCGAAAAGCAGCTGGATGCCCTGCTCGCGCAACGTGATCCGGCCTCGGCGGCGAAGCCATGAGAGTAGAGTCGGCACTCAATCGATAAATCGCAGGTACCTGATCGATAAGTGGCCCACAGAAATAGGGGCACCGAGCACGATGGCGTCCGGTTGCCGGAGCCCTTAGGGTCGAGCGGGGGGTGTTAATGCCCCTGGATTCAAGGTTGCCGTTTCGGTTCCGGATCGGCGAAAGATGCTCGTGCAGCGGATGAGTCGGGGTTGGGGCTGCACCCTCAGGAGGAATCGATGTCCGCTCTGGCGGAATGGCGTGGTCGGTCGCGCCCGCAAACGGCCACGCGTATCGCGGTGCTGATGATGACACCGGTGGTCGCGCTGGTGGCGGGTTGCTCGAGTGACTCGGGAAAATCGACCGCGATCGCGACGACGGTCAAGCCGTCGGCCAGTGTGACGAGCACGGTGGCGGTCTCGACTACTTCCGGTGCGCCCGTGGCGGGTCCGGGTGCGGGCCAGCCGGTCGGGGGAAGTCCCGTGGCGGGCTCGCCGGGCGGCGTGGCGCCGCAGCAGCAGCCCCCGGGCGAGTCGCCCGATACCCCGCCCGTGTCCGACTCGCCCCCCGGCGGAGCCCCCGCGCCTGACGGTTACGTCAAGTGCACCGACAAGATCAACTATGTCGGTGACCCGCGTAGCAATGCCGAGATCAACCGTCTCGGTGAGATACTCGGCCATTGCCCCGATCCGGTTTCGGCGTCCATAATCCCGACGCCGACCACCACGGTCGCCCCGACCACCACCGCCACCACCACGGATCCGGGAACCGCCGCACCGGTCACGACCACGACCACGACGACCGCGCCCCAAACAACCACTCCCACACCGACAACCACCGCCCCGGTGCCCACGACCGCAGCCGCCGCGGGCGCTACGCAATAGGCACGATCCGTCGTTCGGAGCGGCCGGCGGTGTTGCGTGGATGGCGCAGGATTTCCTGGTGGATAGCGGTATCGTCGATGAGGAAAGAGGGGTGTGACACTTGAACATCAACGCCATGCGAGCGCGGCAGTCCCGGCCGAGCGTGGCACGCGTATACAGCTACGTACTCGGCGGGCGCGACAACTACGGTGTCGACAAGGATGTCGGTGACTACTTCATCGAGGACCTACCCGGATCCGAGCGGTTGGCCATCACGAATCGGGAGGCTGTGCTGCGGGCCGTGAAGGCCATGGCGGCGGCCGGAATTCGCCAGATCATCGATATGGGTTGCGGCCTGCCTGCCCGCGTCAATGTGCACGAGGTGGTGCGGCAGGTGTATCCGGACGCCCGCGTCGTGTATGTGGACGACGACCCGTTCGTGGCTTCTCACGGCCGGGCCCTGCTCGCCGTGGATGACGGAATCGTGGTGCTGGAAGCGGATATTCGTGATCCGGACAGCATTCAGAAGCATGCCGAAGTACAGCGTCTGATCAACTTCGACGAGCCGGTGGGCATCCTGTTCGGGATAACCCTCAGCTTCGTCAATGACGAAGAGGATCCGGCCGGCGTGGTTCGGTACTGGTCGGATCGCTTCCCTTCCGGTAGCCGGGTCTATATCTCACACTTCCGTTCCGGCGCCACCCGCGAGGCCGTGGCGACCGCGAACAAGATCGTGGAAGCGTTCGGTCGCGGTCGTTTCCGCACCGAACCGGAGATCGAGTTCCTCTTCGGTGCACTGACACTGGAGGCGGACGGCCTGCGCCCATGCGCCCAGTGGCGTCCCGATCCATCGGAGCCCGACGCCGGCAACCCTGAGCTGACAGTCTGGGAACAGCTGGTGGTCGGAGGTATGGCCCGCAAACCGTAACCCTGTCACGCAAATGCGGTGTTGCCGGCCGAATCCCGGTCGGCAACACCGCATTTGCGCGTCAGCACGGAGTGCGCCACATCGGCCACAGCGGTGGACCGCCGCGGGTCGCATCGAGGGTGCCGGTGACGTCGAAGCCGAAGCGTACGTAGTACGGGACATTCTGAGGTTTGCTGGATTCGAGATAGGCGGGGATGCCCTCGGCGTCGCACCGCTCGAGGCGGGACCCCATCAGCGCCTGGCCGTATCCCTGACCGCGGACGCCGGGCAGCGAGCCGATGACGGCGAGATACCAGTGCGGTTCGCGAGGATGGGCAGCCGCCATGCGGTCGGCGAGCCTGCCGGCCATGAGCAGGCGGTGTCGGAAGGCGTAGGCGAGGCCCGGCAGCTGGGGCGGCATCGCGGTGTCGGCGACGTGCCAGTGGCCGGGCGGGGCCCAGAGTGCCGCGCCGACTATGGAATTCGCGTCATTGCAGGCCACCTCGACACCGCCCAGGGGAACGAAGTGGTGGCGGGCCTGGGCGGCGAAGAGGGCGGCGGCGCGGCGGGCCCGGGTGGCATCGTCCCGGATCAGCCAGGTGATGAGTGGATCGTCGGAGAACGCGATGCCGAGCACGCGCGCCAATTCGGGAATGTCGGACATTTGCGCCGGGCGCACGGTGATCCCCATGCGTTCACGGTAGCTGTTCGGCGGCCTCCGCATGAGGTGTGACGAGCTGCTGTGCCGCATCGTGATCATGGGTGGGGATCACCGGCAGGAGCCGTTGCGCCAGGTGCAGCCGGTGCAGGGTCTTGAAGGTCAGGTCGCGATTCTCGTCGACGAAAATGCCTGGGAAGCCGGACTTCTGGCGCACCTTCTCGATCTGCAACGCATGCCAGGCGGCATCGCCCGCCAGCAGGATCCACCCGCGCGCGGTGTGCGCGAGCAGGCCCACGCTGCCGGGCGTGTGGCCCGCGAGATCCACCAGGACCACGCTGCCGTCGCCGAACAGGTCACGGCTGCGGGTGAAGGTGAGCACCGGCGGACCGTCGAGGTCGTACTCGACCGTGGGGCGGTCCACCAGTGCATCGCGCACACCGCCGACCGGCGCGACCGGCCCGGTCATGACCCAGTCCTTCTCTGTGCTGTGGAGGTGAACCGGCAGCCCCGGGAAGTCGAGGAGTCCGCAGACGTGGTCCCAATGCGCGTGCGTGGGCAGGGCGAAATCGAGCGCGGGCAGGGTGGGCTCGGACTGCAGGCCGGTGATGGTCGGGATTGTCTCGACGGGCGGGCGCACGACGGGACGAATGGCCGCGGGCAGCTGCGCGATGGCGCGGTGCTCCGCATCGATGCAATAGCTCGGATCGACGATGAAGGTGGCGTCGGGGTGCTGGACGACGAACGAGGTCAGCGAGCTGGCGATGCGTCGCGGTGTGAACACCCCCTCCACGATCGCCGCGGTCGGCGCCGAGCGCGGAAACTGCGGCAGCGGCGTGACCGTGACGGTGCGCTCGGTCGCCGGCAGCCCGGCGTCGGTGATGGACCGCAGGAACCGCTGGTCGATGGGCCGCGGCCGGACCGCGCCGTGAATGGAACTCACTGCCGCGGTGCAGCATTGGACGATGGTGGACTTGCGCACTGGATCGGACATGCTGGAACGCTAATACTTAAGGTCGACATGAAGTAAAGGGGTAAATCGTGGCCACAGCCCAGGACATGAGAATCGGTGACGCCGCCGCGGCGCTCGGTGTGGAGACGCACGTGCTGCGGCACTGGGAGTCGGTCGGCCTGCTCGCGCCGCCGCGCAGCCCGTCGGGTCACCGCAGCTACAACGAGTACATCCTCGACTACGCTCGCATGATCCAGACGCTGCAGCGAACCGGACTGTCACTGGAGCAGATCCGGCAGCTCGGAGTGAGCGGGTATGACGGCCGGCGGGACATCATCGCCGACCGCCGCGCCGAGGTGCGCGAGCGCATCGAACTGCTGGAGGCGACGGACCGGTTCCTCGAGCACCTGCTCGAATGCACCCATCCGATCATCAGCGAGTGCCCCGACTGCTCGGGGTTCGTAGCGCGGGCGCACGCGCGGCGAGCCGCGGAGTTCCCGGACCGCCCCTAGGCTGGGCGGTGGAGTGAGCGCTCACACTCGCGCGGCGTGAACCGATACAAGGTGTGGGGACGCGGGGGCGCCCGCCAATGTTTCCGGACCGGGAGGAGTTGGGAAATGCGCTATCGCACAGGGATTCTCGCCGCGCTGGGGGTCCTCGCACTCGGCCTGACCGCCTGTTCGTCGAGTGCGTCCACCACCTCACCACCGGCGACACCGCCGGGCGTCACGGGCGGGGCCACGGTCGCGGGCGGGAGCACCGCCGCTCCCGCCACTCCGCCGAGTTCCCAGGAAGCGAAGACCGCGGCCCCGGCGCGGCAGGCGGCCTGCGGCGCAGGCCAGGTCGACGTGACCGCCGATGTCATGTCCCCGGCCACCGGGCACCGGGGCGTGAAACTCACTTTCAGCCTCGCCACCGGCGCGGCCCCCTGCACGCTCACCGGCTATCCGGGCGTCGACACCGGCGCGGGCGGCCCACTGCTGCACGCCGATCGGACCCCGCGCGGATACATGGGCGGTCTGCCGCAGGGCAGCGACGAACCGCCCACCGTGACACTGGAATCCGGCCGTCCTGGTACCGCGGTCGTCGAGGGCATCGCCGTCGACGCCTCCGGCAATCACTGTCCGCTGTACACGAATCTGCAGGTCACGCCGCCGGATTCGACCGACACCCGTACTGTCACAGCGACTATCGACAGCTGTGCCCTGCACGTGCACCCGGTCACCGGCTAAGGCCCGGCAGCTACACCCGAACCGTGTTGTCGGTGGTGACCACCACGCGCGCGCCGTGTGCCGGAACGTGGGTGATGTTGCGCATCCGCGACGGTTCGCGGCCCGCCCCGTCGGGCAGTGAAAGCTGGTAGCGGGTCAGGATTTCCCGCAGCACCGCGGTGCCCTCCATGAGCGAGAACCCCGCGCCGATGCAGCGCCGCACCCCGCCGCCGAACGGCAGCCAGGTGTTGGCGGCGACCGAACCGTCCAGGAACCGCTCGGGCCGGAAGGTCAGGGCGTCCGGAAAGGCTTCCGTGCGCCGATGTGCCAGCAGGATCGAGGTCGCGACCACGGTTCCCTTCGGCAGTTCGTATCCACCGAGTGTCATGTCGCGGGTGAGTCGCCGTCCGGTCCCGCCGATGACGGTGTGCAGGCGCATGGCCTCCTTCAGCACCGCCTCGAGGTACTTCTCGTCCCCGTCGTGCGCCGCCCGGCGCGCCAGGTCCTGAACATCCGGGTTGGCGGCCAGCTCGTGGCAGGCCCAGGACAGCGCCGACGCGGTGGTCTCGTGCCCGGCCAGCAGCAGTGTCACCAACTGGTCGCGCAGTTCCTCGTCGGACAGCGGTACGTCGGTGGAGTTCTCGCCGGAGCCGACCGCCAGCAGCCGCGACAGCACATCGGTGCGCGCCTCCAGGTCCGGATTCGCGCGCCGCTCCGCGATCTCGCTGTAGAGCAGCTCGTCGATGGCGTTCTGGTTGTCGCGGAAGCGTTTCCACGGCCCGCGCCGTTCCAGGAACGGATACTTCCAGCCGAAGAAGATGATCGGATCGATATTGACGATCCGGCGCAGCCGCGGCGCCAGCTGGGCGCGGCGGCGTTCGTCGGTCATGCCGAACACCACCTGCATGATGACATCGAGTGTCAGGTCGTTCATCGCGTCGAGCGTGAGCACCGTCGACCCCGACACCCACCGGTCGACATGTGTCGCGGCGATGGTGTCGACCAGCACGCGATATCCGCGCAGCGACGAGCCGACGAACGCCGGCATGAGCAGCCGCCGCGCCCGCGCGTGCTCGTCCTCATCGGTGAGCAACAGCGAATGTTCGCCCATGATGTGCACCAGCAGTCGATTGCCCTCGCCGGCGTGCAGATCCGCGGGGTCGGCAGCGAAGATCTCGCGGATGTGCTCCGGCCGCGAGAACACCACCAGGTTCTCGGCATAGGGCGCGACCAGATGGAGCGTGAAGACGTCGCCGTAACGGCGCGCGGACCGGCGCACCAGGGTCCCGCGCCATTTGCCGTAGAGGGCGGTCTGCACCGCGCGTGGCAGCGGCGGTCCGGGTGGAAAAGCGGTGCCCACGATGCCTGATCCCTTCACCTGGCCGCCTCGCTGCGGCTGAAACGCTTGTCCAACAGCGTAGAACGCGGGCGAACCCGAGGGGAATCCGCTGACGGTATAGGACAGAATCTGACCTAGTTGGTTCCTACCGTGGACGCATGACGCTTTTCGAGCCCTTCCGAATCGACATCCCGGCCACCGACATCGAGGATCTGCGGACCCGCCTGGCCCGCACCCGCTGGCCCGCGGACCTGCCCGGGGTGGGCTGGACCTGCGGCATTCCGACGGCCTACGTGCGGGAGCTCTGCGAGTACTGGGGGAGCGGCTACGACTGGCGCATCCATGAGGCCGAGCGCAATCGCCACCCGCAGTTCCTGACCGAAATCGATGGTCAGCGCCTGCATTTCGTGCACGTCCGCTCGCCGGAGCCGCACGCGCTGCCGCTGGTGCTGGTCCACGGCTGGCCCTTCGAGGACTTCACCGGCATGATCGGCCCGCTCACCGATCCGCGCGCCCACGGCGGCAATCCCGCAGACGCCTTCCACCTGGTCATCCCGACCCTGCCGGGCTTCGGTTTCTCCGGTCCCACCCACCGGCCGGGGGACGCCTCGACCGAGCGCAGCGCGGAACTGATCACGAAACTCATGGCCGCGCTGGGTTATGGAAGATACGGGGCGCACGGTGGTGACGCCGGGTCCTTCATCGCGCCGCAGATGGGCAGGATCGCGCCGCAGCACCTGGCCGGTATCCACCTCAACGACCCGATCACGATCCCGGCCGGGGACATCGACCCGGCCGACCTCAGCGCCCGAGACCGGGAGAAGCTGGCCCGATACCAGGACTGGAACCGGTTGGAGACATCCGGCTATGCGGGCATGCACTCCACGCGCCCGCAGACTCTCGCCCCGGCGATGTCCGATTCGCCGGCCGGGATGCTGGCGTGGGTCCTGGATGTGGTCAACACCTACAAGGATCCGGCGAAGCCGACACCCGATGCGGCGATCGACCGCGACCTGCTCCTCACCGCTCTGTCGATGCTGTGGTTCACCGATACCGCAGGCTCCTCCATGCGGCTCTACAAGGAATCCCGGCAATGGGGTGCCGCACCGGCCGATTCCGGCGTACCCACCGGTGTCGCGGTCTTCCCGGGCAGCAGCAGTATTCGCGGTCTCGCCGAGCACCGGAACACGATCGTGCACTGGTCGGAATTCGATCGCGGCGGCCACTTCGCCTCGATGGAAGCCCCCGATCTGCTGACCGCCGATCTGCGAGACTTCTTCCGAAAGTTGCACGGACCTAACGAATAACGCACCGCCGCAAGAAGTTCCGCCGCTATCCCGTCGATCTCTGGCAGGATGGCGGCATGGCCGAGATCCACAGGACGACCATGGCGCCCACCAAGCTGGAGCTGCTGGCGCGGTGGCTGCCCACCCGGCACTGGTACTCCGGTGCCGAGTCGCCGGTCCTGTCCAAGTCCGGCGGCTTCCGTCTCGACGATCCGGCCGGCGAGGTCGGCATCGAGCTCATGGTCGTCACCGACGCCTCGGGCGCGGAGCCGGTGGCTTATCTGATCCCCATGACCTACCGCGGTGCGCGGGCCGAGGACCTCGACCACGCACTGATCGGCACGTCCGAACACGGCGTGCTGGGCCTGCGCTGGCTCTACGACGCCGCGTACGATCCGGTCTTCATCGAGCAGGCCGCTCTGCTGCTGACCGGCAAGGCCACCGCCCAGGACCAGAGCACGAGCGACACCCCCGACCTGACCGTGCACGTGGTCCCCGGCGACATTCTCTGGCCCGCACCCGGATTCCGTCCGACGGTCATCGACACCGATACCCACACCGATATCGCCTTCGATTCCGACCGCTCGACCAACGCGGGCGCGGAGCTGATCCGCGTCCACCGCCGTCTCACCACCGGACCGGCGCTGGAGCGCGACCGCAGCCACGTCGACGCGCTGTGGTCGGCCGCGGACAGCACCTCGTCACGCGGCGTGTTCCTGAGCGCTCCGTAGACGCGGGCCGGCCGGTGACACACCGTACGTCACCGGCGGACCCGGGCGTGGCTCAGTGATGTTCGAGATCGTCCTTGATCTCGCTGAGGGCGTCGACCGGAGTGAGGTTCTGGCCCTGGGGGTTCTGCCCGAGCTGGGGCCAGCCGTGGCCGTCCTGTCCGAGCAACTGGGTCCAGATGTCCCGCAGCATGCGGCGGTCGTCGTCGGTGAAGCTCATGTCGTCTCCTGTGAGTAGGGCGCGGAATCGGTCGGGGCTGCCACGGAAGGCATCCACGTCCAGGGAGCGACCGGCCACCGAGCCGCTGTCGCTGAATTGGAACACCGCGACCTCGGCGCCGCCGTAGGGCTGCCAGCCGATGTCGTCGTCACCGGGGTAGATGGCCGAGGCGTAGCCGGAGCGGCCGTCGCCGTAATTCGAGGTCATCAGCGGCGGAATTCCGCTGAGGTCGGGTGAGCCTATCGTGCCTTCCCAGTACCAGTGCGGCAGGTACGAGAGTGCGACGTGCACACCACGATTCTCGATAGCGGTGCGCACCGCCTCGAACACGCCGATGTCGCCGGAGTTCAGCTCATGGTCGAGCATGGCCGGGATCCCGAGATCACCGAGGTGATCGACGAACAGCGCAGCCTGGGCGTCGGCGTCGACATCGCCGCGCACGTAGTGATAGCCGACCAGGATCTTGCCGGCCGCCAGGGTGGCGTCGCGGAACGCGGGCCAGGAGTCGTCGGTGTAGTAGTCGCCCTCGCTGACCTTGGCGATGACGAACTCGAACCCCTCGGCGAAGACCTCCGTGAGGTCGAGTCCGCCCTGGTAATTCGAGATGTCGATGCCGAAAATCGTTGTGCTGGAAGTCATATCGGGTCCGTTCTGGTCGGGCGCGGGCGGCTCGGCGGCGTCGGTCAGCATGGTGAGCGGGTCCAGGCGATCCGGGCCCGGTGGCACCCACGAGTACCGGTGCCACTCGAAGTGCAGGTGCGGGGGGACGCCGCCATTGGTGCCGGAATCGGGATTGATGTGGGCGATACGGTGCCCGGCCTCGACCCGGCTGCCCAGCTCGACCTCGCGGACGATGTGCCCGTAGACCGTGGTGCCCCCGCCGTCCGCCGCCGGATGGTCGACGACCAGCCGGCCCGCCGGATCCGGTCCGCCGAAACCCGTTGCGGCACCGGCGTACACGACCGTCCCGCCTTGCGACGCGTACACCGGCTCGCCCCCGCTGCCGCCGTCCTTGCCGAAGTCCACGCCCCAGTGGAAGCCGTCGTCGCGCGGCCCGAATCCCGAGGTGACCACCCGCCCGGCGCCCATGGGCCAATACCTGGTGAAAGCCATGAGTCTTCTCCCCCCTTGCGGTACAGCCGATCCGGTGCCCGTCCGTTTGCTGTGACCCGAGTAAAGCGGGATCGCCCGTCCGATTCCTCACCCGAACAGATGAATTTTCCCTGTGATAACTCGCTGCGCTCGGCCGATAAACTGGTATCACCTCCGACCGGGGCTCGGCGGCCGGGACGTGATCGTTCTTGATGGGGGGCGGGACAATGGACATGGGGGAGACGGGCATCTCGCTCGCTCGCTTTTCCGAGCTGATCGCGGAGATCAACCGTGCAACAGGGCAGCCCGGCGCGTGGACCCGCGCACTGCGAGCCATCACCGACAGCCTCGGCGGCCACCATGGCTGCCTCGTCGCAGCACAGGGCGGGCGGCGGTACATGATCGCGAGCACCACCGCGGGGCTGCGGGATAGCTACAACGAGCGTTACGGGCGCATCGATCCGTTCGCGGCCGTGCTCGAATCCGCGCTCACCGCAACGGTGCTCACCGGTAGCGAGCTGATCCCACCGGATGGCGGGCGCCGGCATCCGTTCTGGACCGGCTGGGCCGCGCGTCACGAGCTCGGGGACGGTGTGTTCGCGCGGCTGGCGACGCCGGGCTCCTGGATCGCCGTCTATCCGCGCGCGGACCGGAACCTGGACCGTGTCCTGGCCGAACGGGTGCTGAGGTTGTTCCTGCCGCACCTGGACCACGCCCTGGGCATCGCCGCGCGACTGACCGATGCCGTCATCGACCGGGATCTCGCGCTCAGCGTGCTCGACCGCCACCGGCACGGCCTGGCCCTGGTATCCGCTTGCGGCCGTGTCGATTACGCCAACCCGGCGGCGCTGGCGATATTGCGGGCCGGCGACGGTCTGCGCCTGGGCGCCCTGGCGCGCCTCGAATCGAACGACCTCGCGGTGTCGAGTCGGTTGCGTCGCCTGCTGGGGGCGGCCGCGCAGACCGGCCCGTCGAATGCCGCGGCCCGCCTGCTCATTCCACGCGACCGCGACCGGCTGCCGCTGACCGTGTCGATCCTGCCGCTCTGCCCGGGTTCGCAGGAGTCACCCCGCCGCGCGGCTCTGATGGTGATCGTCGATCCCGAACGTGAGGAGCCCGGCGGCCGCGAAACTCTGCGCGAGCTCTACGGACTGACCCGGGCCGAATCGCAGGTCGCCTTCGAGGTTCTGCGCGGCAGCGGGCTGGCGTCGGTTGCCGAGGAGCTCTATATCTCGGTCAATACCGCGCGCACCCACCTGCGCCAGGTGTTCGCCAAGACCGGCACATGCCGGCAGGCCGAGCTCGTTCGCCTGCTGTCGTGCGTGCTCTCGGGTGCCGGGCAATTCGCCGACGGGCGACGCGCCGGTGCCGGTGAGAACGCAAACGTCCAGTTACCTGGGTAAATCGGTCATATCATTGATGGATGCCCGCCAATCGGATCGAGGGGCGAACCGATGTATTCGCCGACTGGGCTTGGCAGTCGCTGGTCGTGACCGGCGGCTGCTCGGTGGTGCTGGGGGCGGTGATGGCGGTGTGGCCGGACAAATCGCAGACGGTGGCGGGGATTCTGTACGGGCTCACGCTGGTGGCGTCGTCGGCGGTGCAATTCGTCGTCGCGTTCGGGGCGCGGATCGCCACCGCGTTGAAGGTACTGGAGGTGGTGAGCGCGATCATCGCGCTGGTGCTGGCCGCCTGGGCGTTCACCAGCGGTGAGTGGGTTGCGTTGCTGTCCTTGTGGATTGGGATGGCCTGGGTGGTGCGGGGCATCGTGCAAGCCATTGTGGGCGTGTGGTCGGAGCAGTTCGCGGGGGCGGGCCGGCTGGAGGTGGTCGGGCTGTTGACGCTGGCCGCCGGTGTGATGGTCGGGGTGGTCCGGTTCGAGTCGCTGACATCGCTGTCGATCGTGGTGGGCCTGTTGACCATTGCCCTGGGTGTCTCGGAAATCCTGCTCGGCGTCCGGGTGGAACGCGGGGTCGTCGGAACCGCCTGACAATTGCCGTGGTCGAATACCGGATCGCTCTCGCGTAACTGACCAGTCTGAAATTCGTCAATTGCCCAAAATTTGCCGATAGGTTCGGAATGTTCGTGTGCTCGGGTAATCGATCGCGCGACGGATGCCGGCCGGCTGCGAGGAGCGGGTGGTCCGGCCGAACTTGTCGTAGCCGTACCCCGGCGAATCGCAGCCGGGGGCGTCGCTGGGAGCAGGTCGGCCACTGATTCGATCTCGCATCTGGGCCAATGTGCCGAGCGCAAGCCGGAATCCGTTCATCCGGATACCTCCGGGCTCGGTAGGGTTCGGCGGGTGGCGAGGATTGCGTTTCTGGGTGTCGGGCGTATGGGTGCGGGGATGGCGGGGCGGGTGGTGGCTGCCGGGCACGAGGTGACGGTGTTCAATCGGACGCCGGAGAAGGCGGACGAACTCGTCGGGGCGGGAGCGGCATTCGCGGCGACCCCTCGGGAGGCGGTGCGTGGCGCCGAGGCCGTTTTCGCCATGGTGGCCGACGATGACGCCTCGCGGGCGGCATGGCTGGGCGCGGATGGCGCGCTGGCGGGGGAGTATGCGCCCGGCGCGTTCGCGGTGGAGTTTTCCACCATCTCCCGGCCGTGGGTGCTGGAGCTGGCGAAACATGCCGCAGCACAAGGTCTTCGTTATCTCGACTCACCGGTGACCGGGCTGCCGGATGCGGCGGCGGCAGGGCGGCTGACGCTGTTCGTCGGCGCGGACGCCGCGCATCTCGACGCGGCGCGTCCGCTGCTGGCGCCGCTGTGCACCGACATCGTGCATTTCGGCGCGGTCGGGGCGGGCACGAGCTACAAACTCATCCAGAATCTGCTGGGCTCCATCCAGATCGCCGCCACCGCCGAAGCGCTGCGCACCGCCGAACTCGCCGGACTCGATCTGGCCGTCGTCACCGACACCCTGTCGCGGGGTGGGGCGGCCAGCCCCACCGTCATCCGCATGTGCCAGGAGATGACGGCCGGCGTCCACGACCGCGATATCGCCTTCACGGCCGCGCTCCGACTGAAGGACACCCGGATCGGCGTGGAACTGGCCGATGCGGTCGGCACCCCCGCCGCCCTCGGCCACACCGCCGAGCAGATCTTCCAGCGCCTGGTCGACGCCGGGCACGGCGACCTCTCCGAAACCAAACTCATCGACCTGCTGCGTGACTGAAACCTCGATCCGCCACCGCTGCGGCCGGTCGCGCGGCACTTCCCGTGAGGCGATCCTGACGATCGAATGGCTGCTGCACGCGGCCACCTATGTGTCCGTGCCCGCCTGGCGGAAGACTCCGGCGTGAATTGTGGCCCACTGCCGGAAGGTTCGCGGTGCACGGCCGCTGACCTGCTCGACGGTGGGCCGCACGATGGACTCGTCGATCGCGCCGGCGACGTAGAAGTCGAAGAACGCGTCCACGTATTCGACGGGCGTGGATTTCAGCATGTCGGCGCGGGCGTCCTCGTCGCTCAGGCCGACGCATTCCAGGTCCCGGCCGAGCACGTCGCCAAGAATGGTGAAGCGCCACCTGCCAGCGCCCGCACGAGTTCGGAGCCGACATTGCCGGTCGCGCCCGTCACCAGAATCATCTCACGCCCTTCGCGTCCGGGCCGGGTACCGGCCGTCGGTTCAGGCTGTCACGAAAAGCGAACGGGCGCAAAGCATTCGATGGGCGGTAATCAGGGCAGATCGTAGGCGGTGGCGTGACGGGGCTGATACAGCCCGATCTCGCCGGCGCCGGGCACCTTCAGCATGGTGAGCATGCCCCAGCCCGCATTGGTGACCTCCGAGGTGAATTCGACGCCCTTCGCGTGCAGGTCGTCCATGGCGGCGGCCAGGTCGTCGCACATGAGGTACAGCTCGGCGCGGCCGCTGTCCGGGGCGGCCGCGGGATGGACCGCGAGTTCGGCGGGCGGTGACTTGAAGATCAGCCATCCGTCGTGCGCGTCGACGTGGGCCAGGCCGAGGACGTCACGGAAGAAGGCCCGTGCCGCCTCGGCGTCCTCGGCATACAGGATGGTGTGTGCGCCGGTGATCATGCGCTGACGCTAACAGTGGGCGGCGCTTTCGGCCCGTAGGCGGGCGGTCATGGTGTCGGCCAGTTGCGCGGCGAATTCGGGTGCTTCGGTGCGCATTCCATTGTGGGCGCCGGGGAATTCGGCCACCTCGTGGCCGATCCGGCGGGCGATCTCCACGGCGGGGCGGTACGGCAGGCAACCCCGCGTCTCGCGCCCGACTGCCAGGACCACCCGGTCGGCCACCGGGGACAGCGCCTCGTAATCGGGCAGGTACGAGGTGAATTCCCGCAGTTCGTACTCCAGCATGAGCGGACCGTTGGCCGCCAGCCGCGCCCACATCTCGGCGGCGCGCGGCGGTAGCTCGGCCGGCACGGGAGACGGCTTCATCGCATTGCCGATCCCGGCCAGGAAGCGCGCACCCGCCGCGGCCGGGCCCTCGGTGCGGAACAGCGTGTAGACCTCCTCGATCATGGCGCGCTGTTCGGCGGCATCGGGAAGCACCCCGAAGCACGGCGGTTCGTGCGCCACCAGGAGGCGCACCCGATCCGGATGCCGGGCCAGTAGATCCAGGCCGACGATCGCACCCGCACTGCCGCCGACCACGAACGCGGGCTCCTCGGTGAGATGGTCGAGCAGCCGGAACGCGTCATCGCTCTGCACCTCGACCAGCTGTGTCTGCTGCGGCCCGTCCAGCACGCTGCGCGAATACCCGCGCGGATCCAGCGACACCACTGTGAACCGATCCTCGAGCACCTCGGCGATCGGATCGACCGAGGCCGCGTCACCCCCGCCGCCGGGCAGGAACAACACCAGCGGCCCACTGCCGCGAACCTCGTAGTAGAGGGACGCGCCGGGTACGCGCAACATCCCGGATCTCATTGCGGTAGTTCCTCTTTCGAATTCGGACTGCATGGCAACCGCAGTCGGCGGAACAGCACCTAACCTAGGTACATGAGGGTAAAACCTAATGTACCTAGGTTTGAATTTGAAGGGTTCGCCAAACGAGATTCCGGTTCGGTTCGATGGAGCGCGGATCAGTCGAGCTGGGAGATGGTCCGGTCCGGGGTGCAGCCGCAGGTCTCACCGATGCTGAGCTGGACCGCGATCGGCGCCGCAGGGGCGTTGGCGGACTGTGGATTGCCGGCGGCGTCGAGCACGCGGGACAGGGCCGTGCGCGCGATGTCGCCGATCGGCTGCTGCACGGTGGTGAGCATCAGTGGGGCATAGGCATTCGCGGTGTCGGCGTCGTAGCCGACCAGGGCGACGTCCTGCGGTATGCGCAGGCCGGCGTCGGCGACCGCCCGTAGCGTCGCGGCCGCCTGGGCGTAGGTTCCGATCACCATCCCGTCCGGAGCGGGGCGCTCGGCCAGATATCGGCGCACCGCACGATAGGCGCCCGACGGAGTCAGATCGGTGGGAATCCGCTCTGCTGCAGCCGATCCCACGACGGACAGGTAGCCCTCGTAACGTTGGGCCACCGTCTCGCGGTCTCCGTGCGCGACCTCTTCCGCGGTGAATCCGCCGACGAAGACGATGTTTACGCGGCGATGAGTCTGTGCGAGATGACCGGCGGCGAGCCGGCCCGCGTCCACGTGGTCGGCGCCGACGACGGCGGTGTCGATGTGGTCTCGATTGTTGTGGACCCAGACGATGGGAATGCGGGCCTGCCGGCACAGCTCGGCCGTGGCGCGGCCATTGGCTCCGCCGACCACGATCAAGCCCTCGATGCCGGAATCCGCGAACGCGGCCGCGAATTCGACCTCGCGTTCGGGGTCGTATCCGGTGTTACCGATCAGGGTCAGATGGTCGCGCTCCCGCGCCTCGATCTCGATGCGCCCCACCAGGGTGCCGAACAGGGGCAGCCGCACATCGGGGACGAGCAGGCCGAGGTGCCGCCAGCGTCGTGGCCGGCGCAGCGCCCGGGCCGCACGGTCGGGCCGGTAGTTGAGTTCGTCCAGAGCCGCGACGACCCGGGCGCGCAAGGCGTCGGAAACCGGGCGCGGCCCGTCGTTGAGCACGTAGCTGACGACCGCGGTGGAGGTGCCCGCCCGCCGGGCCACATCGGCGAGGGTCGTGCGTTTGGCAGTCACGTTCGTCCTACTCTCGTCGCTCGCGGGCCGGGCGGCCATGCTTGAAATCGTTCTGATTCTTACAGTCTGCGCACGCGCAACGTGCCACGCAAATCGATTAGATTCGTAACATCCACGACCTGATCGCTTAACAGCCGACTGATGGAGTGAATGCATGGCCTTCGTACGACTCACGGGCGTGACCCATTACGAACCGGATTCAGCACATGACAGCTACCTCCTGTTCAGTGGCGCGGACTCGATCACCCGTCTCATCGACATGCACGGCGTGGTGTGCCACCAGTGGCCCTACGCCGGTGTGCCGCCCCGCATTCTCGACCCCGCACTGACCGGCGGGCGACTCGGCGACCTCGGTGTACAGCTGTCGCTCAGTGGCGACCCGCGTGGCGGCATCTACGCCAACGGCACTGTGGGGCAATTGAACTGGGACGGCGAGCAGGTCTGGGAATGGGGTGCGCAGGCCCCCGGGGGCGCGGCGCGCCAGAACCATGACTGGGAGCTGCTCGACAACGGAAACCGATTGCTGCTGGTCACGATTCCGCGGGTCGTCCCGCAGTTGGGTCCCGCCGTGGTCGGCGACCAGGGGCTGTACGAGATCGCCCCCGACGGGTCGATCGTGTGGGAATGGCGTGCGGGCGACCACCTCGATGAGCTCGGGTTCTCCGAGGCGGGGTGGAATGCGCTGCGCGAGACCGTCGCTCGCGACCCCGACGATCCCTGGGGAGTGCTGGAGATCAACAGCGCCAAGACACTCGGCCCCAACCGCTGGCACCGAGCCGACCCCGGCACGGTGTTCCAACCCGGCAACATCCTGATCAGCAGCCGCAAGGCGAACGTGATCGCGCTGATCGACAAGACCACCGAATCCATTGTGTGGAAACTCGGTCCGTACTTCACCGCCGAGGCCGGGGCGCAACACCAGCGGATCAACGCGCACAAGGTGCCCCGGCCGCTCGATCAGATCTCCGGACAGCACAATCCCCACCTCATCGCCGACGGCCTGCCCGGCGCCGGCAATATCCTCGTCTTCGACAATCAGGGCGGCGCCGGGTTCCCGCCCGCACCCCTCGGCATCTACGCGGGATCGCGGGTCCTCGAGATCGATCCGTCGACCGAGCAGATCGTCTGGCAGTACACCGCCGAGGACTCGGGACTGCCGTCGTGGACATTCTTCAGCTCGTTCGTGAGCAATGCCCAGCGCTTGCCGAACGGCAACACGCTCATCACCGAGGGCATGAACGGCCGCATCTTCCAGGTGACGCCGGACGGTCAGGTGGTGTGGGAGTACCTGTCGCCGTACGAAGGTCACGGCGTCGCCGGTGAGCCGGAGGTCCACGAACCCCGGGTGCCCGGCGTGGATCGGCTCAGCCGTACCCGGCTGGTCTATCGAGCCCAGGCGGTGCCGTTCGACTGGGTGCCCCTGGGCGCTCCGGTCGCACATTCAGGAGGACGAATCCCATGACATCGAGTCTGCAAACCGCTGCGGTGAGCATTCGGTCACCGCTGGCCGGCACCACCGCGGACGAACGGCCGCGGAGAATTCGGCCGTTCGCGCGCCTCGGACCGCACTGGAGGAAGGCCGGGGGCACCGTGGCCGGTATCGGTCTCGCCGCACTCGTCTGGTCCGTGGTGGCGGCCACCGGAATCTTTCCGCGCCAGCTGTTTCCGACCGTGGCGCAGATTCTGCGCGCCGGACATACGCTGTGGGCCGATGATCTGTTGATCTCGGATGTCGCGGCGAGCCTGCGGCGGGCACTGGCCGGGCTGGTCGTCGGTGCGGTCGTGGGCGTCGTCGCGGCGATTGTCACCGCGAACACCCGAACCGGGCGTGGGCTCCTGCAGCCGGTGCTCCGTTTGCTCGCACCGGTCCCGACCATCGGTATGGTGCCGCTCGCGATTCTGTGGTTCGGCATCGGCGAGAACAGCAAGATTCTGGTCATCGCGCTCGGCGTCTTCGTTCCGGTCTGGATCAGCAGTCATTCCGGATTCGCGGGCACCCCGGCCGACTATCTGCAGGCCGCCCGCTGCCTGGGCGCGGGGCGCTGGCAGACGCTGATGCGGGTCATCGTCCCGGAGGCGGTGCCCGATGTGGTGGCCGGTGTACGGGTCGGCGCCGCAATGGCATTCGTGCTGATCGTGGTCTCCGAGATGACCGGCACCACCGCCGGGATCGGCTATCGCATCTATCAGGCACAGCTGTTCTCACAGGCCGACCGGCTGATCTTCTGCCTGCTGGTGCTCGGTGTGCTCGGCGCGGTCTGCGATCTGCTCATCGCCGCGATCACCGCGCCGATCCAGCGCTGGGCGCGGGAGGTGAACTGACCATGGCCATCGCCACCCGAGACCTGACGGTGCACTTCCCGAACGCCGCGCACCCCACGCTCCACGGGATCGATCTGACCGTGCCGGACGGTTCGTTCACTGTCCTGGTGGGGGCATCCGGAAGCGGGAAATCGACGCTGCTGCACTGCCTCGCCGGGCTCATCACCCCGACGTCGGGCACGGTGACCGACAACGGCGCACCGGTGCTCGCGCCCGATCCGCGCCGCGGCGTCGCCTTCCAGCGTGACGTGTTGTTTCCGTGGCTGAGTGTCGCGGGCAATATCGACTTCGCCCTACGGGCACACGGGGTTCCGGCCCGGCTGCGCCGCAGCCGGATCGACGAGCTGATCGGCCTGGTCGGACTGTCCGGTGAGGTACGCGGCAAACGACCCACGCAGCTCTCCGGCGGAATGCGCCAGCGTGTCGGGATCGCGCGCATGCTCGCCGGTGAACCCGACATCATGCTGATGGACGAGCCCTTCGCCGCACTCGACGCGCTCACTCGGCTGAAGATGCAGGACCTGCTCATCGACCTGTGGAATCGGCTGCGCCGCACCGTCGTCTTCGTCACCCACGACGTGGACGAGGCGATTCGGTTGTCCGACACCATCAGTGTGCTCGGCGGCGGCCGGATCACCAACCGGATCCCCAATCCGCTCCCACGACCCCGCCCCGCCGACGCCCTCGCCGACCAGCCCGGCTACAGCGAGCTGCGGCGCATCCTCCACCACGAACTCGGTGTCGAGAGCGTGACGGCGTAGACCGGCACCTGTTGCCGGCCAAGCGATTCAGCCCAATCCGTGAATTACGAAAAGAAGATCAGCCGTGAAGAAACTCATCCGCCCGCTGACGGCCGCCGTCGCACTCCTCGCTCTGCTCGGGCCGCTCACCGCCTGCGGCACTGCCGGCAATTCCGACCCGAAGACGCTCACCGTGGGATTCGTGGTCGACCCGTCGTGGGCCCAGATCCCGGTGGCCCAACAGTCCGGGTACTTCGCGAACCACGACGTGAAGGTCAAGGTCGTCAACTTCTCGACCGGAGTGGAGGCGTTGCAGGCGCTCGCGGCCCACCAGCTCGACATCGCCACCGCCGCCGATGTTCCGGCCGCGGCCACCTTGACCCGCTCGCCCGCACTGCGCATCGTGGGCGACGGATCCCGGTGGCAGGGTTCCCGCATCGTGGCCCGGCGCAGCGCCGGCATCACCTCCCTCGACAACCTCGCCGGGCATTCGATCGGCACCCCGCTGGGCACCAGTGCGGCCTACTTCGCCTCGGATGTGCTCTCGCACAACAAGATTTCGGCGAATCTCGTTCAGGTCGCGCCGTCCGCGACGGTCACCGCCGCCACGCAGCACAATGTCGACGCCGTCTCGATCTTCCAGCCCTACCAGGCCCAGGTGGCCGAGGCGCTGGGCGACGACGCGGTCCAGCTCGCGGGTGGGAGCTACAACCAGCACAGCCTGTACCTCGCGAGCGATACCGCGATCTCGGCGAAATCAGCGGCGTTGACCGCCTTCTTCGCCGCGCTGAACGACGCCGGAGCGCAGCTGACCGCGCGATCCGACGCCGCCGTGTCCGCGGTCTCCACCGCCACCCAGTTGTCCCCGGAACTCATCCGGAAGATCCTCCCGGAGTTCGACTATGCCGTGCAGCTGCGACCGGACATCGCCGATACTCTCGGCGCGCTCGCGACCTGGGCGAAAGAACAGGGGTCGGTCGACCGATCGACCCCGCTACCCGACTACCGGACGCTTCTCGACACCACCTTCGTGAGCCACGGGAACTGACTCGTTCCGCCAGTCCGCAGCCCGCGCGGTCAAGCTCGACCGAGGCGGGGAAGTGCCGGTTACTGTTGTGCCGCATGGGTTCTGAACTGAACGACTATGTCGCCGGACTGCCTCGCAAGCGCATGGGTGCGGGTGCGCTGTTCGTCGACGAGCAGGATCGGGTGCTGCTGGTCGAACCTACCTACAAGCCGTACTGGGAGGTGCCCGGCGGGGTCGTCGAGGCCGGCGAATCGCCCTACCGTGCGGCTGTGCGGGAGATCCGCGAGGAGCTGGGGCTGAGTGTGCCGATCGGGCGGCTGCTGGCGGTCGACTGGGTGCCTGCCGGTCTGTATCCCGATGACGGGGTGATGATGGTGTACGACGGTGGGCTGCTGGCCGCCGAGCAGATCGACGCGATAACCCTTCCGGCGGACGAACTTCGGAGCTGGGCGTGGTGTGACACCGAGACGGCGACACGGCTGCTGCCCGCGGTGCTGGCCCGGCGCGTGGCGGGAGCGCACCGGGCCAGAACCGCGGGGATCACGCTCTATCTGGAGGATGGCTTCGAGATCGGTTGACGTTCGATCCGAGCGCGGCCAGGCCCGGAGTGCTCGCCCGGTCATGAGGCAATATCTACTACGTCTCGTCGTTTTCGGCTTAGGATGTCTTCAAGGGAGCATCCGCGAACGCGAAGGGGAGTGGAGCGCATGCGAGTAATCACCCGAATCCTGAACTACGTCAAGGCGATGCGGCGGGCTCGCCGTAATCGGACGGATCTCGTCGGCTGGCTCATCCGGCGGCCGCAGCTGCTGGTCGGCACCATGATCCAGGAGACGATGCTGTTGTTCTCCAACCGGGTCGACCCGCATCTGAAGGACCTGGCCGAGCTCAAGGCCGCCGCCCTGGTGAACTGCCAGTTCTGCCTCGACATCGGTTCGACGCTGGCCCACTACGGCGGACTCACCGAAGCCCAGGTCACCGAGCTGCCGAAGTATCGGGACAGCGACGCGTACAGCGATCTGGAGAAACTCGTCCTCTCCTACGCCGAGGCCATGACTCTCACCCCGACCTCACTCGATCTGAGTGAGATTCGCGCCCAGCTGCTGACCCACCTGAGCAAGGCCCAGCTCGCCGAACTGGCCGCGGCCATCGCGTGGGAGAACCAGCGCGCCCGCGTCAACCAGGCACTCGGCGTGCGCCCGGCCGGGATGGCCGAGGGCATGACCTGTGCGCTGCCCGAACCCCGCCAGGCCGGCTGACATCTTCAGGGTCACACCTCTTCCATTCGCGCAGCAATGAATTCGGCGCGGTCGTACCGTCATAACCGGTGTCCATGTACTGACCACTTGGAGCAACCATGACCTCGACCGCACCCGTCACCTCCGGAACCGTCGCCGCGCCGGACGGCACCCTCTACTACGAAGTCCGCGGCAGCGGCCCACTGATCGCCCTGATCGGCGCGCCGATGGATTCCGGACCGTTCGGCGCGCTGGCCGAACTGCTCGCCTCCGACTACACCGTGCTCTGCAGCGACCCGCGGGGCCACGGCCGCAGCCCGGTCAACGACACCGACAAGGACTCGACGCCGGAACTGCGCGCCGACGACCTCGCGCGCGTGCTCACCCATGTCGGCCAGGGCCCGGCCACCGTGCTCGGGTCCAGCGGTGGCGCGATCACCGGTCTGGCGCTGGCCATCGCCCGGCCCGATCTCGTGCCGACCCTCATTGCACACGAGCCGCCGCTGCGCGAACTGCTCTCCGATCGCGACGAGCTGCGTGCTCGAACCGACGAGGTCCGGGCCGTCTACGAGACCGGCGATGTGCTCGGCGCGGTCCGCAAATTCTTCGCCATGACCGGCCTGTTCATGCCCGAGGAAGTGCTGCAGGAGATGTTCGGCGGCGAGCGGGACCCGCAGTCGATCGCCTCCGACGACTTCTTCTACCGCCATGAGCTGCACACCACCTCCGGCTGGCAGCCCTCCCTCGATGCTCTCCGTGCCACCCCGACGAAGATCATCATCGGCATCGGTGACGAATCCGCCGACAAGTTCTGCGATCGCACCTCCCGGGCCCTGGGCAGCGAGCTCGGCATCGAACCGACCCTCTTCCCCGGCGGGCACGGCGGTTTCATGGAACAGCCCGACGCCTTCGCCAAGCGCCTGCGCGAAATCCTGCAGCACAACTGACCGAATTCGTGGACGACCATGCATGGGCGGCAGCGCCACCCGGGTTTTGCCTGCGGCAATGCATGGTCGTCGGTAAACGTGAGGATTAGGCTGAGAACACACTGATCCGAGGGCGCGGAGGTGTGGACTATGAGGATTCGAATGGTTCGGGGCGTGGGATTCGGGGTGGTGGGGCTCGCGATATTCACGGCCGCCGTGGCGGTCTCGCCGGCGGCTCACGCCGATGGGCAGCTCTATGTGTGTGATGAGGTGCAGGTCACGATGGACGGGCACGGGCTCGGGACCGGGAATTGCGTGTCCGCGGGAGGCGGGGCACCTGCCATGGGATTGATTACCGGCGCTTTCGATATCTCGAGGCGTTCGGACAACTATACGGTGCATTGTTCCGACAATGGCGGCACGACCGGGGAATCATGGCTCCCGGGTGAGGTGAACGGGGGCTCGACACAATGCGCTCCGACTTCCTGACCGGATTCAGTCGGGACGAATTGCCCAGCGCGCGTAGGTGTTTTCGGGATTCACCGTGACGATGTCGGCGACCTGCACGATATCGTCGGGTATCAGGCCGCCGAAATGCGCGAGGCTGGGGACGATCACCGCATCGGCCTCGAGGCGGGAGATCAGAGTGCGGACGCGCACGAACGGGCGATCGGTCTCGGGGCCGAAGACCAGGGTCTTGCACAGGTCGTAGCCGAGCCGGCGAGCCAGATGCTGGATCTGAGCCTCGTCCCACTGTTTCTGTGCCCCCGACACATCGTGCCGGAGGAAGCCGATCGCTGATGGTTGTGGCCGCATCTCGCCGCTCTCTTGAACTGATCCGCCTGGCGCCGGTGTCAACGCTACGGCTAACCAGTGCCGAACATAGGGTGATCGGCCGAGAAACTGCTCCTCGCAAACGTGTCGCGATCGGAGTGTCCGCGCCGGCGCCACCGCGAATACCACCGAAAATGCTTGGTATGCAATGCGTTACCTAATTTCGGTGAGCCTCTCTTTGCTGGCGGGAAACCCTCTGAAGCATTACCGTTCCCCTCGTGAGGGACGATTTCGACGGGTCGGTGGCGGTCGCGCAACCGACCGAACCGCATGCGGTGGGATTGGCGACGCGCCTGAATTGGCTGCGCGCCGGTGTATTGGGAGCCAACGATGGAATCGTCTCCGTGGCAGGCATTGTGGTCGGTGTGGCGGCGGCCACCAGCAACAGCACCGCGATCATGACCGCGGGCGTGGCCGGACTCGCGGCCGGCGCGGTCTCGATGGCCTTGGGCGAGTACGTCTCGGTGAGCACCCAGCGCGACAGCGAGCGCGCGCTACTGGAAACCGAGCGACGCGAATTGGCCGAGCAGCCCGAGGCCGAACTGGCGGAGCTCGCAGCCATCTATCGGGCGAAGGGCCTCTCGCCGGCCACGGCTCAGGCTGTGGCGGAAGAACTCACGGCCCGGGACGCGTTCACCGCGCACGCGGAGGCCGAGCTCGGCATCGACCCGGACGAACTGACCAACCCGCTGCACGCCGCGCTGTCCTCGGCGCTGTCGTTCACACTGGGCGCACTGCTGCCCCTGCTGGCAATCCTGACGCCCCAGACGATCCGGGTACCACTCACCATGGGCGCGGTGCTCGCCGCACTGGCCTTGACCGGGGCCGTGGGCGCCCGGCTCGGCCAGGCGCCGGTGGCGCGGGCGACCGTGCGTGTACTGGCCGGCGGCGCGCTCGCCATGATCACCACCTATGCGATCGGACACCTGGTCGGCATCGCGATCTGATCGGGAATCGCTGCGGCCAACCAGGTCTCATGCGATCGACATGGGCGAGAGTCGCCGCTTCGAGATTGCGATCGGCGGTCGATGTCCAGAATGCATGCAGCCATGTCACCGCGGCGGGCCAGCGCGTTTTCGAACCGATCTCGACCCTGCCGACGTGGCGGTGCCTTCTTGTGTTGGGTACCCGATGGTGCGACGGCCCGGACGCTGTGGAGACGGCGTCCGGGCCGAGCTGCCCTGGCACTGTATGCGCTGCCCAGCGCAACTGCTGGGCACCGGAGGTCCTACGGCGTCACCGGTGGCGGGGAGTCTGAAGTCTGCCGCCGGTGACACGGGGGTGCATTTCCTGTGCGGTGCCGTGTGCAGTGCGCCGCGGAGTGCCCGGATCAATGCCGGCGGGCGCGAAGTTCCGCCGGTGCCAACGAGTTTCGCGTATCCGGCTGGGCCTGGCATCTTGGGAAAGCTGGTAGGCACGCAAGGTCTCCGGCTTGGCACGACCGGTCGGTCATGCGCGGAGGACGGCCGCAGCTCGTAGTTGAGGCCGTTCCTCACGACTGGTCGAGCTGAGCGGCGGGGCCAATGACCAGGAGATCGCGCGGCGGGGCCGCTGGTCCAATCCCGGAGGGCGGTGAGGATGGAGTGTTGGCGGGGCAGCACCGGTACGGGGACATTCGAGCCGCGAATCCACTGGAAGACAATGCCGTGACCGAACTTTGATTGTGATAGGTGTTCAGGAATAGACTGCGTCACTATTCTGGTCGGCAGTCCAGATTATTGGAAGGCTCCGGATCGAATCGAGTAGTGCAATACTCAGGTTGCCCAGGCGGTCGGGGGATAGGGTGATGGCATCAACTATCCGGGCGTCTCAATAAGGGGGGACCTCGATGTCTCGGGATGCCGAACATGCTGAACTGCGCATAGCGCTCGTCTGCTATGGCGGTGTATCGCTTGCCATTTATATGCATGGCATAACTAAAGAACTGCACAAACTCGTCCGCGCATCGCGTGCTCTGGATCAAATTCTGGAAAGCGACTCGCAGGTCGTGAATCCGTTCGTGGGAGCCGATGGTCAACCATCGGATACGGAGAGTGTTTACTTCGAAGCTCTTTCGCGGATGCGGGCGAAGGGGCAGCTGCTGTCGGTCGGGATCGACATCATCGCCGGAACCTCCGCCGGAGGCATCAACGGCGTGGTCCTCGGCAAGGCCATCGCGCAGAACGCGGATCAGGGACCGTTGAAGCGGCTCTGGATAGACGAGGCCGATCTGGGAATATTGGCCCGCAGTGTGCATATCGGCGGGCCGAAGCTGCGCACGGCGCTGGCGTTCATCGGCAAGTTGGCGACCTTCTGGACCGATCGCGCGGTATTGAACGGCGAAGTCATGTCGCGGC
This sequence comes from Nocardia sp. NPDC004123, assembly GCF_053603795.1. Taxonomy (NCBI): domain Bacteria; kingdom Bacillati; phylum Actinomycetota; class Actinomycetes; order Mycobacteriales; family Nocardiaceae; genus Nocardia; species Nocardia sp. NPDC004123. The sequence goes on from NZ_JBSGGG010000008.1 coordinate 242,385, forward strand.
TCCTGTATCAGGCGCTGGCCGGGATGGATGAGAAGCGACCGGTCGCTTGGTCGGCGAATTCGCGCGGGCCCGCGGCCGAAACGCTGATTTCGCGAACCGGTGAGTTGTCGCTCTTCGTGACCACGACCGATCTGAACGGATTCGACGTAGCGGTGGCGTCGAGCGATGGCGGTGTGGGCCAGCGGGACCGGGAACATGCGCAGGTACTCGAGTTCATCCGGGACGACAACAATAAAGACGCATTCGGCCCGCAGGCGACACCGACCCTGTCCTTCGCGGCGAGGGCGACCTCCGCCTTCCCCGGTGCGTTCGAACCGGTCAATCCTGGAACTTTCCCGGCCCAGGCTCAGTTTCCTGGTGGCGCACGCGTGAATACCGATCTCTTCCACTACAGCTATCAAGAAGACGGCCGTAACGCGGACGCCGCCTGGTTCGTGGACGGTGGCGTGCTCGACAACGCGCCGTTCGACCTCGTCGTCGACGCGATCAGCCGCAGGCGGTCGTCCACCGAGGTGCATCGCCGGCTCGTCTACATCGAGCCGGATCCGGGATGCGCTCTTTCGGCTCCACCTGCCGACACCAACAGCGGCAAGGCCGCGAAACGCAGTTGGGCAGCGGATGTTCAGAAAGTGCTCGTCGGAATCAGGGGCAGCCGATCACTGATCAGAGATCTGATCCGACTGCGTGACATGAACGAGAAGATCACCGAGATGGGCGCCATCGCCATGCGCCAGGAGGTCGAGGTGCTCGACCGGATCAGCGCTGCCGTCGCATCGATACCCGGGTGCGAACAGGCTGTGCCACAGGTCGATTCGAAAGATCTCGGTACGGCCATCGAGGCAATGCCCGCACTCGGGTTCTTGCGGGACCAGGAGAAATTCCAGGAGGTTTCGGCCAACATGCACGCCGAAGCCGTAGCCGCACTCGGTTCGACCTGGAATACCTATCAACGGCTGAAAGTCGAGGCGGCCGCCCGATGCATCGCGGACGCGATCGTGCAACATTTCGCGTTGCCCGGCGAATCGGGGACCGCGGTGTTCATCCGATGCGCCATGGCCGCCTGGCTGCGCCGGCAACCATGGTGGACCGCCAACGACTCCGCAGAACTGTCCACGCTCCTGCAACACATCGATACCCCGTATCGGCACCGCCGGGTCATGTTCATCCTCGCCGGGCTCAACCAGCTCTATACGGCCGAGGGCGGGCCGCCGCGGGCGGATATCAACGATCTCAAGGGCCAGGCATGGTCGCAGCTGGATGAGATAACCGCTGCACCCGTCGCCGCGATTCGAGCCCTGGCCGACCAGGGACTGCTCGACTTTCTGCGCCCACAACGGTTGCAGGCCAACTTGTTCGAGGGCGAGAGGTTCCGGACGCCGGAGGACTTCGCCGGATGCGAGGAGAACGCGAAGAGTTTCACCGACCTCAAAACCGCTTACGCAGAACAGATTCAGGAAAGACTCGGAAACGGTGGACAGGCGCTCTGGGACGCGTTCGCGGCGACGACTCAGGAGTGGAACAAGCGCGATCGCATCCTGCTGGCCAGCCGGTACCTGGGCTTCCCGCTCTGGGACGGGCTGTTGTTCCCGACGATCTCGTTGGCGTATCTACCGCAATTCACTCCCGTTCCGATGACTCAGTTCAGCCCCCTTCGCGCGACCGCACTCCAGCCGCTCGGCGCGGGCAAGCTCAAGGGTGTCGAGCTGCACCACTTCGGCGCGTTCGCCCACGCACCCGACAGGGAGAACGACTATCTGTGGGGCCGGCTCGACGCCGCCGAGCTGATACTCCGCACCCTCGACGAAACATTCCCGGACGGAACACCACTGGGCCGAACCCTGCTCCCGCAGGCGCTGTCTGCTGTGCTGACGACCGAAGACGATCTCCGGCGGATCCCGGCGCAATTGATCGAGTCCCTCCGCGCACAGATTCCGGTGCTCAGCGCCGAGATCGCCGAAGGCGGTGACGCCGCACGCTGGCCATAGCGAAAACAGCCGGCGGCTGATCTTCAGCGGGCAGGACTACCAGGGCAGCGGCCCATTGATATCGAAGAAGCCGCCGGTCGGGCCGTCCGCGCCGATCAGCGCCATCCGCACGATGATCTCGGCCGCTTCCTGAACTGTCTGATGTCCGCTGTTGTTGTTCAGATCGGTCTTCGTGTAGCCGGGCTCGACCGAATTGATGCGCAGCCACGGAAAAGCCTTGGCGTACTGAATGGTCAGCATATTGACCGCCGTCTTCGACGCCGGATAGGCCACACCGGGATACGCATAGGCCGGACTGCCCGGCGTGGCGACCCCGGTCAGCGAGGCCAGCCCACTGCTGACATTGACGACCACCGCCGCCGCGGACTCCTGCAGCACCGGCAGAAACGCGTGCAGCACCCGCGCCGTCCCGAACACATTGGTCTCGAACGTCTCCCGCATGATCTCCGCCGTCAGCCCGGCCGCCCCGACCACAAACCCGTCGGCACTCATCTCCGCCTGGACACCCGCATTGTTGACCAGCACATCCAGCCCACCCTCGGCCCGGATCTCCTCCGCAGCCGCGACCACGGAACCCTCATCGGTGATATCGATCCGAATCGCCTGCGCCCCCACCTCTTTCGCCGCCTGCCGCCCCCGCTCGGCGTCCCGGCTCCCGAGATACACCGTGTGCCCGTCCGCCACGAGCCGCTGCGCAGTCTCGAAGCCGATCCCTTTGTTGGCTCCAGTCACAAGGATTTTGCTCATGCCCCGAACCTAGAATTTGGAGCACACTCCAAGTCAACCCCCGGCCGGTCATGGCGGCCGTAAAGAACGACGGAGATCGCTTGATGCCTGGTCACAGGGCACGGGTGGTCACCGACAGGTAGCTGTCGTTGGGCTGTGTATCCGTTCGATCTCGAGGGGAGTTATGTGGTCATTTGTCCGTTACGGTGATCTTCCCACTTGAGCCATGTTCGCCGCCGAGGATTCGGGAATGAGCTCGAAGGGTGCTATTGGTTTGCTGCGCGGCGGTCGGGCGTCGGGTACGAGGACCGGCGCAGTGGTCTGGGGTTGTGTTGTCGGCGGTAGGGCTGCCGGTGAGCTCGGTGGGTCTGGTGGCAGCCCGAATTCCGAAAGGGGCAGGGCAGTGGCGATCCTCGATGATGGTGTCGTGCAACAGGTTTCGTTGTCGGCCGAATTGCTTTTGGACGATTATGGTGCCTGGTTGGCTGGGCATTCCGCTGCGCTGGAGTTGTTCTTCGCGCAGGACGCGCCGAGTGTGGGCGCGCTCGACGACCCTTGGACACTGCAGGGGCTGCAGGCGGCGGTGCGGGTGGCACGGACACGGATCGTGGATCGTCGTGGCATCCTCGCCCCCGAGAATCGCGCCCTGATCGATCGGTTCGGACGGTTCGTCGGGGAAGTGTTCGTGCGTCAGTTCGACGGTTCGTGGACCAACGTGCTCGACAACGCACCGCCCGACGTGCTGGTCTGGCCGATGGTCCGCTGCACCGGCTACCTCGCCTGCATCGCTCCACACAGCGCGATCGAGATAGCCATCGCGCAGGGCCGCCCCGAGGGACCCGCCGCAACGCCCGACGGCATCCTCACCGATCTGTACCGGGGGGTGCAGGACAAATACCTGACCTGGATCGCCAATAACCCGACATCGCCGTACCGGGCGACAGCATGAATCGGGCCCGCCGCGAATGTCGCGGCGGGCCCGATCGATTGGCCGAGGCTCAGCGGGTGAAGGTCGAGGCGTTCTTGGCCAGGTCGAGCAAGGGTTGGGGGAAGATGCCGAGGACCAGGGTGGCCGCGGCGGTGAGGGCGATGACCGTGCTGGTCAGGGTGGGGTAGACGACGGTGGGCGGGGTGGCCGGCGGGTCGGTGAAGAACATCAGGACGATCACGCGGATGTAGAAGAAGGCCGCGATGGCGCTGGAGATGACACCGACGATGACCAGGGTGGCGGCATCGCCGCCGGTGGCCGCGGCGAACACGCCGAACTTGGCGATGAAGCCGCTGGTGAGCGGGATGCCGGCGAAGGACAGCAAGAACAGGGAGAAGATGGTCGCCAGCCAGGGGGAGCGCCGGCCCATGCCGGCCCAGGCGGGCAACGCCGTTGCCTCGTCACCGTTCTCGTCGCGGACCAGACTGACCACGGCGAAGCCGCCGAGGGTGCCGAGGCCGTAGACGGCGAGGTAGAACAGGACGGACGAGACGCCCGCTGTGGTCGCGGCCACCAGGGCGGTCAGGATGAATCCGGCATGTGCCACCGAGGAATACGCGAGCATGCGCTTCATGTCGGTCTGGGTGATGGCGAGGATCGCGCCGACGACCATGGTGGCGATGGCGACCGCCGCGAGCACCGGCCGCCAGTCGTTGCGCAGGTCGGGGACCGCCACGTACAGCACGCGCAGCAATGCACCGACTGCGGCGATCTTGGTGGCGGCGGCCATGAATGCGGTGATCGAGGTCGGCGCGCCCTGGTAGACGTCGGGCACCCAGGACTGGAACGGGACCGCGCCGATCTTGAACAGCAGGCCCACCGCCAGCATGGCGATGCCGAGAATGGCCAGGGTGTGCGAGTTTCCGGCATCGCGGGTGACGGCTTCGGCAATCCCTGCCAGGCGGATGGTGCCGGCGTAGCCGTACAGCAGCGCCATGCCGTAGAGGAAGAAGGCCGACGAGAACGAGCCCAGCAGGAAGTATTTCAGCGCGGCCTCCTGCGACAGCAGCCGGCGCCGCCGCGCCAGCCCGCACAGCAGGTACAGCGGCAGCGACAGCACTTCCAGCGCCACGAACATGGTGAGCAGGTCGTTCGAGGCCGGGAACAGCATGAGACCGGCGAGCGCGAACAGGGTGAGGGGGAAGACCTCGGTGGTGGCGACTCCGGCTTTGGTGGCGGCGATTTCGTCGACGCTGCCGGGCGTGGCCGCCGCCTGCGGAGTGAAGGCATCCACCCCGCCGCGCGAGGCGGTCAGGCTCCAGGTGCCGGGCCCTTCCCGCCGCACCGGCATGCGGTCGGCGTGGCGTTCGGCGATGAACAGCAGTCCGAGGATGCCGACGACGAGGATGGTGCCCTGCAGGAACAGGGAAACCCCGTCGATGGCAACCGCGCCCACGACCGCCGTCTCGCGGACATCGCGCAGTCCGATCACCGCGCCGAGCGCGACGGCCAAGCCGCCCAGTCCGAGCACCAGCTGGATCCCGTATCGGGATCGCCGGGGCGCGAAGGCTTCCACCAGGACACCCGCGACGGCGACGCCGAACACGATCAGCATCGGGGACAGGTCTCGGTATTCGATGCTCGGTGCCGGGACTGTCGCGGCGAGCAGCAGACCTCCACTCATTTGTGGGCACCTCCCGTGGTCGTCTGGGCGGCTTCCGGCTGCACGGCCGGCGCCGGGTTGTGCTGTCCGATGGTGGTGAGGGTGTGGGCGACGGCCGGATCGATCCGGTCCAGCGCCGGTTTCGGGTACGCGCCCAGGAACAGCAGGGCGAGGATGAGCGGGACCACGACCACCAATTCACGGGGAAGCAGGTCGTAGAGCCGCTCGTTGCCCTCCTTCACCGGGCCGGTCATCATGCGCTGGTACATCCACAGCACGTACAGCGCCGCCAGCACCAGCGCGGAGGCCGCGAAGACGGCCGCCACCGGGTACCGGGTGAATGTGCCGATCAGGACCAGGAATTCGCTGATGAACGGTGCGAGACCGGGCAGCGAGAGGGTGGCCAGGCCGGAGATGAGGAAGGTGCCCGCCAGGATGGGCGCGACCTTCTGGACACCGCCGAACGCGGCGATGAGCCGGGTTCCCCGGCGCGACACCAGGAATCCGGCGATCAGGAACAGCGCCGCGGTGGAGATGCCGTGGTTGACCATGTACAGCGTCGCGCCGGTGCCGCCCTGGGTGGTGAGCGCGAAGATGCCGAGAATGATGAACCCGAAGTGCGAGATCGAGGTGTAGGCGATCAGTCGCATGACGTCGGTCTGGCCGATGGCCAGCAGCGCGCCGTAGATGATCCCGATCACCGCGAGCACGCTGATCAGCGGCGCGTAAGTCGAAGTGGCGGAAGGGAACAGCAGCAGGCAGTAGCGCAGCATGCCGAAGGTGCCGACCTTGTCGACCACCGCCATCATGAGCACCGCACTGGCCGGGGTGGCCGACACCGCGGCGTCGGGCAGCCAGGTGTGCAGCGGCCACAGCGGGGCCTTCACCGCGAAGGCGAACATGAAGCCCAGGAACAGCGCGTTCAGCACCGCGGGCGTCGCACCGAGGTGTCCGGAGTTGGCGGCCTCCATGACCGTCCGGAAGTCGAAGGTGCCGCCACCATTGCTGCCGAGCTTGTCGCGTGCGGTGACGACGTACAGCCCGATGACCGCCGCCAGCATGATGAGCCCGCCGAACAGGTTGTACAGCAGGAACTTCACCGCGGCCCGCGACCGCTGCTGCCGCGCCGCCGCATCTCCCGTCCGCGGCCCGAAGCCGCCGATGAGGAAGTACATCGGAATGAGCATGACCTCGAAGAACACGTAGAACAGCAGGATGTCCAACGCGGTGAACGAGATCAGCACCATGGATTCGACGACGAGGGTGAGCGCCACGTAGTAGTGCGCGACCCGCGGGCCGCTGCCGACCTCACGCTCGTCCTGCCATCCGGCGAGCAGCAGCAGGGGCACCAGCCCGGTGGTCAACAGGACCAGGACCAGCGCGATGCCGTCCATGCCGAGGGTGTAGCCCGCCCCGAAGGCCGGGATCCACTGCTGCTTCTCGACGAATTGGTATTGGGCGCCGCCGGTTTCGAACCGGGTGGCCAGCCAGATGGCGATGCCGAGGGTGCCCAGCGAGACCAGCAGTGCGAAGACCCGCACCCCGGTGCGCCGGCCCGCCGGAAACAGCAGTGCGAGTGCGGCTCCGGCGAGGGGCACCGCCCACAGCGTGGTGAGCCAGGGGAATTCCCGCACGGCGCCCAACGATGAACTAGCAAGGTCGTTCACAGGAACCTCACCGCCAGCAGGGCGGCGACCACCAGGGCCGCGCCGGTGAACATGGACAGGGCGTAGGAGCGCACGAAACCGGTTTGCACGCGCCGGATCCGGGCCGACAGGCCGCCGATGACGGCGGCCGTGGTGTTGACCAGGCCGTCGATGCCGCGGTTGTCGACGAACACCAGCGACCGGGTCAGGTGCTGGCCGGGGCGCATGAACGCGGCCTCGTTGGCGGCGTCGCCGTAGAGGTCGCGGCGGGCGGCCTCGACGAGCGGGCCTGCGGCAGGGGCGGTTTCGGGGATCTTGCCGTGTGCGTACTGGTCGTAGGCCACCCAGATGCCGGCCGCCACCACCGCCAGCGCGAAGAAGGTGATCGCCCAGGAAGGGATGAACGGTTCGGCGTGGTGCTCACCGACGACCGGGGCCAGCCAGTTGGTGAGTGAGGAGCCGTAGGCGAAGAGCATGCCGGAGAACACCGAGCCGAAGGCCAGCAGGATCATCGGCCCGGTCATGGAGGCGGGCGCCTCGTGCGGGTGCACGCCTGCACGCCAGCGGCGTTCGCCGAAGAACGTGAGGATCATGACGCGGGTCATATAGAAGGCGGTGATGCCCGCGCCGCACAGTGCGGCGAAGCCGGTGATGATGCCGCCGAATCCGCCGTGTGCGAACGCCGCCTCGATGATCCGGTCCTTGGACCAGAACCCGGCGAACGGCGGAACACCCAGGATGGCAAGGTATCCCAGCCCGAAGGTGACGTAGGTGACGGGCAGCAGTTTGCGCAGTCCGCCGTAGCGGCGCATATCGGTCTCGTCGTCCATGGCGTGCATGACCGAGCCCGCGCCGAGGAACAGTCCGGCCTTGAAGAAGCCGTGCGTGAGCAGGTGCATGATGGCCGCCGCGTAGCCGATCGGGCCGAGCCCGGCGGCGAGGACCATGTAGCCGATCTGGCTCATGGTCGAGGCCGCGAGGGCCTTCTTGATGTCGTCCTTGGCGCAGCCGATGATGGCGCCGAACAGCAAAGTGATTGCACCGACTGCCATTACGGCGGCCTGTGCGCCGGGAGCCAGATCGAAGATCGGGTTCGAGCGGGCGATCAGGTAGACACCGGCGGTGACCATGGTTGCCGCGTGGATGAGCGCCGACACGGGCGTCGGGCCCTCCATCGCGTCCCCGAGCCAGGACTGCAGCGGCACCTGCGCGGACTTGCCGCAGGCTCCGAGGAGCAGCAGCAGCCCGATGGCCGTGAGGGTTCCGGTGCCGGCCTGCCCGGCGGCCCCGAACACGGTCCCGAAGTCGATGCTCCCGAATGTCGCGAACATGACCATGAGCGCGATGGCCAGCCCCATGTCGCCGACCCGGTTGACCACGAACGCCTTCTTGGCCGCCGTTGCGGCGGAAGGCTTCTCGTACCAGAACCCGATCAGCAGGTAGGACGCCAGGCCGACGCCTTCCCAGCCCAGGTACAGCACCAGGTAGTTGCCGGCGAGGACCAGCACCAGCATGGCGGCCAGGAACAGGTTGAGGTAGGCGAAGAAGCGCCGCCGTCCCGGATCGTGGGCCATGTAGCCGACCGAGTAGATGTGGATCAGCGAGCCCACGCCGGTGATCAGCAGCGCGAAGCACATCGACAACTGATCCAGTTGCAGGGCGAAGTCCACCTTCAGCCCGGTCACCGGCAGCCACTCGAACAGGCTGTAGTGCACGGCCCGTTGCGCATCCGACCGATCCAGCATGTCGCTGAACGCCCGGGCCGCCACCACGAACGAGGCCAGCGCCATGAGCGTGCCCACGAGGTGACCCCACGTGTCGCTGATCCTGCCGAGCAGCAGCAGGACCACGGCGCCGGCGAGCGGGAGCGCCGGCAGCAGCCACAGCGTCATCTGTGCGGTATCCATGTCAGTACCGCAGCAGGTTCGCGTCGTCGACCGAGGTCGAGCGGCGGGCACGGAAGATGCTCATGATGATGGCCAGGCCGACCACGACCTCGGCGGCGGCGACCACCATGGTGAAGAAGGCGAACACCTGGCCGTCGAGGTTGCCGTGCGTGCGGGCGAAGGTGACGAAGGCCAGGTTCACCGCGTTGAGCATGAGCTCGATGCACATGAACACCACGATGGCGTTGCGCCGCACCAGGACTCCGGCCGCGCCGATGGTGAATAGCAGGGCCGAGAGATACAGATAGTTGTCCGGATTCACCGCAAGCCTTCCTCGTGGGAGTCGTTGCCGTTCTGGCCGCCGTTCGCGTCGGTGCCGTTGTGGCCGTTGCCTTTCCGGTGACTGTCACTGCCATTGCCATTGCCGACGGTGAGCACCACGGCTTCGGTGTGGGCCCGGTTGCGCCGGTGCCGCAGGATGGTGCTGACCGACAGCTCCTCGAAGGAGCCGTCCGGCAGTCGTGCGGGGGCGTCGACCGCATTGTGGCGGGCGTACACGCCGGGCGTCGGCAGCGGCGTGACCCGGGTGCCCTGGCGGAAGCGTTCCTTCGACAGTGTGCGCTGATCGGTGGGCGGCCCGAACTTCTCGCGGTGCGCGAGCACCATGGCGCCGATGGTGGCGGTGATGAGCAGCGAGCCGGTCAGCTCGAACGCCCACACGTAGCGAACGAAGATGAGTTCGGCCAGCGCCCCGATGCTGTAGTTGCCGCCCAGGCCGGGCCCGGTCTCGGCGACGCTCTTGCCGGACATCCCGTGCGCGATGCCGCCGATGAGGAGCATGCCGAAGCCGATGCCCACCACGATGACCGCGAGCCGCTGCCCGCGCAGCGTCTCCCGCAGTGACTCGGCGGAATCCACGCCGACCAGCATGAGCACGAACAGGAACAGCATCATGACCGCGCCGGTGTAGACGACGATCTGCACGATGCCCAGGAACAGCGCGCTCTGGGCGATGTAGAACGCGGACAGCGTGATCATGGTGGCGGCCAGGCACAGTGCCGAGTGCACGGCCTTGCGCGCGCACACCATGCCGAGCGCGCCCAGCACCGCGACCACGGCGAGGATCCAGAACTGCACCGCCTCACCGGTGGAGGTGTGGGTGACGATCTGCTGGGCCGGCTGGGACAGGTGGTCGATCATTGCTGCGCCCCTTCCGCTCCGGCGAGTTCGCCTGTGGCGCCCGGGACTTCACCGCGGTAGTAGGAGCCCTCGTTCGCGCCGGGATACATGGCGTGCGGCGGGGCGATCATGCCCGGCTGCATCGGCGCGAGGAGGTCCTGCTTCTCGTAGATGAGGTCGGCCCGATTGTCGTCGGCGAGCTCGTATTCGTTGGTCATGGTCAGTGCCCGGGTCGGGCAGGCCTCGATGCACAGGCCGCAGCCGATGCAGCGCAGATAGTTGATCTGGTAGACGCGGCCGTAACGCTCACCGGGGGAGAAGCGTGCCTCGTCGGTGTTGTCCGCGCCCTCGACATAGATGGCGTCGGCGGGGCAGGCCCACGCGCAGAGCTCGCAGCCGATGCACTTCTCGAGACCGTCCGGGTGCCGGTTGAGCTGGTGCCGGCCGTGATAGCGCGGCGCGGTCGGGGTTTTGACCTCGGGATACAGCTCCGTGTTCGGCTTCTTGAACATGGTCGAGGCCGTGACCAGGAAGCCGCCGAGCGGTTCCAGCAGACCGGCCTTCTCGGTGGCCGCCGGGGGCGCAGCGGGCATCGGCGGCACCGGGAAGTCCGAGTACGCCCTGGTGGAGTCCGGATCCGGCGAAGCCTTGGTGCGGTCGCCGCCCGCGTGCCCGGCCCGGATGACGAGCGCGAGCAGCACGACCGCGACCACGATCCCGCCGATCACCATGCCCGCGGTCTGAATGTGGGTCCCATTGTCCTGCAGCACCTTCAGCGTGGCGACGTACATGACCCAGGCCAGCGACACCGGGATGAGCAGCTTCCAGCCCAGGTTCATGAACTGGTCGTAGCGCAGTCGCGGCAGGGTGCCGCGCAGCCAGATGAACACGAACAGGAACGTCCACACTTTGGCGGTGAACCACAGCATGGGCCACCAGCCCGAGTTCGCGCCCGCCCACAGACTGATCGGGAACGGCGCGTGCCAGCCGCCGAAGAACAGCGTGGTGGCCAGCGCGGAAACCGTTGCCATGTTGATGTACTCGGCCATCATGAACATGGCGAACTTGAGCGAGGAGTACTCGGTGTGGAAGCCGCCGACCAGCTCGCCCTCGGCCTCGGGCAGGTCGAAGGGCGCCCGGTTGGTCTCGCCGACCATCGACACCGCGTAGATCAGGAACGACGGCAGCAGCAGGAAGACGTACCAGGTTCCGTTCTGCGCCTTGACGATTCCCGAGGTGGCCATGGTGCCCGAGAGCAGGAACACCGCCGCGAAGCACAGGGCCATCGCGATCTCGTAGGAGATGACCTGCGCGGTGGAGCGCAGGCCGCCCAGCAGCGGATAGGTGGAGCCCGACGCCCAGCCCGCCAGCACGATGCCGTACACACCGACCGAGGCCATGGCCAGGATGTAGAGCACGCCCACCGGCATATCGGTCAGCTGCAGCGCCGTGCGGTGCCCGAACATGCTGACCTGCGGCCCGAACGGGATCACCGCGAACGCCATCACGGCCGGGATGAGTGAGATCACGGGCGCGAGAATGAAAATGGGCTTGTCGACGATGACCGGGACGATGTCCTCCTTGAGGAGCATCTTGACGCCGTCGGCGATGGACTGCAGGCTGCCGCGCGGGCCGACCCGGTTGGGGCCGACGCGCATCTGCATGAAGGCCACGATCTTGCGTTCGGCGTACACCGCGAGCATCGGTATCAGCAGCAGGAAGACGAAGATGCCGATCGATTTGACCAGCACCAGCCACCAGGGGTCGTGGCCGAACATGGCGGTCACGTCAGCCCCGGAGGAGGCAGCCTGCGTAACCACGGAGGGGCCCGTGGCCGCCAAAATGGACACAGCCAGGTCACTCACGGTGGTCCTCCCGTCGGATGCGCACGAGGTGTCCGGGCGTGGTGCCGAGCTGCACCAGCACGTCGGAGCCGGGGGAATTCATGGGCAGCCACACCACGCGGTCGGGCATCTCGGTGATGACCAGGGGCAGGGTGATGTGGCCGTGATCGTTGCCGACCGTCACCGGATCGCCGGTGGTGGCGCCGATCTCGGCGGCCGTGTGCGCCGAGAGCCGCACCACCGGGGTGCGGGCGGTGCCGGCCAGATTGGGTTCGCCGTCCTGGAGGCGGCCGCGGTCGACGAGCATGCGCCAGGAGGCGAGCACCGCGGTGCCCGCATGCGGCTGGGCGATGGGGTGCGGGCGGTGCACCGGAGTCGCGGCGGGCGGGCCTTCCCACGCACCCAGATCCGCCAATTCGGCTCGGGCACTGGCCACGTCGGCCAGGCCGAGCCGGATCCCCATGTCCGTGGCGATGGCGTCGAGCACCCGGTATTCGGGCATCGGCGCGGCCTCGCGGCGCACGGTGGCGTCACGCAGGGCGGCGTCGAACTGGCGGTGGCGGCCCTCCCAGGTGAGGAAGGTGCCGTTCTTCTCCATGGCCGAGGCGACGGGGAAGACGACGTCGGCGCGGTCGCTGATATCGCTGCGGCGCAGTTCCATCGACACCACGAAGCTCGCGGCATCGATGGCCGACAGGGCCGCGTGCGGGTCGGGCAGGTCGCCGACCTCCACCCCCGCGATGAGCAGCGCGCCCAGTGCCGGGGCGGCGGCCAGGATGGCGCTGGTGTCGCGGCCCGGAGCCGCGGGCAGATCGTTGACATTCCACGCGTCCCGAACCTGCTGGCGCGCAGCGGAATCCGCGACAGGCCGCCCGCCCGGCAGGAGCACCGGAAGCGCGCCGGCCTCCAACGCGCCGCGCTCACCGGCACGGCGGGGGATCCACGCCAGGGTGGCTCCGGTCTCGTCGGCCAGGCGGGCGGCCGCGGACAGGCCACCCGGGATGCCGCCGAGACGTTCGCCGACCAGGATCAGGGCACCGGGCTCGCGCAGCAAGCCCGCGATCTCGCGCAAACCGGTGTATCCGGCGGTGGCGGCATCGGCCTCACCGGTGCGGATCTCCTCCAGCACATGCGGTTCCGAGCCGGGCGCGGTGAGCAGCAGGGTGCCGGACATGCGCTGCAGACCGCGGGTCATGTAGGGGGCCAGCGAGTAGATCGGCGTGCCGTTCTTGCGGGCCGCCTTGCGCAGCCGCAGGTACACCATCGGCGATTCCTCTTCGGCCTCGAAGCCCGCGAGCAGCACGAACGGGGCGCGTTCGAGCGCCGCGTAGTCGACCGTGATGCCCTGTCCCGCAATGCGAGCCGCCAGGAAGTCGGCCTCCTCGCCGGAGTGCTCGCGGGCGCGGAAGTCGATATCGTTGGTGTTCAACGCGATTCGCGCGAACTTGGAGTACGCGTAGGCATCCTCGAGCGTGACGCGGCCGCCGATCAGCACACCGGCATTGCCCCGTGCCGACGCCAGTCCACGCGCCGCGGCCCTGATCGCCTCGGACCAGGAGGCGGGCTGCAGCGTCCCGTCCTTCCAGCTGCGCACCATGGGCGTGGTGAGCCGGTCCGGTTCGGTAGCGTACGCGAACGCGAAACGGCCCTTGTCGCAGTTCCATTCCTCGTTGACCTGCGGGTCGTCACCGGCGAGGCGGCGCATGACCTTGCCGCGGCGGTGGTCGGTGCGCTGGGCGCAGCCCGAGGCGCAGTGCTCGCACACCGCCGGGCTGGACACCAGGTCGAAGGGCCGGGCCCGGAAGCGGTAGGTCGAGCCGGTGAGCGCGCCGACCGGGCAGATCTGCACGGTGTTGCCGGAGAAGTAGGAGTCCAACGGCTCCCCGGCGGCGATGCCGACCTGTTGCAGCGCACCGCGATCCATCAGTTCGATGAACGGGTCACCGGCCACCTGCTGGGAGAACCGGGTGCAGCGCGCGCACAGCACGCAGCGTTCCCGGTCCAGCAGGATGGCCGCCGACAGCGGAATCGGCTTGGGATAGGTGCGCTTCTCGCCGTCGAAGCGGGATTCGGCGCGGCCGGTGGACATGGCCTGGTTCTGCAGCGGGCATTCGCCGCCCTTGTCGCAGACCGGGCAGTCGAGGGGGTGGTTGATGAGCAGCAGCTCCATCACTCCCTCCTGGGCCTTGGCGGCGGCGGGGGAGGTCAGCTGGGTGTGGATCACCATGCCCTCGGCCACCGTCTGGGTGCAGGAGGCGACGGGCTTGCGCTGTCCCTCGATCTCGACCAGGCACTGCCGGCAGGCGCCGACGGGATCGAGTAGTGGATGGTCGCAGAACCGCGGGATCTGGGTGCCGATGAGTTCGGCGGCCCGGATCACCAGGGTGCCGGCGGGCACGGCAACCGTTGTGCCATCGATGGTTACGGTCACCATGTCGGTGGGGGTCACCCCGCCGCCGGTCGTGGAGCTCACTGTCGAGGTCATCGCGCTCCTTCAGCCCAGACGGTGGACCGGGCCGGGTCGAACGGGCAGGCGCCGAGGCGGATGTGCTCGGCGTACTCGTCGCGGAAGTACTTCAGGGAGGAGAAGATCGGGCTGGCCGCGCCGTCGCCGAGGGCACAGAAGGACTTGCCGTTGATGTTGTCGGCGATGTCGGCGAGCTTGTCCAGATCGGTCTCGTGGCCCCGGCCGTTCTCCAGCCGCTGCAGCAGCTGGACCAGCCAGTAGGTGCCCTCGCGGCAGGGGGTGCACTTACCGCAGGATTCGTGGGCGTAGAACTCGGTCCAGCGCAACACCGCCCGCACGACGCAGGTGGTGTCGTCGAAGATCTGGAGGGCCTTGGTGCCGAGCATGGAACCCGCGGCCGAGACACCCTCGTAGTCGAGGGCAACGTCGAGGTGCTCGTCGGTGAAGATCGGGGTGGACGAACCGCCCGGCGTCCAGAACTTGAGGGCATGGCCGGCGCGGATGCCACCCGCATAGGTCAGCAACTCCCGCAACGTGATTCCGAGCGGCGCTTCGTACTGCCCCGGTCGCGTCACGTGACCGGAGAGCGAGTAGATCGTGAAGCCCGGCGACTTCTCGGTGCCGAACGACCGGAACCAGTCCACGCCATGGGCGATGATGGACGGCACGGACGCAATGGATTCCACATTGTTGACCACGGTCGGGCAGGCGTAGAGACCCGCCACCGCCGGGAACGGGGGACGCAGGCGCGGCTGGCCGCGGCGGCCCTCGAGCGAATCCAGCAGAGCGGTCTCTTCACCGCAGATGTAGGCGCCCGCACCGGCGTGCACCACGATCTCGAGGTCGAAGCCGGAGCCCTGGATATCGCGGCCGAGATAGCCTGCGGCATAGGCCTGCTGGACCGCCGCCTGCAGGCGGCGCAGCACCGTCACCACCTCGCCGCGCACGTAGATGAAGGCGTGCGAGGCGCGAATGGCGTAGGCGGCGATGATGACGCCCTCGACGAGGGTGTGCGGGCTCGCCAGCATGAGCGGAATGTCCTTGCAGGTACCGGGTTCCGACTCGTCGGCGTTGACCACCAGGTAGTGCGGCTTGGTGGTGCCGTCGGGTCCGGGGCCCTGCGGGATGAAGCCCCACTTCATGCCGGTGGGGAAGCCCGCGCCGCCGCGGCCGCGCAGGCCGGAGTCCTTCACCGTGGCGATGACCTCGTCCGGGTTCATACGCAGCGCCTTCGGCAGTGCGCGGTACCCGCCCTGGCCGCGATAGGCCGCCAGGGTCCAGCCCTCCGGGTCCGCCCAGTGCTTGGAGAGGACTGGAGTCAGAGCGGTCGTCACTGCGCGCCTCCGTCGGTCGGCTTCTGTTCCGCGACATGCAGATCCCGTTCGGCGACATGCAGACCCGCGAGGGTGGCGGGTCCGGCGGCGCCGTCGGTGGCGCCGGGCCGCTGGTCCTCGTATCCGGCGAGAATGCGGGCGGTCTCGCGGAAGGTGCACAGCGGGATGCCACTGCGCGATCCGGTCGCAGGTTCCCCGCGCCGCAGCGAATCCACCAGTCCTCTGGCCGATTCCGGGGTCTGATTGTCGAAGAACTCCCAGTTGACCATGACGACCGGTGCGTAATCGCAGGCCGCATTGCACTCGATGTGCTCGAGGGTCACCGCGCCGTCGGCGGTGGTCTCTCCGTGCGTGATTCCCAGGTGCTGCGTCAGCTCCGCGAGGATCTGATCGCCGCCCATGACCGCACACAGTGTGTTCGTGCAGACACCGACGTGATAGTCGCCGGTCGGCGTGCTCCGGTACATCGAGTAGAACGTGGCCACCGCGGTGACCTCGGCATCGGTCAATCCCAGCTGCTCGGCGCAGAATTCGATGCCGGTCCCGGAGACGTACCCCTCCACCGATTGCACCAGATGCAAAAGGGGAAGCAGTGCAGAACGCGGGTGGGGGTACCGGTCGATGATCTCGCGGGCCTCGAGTTGCAGACCCTCGCGCACCTTCTCCGGGTAGGGAATCGGCCGCGTGGTCAGGTTGAGCAGGATCTCGGTCATCGGTCGACACCACCCATCACGGGGTCGAGGGAGGCGACGGACGCGATCACGTCGGCCACCAGGCCGCCCTCGCACATCGCCGCCACCGCTTGCAGATTCGTGAAGGAGGGGTCGCGGTAGTGGACCCGGTAGGGCCGGGTGCCGCCGTCGCTGACCATGTGCACGCCCAGCTCGCCGCGCGGTGATTCGACCGCCACGTACACCTGGCCCGGCGGGACGCGCAGGCCCTCGGTCACCAGCTTGAAGTGGTGGATGAGCGACTCCATGGAGGTGCCCATGATCTTGCCGATGTACTGCGGCGAATTGCCGAGGCCATCCGGCCCGAGCTGCAGATCGGCAGGCCACGCAATCTTCTTGTCCTCCACCATGACCGGGCCCGGCCGCAGCCTGTCGAGGCACTGCTCGACGATCTTGACCGACTCCTTCATCTCGTTGACGCGGATGAGGTAGCGGCCGTAACAGTCGCAGCCGGTGTCGACCTGGACGTCGAACTCGTAGTTCTCGTAACCGCAGTAGGGCTGGGACTTGCGCAGATCGTGCGGCAGGCCGGTGGCGCGCAGTACCGGACCCGTGATGCCCAGCGCCATGCAGCCGGTGAGGTCCAGGTAACCGACATTGCGGGTACGGGCCTTCCAGATGGGGTTCTGATTGAGCAGAAGTTCCATGTCCCGCAGGCGCTTCGGCAGCAGGTCCAGCAGCTCGCGCACCTTCTGCACGCCGTCGTCCGGCAGATCCTGGGCGATACCGCCGGGCCGGATGAAGGCGTGGTTCATGCGCAGACCTGTGATGGTCTCGAACACGTCCAGGATCAGCTCGCGCTCCCGGAAGCCGAACAGCATGGGGGTGAGCGCACCCAGTTCCATGCCGCCGGTCGCCAGCGCGACCAGATGCGAGGAGATGCGGTTGAGCTCCATGAGCATCACCCGGATGACATTGGCGCGCTCGGGGATGTCGTCGGTGATGTCCAGCAGCTTCTCGACCGCCAGGCAGTACGCCGTCTCGTTGAAGAACGGCGACAGGTAGTCCATGCGGGTCACGAAGGTGGTGCCCTGCACCCAGCTGCGGTACTCGAGGTTCTTCTCGATCCCGGTGTGCAGATAGCCGATGCCGCAGCGGGCCTCGGTGACGGTCTCGCCCTCGATTTCGAGAATGAGCCGCAGCACCCCGTGCGTGGAGGGGTGCTGCGGGCCCATGTTCACGACGATGCGCTCTTCGGCGACCCCGTTCAGGGCAGCGGAGATCTCGTCCCAGTCGTTTCCCACCACGGTGACCGTGTGTTCGGGTCGTTCCTCGGTGTTGCGACGGGACTTGGTGTCGATGTCGTTCATCAGCTGTACGTCCTCCGCTCGTCGGGCGGCGGGATGCGCGCGCCCTTGTATTCGACCGGGATCCCACCGAGCGGATAGTCCTTGCGCTGCGGGTGGCCACGCCAGTCGTCGGGCATGGCGATGCGGGTCAGCGAGGGGTGACCGTCGAACAGGATGCCGAAGAAGTCGTAGGTCTCCCGCTCGTGCCAGTCCACGGTCGGATAGACCGTGTACAGCGAGGGCAGGTGCGGATCGTCGTCCGGCACCGAGACTTCCAGCCGCACCCGGCGGTTATGCGTGATGGAGTTGAGGTGATACAGCGCGTGCAACTCGCGCCCGGTTTCCTCGGGGTAGTGCGCGCCGCTGACACCCAGGCACAACTCGAAGCGCAGCGCTTCGGTGTCCCGCAGCGTCTTCGCCACCAGCACCAGGTGCTCGCGGCGGATGTGCAGGGTCAGCTCGCCGCGGAAGACGACGATCTTCTCGACGGCCTCGTCGAACGTCTTCGCCAGTGCCAGGCGCAGATTCGCGATGATCTCGTCGAAGACCGGACCGTAGGGCGCGGGCGTGCCGCCGGGCATGGCGACCGTGCGGACCAGCCGGCCGTAGCCGGAGGTGTCGCCGGTGCCGGAGACACCGAACATGCCCTTGCGGACGCCGATCACCTCGTCGGCGGGCTCGGCGGCTTCGGTTGTCTCCGGGGTCTTCTGAGTCGGTTCCACCGCCGCCTCCGGGGGGCTCTCCGTGCCGGTAGGTGCATCAAAGGTCATCGCAGCAGCCCCTTCAACTGAATGGTCGGGGTGCTGGCGAGCGCGGCGCGCTCGGCCTCGCGCACGGCTTCCTCGCGATTGACGCCGAGCGGCATCTCCTGAATCTTCTCGTGCAGCTTCAGGATCGCGTTCAACAGCATCTCCGGCCGCGGCGGACAGCCGGGCAGGTAGATGTCGACCGGCACGATGTGGTCGACGCCCTGCACGATGGCGTAGTTGTTGAACATGCCGCCCGAGGATGCGCAGACACCCATGGCCAGCACCCATTTCGGTTCGGTCATCTGGTCGTAGACCTGGCGCAGCACCGGGGCCATCTTCTGGCTCACCCGGCCCGCGACGATCATCAGATCGGCCTGGCGCGGCGAGGCGCGGAACGCCTCCATGCCGAAGCGGGCGATATCGAATCGCCCACCGCCGGTGGCCATCATCTCGATCGCGCAGCACGCCAGGCCGAACGTCGCCGGCCAGAGCGAACTCTTGCGCAGATAGCCGGCCAAATCTTCCACCGTGCTCAGCAGGAACCCGCTGGGCAGCTTCTCCTCGAGACCCATGTCGGACTACATCTCCCGGATCGGGACACCCCGTCTCGCACGGGGTGTGTCATTGGAAATCCCCTGTGCGCCAATCAATCCCAGCTGAGACCGCCGCGCCGCCACTCGTAGGCGTAGGCGACCGAGACGTTGAAGATGAACAACGCCATGGCGGCCAGTCCGAACACTCCGAGCGCGTCGAAGTGCACAGCCCACGGGTAGAGGAACACGATCTCGATGTCGAAGATGATGAACAGCATGGCGGTGAGGTAGTACTTCACCGGAAAGCGCTGGCCCGCAGCATTTCCCGGCCCGCCTGCGACAGCGTGGGGGGTGGGTTCGATACCGCATTCATAGGCTTCGAGCTTTGCCCGGTTGTAGCGTTTGGGGCCGATCAGGGCCGCCAGGAAAATGGAGAACACCCCGAACGCGGCGGCCACCGCGCCGAGCACCAGGGTCGGTACCTCGATATTCACAACAGCACTACCCCTCCTGCGAGCTGGACGACGCAATACGGACGGCAGCTGCCGAGGCGCGGGCTGACATCGTCGTCCGCCGGCCAGTCTCGTTCCCCGGGCACCGCTCAGCGACGGCACGGACCTTCGGGGAGTGAGGCGGCGGCTTCATTGATACCGATGCCCGCGCTCGTGTGAGCTACGGCACAGCCTACAACTCGGATGAGAAGATACATCACGATTCGCAATCGCGTTTGATCGAATTCGGAACGGTCTTTTATGACCGATCGGACGCAATCGCGAATGTCACGTGACATGGGTTTGCCCTGATCACGAGGGCGAACGAAGATCAGGCCGCGAAGCTATTACCGAGCACACCCAGGACAGCGTCGGTGAGCCGGATGGGGTCGATGGGGTGGGGCACCGCGGCCTCGGCGCGCGACCAATTGGCCAGCCAGGCATCGTCCGGGCGGCCGGTCAGCACGACGATCGGCGGGCAGTCCGCGATCTCGTCCTTGAGCTGCTTGGCCAGGCCGAGACCACCCTCCGGGGCCGACTCGCCATCGAGGATCAGCAGATCCAGATTGCCGGCGTCCACGCGCTCGAGGGCGACCGGCCCGGTCGCCACCTCGAGATATTCGATGGGCGGCAGATCCGGGTGCGGCCGTCTGCCCAGCGCCAGCATCACCTGGCTCCGGGTATCGGCGTCATTGCTGTAGACGAGGACCCGCACCACGGCGGGACGTTTCGCATCGGCCACGTTCCGCATGCTACGTCCCTGGTGGGGGAGCGCGGGGCAGCTTCGCCCGAAGTCGCGCGCGTCGCGGAATCGCCTGTCGTGCACTACGTCGATGGCCGATTGTTCGTAATTCGCGACCGGTACCATCCAGCGAATGAGGGGATCCATCACGCAGCGCCTCATCGAAACCGACGCGTGGACCGACGGGTTGGCGGGGCAGGCGGGGGCCCGGGTGAGATGAGCACGCGGGTCGAGGTGGTGCCGGGCAGCCACCTGGTGGCCAGTGCGGACGGTGTGGTCGTGGTTGTCGCACACCGGGATTCGCGGCCGCTGACCGCCGAATCCGACGCCGTGGCGGTGCTGGACAAGCTGCTGGATCTGGTTGCCGAGGCGTCGCCGCGGGAGACCCGGCGGACCGGGCGGACCTTCGCCCGGCTGGTCAGCACCTGGCTGATGGCTCGCGACGACGAGGAGAAGGTCGAATTCGGGGTGCTCACGCCGGGCACCCGCGGGCTGGCCGTATTCCTGCACGGGCAGGTCACCGCGATCCTGGAGGGTGGGCAGGGCCGCGAGGTACTGCACGGGCGCGACGCGGGATTCAGCGTCGACCGGGTGGTCAGCCCCGTGCCCGTGCGGGCTGCGGCGGTGTTCGTGGACGACGGCGAGCCGCGGGCGACGTTGCCGCCTCCGGGTGTTTTCGCGTTGCGCGATGGGCGGGTGGCCGGATCCGGGGCGGTGATGTGGCGGGAGGACGCACCCGATACGCCGGTCGATGGAGTGTCGGCGGGAGCACGCAGTTCCGGGGCGCGCACGAATCCTGATCGCCGCGTGCGGCAATCGAGACGCAATGGGCAGCAGGCCAACGAGCCCGCAAAGCCGGGGGACGCCGCGTCCGGCAGTGCAGGCAAGAATGCACCACGTGCCACTCGGATCGGGGTCGTCGTGCACGGATACGATTGCGCGCGTGGGCATCTCAACGATCCGCGCGTGCCCCTCTGCGCGGTGTGCGGCATTCGGATGGAGCCGGTGACCTGTGTGCTCACCGAGGGCATCCGGCCGCCACTGGGTGTGCTGCTGCTCGATGACGGGACCTCGTATGCGCTCGACAGCGATCTGGTGATCGGGCGGGAGCCGGAACGATCCGACCAGGTGCGGCGCGGTGCGCAGGCGATTCGGATCCCCGACACCTCCGGCGGCATGTCGGGGGTGCACGCCGAGATCCGGCTCGTGGGGTGGGACGTGCTGGTGATGGACCGCGGCTCGGCCAACGGCACTCACATTCGCCCGCCGGGCCGTCCGGATTGGGTGCGCGCGGCGCCCGGGCGACCGACAGTGCTGAAACCGAGCAGTCAGCTACTTCTTGGCGGCCGGGTATTCACCTTCGATTCTTCGATCAATCCGAGCTCCCAACCCCCAGAAAGCCCGAGAATCTAGTCCGATCCGGCAGACTTTCAGTGCAGCGATACGGCAGATAGTGCCAGTTGGCAAATATTTAGATAACCCTGTTGTCGGAAGATGGCACGCGGATCTCGATACCCACGCATCCGGTTAGGCATCGAATCGCAATCTTTGCTGGTCACGCCCGGTTATCAGCGGCATCCTAGTAACCACGGATAGTCCCGAGCGTTGGGCGGTGGACACATGCGAATCTCCGAAATACTGCGCCGGAAGGGCAGCGGCGTGGTCACGATTGCACCGGATGCATCAGTGCGTGAACTGCTCAGAGTTCTGGCGACCCACAATGTGGGCGCGGTGATCGTCTCGCGAGACGGTGCCGCCATGTCGGGCATCGTCTCCGAACGAGACATCGTGCGCCGACTCCATGACCAAGGCGCCGCACTCCTCGACGCCTCCGTCTCCTCGATCATGACCGCCGCCGTGCACACCTGCTCGCCGGACGATCGCGTGGAAACCCTCAACGCCACCATGACCGAGCACCGGATCCGCCACCTCCCGGTCCTCCGCGATGGCCGGATGATCGGCATCGTCAGCATCGGAGACGTCGTCAAGAGCCAGATCTCCGAACTCGAAACCGAGCGCGAAGCCCTGGTCAAGTACCTGCAGCACGGCTGACGGATAAACACACTCGTTTCACCCGACTGCCTGCCCGATACGATCGAATCGATTCGTCGTATCGAGGAAGGCCCTGCGCCCGTGCAGTCCGAAAACCCAACGCCTCACGACACTCTGGGCGATTTCACCAAGCGCACCATTGCACTGGAAGGCGCGGACAAGACCGTCTATGTGGCAGGCAGCGGGCCGGCGGTGATCGTCATGCCGGAGATGCCCGGCATCAGCCCCGACGTGCTGCGCTTCGCACGGTGGGTCCACGACGCGGGCTTCACCGTCTACGTGCCCTCACTGTTCGGTGTGGACGGCGCGTACCCGACGGTCGAACTGGGCGACCCGATCGCACGGAAGACCTGCGTCAGCAAGGAGTTCCGAGCCTTCGCCGGCGGCGGCACCAGCCCCGTCGCCGTATGGCTGCGCGCCCTGGCCCGCCTGGCCCACGCGGAATCCGGCGGCCCCGGCGTCGGCGCGGTGGGCATGTGCTTCACCGGAAACTTCGCACTCACCATGACTCTCGAACCCGCGGTCATCGCCCCCGTCATCAACCACCCGTCCCTCCCGCTCGACGACCCCGCCGGCCTCGAGCTCTCCCCGGAGGACGCGACCGCCATCGCCGCCCGCTTCGAACGCGACGACCTCCGCGCCCTCGCCTACCGCTTCGACAACGACAAATGGTGCACCGGCCAGCGTTTCGCCGCTTACACCCAACTCCTCGGCGACCGCTTCGACGGCCGAGTCCTCTCCGGCACCCACGCCAACTCCAACCCCCCACCCTTCTTCCAGCACATCGTCCAAACCCCCCACAGCGTCGTCACCGCCCACCTCGTCGACGAGCAAGGCCACCCCACCCTCCAAGCCCGAGACGAAATCCTCACCTACCTCCACACCCGCCTCCACCCCGAGCCCCCCGCGTAACCGCCCTCAGCCGCCGAGGTATCCGACCCGCCGCGTTCCGAATGGCGCAACACCACACGCCGACCAGGCGGTCCGCACTGACGAGCTCGTCTATTCAACTGAATGTCATCCTGCTGCCCCCGACGACAGCTCCTTCGCCTACCAGGTCTCGGATGCCTTCACTGAATTGCCGGGGCCTCAGTAGCTTTCGTGTCAAGAACAATGGGTGGCGGCGGCTCGACCCTCACCGGCGTTTCTTGAGCCTTCCCTTTGGCGTCTTCAGTTTGTGTTCGGCTTTCCGCGCAAAGTCGCCCTCCGATTCGCGGCGGTGCCTCCGCAGCGCCACGTCCACTGGTTCTGCGCCGACGATACGGAGATGCACTCCCGGTAGACCTTTGTGCGCGCCGTGCTTGGACATGCGGGTCACCACCGCGTCCCCGACGCGCAGGGGTTTGTTGAAGTTCGTCGGGACATAGGCCAGGACCTGCATCGGAGCAGCGCCAGGTCTGTCGTAGGGCGTGAGGGAAACCACCCGAGGCAACGGCGACTTGTTCGGGCGATCGGTGGACGCAGGTTCCCGGGTAGGACCGACGTCGGTCACCACAAACGTCCTGTCCGGCCATTTCTTCCGTCGTGTCGCCACGTACCCGAGCGCGGCCGAATGATACGAGTGACCAGAAACTGCGAGCTTGACGGCATTTTCACCTTCACCGCGAAGCTTCTGGCTGCTTCTACTCATTGCCCTCACCTTCCCGCGAGTCGTCTGCGGGTAACGGCGTGCCCGCAGCTGTGCTGAACCCAGTTGAGCAGGGGACGTATCCGCTGCTCAGCATGCCATCACGCAGGGCCGACCGAGGCCGAACCCCGGTAAATCCGCCATGTGCTGGGCACCCCACCTGATCGTGCTGATCGATCCGTTCCAGTAGGGCATAGCGGTCAAGATCCTCGACCTCCGCCGCCGCACCCCGGCCTGCTCTACTACGCGTGGGCGCAGTTCCCGCGGCCGTCCGACCGGCCGAGTGGTGGTCGTGGCCGCCTCCGCATAGCGGCGAGGGCGGCGAAGACGACGTGCTCGCGGGCGATCTCGTATTCGCGCACGGTGACCGGGCCCCACCAGCGCAGCGCGTCGACCACTGCGTCCACCCGGCACCGACATCGCCCGCCGCTTCCTCGATCGAGTGGTGGATATACTTTCCGAGGGAAGGTGGCCGCGCCTGGTTCGACGCGCCCACCGGGTCTTATTTCCTCCTTGCTCGTTAGGCAGTCGCTCACACAGCGGCCCGACCTTCGATGGAGAGGAATTAATATGCGCGCCATCCAGATTGAACAGTTCGGCGACCCCGCGCAGGTGCTTCGCGTCGTCGACATCGAGGAGCCGCCGCCACCGGGTCCGCATGAGGTTCTGTTGAGCGTTGAGATCTCGCCGTTGAACAAGCACGACCTGCTGGTTGTCACCGGAATGCTGGCGCGACCACCCCTGCCTCACATACCGGGCGCAGAGGGCGTCGCGCGCGTGCTTGCCACTGGCGCCGAGGTCGATGGACTTCAAGTCGGCGATCTGGTCGTGCTACCCCTGTATGCCGGTGCGTGGCGTGAGCGGCTCGTCGTGCCCGCCGACGGCCTGTTCGCACTCCCCGCCGGCGGCAGCATCGAGCAGTACTCGATGCTGGGCAGCAACCCCCCGACGGCAGGGTTGATGCTCAGCGAGGTCACCCCCATGCAGCCCGGTGACTGGGTGGTTCAGAACGCCGCGAACTCCGGTGTGGGACGGTCATTGATCGGGCTGGCCAAACTTCGTGGACTGAAGACGATCAACCTGGCCCGTGACGAGGCGACGTTCGCCGAGCTCACAGCAGCCGGGGCCGACGTGGTCCACGTCGACGACCCCGATGCGGTCGGCGATGTTCGAGCAGTGATCGGCGATGCGCGAGTGGCGCTGGCAGTGGAAGCCGTCGGTGGTCCGGGGGTGGCGCGGCTGCTCGAATTGCTGTCCGACGGTGGATGGTTGGTCAGCTATTCCTGGGCCAGGAACGAACCCATGTGGGTCGACACCTCGGCACTGGTCGGCAAGCACCTCACCGTCCGCGGATTCTTTGTCGGCGACTTCGACTACCACGACAAGGTGGTGCCCGTCATTCGTGAGGCGGCACCGCTGGTGGCCGACGGCGCCCTCGTTGTCCCCGTGGCGGCCGTGTACCCCCTCGAGCACATCCAGGACGCGGTGCAACATCTCCTCCGTGGCGGCAAGATCCTGCTGAAAGTGGCGGGGTGATGATGGCGACGAGCGCGACCTCGGCACGGTGCGTCGGCAAGATGTTTACGTGACCAACCGACTTGACGCCCGGGCATCGCGCGGAACAGGGCCCGAACACCGCGGATCCTTGCGATCGGGTTAACCTCCGCCCCATCCGCCGCCTTGTCGGGCGTCCGGACTGGTGAGGTCGCCCATTCGACTGTCGCGGATTATTGCGTGTCTCTAGGCATCTCGGAAACTGGTGGAGCTGAGCCAGTTATGCGGTGATCGCAGCAACTGGGTCGTGGAGTTGCATGACCAGCTGTCGAACGACGGATGGGGCTGCCGTGAGGTCGCCTTCGATCCGAAGTTTGCCGCTGTCTGTTGCGAGTTCGCGGCGGTGTTCGGAGGCGGCGATGGCTTCCGGGTTGCCCGCCCAGGCTCGCCTGGAAAGCTCATGGTGCGTGACGTAGTCGGCGACGATTCGGATGTCGGCGTATTCGACAGAGCCGCCGCCGACCTCGAGCTCGTTGTGGCGGATGCGGATGAACCAGCTCAGTGTTCCGGCGGGCGTGTTGGCCCGGCCGGGTGGTGGGTTCGTCAGGTCTTCACAGATGCAGAAATCGAGGGAATCGAGATCGTGGCCGTCCAGTAGATCCGCGATGATCACGGCGACGGCATCGAGCCACTCCAGGCTCACGTATCCGAACTTGCGGGTGGGTGCCATCTTCCGAATGTTTCCATGCAACGGCCTGCTGATCTTGTGGTGATCTGTGGGGTTCCGGTGGCAATCGCGCGAAAAGAGCGAAGTGGTCGCCGGGGTCGGTGTCCGGCTACGGGTGCGCGTGGAAATCGCCACCGGCCGCGCATTAGGGTCTGACCGCATGGCAGTGCTCTCGCGTCCCATCAGAAGCCTGGCAGTCGTACTCGGTGTGGCCGTTGCGATTCCGATGCTCGCGACCCTGGCCTTCGCGGCCATCGGCCACCCCGAATGCGCGACCATCCCGGAAGATGTGGGCCCCTGCGGATACTGGGCCCGCGTGGGGGAATACGGGCCGTTCATCATGCTGTGGGGAACGGTCGTCACCGCAGGCTTCGGGTTGACGGTGTGGCTGGTGGTCGTCGGTGTGCTGAGTCTCTTCGCAGCGCTACGGCCTCGCCGCGAGTAGATAGCCGCGCGCCTTCGCCCGGTGGCTCATTCCGCCCGACACTCCGGCTGATAGGGGATCTCGGTAGCGGAGCGGTCGACACACCCGGGCTCGATTGAGCGAATGAACAGTGGGTGAACCATGATCGAGTGGTGTTGTGTTGTCCGATGGGTACAGGTGGGTCGCGAACGTTGATATCTAAAGCGAATAACCGAGCGGCGCACCGCATCTCGATCGGATTCGGGGGACCGTTGTGAGACCCCGCTTCGCACGCAGCGTGTTTCTGCGGGGAGCGCTCGGAATCGCGGTCGCCGGTGTGGGTTTCGCCGGAACCACCCGACTGCCCGCCTCCGACGCGGCGCCCGCCGCAGGCTCCTCCGACGGCACCACCGGCTCCTCGGACAGCGCCGCCGGCTCCAGCACCGGCAGTGCCGACCCGAAATGGCGTGCGTTGCAGGACAAGCTGCACGGCCGGGTGATACTGCCCGGCGATCTCGGATACCCGATGGCCAAAGAGGTCTTCAACACTCGCTTCGACGACGAGATGCCCACGGCCATCGTGCAGGTCGCGGATGCCGCCGATGTGGCCACGGCCTTCGGCTTCGCGGCCGAGAACGATCTCGCGGTCGCCGCGCGGGCGGGCGGGCATTCCTACGCCGGCGTCTCCACTGCGACCGGCACACTGATTGTCGACGTCCGGCGGCTGCGCGGCGTCCGAGTCGAGGCCGGACAGGCCGTCATATCACCGGGCCACACCCTGTACGAGGTCTACGGGGAACTCGACCGGTCCGGGCAGAGTCTGCCGACGGGCATGTGTCCCAGCGTCGGCGTCGCGGGTCTCACCATGGGCGGCGGGTTCGGCTTCGAATCCCGTGCCTACGGCCTCACCTGTGATCGGCTGACCGCCGCCACCCTGGTCCTGCCCGACGGCACCATCACCGAGGTGTCCGCCACCGCCAGCCCGGACCTGTTCTGGGCGCTGCGTGGCGGCGGCTCGCTGTTCGGCATCGTCACCTCGCTGACCTTCGACACCATTCCGGCCACCGCGAAAGACGTGGTGCGCCTGACCTTCTCGGGCGAGAACGCGGATCGCGTCATCGGCGGCTGGCAGGAGTGGCTGCGCGGCGCCGACCGTGAGCAGTGGGCCGATGTCAGCCTGGACGCCGACGGCGAGGGCGGTCTCCGCTGCTGGATGCAGCTGGTCTGCCCAGCGGGTTCGGCCGATACGGTGACGGCCGCGCTCACCGATGCGATCGGCGTCGCGCCCACCAACATCGATCCCCGCACCCTCAGCCATATGGACACCGTTCTGTATCTGGCAGGCGGCACGGCGGATCAGCCGCGCGTCGCCTTCACCAACGGCTCCGATATCGTCTCGGACCTCACCCCCGACACCATCGGCCGGGTGCTCGAGGCCATCACCCGGTTCTCCAGCGTCGGCGGCACCGGCTGGGTGCAGATCAACACCCTCGACGGCGCGATCCGCGACCTGTCGCCCACCGCCACCGCTTTCCCCTGGCGCGACCACGCCGCCATGGTGGAATGGGGTGCCTACGAACCGATTCCGCACGACGCCGCGATGGCCTGGCTCTCCGACGCCCACGCCACCCTCGCCCCCGATTCGGTCGGCGCGTACGTCAACTACCTGGAGCCCGGCGATCCGCTGTCCCGCTATTACGGCGACAACCACACCCGCCTGTCCGAGCTCCGCGATCGTGTGGACCCGGACAATCGGATCCGTTCCGTCCTGACCTCCTGACCACGCGCCCGACGGTGACCGGGCACAGGGGGAGTGCTGCCAGACGTCGCCTCGCCGAGCGGGGCGACGCTACTGGTCGAGGGCCTCGATGAGGGTGTGGAGGCCGGATTTGACGGACTCGCGCTGGGCCGGGGTGAGGGATTCGAGGGCGCCGGCGAAGCGCTGGATGCGGGCGGAGGTGAGGCCGGTGACCAGGTTGTGAGCGGCGGCCGTGGCGGTGAGGAGTTGGGCCCGGCCGTCTTCCGGGTCGGCGTCCCGGGTCAGGTAGCCGCCCTTTTCCAAGCCCGTCACGATGCGGGACATCGTTGGGGCGCTGACCCGTTCGATATTGGCGAGGTCGCCGAGGCGGAGGGGGCCGGAGCGGGCGACGGTCGCCAGGGCCGAGGCCGCCCCGGGGCTCAGGGCCCCGAGGTCGCCGGAGTGGCGCAACAAGCGTAGGAGGCGGCCGATCGAGTGGTACAGGTCGGCAGCTTCGGTGAGCTGGTCGGGGTCGGCGACGCTCGTGGGCTCGGGCAGCGTGATCTCCTCCGGTCAGATTCCCTCGCGGACGGCTTCCCGCAGTTCGGCAGCCTCGTCCGGGACGGTGGGGCTACCGGCGAACCACGAGGCCACCGCGCCGATCAGCATCATAATCGCGGCTCCCAGGAAGACCACGACCAGACCCGAGTGGAACGGGCCGGAGATCAAGTGCGGGAAGAACTCCTGGCCCGTGAGGACGTCCTTGTGCACGCCCGGGTGGTCCAGGATGCCGGTCGGGCCCAGCAGCGCCT
Organism: Nocardia sp. NPDC004123; assembly: GCF_053603795.1. NCBI lineage: Bacteria > Bacillati > Actinomycetota > Actinomycetes > Mycobacteriales > Nocardiaceae > Nocardia > Nocardia sp. NPDC004123. Next base: position 271,431 of record NZ_JBSGGG010000008.1, read on the forward strand.
CGATCGGATTCACACCGAGGAAGGCCGCGAACAGGCTGCCGACCGGCGGCAGACCGGAGATGTTCTCCGCGACATTGGCGGGCACACCCTGCGCCTGCAGACCCGAATTCATCGCGCTCGGCAGCGTATTGGACAGGCCGATGATCATGAGCGAGAAGAACACACCGATCGACAGCGCCATACCGCCATTGAGCAGCGTGCCGCGCATGCCGGACGCGACACCGCGCTGCGACGCCGGCACCGCGGACATGACCTCGGCGGTGTTGGGCGAGGCGAACATGCCCGAGCCCAGGCCGTTGAGCGCGATGACCACCGCGAACGCCCAGTAGGGGAAGTCCACCGGCAACACCACCAGCAGCACGAACGTCACCGCGGTGATCGCCATGCCGAGGGTCGCGAACAGCCGCGGGCCGTAGAGGTCGGACAGCTTGCCCGAAACCGGCCCGGCCACAAGGAATCCCACCGTCAGCGGCAGCAGGTAGATGCCCGCCCACAGCGGCGTGGACTCGTAGTCGAAGCCGTGCAGCGGCAGCCAGATGCCCTGCAGCCAGATGATCAGCATGAACTGCAGACCGCCACGGCCCAGCGACGACATCAGGCCGGCCAGGTTACCGAGCCCGAACGCTCGGACCTTCAGCAGCGACAGGTGGAACATCGGCTGCTCCACCTTGGTCTCGATCCAGCAGAACAGCGCGAGCACCGCGATACCGCCGAACACCGCGGCCAGCACCCACGGGTTGGACCAGCCGGTATTCGAATCCCCGTACGGCTGAATGCCATAGGTGATGCCGGTGAGCAGAGCGGTCAGTCCGACCGCGAAGGTGACGGTGCCCGGAATGTCGAGCGAGCCCGCGTTGCGCTGACCGTTGTCGTGCAGCGACCGGTACGACCACACGGTCCCGAGAATGCCGAACGGCACGCTCACCCAGAACACGGCTTTCCAGTCCCACTGCGCGAGCAGGCCGCCCAGCAGCAGGCCCAGGAACGAACCGGCCACGGCCGCAACCTGATTGATGCCGAGCGCGAAGCCGCGCTGTGCGGCGGGGAACGCGTCGGTGAGGATGGCGGCCGCGTTGGCCATGAGCATGGCGCCGCCGATTCCCTGGAACACACGCCATCCGATGAGCCACACCGCGCCGCCGCCGTGCGTGAACGGATCGAACGAGAGCGCGACGGCCGCGATCGTGAAGATCACGAACCCGTAGTTGTAGATCTTGACGCGGCCGACCATGTCGCCGAGCCGCCCGAACATGACCACCAGCACCGCGGACGCGAGCAGGAAGCCCATCATCATCCACAGCAGGTAGCTGACATTGCCCGCCGCGAGCGGGTTGAGATCGATGCCCCGGAAGATGTCGGGAAGCGAGATGATCACGATCGAGGAGTTGATCGTGACCATGAGCATGCCCAGGGTCGTATTCGACAGGGCTACCCACTTGTAGTGCGGGTGGTCATGCTCGATTCGGAGTCGCCTCCGAATGGTCTGGACATCACCGGTATCCAAACCGGTGGTTGGGGCCGCAGCCATCAGAGCCTCCCGCAAGTCAACGAACGAACAGCGCCTAAATATAGTTGCATGCCGCTAACTAATGAAATCGTGTGATGGCTCACTCACCGGAATCGCCTGCCGCGCCCGGCCCACTTCGGCACCCGCCCGTAACCGATGAGCGCTCCGCCACCGACAGGATCGGGCGCGTCGCGTCGAGGGTGAGAGGACCGGGCGTGCTGAGGTGGCGAGACGGCGCGGGCATGCGGCCGAGTGTGTGAGAAAGGTCCGACAAGGGTTGTTGGACAACCCGACTGCTCAATACGTTTCTCGGACGTCCCGAAGTTGTTGCGGTGCTGCGGATTTCGCGCGGCACCCGAACTGTACGAGAACCGCTTTCCGAACGCGAGCGTGAATCGACAAGGGAGGCGGCTTCGGTGTCGATGTCCGTCGGGTCGACGGGGTGGCCAGGTCGACACGCTGTGCTGTGACACCGCCTGGCCGGTGGCACCGTCTAGGCTTGCCAAACGGTATCCCTCCCGTGTGTGTCTGTTCCCGTGCTGTCGAGTCGCCTATCGTCGCGAACCGGAAGGCTCAGGCATGCGACGTTCGTTCACCGGCGCCGTGGCCGCTACGGCCGCGGCAAATCTGGCCGTGGTAGGCCTGTGTACCGGTGGCGCCGGACTTGGCCGCGCCCAGCCGCCCGGCGCAGAAGTCTCAGGCGGGGGAGTCCATCTGACGGCGTCGGTCGACAGCATCGAGGCGAACCCGCCCGGTGACCGGACACCGAACTTCCTCATGACGTTCTCGCATGCCGCGCAGATGTCCGGCGATTACTCGGTCACCGTCGACGGCGGCCAGATCACGTCCGGACGAGCGGTCGCGGGATTCATCCTCGGCTGCGGGATCAGTGTGGACGGCGGCTTCGGTGTCGAGATCGGCACCGATCAAACGCTGGGCGCGAGTATCCCCGGTCGGGTCATCAGGCCCGGCGTCATCGGGAATCTGGGCGCCGGCGAAGGCGTGTTCGCGAACTTGGGACCCGGCCAGGTCACTATCGCCAGAACCGAGACGGCCCGCCTGGATGCCACCACGACCTTCCCGCATCGCATCGCGTTCAACAATGCCGCGCTCAATATCGCCCAATGCGCCTCGCCGATATCGGCCGTCCCTTTCATCACCACCACGGTGAGCACCGCTGAGCGGCTGGTGCAGACCACCGCCTACGGCGACCAGTTCACTTTCTGACCCGGCCGAATCGGGTCCTGCGGGCGCAGATCCTGTACCTGGTGGCCAGGCTTGTCTGCGGGCCCAACAGGTAGCATGGGCTGCGCCCTCGCGTGTGATGTGCAGTTCGCACGATGTCGCGCTGCGGGGTGTCTGCTGCAAGTTCGGTTCTTCTCCGGATCTTCCCGACCACGTGAGGAGTTCGACGATGACGACTGTGGCACCAGCCAGTAACTGGCCTCTCATGCTCGGCAGCGCAGCGGTGTTTCCCGCCCGGGACGGCGGTCTGAGCGCACCGTTCATCTTGGTGGGCGACTCGGACATGACAGCCGCCGATCCCGGTGCCTTCGCTCGGCAACTCGACAGCCCGAGCTACTCGTTCCGCGACGCGCTCCGCGCCGCCGGCGCCGATTTGATCCTGGTGTCACTGGGCGGTAGTGACACTCTCGACGGCGCCGCCCACCGCAGTGTGCTCGAGGTCCTGTTCCGCGCGATCGGCGACCGACTGGGCTCGACTCCGTTCACGGTGTGCGGGATCGGGCGCGGAGCCCTGCAACTGCGCTACACCCTGGCCAGGTGCGAGTGCGACCGCATCGACCACCAGACCGGTCAGTTCGTGTCCTACTCCGGCACTACCCCGACCGGCGCAGAGGCCGACGCGCTCAACGAGGTCGGCTGCTGGCCGGTCATACCCCGGAGACTCGACGTCGCAGGCCCCGGCATCACCGCGGACAGTTTCGACTACGAGAACAGCGCCTTCGACGACCTCATCACGGGCGCGGCAGCCAACCGGAACCCGCTGTTCACCGAAGAACTGGGCACCCACATCATCGAACAGACCGTCGACCAATAGGACCTGCGCCCAGCGTGTGCCGGATCGGTAACCATCCGGACAAACACCGGGCCCGTTCGGCAAACGCTCGCCTTCACCACGCAAGGCGAGCGTTTGTCGTTCCCTTCCTTCTGGAGCAGCGTGTCTACCAGCAGCGATGCAGGCGCCGCCCTACCCGGCCCGCGAGCGAGTGGTACTCGATCGGAGCCACTCGATCACCTGCTCGGCGTGGCGGTCGGGCGGGAAGACCGGGTAGAAGACGTGCTCGACGACCCCGTCTCGGACGACGAGAGTCAGGCGCTTGTAGAGGTCGCGGCCGCCCGACTCGAAGGTGGGAAGCGATAGTTCGGCGGCCAGGTGGAAGGAGGTGTCGCAGAGCAATCCGAACGGAAGGTTCAGGCGGTCGACGACCTCGCGCTGATAGTCGGTGTCCTGACTGGACAGTCCGAATACCCGGGCGGCGCCGGCTGCCAGCAGTTCAGTGTGATGGTCGCGGAAGCCGCACGCCTCCGGGGTACAGCCACGTGCGCCGGGGATCTCGTTCCACCCGAGGGGTATGTCGGTATCGGGCCGGCCGGTGAGCGGGTAGAGGTAGATGATCGTCCGCCCTGCGGGCAGCGCGGCCAGATCAACCTTCGTCCCGTCCGTGCAGTCGAGCACGAGTGCGGGCAGTCTCGTGCCGGGCAGATGTGCTGCCGCGCCGTCGTCCTCGGGCACGGGCAGGTCCGACGGCAGTGTGAAGAGGTCGGTCACAGGTGGTGCGACCCGGCTGTGGCGATAGGCGGCGTCGCGCAATCGAGCCGTGAGCGCGCCCCTGCGTACATTCAAAGCGGTGATGCGCGAGTCGATTTCATCGATGGCCCGCTGGTACTTCGCCAGCGATGCCGGGCAATCATCGACGTGCTCGCCGCCCGAGGCGAGGCATTCGAGAAACGGCCGCGTCTCATCGACCGGAATCCCGAGTCGGCTCAGCTCCTTGATCTCACACACGAGCCGCGCGTCGTACTCGGAGTACTCGCGGTAGCCGTTGCCGGAACGGCCCGGGGAGATCAAACCCATTGCCTCGTAGCGTCGAATCGCCTTCGGGCTCACCTTCGCCAGCTGCGCAACCTGCCCTATTCTCACCCGCAGACGGTAAACGTTGCCCCCAGGGACAAGGTCAAGCGTGCCGACGGACCGCGTCGACCACTGGTCATTGCGCATCTGCACTGATCAGCTCTACGGCTGCCGGAACACGAGCGCCGGCGTTGTGGCTGACGATGCACAACACGGGTGCGCCGACTTCCCGGACGAGTTGATGTCGGGTCGCAGACTGGCGGGATTGCGTAATCAACTGTCGCGGGTTCGCGGTGTCCAGCCCGATGGGGACCGCAGCCGAGGGCCTGCAGCGTAGCTGCTCCACGTAGCTGTGACCGGTGTGGCAGCCGGGGACCCGATGGGGGGCCAGGCCATAGCCACGCCCACTCACGTGCACCACTGATGGTTCCCGGCATCTCTCGGGGGATGATGGTGTGGGGTGTGGTGGTTGTCGTGTCCGCCTGATCCACTGACCGACGAGTGTGTGGTCCGGCTCGATAGGTGCAGATATGAGCTACAGCTCAGACTCGGGGAAGGGGTTCGGGCGACCAACGGCCGGAATCGAATCCGGCGCCATGGCCGCTTTTGCCGCTGCGTGGGAAACCGATATCCAGCCGCCGGCCATCGCCGACTATCTACCGGACGCACACCTGGGTGCGCTGATCGAACTGATCCGGATCGACCTGCGGCATCGGTGGCTGCGCTTATCGGCAGGGAGCCGGCCCCACGAACCCGTCGCGGCCACACTCGGGCCCAAGCGGCTGCGCGAATACTGCTCCGAATTTCCCGAACTGACATTGGAGCAAATTCCGGCCAGCCTGGTGTACGAAGAGTTCGTGATCCGCCGCCAATGTGGTGAGCAGGTGGATCCGGGCGAATACCTGCGGGACTATCCCGAGCAGGCGGCGCAGCTGCGCGAGCTGCTCAACGCCGGAGAGGAGAATCAGGGGACCCGGCGCGGCGGCATAGAGCTTACCGTCGCGAGCTCCGCCGACTCGATCACCTCGTCGGAGAATGCGATCCGCACGGCGACCGACCTCCGCGCCGCCCAGGACACCACCGGGACACGGGCCGCCAACCTGGACCGTATCGTGGTCGGCGATCGAATCGACGATTTCGACCTGCTGACAGTGCTGGGCAGCGGTGCATTCGGACGGGTGTTCCTGGCCCGGCAGCGGTCGCTCCAGCGGCTGGTGGCAGTGAAGATCTCCGCCGACCACGGCACCGAACCGCAAACGCTGGCACAGCTCGACCACGACTACATCGTGCGCGTCTTCGATCAGCGGCTGCTGGACCATCCGGGTCTGGACATCGCACCCGATGGGCATCGGCTGCGGATGCTGTACATGCAATTCCTGCCCGGCGGCACCCTGCTGAGCGTGTTGCGCAGGGTGCGGGCCACCGCACCGCAACTGCGCACTGGACATCTGCTGCTGGACGCGGTCGACGCCGCGATGGCGGAGAAGGGCGAGATCCGGCCGACCGATTCCAGCGTGCGCGCTCAGATCGCGACGCTTTCATGGCCGGAGACCGTCGCCTGGCTGGGGCGCCGGCTCGCCGAGGCGCTGGCCTACGCGGACGCGCATGGCGTGCTGCACCGCGACGTCAAACCGGCCAATGTGCTGCTCACCGCCGAGGCCGTGCCGAAGCTCGCCGATTTCAACGTCAGTTTCAGCCGCGACCTCGACGAAGCCAACCCGGTCTCCTATTTCGGCGGATCGCTGTCGTACATGTCGCCGGAACAGCTGGAGGCCTGTCACCCCGGCTACGACCGGTCCGCCGACGATCTCGACACCCGCGCGGACATCTATTCGCTCGGCGTTGTGCTGTGGGAGTTACTCACCGGCGCCAAGCCGTTCGATGACACTACTGCGGGTGAATCCAGCGACGCCACCACGCTGGCGGCCATGTTGAAGCGCCGTCGGGCCGGGGTGGATCCGGGTGCGCTCGAACGGATTCCGCCCGACTGCCCGGCGGCATTGCGCCGGGTGTTGCTGATGTGCCTGGTGTCCGAGCGTGACAAGCGGTGGGCCGACGGCGCGGAACTGGCCCAGCAACTGCAAGTGTGCCTCGACGAGCGCGCCCGCGACCTGGTCGACCCGCCGCCATCCAGCTGGCGGCTGCGACTTCGGCCGTGGCTGGTGCCAATGGTGGTGCTGGCCATACTCACTCCGAACGCGCTCGCTGCGGCGTACAACATCGAGCACAATAAGACGCTGATCATCGACCGGCTGAGCCTTTCAGCGCAGCGCGAGTGGTGGATCGCCGTAGCCCTGGTGAACGCGGTGTTATTCCCGTTGGGCATTGCGTTGGTGCTTTATATGTCGCGGTGTCTGCTCATCGTCTCGCGCGGGCTACGCCAGGGTCGGGAATACGACCCGCGGGTGCTGGCCCGGGCTCGATCAGACGCCGTGCGGTTGGGCGATCGTGCTGTGCTGGTGCCGCTTTCGCTGTGGAGCCTGGCGGCGATCATCTTTCCGATCGTGATGCACCTCATGACAAAAGAACTCACCGGAGATGCGGCGCTGCACTTCCTGGGCGGGGCGCTGGTCTGCGGCGCAATCGCGGTGGCCTACCCGTCCATCCTGGTGACGTTCTACATGGTGCGCTGTATCTATCCGATGTTCCTCCCGCACGGCGACATCACGACGGTCGATACGCTGCACCTGCGCAGACTCGGTCGGCGCTGCACCGTCTATCTCGCGGTAGCGGCGTCGGTGCCGTTGCTCGCGATTGCTGGGGTGACCTTGCTGCCGCCGGACGCCATTTCGTTGATGCTCGTGGCGGTGCGGGTACTGTGCATCGGCGCGATCATTGCGTTCATCGTCGTCTATGTGTTGTTCCGGGCGATCGAGGCCGATCTGGAGGCGTTGGGACGTGTGATGGATCCCGTCTGCGGACAGCGGGAGCCGAATGCCGCCAGTTGACTATGAGCGAACAGGGCCTGCGTCCCGGAAGACGATGAGGTTCCGTCTTCAACCGTCTGGTTTCACTTCCGGCGCTCCACCACCGTCAAATCCCACAGAAACCCCCTCCGCTGGTCACACCAGATGCGAAATAGTTGCATCGCATGCGAGTCGCAGGTCAGCGCACCACACCGGCATGTCGTAACCGACTCCGGAACTGCGCCGACTACCAGTTGCGGCCAACCGTTCACTGGCTGAATTCTCTTGGCGGGCAACATCATTGCCTGGACCAGCCACCGAGTGCGCGCACTCTGGCCAATTCGTATCCCAGGCAATGGGCCGAGCTTGCCGTAGTCGTCGAAGTTCCAACGAAGCCCGCGTGGCCCTTGATTGAGCTTCCTGCAGATCGGTGAGATCCCCATTCGCGAAACTGCGGATCAGACTCCGCGAAACGCCTTGTCGCCGACCCTGTCCGGATCGGTGATGTGGGAGAGGAACAGGCGGGCGGCGGGGGCGGGGGTGCGGGTGGTGACGACGTGCCACGGGCGGTTGAGGGGAGTGCCCTCGACCGCGATGACTTCGAGCAGTCCGGCTGCCAGGTCGGTGGCGACGGCGTCGGAGTGGATGAGGGTGATGCCCAGGCCCTCGCGGGCGGCGGCCAGCGCGGTGCCGTGGGTGCCGAGAGTCAGTGTGGGCGGGCGGATTTGGAGGCGGTCGAAGAGGGCGAGGGTGGTGTCGCGGGTACCGGAGCCTTTGCCGCGCAGGAGCCAGGTGGCCTCGCAGGGGTCGGGCCAGGCGTCGGGTGCGCCGACCACGACCAGCTGGCAGGGGCGGCGGGCGCGGGTGACCAGTCCGGCGTCGCGGGGTGGGCGGCCGGCGATCACGAGATCGGTTTCGTGGTGGGTCAATTCGAGGTACAGCACGTCGCGGGGCTGGATGGACAGGCCCAGTTCGATGTCGGGGTACCGGATGCGGAAGGACGCGAGCAGCCGGAGCAGCACGTATTCGCCGGCGGTCGCCACCACGCCGATACGCAACCGGCCGGTCTCGGCTTCCCGGACGGCGGCGTGCGCCTCCTTCATCAAGCCGAGGATGCTGCGGCAGTAGTCGGCGTAGACCCGCCCGGCCTCGGTGAGCGTGATACCCCGCCCGGATTTGGCGACGAGTTTCGCGCCGAGTTGTTTCTCGATGTGTGCTACGGCCGCGGAGGCCGCCGCTTCGGTGATGTGCAACTGCACGGCCGCGCGGCGAATGCTGGAGTGCTTGGCAACGGCGAGAAAGGTTTCCATGCGCACCGCGCTCACCGTACCCATACTCAACGGTAGCAAACTCGACGAAAAGGTTGAGCGAGAACAGAAACAATCGAATTGTTTGTCGTTAACGGCCCGGTCATCCTGGGAATCACAAGTCGCCCAACCCGGTTCGCAGGAGGAATGATGGCCGGATCTGTCGATGATCAGCGCAGCCGGTGGGATCCGGGTGTGCAGTCGTACGCGTCGATGGGATACTACGCTCCCGACTATCAGCCCAAGGACACCGATGTCCTGGCGGTCTTCCGGGTGACGCCCCAGCAGGGCGTCGATCCGGTGGAGGCGTCCGCGGCGGTGGCGGGTGAATCATCCACGGCCACCTGGACGGTGGTCTGGACCGATCGGCTCACCGCGCACGAGCGCTACCAGGGCAAGTGCTACCGCGTCGACGAGGTACCGGGCCGCAAGGGCGAGTACTTCGCCTATGTCGCCTACGATCTCGATCTCTTCGAGGAGGGTTCCATCACGAACCTCACCTCCTCGGTCATCGGCAATGTCTTCGGTTTCAAACCGCTGCAGGCATTGCGGCTGGAAGATATGCGTATTCCCGTGGCGTATGTCAAGACCTTTCAGGGTCCGCCGCATGGAATCGTTATGGAACGGGAGTATCTCAACAAATACGGCCGCCCACTGCTGGGCGCCACGGTGAAACCGAAACTCGGTCTGTCGGCCCGCAACTACGGCCGCGTGGTGTACGAGGCATGCCGGGGCGGACTCGATTTCACCAAGGACGACGAGAACATCAACTCGCAGCCGTTCATGCGCTGGCGCGACCGCTACCTGTTCGCGATGGAGGGCGTCAACCGCGCCATCGCCGAAACCGGAGAAATGAAGGGGCATTATCTCAATGTCACGGCCGCCACGATGGAGGACATGTACGAGCGCGCGGAATTCGCGAAATCGCTCGGCAGCTGCATCATCATGATGGACCTGACGGTCGGCTACACCGCCATGCAGTCCATGTCGAAGTGGGCGCGCCGCAATGGCATGCTGCTGCACCTGCATCGGGCCGGGCACTCCACCTTCACCCGGCAGAAGACCCACGGCGTCAGCTTCCGGGTCCTGGCGAAGTGGTGCCGGCTGATCGGCGTGGATCACCTGCACGCGGGCACGGTCATCGGCAAGCTGGAAGGTGATCCGCACACCGTCAAGGGCTTCTATGACACGTTGCGCGACAACCACATTCCGATGAACCCGGTCAACGGCATCTTCTTCGACCAGGACTGGGCCAGCCTGCCCGGCGTCATGCCGGTCGCCTCCGGCGGCATCCACGCCGGCCAGATGCACCAGCTGCTGGACCTGTTCGGCGACGACGCCATCCTGCAGTTCGGTGGCGGCACCATCGGCCATCCGATGGGGATCGCCGCGGGCGCGGAAGCCAACCGGGTCGCCCTCGAAGCAGTGGTCAAGGCGCGCAACGAGGGTCGCGATCTGCTCAAGGAGGGCCCGGACGTGCTGCGCCGCGCCGCCGAGATCTGCCGCCCGCTCGACGTCGCGCTCGCCACCTGGGGTGATGTCACCTTCGACTACACCTCCACCGACGCCCCCGACGCCGTCCCGACGGCCTCCCGCTGAAAGTCGAGGAATCCCCATGCATCTGCGCCAAGGCACCTTCTCGCACCTGCCGGACCTCGACGACATCGAGATCGCCGCCCAGGTCCGCTACGCCCTGCTCAACAACTGGCCGGTGTCCATCGAATACACCGACGATCCGCATCCGCGCAACAACTACTGGGAGATGTGGGGCCTGCCGCTGTTCGATCTGGACGAGCCCGACGGGGTGCTCGCCGAGATCAACGCCTGCCGGGCCACGTTCCCGCGCCACTACATTCGCGTGAACGCCTACGACGCCTCCTACGGCCGGCAGACCACGGCGCTGAGTTTCCTCGTGCAGCGTCCGGCCCACGAGCCCGGTTTCCGCCTCGACCGGACCGAGTCCGACGATCGCCGTCAGCACTACGGCTTCCATGCCTACGCACTCGACGACCGTCCGGGCCAAAGGTATGGCGGCTGAACAGCTTTCGGAACGGGAGGATATCGTGAGCGCGGAACGCCCCGCGGTACCGGGCGGCCGGCAGCCTGCAGCCGGCCGCCCGGCGGGCGGGTTCCAGATGCACCGGCCCGGGGTCACGAGCCCCGCACCGGTGCGTGGTACGGCCGCCGATGGTCCTCCCCGACCGGAGGATTCGGCGGCCGGCCACCTGCACCGCCCCGCTGCCGGCCCACCGGAGATGCTGGCCGAGGACGCCCTGCTGGATCTGTCGACGGATGTCGCGGGCAAAGACGTCGAGGACACTCTCGCCCGCCTCGACGCGGAACTGGTGGGTCTGGCGAACGTCAAACGCCGCGTGCGGGAAATCGCCGCATTGCTGCTCATCGATCGCGCCCGTCAGCGTTTCGGGCTCCAGGCTACCCGCCCGACCATGCACATGAGCTTCACCGGCGGGCCCGGCACCGGGAAGACCACGGTCGCCCTGCGCATGGCCGAGATGCTGCACGCCCTCGGGTACATCCGGAAACCCAAGGTGCACACCGTCACCCGTGATGATCTGGTCGGCCAGTTCATCGGTCACACCGCGCCCAAGACCAAGGAGGCCCTCGCCAAGGCCGCCGGGGGAGTGCTGTTCATCGACGAGGCCTACTACCTGTTCCGTCCCGAGAACGAGCGTGACTACGGGCAGGAGGTGATCGAGATCCTGCTGCAGGAGATGGAGAACGAGCGCACCAGCCTGGTGGTCATCTTCGCCGGCTATCCGGACCGCATGGAGACCTTCTTCTCCGCCAATCCCGGCCTGTCCTCCCGGGTGGCCCACCACATCGAGTTCCCCGACTACACCCACGACGAGCTCATGGCCATCGCCGAACTCATGGTGCGCCAGGAGAACTTCCGCTTCGATCCGGAAGCCGCACAGGCCTTCTCGCGCTATCTGAAGCTGCGCATGGCCCGCCCCCGCTTCGCCAATGCCCGCAGCGTGCGCAATGCCCTCGAGCGCTGCCGGCTGCGGCAGGCCAAACGCCTGGTCGAACTGCACCGGCCGGTCGGTCGCACGGATCTGATCACCCTGACGGACAGCGATGTCCTCGGCAGCAGTGTGTTCGCGGACGCCCTCGCCGACGAGGGGGCCCCTCCATGACGAATTGAGAGCGATTGTGCCCGAAGGATTGAAGACCCTCACCCGCTACACCATCGAGCAGGAGCACCGGCATCCCGGATCGTCCGGGGAGTTCTCGGCGCTGCTGAACGTGCTCGCCACCGCAACCAAGATCATCGGGAATCAAGTGACCCGGGGAGCGATCGTCGGCTCCCTGGGCGCGTCCGATGCCGAGAATCTGCCGGTCACCGTGCACCGGAAGATGGACGCGATCGCCAACGACATCATGGTGGCCGAGAGCCAGTGGACCGGACCGCTGGCGGCGCTGGTGTCCGAGCAGATGCGCGAATGCCATCAGGTGCCGACCGAGTATCGGCGCGGGAAGTATCTGCTGGCCTTCGATCCGCTGGACGGATCCAGCAATATCGACGTGAATCTGCCGGTGGGAACGATCTTCAGCGTGCTGCGCGCTCCGGAGGACGGGCGCGAGGCCGCCGGCGCCGACTTCCTCCAGCCCGGCGTCCAGCAGGTGTGCGCCGGCTTCACGCTGTACGGGCCCGCGACCATGCTGGTGCTCACCACCGGCAACGGGGTGGACGGGTTCACGCTGGATCGCGAGGTGGGCGCGTTCGTACTCACCCATCCACGCATGCGAATCCCCGACGACACTTCCGGTTTCGCCATCAATGCCGCCAATGAGCGGTTCTGGGAACGCCCCGTCCGCCGCTATGTTCACGAATGCCTCGAAGGCGTGGACGGCCCGCGCGGACGGGATTTCAATATGCGCTGGGTCGCCTCGCTGGTGGCCGACACCTTTCACATCCTGACCCGCGGCGGGCTCTACATGTATCCGCGCGATACCCGCAATCCCGAACGCCCGGGCCGGGTTTCGCTGCTGTACGGGGCCAATCCGATCGCCTTCATCGTCGAACAGGCCGGGGGTGCGGCCAGCACCGGGCACGAGCGGGTGCTGGATGTGCGGCCCGAGGAGCTGCACCAGCGGATCCCGTTCATCTTCGGCTCCCGCAACGAGGTCGAACGGATCGAGCGCTATCACCGCGAACCGGAGGAGGGGCCCAGTTTCGACGCCTCGCTCTTCGGTTCCCGCTCTCTGTTCCGTGCGTCCCGGCACTGAGCGGCCGGGTGTGTGAAAGCTGTTGTCCGGCAATCGAGGAGGTGCCATGTCGGTCAAACATCCCGTGGTCGCGATCACCGGGTCGTCCGGTGCGGGGACGACCAGTGTCACGCGAACCTTCCAGGAGATATTCCGCCGCGAGGGAATCAGCGCGGCGATCGTGGAGGGGGATTCGTTCCATCGCTACGACCGCAACGAGATGAAGCTGGCCATGGCAGAGGCCGAACAGCATCGCAACCTGACCTTCTCCCATTTCGGGCCGGAGGCGAACCTGCTCACCGAACTGGAGTCACTGTTCCGCGAGTACGGGGAGACCGGGGTTGGTGCGGTGCGGCGCTACCTGCACGATGACGACGAAGCCAAACCCTTCGGGCAGCCGGCGGGCACGTTCACGCCGTGGGAGGAGCTGTCGCCGGGCAGCGATCTGCTGTTCTACGAGGGCCTGCACGGGGCGGCGGTCGGCGACGGCGTCGACGTGGCCCGCTATGCCGATCTGCTGGTGGGCGTGGTTCCCATCATCAACCTGGAGTGGATTCAGAAGGTGCACCGCGACAAGACCGAACGCGGCTACTCCAGCGAGGCCATCATCGACACCATTCTGCGGCGCATGCCCGACTACGTGAAGCACATCTGCCCGCAGTTCTCGCGGACCTATGTGAACTTCCAGCGGGTGCCCACGGTGGATACCTCGAATCCCTTCACCGCCCGGACCATTCCGACCGCGGACGAGAGTTTCGTGGTGATCCGCTTCGCCGATCCGAAGGTCATCGACTTTCCGTATCTGCTGTCCATGCTGCACGATTCGTTCATGTCGCGGCCCAACAGCATCGTGGTGCCGGGCGGGAAGATGGACCTGGCGATGCAGCTCATCTTCACGCCGCTGATCCTGCGGCTGATGGACAAGCGGCCCAAGCGGCTGCGCTGATCCGGGTTGTGCCGCACGAGAAACGGCGGCCGCCCAGGAAGGGCGACCGCCGTGGGTTACGCGCATCGAAGCGGTCAGACGGCCGTGGGCACATCCTTGGCGCGGCTCTTCACCAGGAAGGCCGAGACCACCTCGAAGACGCCGATGGCGATCAGCCAGCAGCCGACCACCACGACCAGGGCCGTGATCGAGCGGAACGGCTCCACGATCAGCAGACCACCACCGACGATGAGCAGGATGCCGAACAGGACCTGCCAGCCCCGGCCCGGGACGGCGGCATCGGACATCGCGGCCACCAGCACCGCGGTGCCGCGGAAGATCCAGGTGATGCCGATCCACAGCGCCAGCAGGCCGATGGCCTGGAACTCGTTGCGGAAGCAGAAGAAGCCCAGAATGAACGACAGGATGGCGGTGATGAAGGACAGCACCCGCATCCAGGTGCTGATGTGCATTCCGAAGGCCGCGATCAGCTGGAAAACACCGGATACGAGCAGGTAGATGCCGAACAGGACACCGGCGACGACCAGGGTGGGTCCGGGCCACACCAGCACCAGGATGCCCAGCACCACCGAGAGAAGGCCGGTGACCAGGATCGACTGCCACGCGCTGCGGGCCAGTGCATGGACCGGCCCTTCGTAAACTCCCTCTTTGCTGGTTGTCATGTTCAGCAGAATATGACCAGTTCGGGCCGTTTGCGATCAATTAGCCAAGTGTTGCGCGGCTGTGACATGACTCAATCGTCGTCGGCACTCAGGCGCGCGATGCGCCGCACCCAGCGAATGTCGGCCCGCCAGGTGTATCCGGCGACCAGCAGCGAACCGACGACCGCGGCATTGAGCATGGAGGAACCGTTCACCACCAGCGACACCAGGCCACCGATGAGCGCGCCCAGGCTGAACGAAACATATTGCGTCGCATAGCCGAGCCAGTCACGGGCGGTGCCGCCACCGAAGACGTGTCGCTCGATGCCCTGCGCGAGTTTGACCAGGGTACCGGTGACGTAGCTGACCGGAATGGAGACCTCGCCGTTCTTGACGAAGGAGGTGTTCAGCGCGCCCATGCCGAAGGCGACGAACAGGATCGGGATCAGGCCGATGCCACGCTCGCCGAGCACGGCGTCCACGATGGCCGCGAGCAGCAGCGCACCGGTGGTGAGCATGGTCGCGCCGTGCGGATGGTTGGTCCACCAGTAGCGGCGGCAGATCGAGGCAATGAAGACGCCGGCCAGGAAGCAGGCGATGATCGCGGCCGCGCCGCCGGCCAGGGTCGGGTCGCCGGTGAAGTTGCCGAGAACCGAGCGTTCCGTATTGCCGGTCATGAAGGTGACGAAATAGCCCTCCGAGTGGGCGTACGCGGCCGCGCCGATGAATCCTGCCAGCGTTGACAGCACCGCGGACAGCCGCATCTCGAGATCCCAGAAGGGCTTCTGAGGTTGCTTGCCGGTCGCAGCCACAGCAACAGGCTAGCAATCCGCAGGATGTCGGCCCGGAGGGGAAAATTCGCGCCGGTGACGCCGCGCTGCCGGTGCGGTACAGTGCGTATGTTAACCGGAATTCGCAACTGGGATGTCCAGTGGGAACAAGGAGAAGTCATGACCTCCGCCGTCATCGTCGACGCTGTCCGCACCCCCTCCGGGAAGGGTAAAACCGGTGGCGGCCTGTCGGAAGTGCATCCGGCGACACTGCTGTCGGGCGTGCTGGAAAGCCTGGTCGAGCGCACCGGGATCGATCCCGCGCTGGTCGATGATGTGATCGGTGGTTGCGTCACCCAGAGTGGCGAGCAGGCCTTCAATATCTCCCGCACCGCGGTGCTGGCGGCCGGCTTCCCGGAAGCGGTGCCCGCCACGACGGTGGACCGGCAGTGCGGATCCTCACAGCAAGCCGCCCATTTCGCGGCGCAGGGTGTCATCGCGGGGGCCTACGACATCGCCATCGCCTGCGGCGTGGAATCCATGTCGCGGGTGCCGATGTTCTCCAACGCCCAGGGCCGCGACGCCAATCGCGGGCCGATCGCGCACCGGTACCCGGACGGGCTTGTGCAGCAGGGCATTTCCGCCGAGGTGATCTCCGCGCGCTGGAAGTTCGACCGGACCGCGCTCGACGAATTCGCGGCGCGCTCGCACCAATTGGCCGCCGCCACCGCGGCGTCCGGAGGCTTCGACAACGAGCTGGTCCCGGCGGGATCGCTCACGGCCGACGAGACCATCCGCCCCAGCACTACCGTCGAGGGCTTGGCCGGGCTGAAGCCCGCCTTCGTGGACGCCGAATTCAAGGCCCGGTTCCCGGAAATCGAATGGTCCATCACCCCCGGCAACTCCTCGCCCCTCACCGATGGCGCGTCGGCGGCGCTCATCATGAGTGAGGAGAAGGCCGCCCAGCTCGGCCTGAAGCCGCGCGCCCGCTTCCACTCCTTCGCGGTCACCGGTGACGACCCGCTGCTCATGCTCACCGCCGTCATTCCGGCCACCCGTAAGGTGCTGGCGCGAGCGGGACTGTCCATCAACGACATCGACGTCTACGAGGTGAACGAGGCGTTCGCGCCCGTGCCGCTGGTCTGGGCACACGAGCTCGGCGCCGACCCGGCCAAGCTCAACCCGCGCGGCGGCGCCATCGCCCTGGGGCACCCGCTCGGCGCCTCGGGCACCCGCATCCTCACCACCATGCTCAACCACCTCGAACAGACCGGCGGCCGCTACGGTCTCATGACCATGTGCGAGGCGGGCGGCCTGGCCAACGCCACCATCATCGAACGCCTCTGAGTTCGCGCCTCACATCACGGGCACGCTCGGCAGCGAGCGGGCCGAGGCCGACAGGGCTGCCGCCCTCGTCGGCCCGGAGGCCTCGGCGAAGCGACCCTTTCGCCGCCGCCCCGACAGCGCATCGGGTGCCTGCGCGCTGCACGCCGGATGGCTTCCCGGGCACGGGAAATCGCCGGCACTGTCGGGGACCGGCCGTAGGCTGGCGTCGGTTGCGCGGGCAGCGCGTGGGATAGGCGGAGGCGTTGTGCAGGTTTCGTGGGATCAGGTGTTGAGCTGGCGGGTCCAGCGGCAGTTCGTGAATCCGCGGACGAACAGCGATGCCGTGGCTGTGGTCGAGCGGCTGTGCGGGGTGCAGGCGCAGCTGACGTCGGCGGCGGAAACCGCTGTGGCGCTGCGGCGTTCGGCAGGTGAGCCTGGTGCGGTGGTGACGGCGCTGGGGGCGGGCGCGCTGATGAAGACGTGGGCGATGCGTGGCACGCTGCACGCGCTGACGCCGGAGCAGGGGGCCGCTGCGTTATCGCTCATGGCCTCGGCACGCACGTGGGAGAAACCTGCGTGGACAAGGGCTTCCGGGGCGACACCGGATGATGTGGCGGCGCTGGTCAAGGCGGTCGGTGACATTCTCGACGGGCGTGTGCTGACTCGCGACGAACTGGTCGCGGAGCTGATCGCCGAGCGGCGATTCCAGCCGCTGGAGGGCCATCTGCGCTCCGGGTGGGGTTCGATGCTCAAGCCCCTGGCCTGGCAGGGCGCGCTGTGCCACGGCCCGTCCCGTGGCACGTCGGTCACCTTCACCAATCCCGCGCACGTCATCCCCGGCTGGTCCGGCATCCCCGACCCGGATGCCGCCGCGCCCACCATCATCCGTGCCTACCTCGGCGCCTACGGCCCCGCCACCCCGGAGATCTTCAATACCTGGCTGACTCGCGGCTTCCTGAGCAAACCGACTGTGCGCCGCTGGTTTTCGGACCTCGGCAACGAGCTGACGGAGATCGACGTCGAGGGCCGCCCCGGCTACTTCCTCACAGCTCACCTGGACGAACTCGCCAGGACCAAACCAACTTCCGCTGTCCACCTCCTCGGCCAGTTCGACCAGTACGTCCTGGGCCCCGGCACCGGCGACACCGTCCTCCTCCCCGGCGACCACCGCGCCAAGGTCAGCCGCACCGCAGGCTGGATTTCCCCACTCGTCCTGACCGGCGGCCGGATCACCGGAACCTGGGACCTGAACAAGGGCGACCTGACCGTCTCCATGTTCGACGGCGCACCCATCCCCACCGCCCAGCTCACCGCCGAACTACCCCGCATCGCCAAGGCCACCGGCCAACCCGTCACAACAGTCCGCGCTGCCTGACGCAGATTCCCGGTCACCGCCGGTCCCGTGACGGCAGCGGGACCCACCCCGCAAACCAGAACAGAGCCGCAGATGCCACTGTCAGCACCGCGAACAGCTGGCTCCAATGCTCCATATGGTCGAAGTTGACGATGTAGCTGACCAAACTGGCAAGGCACAACCCACCCGTGATGGCCAACGCGACCAGAAAACGCCAGGTCCTTCGCGCTCCACGCAGGTCCGACATCGCGAGATCCCCCCGAATCCGGTGTGCACGAGCCCCTTCGGCCCACACATGATGCGGAATTTTACGCTTTGGAGCGGCCCGGAGCACCTGCGTTTCGCATCGCACCTGATGTCGCGGACCTACTCGCCGCCAATCGTGACCGGCAGCATGCGGTCGGCGACACGATGTACGAGGACACCACAAGGTGGCCCGAAGGATTCACGCCCTCTCTGCTGTCGAGTGGGATTTGTCCGTCAGTTGCTGCTGGGCAGGAGGGACGGGTCCTGAGCGCCTGGGCCCAGTTGGGGGCGGAGGTCCCTGACGGTCAGGTGGTCGCCGCATTCCGAGCAGACGGGCTGGACGGTCATGATGTGGCCGCAGGCCTTGTGGACGGATTCGATCGGGGGGCCGGCGGGGGCGGCCCATTCGTCGCCCCATTGGCGCATGGCGGCCAGGATCGTCCAGAGGGAGCGGCCCTTGTCGGTGAGCAGGTAGTCGTAGCGGACCGGGTTGTCCTGGTAGGGGGTTTTGTCCAGGATGCCTTGGGCGACAAGGTGTTCCAGGCGCTGGGTGAGCACATTGCGGGCGATGCCCAGGCGGGAGCGGAAGTCGTCGAAGCGGGTGATGCCGAAGAGGGCGTCACGGACGATGAGCAGGGTCCACCATTCGCCCACCACCTCCAGGCACTGGGCGATGGAGCAGTTCATGTCCTCGAAGCTGGTTCGCCGCATGACCCCAGCATAGTCGGTTGCTTCAAGAGACTCACTCGCCTATGGTCCGTCTCATGAAGAAACTCACTCGGGCCTACGGCCGGACGTATGGGGGAGAACGATGAGCACCGTTGTCGCACAGGAGGAACGCCGGGCCGTCGATCCACGGGTGGTGCTCGGGATCGTCGCGGTGGCGGTGCTGCTGTCCAGCCTGGACCTGTTCATCGTCAATGTGGCGCTGCCGCGGATCGCGGAGGATTTCTCGGGAGCCCGGATCGCGGGACTGTCGTGGGTGCTCAACGCGTATTCGATCGTGTTCGCGGCACTGCTGGTTCCCGCCGGGCGGCTGGGTGACCGGAACGGGAACAAGACCGCGTTCCTGACCGGGCTGGGCGTCTTCGTGCTGGGGTCGGCGCTGTGCGCGGTGGCGTGGAATACCGGTGCGCTGGTGGCCTTCCGGGTCCTGCAGGCGGCGGGCGCGGCGTTGCTGACGCCGTCCTCGCTGGGCCTGCTGCTGGCCGCGACACCGGCCGAGCGACGGGCGACGGCGGTGCGGCTGTGGGTGGCGTTCGGCGGTCTGGGTGCGGCGCTGGGGCCGGTGATCGGCGGACTGCTGGTCGAACTGCATTGGCGCTGGGTGTTTCTGGTGAACGTGCCACTGGGGATCATCGCGCTGGTGCTGGGGGCGCGGCTGTTGCCGCGAGCGAACGGCACTGGCGGATCGATGCCGGACGGGGTCGGCGCGCTCATGTTGATCGGGTCGGTGGCGTCGCTGATTCTGGCCGTCGTCAAGGGCGAGGACTGGGGGTGGGGATCGCCCGGCGTCATCGGCGCGTTCGCGGCGACCGCCGTGTTCGCGGTGGTGTTCGTGGTGTCGTCGCGTCGCCATCACAGTCCCGTCGTCGATCCGGGACTGCTGCGCGTGCCGAATTTCGCTCTCATGCTCGGCAATTCACTGCTGTTCAATATCGCGTTCGCCGGGATGCTGCTGTCGGCGGTGCTGTGGATGCAGAACGTGTGGGGGTGGTCTGCCTTGCAGACCGGGCTGGGGATCGCGCCCGGGCCGCTGATCGTGCCCCTGGTGGCGGTGTCGGCGGGCCGGCTCATCGCCCGGATCGGTGTCGGGCCGGTGCTCGCGCTCGGCGGGGTGGCGTTCGCGGCTGGAATCGTCTGGTGGGCGCAGGCGATCACGCTGCGGCCGGACTATCCGGCCGGGCTGCTCGGCGGCATGCTGGTGACCGGTCTGGGTGTCGGCCTGACCATGCCGACCAGTGTGGCGGCGGGGACCGCGGGGCTGCCGCCGCAGCAGTTCGCGACCGGGTCGGCGGTGCTGAGCATGGCGCGACAGCTCGGAATGGCCGTGGGTGTGGCCGTCCTGGTGGCGGTGCTGGGTACACCGGCCGGCGCGCAGGCGACCCTCGACGCCTTCCAGCACGGCTGGTATGTGATCGCCGGCGCTTCGGTGGCCGCGGGCGTGCTGGGCCTGGCAGCGCGAATGCCGAAGGCCGCACCGGTATCCGGGTAGATTCTCAGGGACCGACTCAGGGGTTGTCCGGATGTCCCGCTCCGCGGCCGTCCCTACCGTCGAGATATGCGAATCGGACTGACGGTGACAGCGCTGGCGCTGGTGGGGGCCGCGGGATGCGGGAGTATGGCCACCTCGGCGCCGCAGCCGGTCTCCACCACCCCGATGGCGGTGTCGCCCAAGCGGGTCGAGCGGATTCGCGACGACATCGACGGGCTGGTGCGGGCCGGGACCACCGGGGTGATCGCGACCCTCACCGAGAACGGGCAGACCATCACCCTCACCGCCGGGGTCGGGGACCGTACCACCCGGGCGCCGATTCCGATGGCCCCGCCGCAGCAGGTGCGGGTCGGCAGCATCTCCAAAACCTTTGCGGCGGCACTCATCATGCAATTGGTGTCGGAAGGGAAGGTGCGGCTCGACGAACCCGTCGACACCTATCTACCCGGCCTCCTCAGGGGCAATGGCGTGGACGGGCGCGTGATCACGGTGCGCCAGATCCTCCAGCACCGCAGCGGACTGCCGGAACTCTCCGACGACCCCGAACTCGACGAGGTGCGCGCCGCGGCCGCGGGCCGCACCTTCACTCCCGCCGAGGAGATCGCGATCGCGCTGCGCCGGCCCGCGCAGTTCGCGCCCGGGGAGCGGTTCAAGTACACCAATACCAATTTCATCGTCGCGGGCATGCTGGTCGAAAAGGTCACGGGCAGAACGTATTCCGAGGAACTCACCGGCCGGATCACGACGCCGAATCAGCTCGCCGACACCTACCTGCCCGCTCCGGGCGAGACCGGCTTCCGCGGCCCACACCCGCAGGGCTACACCCTCGTCGGCGGCGTCCCGACCGACGTCACCCGCTCCGAGCCGTCGGTGGGGTGGTCGGCAGGCGGACTGATCTCCACTGGCAACGACCTGAACCACTTCTTCATGGCCCTGCTCGCCGGAAAGATCGTCGCCGACGGGCAGCTGCACGACATGCTGACAACCCCACCCCGTTCCCCCGACAGCGCCCTCGACTACGGCCTCGGCATCGGCGCGATCCAACTTCCCTGCGGCGCACACTACTTCGGCCACGTCGGCGAGATCGCCGGCTACCTCACCATTTCCGGCGCCACCCGAGAGGGCCGCGCGGTGACCATCGCGATGAACGACTCCCCGGGCACCGACCCGGACATCACCGGCCTACTCAGCGACGCCCTGTGTCCGTAACCATCACGACCGCCCCTGCAGTCATCCGCCGGGGATGGAATCCGAGCATCCCCAGGGTTCCGGCACTCGGCGCGTACCATGACCTTGCCCTGACGTCCCGTTTCGAGTGAGGTTGCCAGTGACCGAACTGCCTGTGTGGGCCGACGATCCCGGGGCGCTGGAGCTCACCGAGGAGCAGTACGACGAGCTCCCGGATGCCCTGCGCAAGCTGATCGAAGTCATCGACGGGAATGTCATCCGCTGCCAAAGCGGCAGCGCGGAACATAGTGATGTCGCTCGGCGGCTCGCCAATCATCTCGAAGCGGCGAAGCCCGACGACCCCTGTATGCGGGTGTCGACCGATGTAGACATCCACTTCACCCGGAGGAAGCGGCGCGACGGCGCCTTCTCGTTCCGTCGCCCCGATGCGACGGTCTACCGCTGTGTCGAACGCGGCACCAAACTCACCACCGCCGATGCCTTGCTGGTCGTCGAAGTCGTATCGCCCGGTTCCGGATACACGGACACGGTCGACAAGCTTGCCGAATACGCATACGAGGGGATTCCGGTCTATCTGATCGTCTATCTGGACTCGAGTCTCTATGTGAAGATGATCCAGGAGTACCGGCTCGATTGGGCCGCGCGGACCTACCGGCTTGCCGAAACCCACGAAGACGCGTTGCTGCTGGAGAGCCCTTATTCAGCAGTCGTTCCATTCAGTCGATTGGATGGCTGAGGCGCACTGCGGTTCTCGGGGGTCAGCGTGGGTGAAGTTCGGCGGCGAGTTCGAGTAGTTCGGGGACGTGGGAGCCGTCGGTGGCTGCCCGGTGGATGGCCTCGGCGAGGGGGAAGGCGCGGACTTCCAGGATTTGTTCTGCGTCATCGGGGTTGGTGGGGTCGCCGGTGAGGGTGACGTCGGCGGTGCACCAGAGCCAGGCTTTGTGGGGGTGGGGTTGCCAAGGGCGGTAGGGGGCGGGGCGGTCGGTGGTGGCGTAGTGGGCGCCGAAGTGGTGCAGGGGGCCGGACAGTTCGGCGCCGGCTTCCTCGGCAAGTTCGCGGATTACGCAGGACTCGATGGATTCTCCGGCTTCGCGGGTGCCACCGGGGAGGATCCAGCGGTTCCGGTCGTCGCGGCAGAGGACGATACGGTCGCCGAGGAAGCAGACGACGTGGATGTTGGTGACCAGGTGGTCGGGTGGGAGGTCGGTGGAGAACTGGACGTCGAGGCCGCCCCATTCCCACCGGGCGGGGGTGTGGAGGAGGGGGTAGCGGTCGGCGAGGGTCATGGTTCGACGGTACTGTCCCTCCGCGGAGTGGCGGCCCGCCCCACCTTCTAGAACTGGTTTCAGTATTGTTCCCCTATGGCCTTCGTCATCGACAAAAGCGTGGAGATCGACGCGCCCGCCGAGCTGGTCTGGCAGGTGCTCACCGACGTGGACAAGTACGGGGAATGGAATCCCTTCTGCCTGGAGTGCAAGACCACCCTCGAACCGGGGTCGCCGATCGATATGAAGGTGCGGCTGGTCGGGCCGAAACCCAAGCAGCAGCGCGAGTTCATCCGTTCCCACACACCGGGTAAGGAATTCAGCTACAACATGAAGCCCGCGCTGCTGGGCCTGCTCAGCAGCGAGCGCTCGCACACCCTGACCCCGCTCGAGGACGGCCGCACCCGCTACTTCTCGCACTTCCAACTCAACGGGCCGCTGGCCCCGGTGGTCGCCGGCCTGCTGGGCGGCGCGCTGACCACCGGGTTCGAGGGCATGACCGACGCCGTCAAAACGCGGGCAGAGGCCCTGAAAGCCGTGCGCGACTAGCGTTCACGCCTCGAACGGCAGCACGTTGCCGGCGGCGTCGCGGCCACCGCTCTCGTTCTCGATGGCGGTGGCCAGGTCCTGCACGCTGGTCCAGCTGCGTGGTTCCTCGTCCTCCAGATTGCCGATGGTGTACCAGGTGGCGGTGCCGCGATAGCGCACCAGCCCGTGACCCGAATAATCCAGCGTCACATCGAGATCCCCGGAGACCGTTCCCTCTTCCCGGGTCATGACGGCTGCCTCGCTGCGGATTTCGACGACGGCGACTATGTGAACTCTCCCTTGCTGACACAGTCCTTCACCGCGGTCTGCAGTGCGGTCTGCTCCTTGGCATCGACGTTCAATCCGTACTTTACTTTCACCTGGATGTAGTGCCCGATATAGGCGCACCGGAAGGTCCCGGGCGGCAGATAACTGGACGGATCCTGGTCGCCCTTGGAGCGGTTGGCGGTGGGATCGGAAATCACCAGGTTCAGCGCGTCATTGGCGATATGGCGCCGGGTGTCGTCGTCGAGGTTCGCAGCGCCCGAACGCCACGCCTCGGCCAGCGCCACGATGTGGTCGATGTCCAGGGCCGACGAATCGGTGGTCCACTTGTAGGGCTTGAGGGCGTTGGTCTTCTTGTCCATGACCCCGTACTGGTCGCGCCAGCCACCATTGGTGCCGACGCTCAGTTTG
Source organism: Nocardia sp. NPDC004123 (assembly GCF_053603795.1). NCBI lineage: Bacteria > Bacillati > Actinomycetota > Actinomycetes > Mycobacteriales > Nocardiaceae > Nocardia > Nocardia sp. NPDC004123. Next base: position 295,650 of record NZ_JBSGGG010000008.1, read on the forward strand.
CAGCTGCTCGGATCCAGCTTCACCGGCCCGGTGGCGTCACGTAGTAGCACCACGTCACGGGTGGTGCAGCGACTGTATTGCGCGAAGGCGTCACCGAATCCGTGTTCGGGCTTGTCGGTGTCCCAGTGCGGGAATCGGTCGCGGGAGTAACCGGTCATCGGCAGTTCGTCGGCCACCTTCAGTTTGCCCAGCAGACTGCTGATCTCCTTGGCCGATCCCGCCGGTTGAGCGCCGCGATCCGGTATCGGCGGGCCGCTCGCGTCCGATTTATCCGTGCCGACATGCTTTTCGAGGACGGCGGCCACGATGGCCAGCACGATCACGAACAGCAGCGACACCGCCGCTTTCAAGACGCGGCGCAGGGTGGGGGAGGAACGGATCTTCGACCATGTCACCGCGCATCACCGCCCGCGGCGGCCGGGGACAGGGGCTTCGACAGACATGACGGCTTCGTGTGCAACATATCCCGCAAACCTTGGCAATCAGCGACCCGAAACGGCAAGCCGCACGAGGGTTTCGGAGACCGGTGTCACACCGCGCCCCGAGAATCGGCGTCCGGAACCGGACTCGCGGCACACCCGCCGCAATTCCATACTGAGTCGCCGTGAGATCGAAAACAATGACGGTGCAGGGATTTCCGCTCGGCTTCCGGCGCGTTGCCGTGTCGCGCTAGATCTGATGCCACCAGGCTATGAAGAACACCGCGCCGCCCGCGCACAGCGCGATGGCCACCGGTACCGGCCACCACGGACCGCTGCGGCCCAGCAACCGCTGGGCGAGACGCTGTTCGAGCATTCCGAGCCCGGCGATGAGCAGTACCCACAGGGGGAACGGCAGCGCGCCGCCGGCGAAATGCACCGCCCACGCCCCGGCCAATGTCGGACCGCCCCAGGAATGTTCGAAATCGTGCGCCGCCACCAGGGGATAGAAGATGCCGCGCACCGCGGCCAGCACCATCAGGAACGCCGCGAACCAGGCGACCAGTCCAACCGCGACCGCCAGCACCGTGTGCCCGGCGGTCCGCCACGGTCCCGGTTCCCGCAGCTCGAACGGCGCCCGGAACACTCGCCGCACCACCCGGGCCCGAACCCCCGTGGGCGCGAAGGCAACCGGCACCGAGAGCAGCGCGTAGTACGCGGCCCGCAGCACCCGCTCGACCTTCCCCATGGGGACAACCCTAGCGCCGGCTTATGGTCCGCCCCGGCAGCCCGCGACCTGGTGCCGCGCCCGCCGGAGATGCGTCGGCGCGCCGGGCAGCCCTACCCGACGCGCCGAATCGCCTGAGCATCAGGCGGTGTCGATGTCCTGAGAATCAGGCGTTGTTGAGCTTGTTCAGCCGCTCGCAGGACTCCAGGTACTCGGTGATGAGCCGCTGCACCACGTCGGCGGAGCGCTCCATCTTGTTCATCATGCCGACGACCTGGCCGACCGGGTTGAAGTTCACGTCCTTGGCCTGCTCCGGGTACCGGTGGCCGCGCTTGACGCCGTCGAGGGCGACCATCATCTGCAGCGGCATGCCCAGCGGGTTCGGGGTGTCGGGACGCTCCCACGCCTCGGTCCAGTCGTTCTTGAGCATGCGGCAGGGCTTGCCGGTCCACGACCGCGAGCGCACGGTGTCGAGGCTGGTGGCGTCGATGTAGGTCTGCATCTGGGCGGGCGGCACATTGGCCTCCTCCACCGTCAGCCACAGCGAGCCGGTCCACGCGCCCGCCGCGCCCATGGCGAGGGCGGCCGCGACCTGGCGGCCATTGCCGATACCACCGGCCGCGAGCGCCGGCATGTCGCCGATGGCGTCGATGACCTGCGGCCACAGCACCATGGAGGCGATCTCACCGCAGTGGCCGCCGCCCTCGGTGCCCTGCATGACCACGAAGTCCAGACCGGCGTTCTTGTGGTTGAGCGCGTGCTTGACCGAACCGCACAGCGCGCCGATGAGGCGGCCGGAGTCCTGGATCTGCTTGATCACGTCATCGGGCGGGGTGCCCAGCGCGTTGGCGACCAGCTTGGCCTTGGGGTGCTTCAGGATCACCTCGATCTGCGGGGCGACCGTGGTGGCGGTCCAGCCCAGCAGCTGGTTGTGGCGCTCCTCCGGCGGCAGGTGCGGCACGCCGTGGTCGTTGAGGATCTTCTCGGCGAAGTCGCGGTGCTCCTGCGGAACCAGCTTGGCCAGTTGGGCTTCCAGCTCCTCGGGGCTCAGGCCTTCGACGCCCTTGCCCTCGTATTTGGAGGGGATGACCAGGTCCACGCCGTAGACGCCCTGCACGTGCTCGTCGAGCCACTGCAGCTCGACCTCGAGCTGTTCGGCGGTGAACCCGACCGCGCCGAGCACACCCAGACCGCCCGCATTGCTGACCGCGGCGGCCACGTCCCGGCAATGGGTGAAGGCGAAGATGGGTACGTCGATGCCGAGGCGATCACAGATCTCGGTACGCATGGTGTGGTGGGCTCCTCTGAACTTTCCGGCACTGGAAATGTTGTGCCCACCACACTAGAACATGTTCTACATTCGGACCAGTCTCTCGATGCCTGCCCGTAGGTCACTGTCAACAACATGTTCTAGTTGCCGGGAGTGGTCAGCCGTGTGCGAGCAGGCCGTCGGCGTGCAGATCGTCGAAAAGGAGCTGGTCCACGGGCGGGACGTGCGGCCGATCGGCGTAGGTGAACCAGGCGATCTCGTCGATCTCGCTGCTGGCCGCGAGGGTGCCGGAATACTCGGCGGTGTAGCAGGCCATGCGCACGACGGCGTCGGGAATCAGGGCCTCGTAGGTGCCGACGTGAGCGACGGTGTCCGGCGCGAGTTCGACCGTGAGCTCCTCGCGGATCTCGCGGACGAGGGTTTGCAGATCGGTTTCCGCGCCCTCGCGTTTGCCGCCGGGGATATAGAAGACGTCCTTGCCGCACGGCCGCGCGCACAGGATGCGACCGTCCTCGATTCGCACCCAGGCCACCGTGTCGATCAGCCGCTGCTCCCGCTCCGTCTGCATGGGCGCAGCCTAGCGGGCGTCAGTCCGCGGGCTCCCAGGCGGCGACGAGCTCGAGCAGGCCGGGGAAGCGGGCTTCGAGGTCGTCGATGCGGACCTGGCTGCGGCGTTCGAGGCCGTATTGACGCTGGCGGGTCACACCAGCTTCGCGGAGCGCCTTGAAGTGGTGTGTCAGTGACGATTTCGGGCGGTCGATGCCGAACCAGCCGCAGGAGTGGTCGTAGGCCTCGGATTCGAGCAGCAGTTTTTGGACGATGTGCAGCCGTAGTGGGTCGCTCAGCGCGCCCATCACGGTCTCGAGTCGCAGTTCGTCGAGTCCGGGTTCCGGCAACGGATCCGGCACGACGGCCGGTTCCGCGGGGAGCGTGAACTTCGGCGCGGGGCGCTGCTTGGCCGGCATCGATGAACTCCTCACTGTCGACGCTTGTACGACTTTCATCGTACAGCATGCTATGTTCGACTTCGTTCGTACTAGTTCGAGTCGATTCGAACTTTGAGTGGAGGTAGTGGAAGTGGTTGCGACACAATCTCGCCCGGCACAGACCGCGGAGCCGATCGATCTCGGAATCGCAGCTCGCGTCGCCCCGACGTGGTGGATCTGGCTCGCGGCGTGGCCGGTGACCGCGGTCTTCGTGCTCTCGAACGCGGCGACGCCGCTGTATGTGCTGTGGCAGCGCGACTTCGGGTTCTCCAAGGGCACGATGACCGTGGTCTTCGCCTTCTACATCGTCGGTCTGCTCGGATCGCTGCTGGTGTCCGGCGTCGCCTCGGACCGGCTCGGCCGCAAAGCCGTGCTGATCCCGGCGCTGATCCTCGCGGCGGCCGCATGTCTGATCTTCGCCACCGCGCCGAGTGTGATCGCGCTGATGATCGCTCGCCTGCTGACCGGTATCGCGGTGGGCGCTGCGGTATCGGCGGGCATGGCAGCCGTGACCGATGTCGCCGGACCTGAGCGCAAGCACCTGGGCGCGCTCTTCGCCTCGACGGCGATGGTGCTGGGCGCGGGCGTCGGCCCGCTGCTGTCCGGCGTCCTGTCCGAAACCGTCCCGGCCCCGACCGTCACCGTCTTCCTGGTCGAGATCGCGCTGCTGGCAACCGCTTTCGTGACGGTGTTGCGGATGCCCGTCGGCCGTCCGGCGCACCGGGATGCGGGCTCATGGATCCGGGTACCCCGGGTGCCCCACGCGAACCGCCGCCAGCTCTTCCTCGGCATCGCGGTGTTCGCGCCCGGAATCACGGCCACCTCCTTCGTGCTGTCTCTCGGCCCGGCCCTGCTGTCCGGCCTGCTCGGCACGACGAGCCGAATCGTCGCCGGCGCCATGGCCTTCGCGATGTTCTTCACCGCCACCGCCGTCCAGTTCGCCGCCCGATCCCTGCCGCGCCCGGCGACGATGGCGATCTCCGCGACCGCGACCGCCCTCGCGATGCTCACCCTCGCGATCGCCGTCCACACCCAGTCGCCGACCTTCCTGATCGCCTCGGCGCTGCTCGCCGGGGCGGGCCAGGGCCTGGGCCAGCTGGGTGGGTTGTCCCTGCTCAACCACGCCGTCCCGGCCGCTCGATTGGCAGAAGCCAACGCGGCGTTCAATATCGGCGGCTACATCCCCGCCGGTCTGCTGCCCGTCAGCGCCGGGTACCTGAGCGACCTCGTCGGCCTTTCGACCGGCGCGACGACCTTCGCGCTGACCCTACTGGCGCTGTCAGTGCTGGCCGTCGCGGCAATCCTGCGTAATCGCCCTGCCCTCACTCCGGCCTGACCCACCGGCATGCCTTGGCGCACACACCATTTCCTGCGCTGGATCTGCGCCTCGTTGCGGGCGGCGGGCATACGACCGGTGGAAACCTGGAAGTAGACCGCGGCCTCACCGAC
>NZ_JBSGGG010000009.1:0-295336 GCF_053603795.1 Nocardia sp. NPDC004123
ACGAGAAGTCCTCGAACCTACCCACACCGAAGGTGTCATTATCCGGATCCGCGGTCTCCATCTCGATCGGCTTACCACCCGACATCATCGGCTTGGCCGCACCCAGCGCCACACCGCCGTCGGCCTCACGCTTGAAATAGATATTGAAGAACGCGGCGAACCGGTGCCACGCCACACCCCAGTCGATATTGCGGCTGACCACCACGACCCACACCAGCGCCGTCATCAGCTTGCAGAACGCGAAGACCGAGACCGCCGCGGCGCTCGCGGGCAGCAGCTTGGCGATATTCATGCTGACGAAGTCGCTGACGGCATGGTGCTCACCGGTGTAGGCCTGCACCAAGGCCTTCACACCGACCATGCTGATGCCCTCGGCGAGCACGATGAGCTCGACGAAGTAGGCCGCCAGGAAGTTGGAGCCGGAGAAGCGCGAGAGCCGCGCGGGTCGCCGCGGGTGGTTGGCCTGCCGAATGATGATGAGCGCCAACGCACCGACGATGGTGCCCAGGCCCAACAGCTCGTCGAGCAGGTGATAGACGAGGGTGTCACCGATCCACGGCCACGTGAAGGTGGGGCTGAAGATCTGCCCCTGCGCCTGGAAGACGGTGACGAACCCGAGCAGGAAGCCGACCATGACCAGCCAGTGCGCCCAGCCGACGGTCCGGAACTTCACCATGCGGGTGTGCGCCGCGAATTCCTTGACCAGGGTGGCGATTCGGGGCAGGAACGGCCCGAACCGGTCCGGTGCCGGCTGCCCCAGCCGGATGGTGCGCACGATATTGCGCACCGCCAAGACGAACCCGGCCCACGCGGGCACACCGACCAGTATGGAGATGATGCCCAGCGTTATTTGCAGGGGGCTCATGCAGTGGCCTTTCATTCACGAAGCGACGCTGTGTCGCTCGGCGCTCGTCGCATCATAACTTGCACTAAGTTACCCATAGGTAACTTAGTGCAATCCATGTTACCCGCGGGTAGGGTATCAGCATTCTCGGCGAATCGAGGCGCTCCACACGCACCGGATGTGGTGTGCCGCAAATTCATTCGATATGACCGCGCTGATCTCAGCGGAGGCGGCTCGTTGGCACGATGGGCCGCAGCGGATTCCGGGAGCGCCGGGCGTAGGCGCCCGGGTCGATGCCGCGCAGTCGGCAGATCTCGGCGAGCCCGCCGGTCAGCAGCACGTCGGCATCCGCCAGCGCGCGCACGGTTTCCGCGCCGAGCACCACCATGAGCTGCCGGATCTGCGTGATCCACGCGGTGATCGCCGCGATCAGCGCATCGACGCCCTCGGATTCGAGGATCGTCAGGAAGTACCCGGATACCCCCACCGCGCGGGCGCCGAGCGCCAGGGCGCGAACGACATCGAGCGGAGTGCGTACCCCGCCGGAGGCGAGCAGCGCGACCCCGTTCGTCAGGGCCGCCTCGGCTCCATCGACCAGGCAGGCCGGGGTGGACAGGCCCCAGTCGGCGAGCAGGCCGAAGTCGGCTCCTCGCCGCCGGGCATTCTCGATCAGCGCGAAATTCGTTCCGCCATTGCCGGATACGTCGACGATCCGCACGCCGAGCTCGGCCAGCCGCGTGACCGTGTCGGCGCTGATCCCGAACCCGACCTCCTTCACGATCACCGGTATGCCCAGCGTCTCGGTGAGGCGAGCGATATGGCGCGGCCAGCCCGAGAAGTCCCGATCGCCCTCCGGCATCACGATCTCCTGGATCGCATTGACGTGCACCTGCAGTGCGTCGGCATCCAACAGCTCCACCGCGCGCATCGCCATCTCCGGTGTGGCATTGGCGTTGACGTTGGCGATGACGTAGCCGTCCGGATTCTCGCCGCGCAGCACGCGGTAGGTCTCGGCCACCGAACCGTCTGCCAGGTACGCGCTCATCGAACCCGACGCGATCGCCAAGCCGGTCTCCCGGGCGGCGATGGCCAGTCCACGATTCACCTCGCCGGTGCGGGCGCTGCCGCCGGTCATCGCGTTGATGTACAGCGGCACCGGCCACGTCGTGCCGCCCACCTCGGTGGCGAGCGAGACGGCGTGCTCCGCGGTACCCCGCAGGGCGTGGTGGACGAAAGCGACCTCGTCGAACGGAGACGGGCGTTGCCCGGCCATCGATTCGCGATGCTGCGCGACGGCCAGGCGGACATGATCGTCCTTGCGGCTGGCATAGCTCATCTGATGCTCTCTTTCCTCTCGGATACCCGGAGATTCAGCGGTTCGATGCCGGCGGCTCGCCAGCGCTGCCGCAGGGCCGGCGCGCGGGCGGGATCGATCAGGGCGATTCCGCAGTCGCCGCCGCCCGCGCCGGAGCTCTTCGCCGCGGCTCCGAGTTCCTCTGCCAGAGAGCGCAATCGAGACAGTTCGGGGCTCTCGATGGCGGCACCGGACACCGCGGCCAGCTCACGGAGCAAGCGACCGGCGGTGCTCAGCGCGAGCTCGGCCGCTCGATCGTCGCCGGAACGGCACGCCGCCGCGAACTGCTCGACGCACTGACCGCTGGCGGTGACGAACTGCCGATAGGCCGAACCATGGTGTCGGACGGCCTGTTTCATGGCCGCTACCAGTACGCTCGAATCCGCCGGTCGCCCGACCCATCCCACTTCCAGGGACAGCTCGCGAGGGGGCGGCAGCGACCGTACCGTCAGGTGTTTCCACGGCTGCCGGATCAGCGCCCCGAGTTCGGTGCCCGGCCGCGCCAGCGCCGCGGTCAGGGCCGCGCGATCCGGGGTCCGGTAGTACACCCAACCGCCGTGCGCCGAGGCCGCGACATCACCTCCGGAGCAGTGCGGATCCACCGAGAACACCGACAGCAGAGCCAGTTTCGTCTCGGTGTCCGGATCCAGCGGCAACCCGTAGACCCGGGCGACAGCCCGCACCACCGCGACGGTCACCGCTCCGGAAGATCCCAGCCCGTATTTGCGTCCAGTGGCGGAATCATCCAGTTGGGAGTCGATTTCGAGGGTGAAGCCCACCGGCTGCCGACCTGATCCGGCCGCGTAACGGTCGACGATGGCCAGGGCCGCCAGCACGTGGGACAGCCCGGCCGCGTCGGCCGAGTTCGCCGGGACTCGGTCGAAACCCGTTTCCCGGCAGACGAATTCGGCGCGGCGCCCGGGGGTGCGGCTGGTCGTGATCGTTCGGAGACCAGGACCGACCGAGCTCACCGGGGTAACGCGGACGCGTACGTAGCGATCGATGCCGACCAGCACCGCCGCGCTGCCCGGCTCCAGGACCGCGTATTCGCCGACGATGTACAGCTTGCCCGGAACGGCAACGGTGATCATCGTTCTCCGCTGTCGGAGACGGCGGCACCGGGCCCGGCGGTGGTGACCACGATCCGATCCACTCCCCCGGTCACCTCGGCGACGGCCGCCGCGACGACGGCGCGGTCGCGGGAATCGCACAGCACCTTCACATTCGGACCGGCGTCCATCGTGGCCCAGGCGCCGATGCCCGCGGCACGCAACTCCAGCACCAGGTCCAGCACGCGCAGGGTGCCGGGTGCGAAATACCGTACGGCCGGTCGAGCGCCGAGCATGGTGGCATGCATCCCGAGGGCGTTGGCCTCGGCGATCTCCCCGACGGTCGTCAGATCGCCCTCGCGCAGCGCCGCCCGCATGCGGTCCAGGTCCCGGGCGGACTCCGCCACCCACGGCGGATAGAACGGCGACGTGGCCATGGTCCGCCGCATGGCTTCCCTACTGGGAACCGCCTTTTCGCGGGTATCGACCAGGGCCACCACCAGCGCCGGGTCCAGCAGCGGCGCGTCGATCGGCTCGGCGAAGCTGCTCAGGTCGCCGGCCGCGCCGGCACCCACGCCACGCCACCACACCGCGAAGCCTCCGAAGACCGAGCGTGCCGCACTGCCGGACCCGCGGCGCGCCAGCCGGGACAGCGCGGCTCGATCCAGGTCCAGTCCGTAGGCGGTCGCGGCGGCCAGCGCCAGTGCGGCGAAACCCGCTGCCGAGGAGGCCAGTCCGGCTCCGGTCGGCACCGTGTTCACGGTGTCCACCACCGCGTACCGCCGATCGCCGGACCGCTCGCGCACCAGCTCGAGAAACCGCGAGACCGGCGCGGCGAATGCCTCGGGCGCCGGGGCTCCGGCGAAGGTTACCCGGTCGGCGGTCGGGTCCGGCCCCACCGTGACCCTGGTCGTGGTCGGGAATTCCCGCAGGGTCAGCGACAGGCTGGTGGTCATGGGCAGGTGCAGGACCTCGTCCCGCTTGCCCCAGTACTTGATCAGGGCGATATTCGGATGCGCGATCGCCGCAACGGAATTCATACGTCCACCGGATTCAAAGGAACCTCGAGACAGCGCTGGGCGCCCGCCGCGAGCAGTGCCGTGCGGACGGCGGGGGCGTCGGTGGTCAGTGCGATGACGCAGCCGCCGAGTCCGCCGCCGGAGAGTTTGGCGCCCAGCGCTCCCCCGGCCAGCGCGGCGGCCACCAGCTCGTCGACGGCCGGGCAGCTGACGCCCAATCGCACCAGAATCCGCTGTGCGCCGGTCATGGCATCGCCCAGCTCGGCGAACCGCCCGAGCCGCAGATCCACGGCGGCACCGTGGGCGAGCTGCCCGGCCCGCTCGAGCAGATCCTCACCTGCCGCGCCGAGGGCGTGCAATCGCCGGCGCACGATCGCCACCGCCTCGCGGGTGCTGCCCGCCACACCGGTGTCGCCCACCACCAGGACCGCTCGATCCGCGCTGTCCGCCACCGGAAGTGGCCGGGCCGCCCCGTCCTGGAACCAGAGCGGCCCGGCCGAGCCGACCACCGTCCGCGCGTCGACGCCGCTCGCGTTCCCGTGCGCCAGCGCCTCCGATTCCTGAATCAGCGTGAAAAGTGTTTCGCCGGAAAGCTTTCGATCCCACAGATCGGCGACCGCCCTGATGACGGCCGCCGCGATCGCCGCGCTCGAACCCAGACCACGCTCGCTCGGGATGTCGCTGTCGATGGTGATGGCCAGGCCCTCGTCGGGAACCCGGAGATGGTGGCAGACCGCCGCTACCGCCAGCCGCGACACCGCAGTATCGCCCGGCCCCGCAGCCGGTCCCCGGCCTGCCGCGTTCGTCGACGCCACAGTGACCGGGCCCCTGGATCGGCGCGCGGTGGCGGTCACCCCCACGAGCGGCACCGGCAGCGAGATCGCCGGGCGACCGTAGAGCACCACATGCTCACCGAGCAGGATCAGTTTGGCGACGGCGCGGCCATGACCGAGGGTGGGGTCCGCCGACCGTTCAGCACCCACCCTCATGCCTGAATCAGGTGACGTGCCTCGTACATTCGCGAATGCTCGGCGACGGCCCGCAAGCGGAACGGTCCGGCCCCGTCGACCGCCAATGTCTTCGACGAACCGTCCTCGGGTAACTCGAAATCCCTTATCTCACGATATCTTTCGTAGGAGATCCGCTCCCGTCGCGCGATGGCGGACTGGTTGGCCGAGGTCCGCAGTCGCCGCCGATATCCCGGCACCATCGACAATCCGAAAAACTCCGCGACACAACCCGATCCGTAGCTCAGCATTCCGACGGAGCGCCCGCTGAGGTCCTCGGCATGGTCGAGCAACGACATGAGACCCACGTACAGCGAGGCTGTATAGCTGTTGCCGACAAGGCGATTGTAGATAGTGGTATGTGCGAGGTCCGCGTCCAGCCGAGCGTTATCGGTGTCGATGCCGTGGATTTCCAGCAACCGCGCGTGCGCCTTGTAGGCCATTCTGGTGAACGGCTGGTGATAGCAGAACGCCGCGAAATCCTGGATGGCCCGGCCGCCGCGGGCTTCGTAGTCCTTCCAAACCTGTTCCACCGCTTCGAGATACAACGAGACCGACAGCTTGCCGTCCACCATCGGTGTCGAGCGGTAGTTGGGTCGCCAGAAGTCCTGCACATTGGCGGTGTACAGACCCGACACGGGCTCGAGGACCGCGACAGCCGGGTCCGCCGACACCAGCATGGCGACGGCGGCCGCGCCCTGCGTGGCCTCACCGGCGGAACCGAGATCGTATTTCGCGATATCGCTGGCGAGCACCAATACCTTGTGGTCGGGGTCGCGGTGCACGAGTCCGGCCGCGAAGTGCAGCGCCGACGTGCCCCCGTAACACGCTTGCTTCAATTCCACCGCCCGCGTCGAGGACGGTAATCCCAGCAGGTCCTGCACATAGATCGCGGCCGCTTTGGACTGGTCGATCCCGGTCTCGGTGGCGAGCAGGACGGTGCGGATATCCCCGGCATCGTGCTCGGCCAGGATCTGCTTCGCCGCGGCGGCGGCCATGGTGACGATGTCCTCGTCCGTCGCCGGAACGGTCTGCGTGCTCTGCCCCAGGCCGATGGCGTACTTGCCGGGGTCGACGCCGTGCCGCTCCGCCAACTCCTCGAGGTCCAGCGCGTAATGCCCGGTCGCCAACGCGATATCGTGAATTCCAATAGGAAACACCACGTCAATTCTCTCTATCCGATGGTGGGCGTTCGAAATTCAGATGCGTCCGCATCAGTTCGCCGGCGTTCGTCTGGGACGCCAGCAGCGACAGCTCCCCGCACAGCACCGCCGCCGCTGTCACCACGGCGAGCCGGCGGGCATTCTCCCCCGTCGCCCGGTCCGCACCGCAGCCCAGCCTGGCGAGATTCGCCGCGGCGAAATCCAATCCCTTTCCGTTTCCGACCGTTCCGACAATGATGTTCGGCAGCGTGCACGAGAAATAAAGATCACCATCGCGGTCCTCGGCATGCGTGATGCCCTGCGAGCCTTCGACGATATTGGCCGCATCCTGGCCGGTGGCCAGGTAGACCGCCAGCAACATGTTCGCGTAATGCGCGTTCGCGGAACGGATTCCGCCCGCCAGACTCGTTCCGATCAGGTTCTTGCGGACATTGAGAGCCGCTACCCGCCGTGCGGTCGTGTGCAGATCGTTCACCACCACGGCACGCGGGATCAGCAGTTCGGTCACCACATTCTTGCCGCGGCCGAGAATGCCGTTCACCGCGGACGCCTTCTTGTCCGTGCAGAAGTTCCCCGACACGGATTCGTAACGCAGACCGGGGAATACGCGCACCAGGTACGCGAGGAGGGCATCGGCGGCCAGGGTCGCCATATTGTGGCCGGAGGCATCGCCGGTAGCGAATTCGAATCGCACGAACAGCAGATTTCCGGCGATCTGGTGCCGGACATCCAGGAGTTCGGCATAGCGGCTGCAGTCGGCGACGATCCGGCGCATCTCCCCCATGACATCCCCGAGCCGGCGAACCGCCGCCAGTGCCGCACCGGCGTCGTCGGCCTCGAGCAGGACCGACCGGGTCATCCGTTCGTCGACGAGCGTGCACACGACGCCGCGGTCGCAACGCCTGGTGATCTTGGCGCCGCGCGCCACCGACGGCCACAGCGGTGACTCGTAGGTGGCCAGCGGCACCTCGATCGGTTCGTCCACCACATTGCCAGTGATCTTGATCGGGCCCACCCAGCGCAACGGGACGACCGCCGCGTCCTTTTCCCGCTCGGTACCGGTCATGGACATCGAATCTCCCCGAGCACATTTGTGTTATTGCGATTTACATATACGGAAACCGAAGTCGGCCACGGTATTACCGCACATGTCGATCTTCGGGACAAGGGCCGAGCGCACGTCGCCGATCCCACCGAGTGATGTATCCGACTGTGAGCGGGCACAGTGCACCCAACCACACCCCGTCGGCCGTCTGTCCTGCGGCGATGGCTCGAATCATGCTGTGCAACTGCGGCTTTCACACGGTTGCACACCCCGTGAGCGGCGCACGACCTGTGGATCGACACACTCTCACGGCACATCCGACGGTGGGCGATCACAACGACCATGCCGACCGGTCGAGTCCTCTTGCCGGAAGGATGAGCCTGCGGTAATTTTCGAATTCTGACCCTGTAAGACCAAGGGGCACTACATATTTGGAGCACTCCTCGAAATTGAACCGCGTCAGAACAACCTTAGAGATTGCATCGCTGGTTACTATCGGCTCCCCGAGATCCGAGGGTGAGGATCATTCGCACATCGAAAGGTTGGTCGAGGCCGAGTGGCCTTTGCCGCCCATCCTCGTTCATCGGCCCACAATGCGGGTCATCGATGGATTTCACCGCACATTCGCCGCGCGACTGAAGGGATTCACACATATTGATGCATATCTGGTGGACGGTTCCGAGGAACTCGCATTCATCGTCGGGGTACGCGAAAACACGACCCACGGCCTGCCGCTGTCCCTGAGCGATCGGCGCGCTGCCGCGGAACGCATCATGCGGACGCATCCACACTGGTCGGATCGTTCGATAGCGACCACCGCGGGCCTGTCCGCGAAGACCGTGGCAGCGATCCGCGGCCGGATCGACGACGATTCGCGATCGAGCCATCGCCTGGGAAGCGATGGCCGCCTACGACCCGTCGACACCAAATCGGCCCGGCGCACCGCCGCCGAGCTGATCCTGGCCCGCCCGGACGCGTCCCTGCGCAGCATCGCTCAAGAAGTCGGCTTGTCCCCGTCCACCGTCCGCGATGTCCGCGCCCGGCTCGAACGCGGGGAGGATCCGCTCGTTCATTCGAACGAAAACAGAACTCCCCGTACCTCACCGGAGTCGGAGAGCAAACTCCCGGACGCCCCCGATCGGCCGACACCCCCTTCGCCGCCCGAGAAGCCGGCGGATCTCGGCGCCCTACTGGCCCTGCTGGCCCGGGACCCGGCGCTGCGCATGAGTGCCAGCGGCCGCGACCTCCTGCGCTGGATGCATCAGCACGCGGTGAAGACCACCGATATCGAGAAAATAACCGACGCCATGCTCCCGCATACCCGGGACCACATCATCGAATTCGCGTATCAATGCGCGGTCAATTGGTCGAATATCGCCCAGGATCTGCAAAATCGCTCGGGCGCGGCGCAGAACAACTAATTACTGGAGTAGTCGACATGTCAAAGATTGCAGTCCTCACGAGCGGCTTGCAGTACGATATCGTCGGAAAGAATCCGGAACGTCGGGCGGCGATCGCCGCGGCGACCGCACATGTGGCGGGATTCTTGTCCGATCTGCGGAAACGCGGCTATCCCGTCTTTCACCTGCAGCTCATCAACGAACCCGACGATCCCCTCGCCGAGCGGTACGACGGCCGCGTCCCCGCGCTGCGCGGCACGGCGGGCGCCGAGGTGATCCGGGACTTCCTCGAGCCGGAGGATATCGTTCAGGAGCGGAGCAAGGACAGCGGATTCTACGAGACCGATCTGCACGAGCGGCTCCAGGCAATCGGGGTCGAGACCCTGATTCTCATCGGTCTGCAAACCCAGATCTGCATTCAGACGACGGCGGCCGACGCATTCTTCCGCGGATACATTGTCGGCGTGCCGAGCGACTGCGTATTCTCCGCCGTCGAAGCCGACCGGCAGCGCGCACTCGAATGGCTCGAGGGCTACTGCGCCACGGTCGCCGATTCCGCGGAGATGCTGCGGACGATCGATGAGAACGGCGGTCTCCCCCGGAAGGAGACCAAGACACCGTGACTCTCGCAACCCAGCAGATCCAACTCGACCACGGCACCGGCGCGACACTGTCGGGCGAACTCGTGGCATTCATCGCGGAGACCTTGGGCGACGTCTATGTGGGCGAGATGGAGGACAGTGCCGTCCTCGCGGTGGAGGGCAGCCGGATCGCGATGACCACGGACAGCTTCGTGGTCGACCCGCCGTTCTTCGGCAATGGCGACATCGGAAAGATCGCGGTGTGCGGGACCGTCAACGATCTCGCGGTGTCGGGAGCGGCTCCGCGGTATCTCACGCTCGGAATGATCCTCGAGACGGGACTGCCGTTCGACCGCCTGTCCCGTGTGCTGACCTCGATCAGGGACACTGCTCACGAAGCCGGCGTGCAGATCGTGTGCGGCGACACCAAGGTCGTGCGCGCCGGGGAAGCGGATCAGTTGTACCTCAACACAAGTGGGGTCGGTTTCTTCGCCCGGGAGCCGCTGCGGATGGACGCCGTGCGCCCCGGGGATGCGGTCATCCTGTCCGGTCCCCTCGGTAATCACACCGTGCATCTGCTGTCGATCCGCGAGGGTCTCGGCTTCGAAAGCCGGGTCCTCAGCGATTGCGCACCCCTCAACACCATGATCGACGGCGTGTTCGCCGCGGTGCCGACCGGATCGATTCGCTCGATGCGCGATGTCACCCGCGGCGGACTCGCGGCGGTGCTGCACGAGTACGCGGGCAAGCTGGACAAGACAATCCGGATCGAGGCTCCGGCATTGCCCATCCAGCACGAGACCGCGATGGCGGCGGACATGCTGGGGATCAATCCACTGCACTGTGCCAACGAGGGCTGCGTGGCGATCTTCATCGATCCGGAGGCGACCGATCGGGTGCTCGCCGCGCTCCACGCGCACGAGTACGGCCGGCACGCCGTGGCGATCGGCGAGGTGACCGCCCTCGATGGCGCGGCGGTCGTTCTCCGGGATTCCGACGGCCGCGAATCCACGCTGCAACCTCTCCGCGGCGCCGAGCTGCCCCGGCTGTGTTGAACCGATGTCATGACCGAGTATGCGACCTGGAAAATCAGGGTTACCGGCGTTGTTCAGGGCGTGGGCTATCGCCCGTTCGTCTACAAGCTCGCCCGTGAGCTGGACTTGGCCGGATGGGTTCGCAACGATCCCGAGGGCGTGCTCATCGAAGCGAGCGGCCACGAGTCCGTGCTGCGGCGCTTCAGCGAGGAATTGGCGAGCAAGGCTCCGGAGTTGGCCCGCGTCGATGGGGTGGTAGCTCTCAGCCGATCGTCGGGGCGGTCGGCGGCCACCGATTTCGAGATCGTGCACAGTGTGCACAGCGGAGCGAAAGTCGCTCTGGTGCCCGCGGATACGCATGTGTGTGCCGACTGTCTGGCCGAGTTGCGCGATCCGGCCGATCGCCGTTACCGGTACCCGTTCATCAACTGCACGAACTGCGGTCCACGGTATTCGATCATTCGCGCACTTCCGTACGACCGGTCGCAGACCACGATGCGCTCGTTCACCATGTGCGAGAGGTGCGACCGGGAGTATCGGGATCCGATGAGCCGGCGCTTTCACGCACAGCCCAATGCCTGTGCCGACTGCGGACCTCGTCTGTTCCTCGCCGACCGGCAGGGAGCGGTTCTCGAAGGCGAGGACGCATTGCGCCGGTGCGCACGGGAATTGACAGCGGGGCGGGTCGCGGCCGTCAAGAGTGTCGGGGGCTTCCATCTTGCCGTGGATGCGCGCCGCGCCGAGTCGGTGGCCTTGCTCCGCGAGCGCAAACGCCGGGATTCGAAACCCTTCGCCGTCATGGTTCGGGATCTGGCCGCCGCCCATCGGATCGTGGAACTGTCCGCGGCGGAGGAAGCACTGCTGCGGTCGCCCGCGCGGCCGATCCTCTTGGCGCGCAAGCGTTCCGGTGCGCTCCCGGAGAACGTCGCCCCGAGGAATCCGAATCTGGGCCTGATGCTGCCCTCGGCACCGCATCATCACCTGCTACTGGACGAATCCGGCCTGGACACGGTGATCATGACGAGTGGAAACATCTCCGGCTATCCGATAGTCCATCGCAACGAGGATGCGCTCCAGCAGCTTTTCGAGATCGCCGACGTGATCCTCTACCACGACCGCGAAATCGAGATCAGGGTCGACGATTCCGTGGTCCGGTTGTCCGCCCACCCCGAGTTGGACGGGCCCCTGATGACGTTCCTGCGCAGAGCGCGCGGGTATGCGCCGTACCCGGTGGACGTCGGCCGTCCGCTGGCTCCGCTCGTCGCCTATGGCGCCGAACTCAAGACGACGGTGGCCCTCTCCGCCGGATCCCGGGTCTTCCTCAGCCAGCACGTCGGCGACCTGAAGAACGACGAAACCTTTGCCGCTCATCGCAAGACGGCGGCACACCTGGCGTCGCTCTATGATCTGGAGCCCGCTGCGGGTGTCTACGATATGCACCCGCAGTTCCGCTCCAGCAGTGTGCACGAGGGCATCGGCGAACCGGGCGATCCCGTGTTCGTCCAGCATCATCACGCTCATATGGCCGCGTGCCTGGCGGAGAATCGGCTCAGCGGACCAGCCATCGGTGTGGTGTTCGACGGAGCCGGCTACGGCACCGACGGCACCATCTGGGGCGGGGAATTCCTGGTGGGTGACTTCGAAAGATTCGAGCGGGCAACGCATTTGCGGCGCTTGGCACTGATCGGCGGTGACCGAGCGGTGCACGAACCGATTCGAACCGGGGTATCGGTCGCCCTGGACGCATTCGGCGATATCGACACGGCCGTCAAGGCGTTCCCGGCGATCGGCCGGCTCGAGCCGGATCGCCGGCACGTGTATTCGACGATGCGAGCGCAAGGAATCAATTCGCCCGAGGTATCGAGCATGGGCCGGCTCTTCGACGGAGTCGCCGCCCTCCTGGGTATCTGCTGCTACGCCGAGTACGAGGCGCAGGGACCGATCGAGCTGGAGGGCCTGCTCGAGCGCGACCTCGCCATGGTTGACGGATACGAGTTCGACTACACCACAACCGAAGTCGACTTCGGACCGGTGATCCGCTCGATCGCCGGGGACCTCGCCGCCGGCCTACCGCTCCCGCAGATCAGCCGGCGGTTCCATTCCGGCGTGGTCACCATGGTCCGACGGCAATGCCGCGAGATCTCCCGTGCCACCGGCATCCGGCAGGTCGTCCTCTCCGGCGGCGTATTCCTCAACGAATTCCTCCTGGTCAACTCCCTCACGATCCTCGAGCGCGACGGATTCGACGTCTACAGCCACCGCCACGTCCCCCCGAACGACGGAGGCATAGCCCTCGGCCAGCTGCTTGTCGCGGACCACCGGCGCACCCTGGGGAACGGACGGGTCGGGTGAGGCTCGGGAACGGACGGGTCGGGTGAGGGCCGATGCGTCGGTGGCGGACTCGCGCCCGCGCTGATCGCCGCCCTGCACCGACCGCGCTGCCCTACGCTGACCCGCATGGAAGCAGCCGACGTCCTCGACCTGCACCGGGCCTGCGCCCGGGCCGGCATCACCATCTGGATCGACGGCGGCTGGTGCGTGGACGCGCTACTGGGCGAGCAGACCCGCCCGCACAGCGACCTGGATATCGCGGTGCGCCGCTGCCAGGCCGATCGGGTGCGCGAAATCCTCACGGGGATGGGCTATCTCGCCGACCCCGGGCCGGACCACACGGCGTGGAACTACGTCATGGCCAAGGGCCCGCACACCCCGGTCGACATTCACGTGTTCGACCACGACGCCGATGGTCGTGTCACCTACGGCATCGATTATCCCGCCGATTCCCTGACCGGCACCGGCACCATCGACGGTGAAAAGGTCGACTGCATCGCCGCCCCATGGATGTTCACCTTCAAAACCGCCTACCCGCCCGCCCCCAAGGACCGCGCCGATGTCCAGGCCCTCGCCGCCAAATTCGGCTTCGCCATCCCCGACTCGCACCGATAGCCGGAACTACCAGCGAACCATGGGCATGGGGCGCGTCGGATGGGTCAGCGCATAGCGAGCGGCTTGCCGGGCCAGGAATGCGTGGAAGCCGACATAGGGTAACTGTGCGACAACAGCTTTCACTTCGGCCCGAGCCACTGGTCGATGAAGCAGCCCGTGCGTCACATCGATCCGATCAGCGACGCGGAAGGTCTCGGCCAACCGATCGTCGACGCCGCGAAGCCGATGATGCTCGAGCACCATCCGACGTGCAGCCTCGACATCGTCGATCCCGAATTCAGCAGCGTGACAGCCCACCAGATCCGCCGACGCATCCACATAGTCCCAGCTTCCCGCCGTCCAGATCCCCAGATCGTGCACCGCCCACGCCAGCGCCGCGACATCCGGCACCGCCTCCCCCAGCAGCAACCGCTGATAGTTCAAACAGCGCAACACATGATTCCGATACACCGGCAACGAATCACCGATCTCCCGCCGATGCCGATCGAGCACGGCATCCACAACCGGATGAGAACCCAGGATCTGCATCCGATCATCATGTCGCATCGACCCACGATGCCGTCGGCATGCTCGTCATCACAGCGGTCGGCCAGGCGATGTCGTCGACGGCGAGCCAAGAGGTTACGGCGACGGCGGTGGGGGTGATGCCGGAGAAGGCGACTATGTCGCGGTGGAGGTGGGATTGGTCGGCGTAGCCGGATTCTGCGGCGACGCGGGCCGGGTCGGTGCCGGCGGCGAGGCGGTGGACGGCGTGGTCGAAGCGGATCAGGGTGGCGGCTCGTTTGGGGGGCAGGCCGAGTTGGGTCTGGAATCGGGACCACAGGCGTTTGCGGGTCCAGCCGAGTTCGTCGGCGAGAGCGTCGACCCGGACCAGGCCGTGACCGGAGCGGATCCGGCGCCAGGCCCAGACCACCTCCGGGTCGGCCGATGGCGCGTCCGCGTAGCGGCGGGCGAGCAGGGCCTCGATCAGTGCGAAACGTTGGTCCCACGACGGGGTTTCGGCCAGTTGTTCGCGGATCAGCGCGGACTCGCGACCCCACAGGGCGTCCAAAGGCACCAGGGCGTCGGACAATTCGGCGAGGGAGACGCCCAGCAGCGGACCCGCGATCAGGGGTGATAGGCGCACCTGCACGCATTCGATCTGGGCGCCGCGCACGCGCCGGGTGGCGGTCCCGAGCCCGCCGACCAGGCTGCCCCCGCAGCGGCCCGCGGCGTCCTCGACGGTGACCGCGCCGGGGCCGAACTCCAGCAGCAGGGTGATGTCGGGATGCGGCAGCGCCAGCTGATCAACAGGATTCACCCCGTGATCGCGGAAGCCGGCCATGCGGATACCGGGGAGCCGGCCGGGCCGCGAGGGGCAGACGACATCCCAGACAGGTTCGGCTGCGGTGACGCGCACGCCTTCATGGTGGAGGCCGCGGAACATTTGTTCAAGCCGGAGGGGTACGGCGACGGCGACAGTTGGTGCGTGAATTCCTCAGCCTCATGCCCCGACCATTCGCAAGAAACTCCGACCCGACTCCCCGGCCACGAGCAAAGAAAGCAGCCCCGCCACCGGCGGGAACAACGTGGCCGCAGGTACGGCCCGCGACGCCCGGTGGCCGCGGCCGTCGTCAGCGTGCTTCTGGTGCTGGGCTGCGCCGCGGTGACGACACCGCAGAGCGCCGCTGCCACAGGCGATTCGACGCTGACCGTCGACGGCCAGGACATCCACATCAGCCAGGACGGCCCGGCCGATGATCCCGCTCTGGTGCTGATCCACGGCCTCGGCGCGTCCGCGCACTGGTGGGACCAGGTGGTGCCGCTGCTGCCCGGCTATCACGTCATTCGCGTCGACCTGCTCGGCCACGGCGGATCCGCGAAACCCGCCGGTGACGAGTATTCGATTCCGCAGCAAGGACATCGGGTCGCCGGCGTGCTGGACCAGCTCGGCATCCGGCACGCGCTCGTCGTCGGCCACTCCACCGGCGGCGCGGTCGCCACCTCGGTCGCCGAACAACGCCCCGACCTGGTGACCGGCCTGGCCCTGATCGACGCCGGCCCCGCCATGAGCGACGACACCTCCGAAGGCCCGGCCTCCCAGCTGCTCACCACCCCCGGCGTCGGCGACCTGCTCTGGCAGGTTCGCACCGACGACCTCCTGCGTCAGGCCCTGCACAGCGCCTTCGCCACCGACACCTACCCGATACCCCAGCAGTTCATCGACGACCTGCGCGGCATGACCTACCACGCTCTCATCGCGACCGACGCCGCCAGCACCGACTACATCACCCGGCGCACCCTCCCGGACCGCCTCACCGACCTCGGCAAACCCCTCTTGGTGATCTTCGGTGACCAGGACCGCCGCTGGCGCCCCGACACCGCCACGGACGAATACCGCAGCGTCCCCGGTGCGACAGTGTCGACCATCCCCGACGCAGGACACTCCCCCTTCGTCGAAAACCCCTCATGCACCGCCGAAATCCTGTTGCCCTTCACCAGGATTCACACCTCGTGACCGGCCCCGAACCCGGCACGGGAGGAGCACGCGACGCCGGGATCGAGCGCGGTCCTATGGTGGTCACAGGGGAACGCAGGTAGCTGAGCCGACGGAGGCGGTCGTGGCAACCGAGGACAGGAAACGAGCAGCACACCGCGCACTGGTGGACCGGGTGCTGAGCGGGACGGGCACGGCGCCGGAAGACCTCCGCGCCCGCGCCTTTCACAACGCCGATCTTCCGCCCCCGTTACGCGAGCTCATCGACAAGGTCGCCACCAGGCCGACACAGACCGCCGACGCGGACTTCGCCGCCGCCGAGGCCGCGGGCTACAGCCAGGATCAGCTCTTCGAGCTGGTTGTCTGCGCGGCGGTCGGCCAGTCGGCCCGGCTGTACGAGGCCGGTCTCGCCGCCCTGGCAGCCGCAGCGGAGGACGCCTGATGCGCCCGGATGTTCTCAACGGCGGCTACCGCCCGGCGACCAAGCTCCTGTTCGGCCTCATCAGACTGTTCTCCCGCCAACCCGTGCCGGATGCCGCCAAGCTGGTCTTCTACCGCCCCGACTTCTATGGCGCGCAGGCGAAAACCTTCACGCACGAGGCCATGCGTGGCCCCTCGGCCTGGTCGATCGCCGACCGGGAACTGATGGCCGCGTATGTCTCCAAGGTCAATGAATGCGACTTCTGCATCGGCGCGCACACCGCCACCGCCGCCCAGGCCTACGCGGATGACGAGCGTGTCCGATCGGTGCTGACCGATGTGGATTCGGCGCCCATCGAGGACGGTCTGCGGGCAACCCTCCGGATGCTCGGCACACTCACTCGCAAGGGCACGGTGACCAGCGCGGACATGCGCAACGTGCTGTCGGCCGGCGTCACACCGCAACAGATCGAGGACGCCCTGGCGGTCTGCGTGGCATTCAATACGACCAACCGTCTCGCCGATGCCTTCGACTTCGCACTCCTCACCCCGGCTGCATTCCAAGCGGGTGCCGAGTACCTGCTCAAACGTGGATACCGCTAGGCGATCACCGGTCCCGGGAACGATCGCGGTGTTTTTCGGTGCGCTTGTAGCGGCGGCCGCTCGGGATCGGTTGGGACGCATTGGATCTGCGGAGTTCGTGGCGCTGACGCCACGCGGTGAGGTCGGGGCGTTCCGCCGGTGCCGAGCCGGCATGATCGGCAGGTGCGGGCTTCATGGGGTCCCCCTGGGTGATTCGGATCCGTGGACGCGAACACGGTAGGGGGTACAACGCCCGGGCTCCAGCGAATATTGCCGGAGCCGGGTCAGCGGGTAGCGCCGGAATCCGGCAGCGAACCGGGAGCGTCGAAGGGCACCACGGGTTCTCGCACGCCCATGGCCTGTTGCGCGTTGCCGGGGTACGGACCGTAGCTGATGGCGGAACCGTACTGGGGCCCGGCGAGCACGGCCGGATCGGGGCGGCTGCCGCCGAACGGGAGGAATTGGCCGCTACCGAGATCGTCGGAGGTGCTGAGGGCGGTCAGCAGGAGCGCCACCACGGCCGCGGCCAGCGGCTGGGCGATCAGCGCGGCCCAACCCTCCACGGCGGGAGCGAAATCCACGATGGAGTGGAGGGCAGGATGCTGGGGGCGGGTGTGCAACTGCTCGGCGACGACCTCCCCCACCACCTTCATCAGGAAGGCGCCGCCCAGCGAGCCGAGCAGAATGCCCGACAGCAGCACGGGGCCCCGCGCCCGGCGCCAGCGCCAGGCCGCGGCCGTGCCGAGGACACCGAGCACGATGCCGATCAGCACGAAAATGGCGAGGGCGTCGAAACGATGCATGCTCTCGCCGGTGAGGGCGGTGCCGCGGTCGGGTTCGACCACCAGCAGCTGCTCGGCAGGAGCGAGCAACGCCCACACCACCCCGGCCAGGGCGCTCACCGCGACGAGGACGGTGCACACCACCGCCGCCGCGCGCACTTCCCGCATCAGTACGTCGACGCGAAGTCCGCCCGGCCCGGCGGTGAGTGTGGTTGCCACTAGCGGTGTTCCAGGCTCGTGGAGTCGAGAACACCGTGGCGGGAGCATTTCGCCCACCAGCCGTCGGGGCTGACCTGCACGATCATGCGGCGGCCGCACTGTTCGCAGAAGCGCGGGGGCTCGAGGCCCAGAGCGGCGGCCGCGGGAACCGGATCATCCAGACCCGGCACGATCCGCTTACCCGTGAAAGGGTTGTAGCGCTCCTCGATGTCCACGATCACCTCGATGGATCCTTCGTGTCTCAATAGCAGTGCACGGTAAAGCGGGCCGGAGAGACCGTACCGCCACGGTACCGGTTTTCCATAGCCCGCTTCCGTCTCAGAGGGTTTCGTTGAGCGCCTTGATCGGCATCTTGAGCTCACCGAGCAGATCGATGTCGGCCTCGGCGGGACGGCCCAGGGTGGTCAGGTAGTTGCCGACGATGACGGCGTTGATGCCACCGAGGATGCCCTGCTTGGCGCCCAGGTCGCCGAGGGTGATCTCACGGCCGCCCGCGAAACGCAGGATGGTGCGCGGGAGGGCCAGGCGGAAGGCGGCGACGGCGCGCAGGGCGTCGGCGGCGGGCAGCACCTCGAGGTCACCGAAGGGAGTGCCCGGGCGCGGGTTGAGGAAGTTCAGCGGCACCTCGTCGGGCTCCAATTCGGCCAGCTGCGCGGCGAATTCGGCGCGCTGCTCCAGAGATTCACCCATGCCGAGGATGCCGCCGGAGCAGACCTCCATGCCCGCCTCGCGCACCATGCGCAGGGTGTCCCAGCGCTCGTCGTAGGTGTGGGTGGTGACCACGTTCGGGAAGTGCGAGCGCGCGGTCTCGAGGTTGTGGTTGTAGCGGTGCACGCCCATGGCGGCCAGCTGATCCACCTGCTCCTGGTTGAGCATGCCGAGCGAGCAGGCGACCTGGATGTCGACCTCGTTGCGAATGGCCTCGACGCCCGCGGCGACCTGCGCCATCAGCCGCTCGTCCGGACCGCGCACCGCGGCCACGATGCAGAACTCGGTGGCGCCGGTCTTGGCGGTCTGCTTGGCCGCCTCCACCAGCGACGGGATGTCCAGCCACGCCGCGCGCACCGGGGACTGGAAAAGTCCTGACTGCGAACAGAAGTGGCAGTCCTCCGGGCAGCCGCCGGTCTTGAGCGAGATGATGCCCTCGACCTCGACCTCGGGCCCGCACCACTTCATGCGCACGTCGTGCGCCAGGCCGAGCAGCTCCTCGAGCCGGTCGTCGCCGAGGCGCAGCACCTCGAGGGTCTGGTCCTGGGTCAGGCCGACGCCGCGCTCGAGCACCTGCTCGCGGGCGATGGCGAGAATGTCATCGCCTGCTGTGGTCACAGCATCGGTGGTGACGGCTGCCTGAGTCATGTCCGCGCGAATCCCTTCGTCCGACCGGTGTGGCCGAGCAACTTGAACGGTGTTCAGGGTAGGCTAGCAGTCCGGTACGTGAGCCGGAACACGAGAGGGTCGGGTTTTTCAGTGCAACTCCATCGCACGGACGTGGTCGACGGGGCCATCGCCATTCTCGACCAGTACGGTCTGGCGGATCTGACCATGCGCCGGCTGGCAAGCTCGCTGCACGTCCAGCCCGGTGCGCTGTACTGGCACTTCCCCAACAAGCAGGCGCTGCTCGGTGCGATCGCCGACCGGATTCTCGCGCCCATGGACGAACCGGTCCGCGCCGACGAATGGTCCAAGCAGATGACCGAATTGGCGCACCGGCTGCGCGAATGCCTGCTGGCCTATCGCGACGGCGCCGAATTGGTCTCGGCCACATACGCTTCCCGCCTCACCACCAGCAAGGGCCGGGAACGCCTGGCCAGCGCCGCGATTCGCGCGGGGATGACGCGCGAGGAAGCCGAGCTCGCCGCCTACACGCTGCTGTACTACGTGCTCGGCCAGACGGTGGACGAGCAGTCGCGCATCCAGATGGATTCCGCGGGCGCGCTGACCGAGGAGAACTCGCCGCTCTACGACATGCCCGACGCCACCGCCCGTTTCGACTTCGGGCTGCAGCTGTTCGTCAGCGGCGTCCGCCACCTGCTGGGCAGCCGCATCCGCTGATCCGCCCGGCCGCTGACGACGCGGTGCGCTGACTCGCCGATCGGATCAGCGCCCGAGCGAGACCACCGCCGCCTCGTCGGCCTGCACCTGCCGCACGAACGGCACCACCTGCTGCTCGATGACCATGTTGTACTCCTGCGGCCGCTCGATCGGGTTGGCGTGCCCGGTGGTTCGCGTGGTCACCACCAGCAGCGTCCCGTTCACGCCGCCGACCTGGTCGATCAGCACCTTGTGCGAGTACTCCACATCCACGATCGGATCGTCGTACGGGTTGTGCGGCCGGATGAACACGATGGCCGGACGGGGTTTGCCCGCAACGGGTTTGGACAGCGCCCGCAGATCGTCGACCGCGCCGCCGGCCACGATGGCCTTGAACTGGGCCTCGATCAGGCCGTTGCTGGCGGCATCGGTGTTCAGGATCTTGTCGCGCAGCACGTTCCGCACCGCTTCGCGGAACTCGTCGCCACGGATCACATAGCGTCCGCCGACGAAACTCTCATGGCGCGCATACGTTTCCACGATCAGCCGCAGCAGCCGGCTTTCCCGCGCGCCGGGCACCCAGCCCATCCAGCGCAGCATTTCCTCGCCCTGGTCGCGGCTCTCGGGGCGGACCGCGTTCAGATCCACCGGAGTGCAGTCCAGGATCACCGCCCGCACCCGCTTCCTGCTGTCCTGGTGCAGGTGCTTGGCGATCTCCAGCGCGATGACCCCGCCCATGCTGTGCCCGGTCAGCACCACATTCGGCACCTTGGCCGCGTCGGTGACCTTCACGATCAGATCCGAGATGACCTTGGTGTCGATACCGGCATTGTCGTAGCGCACCGCCCACACCGATCCCAGCCGCCGCAGCGACGGCAACGCCCGGGCGGTGTCACTGGCGTCGAGGACACCCAGCCCGACCAGATCGAAGACGGCGGTGTCGCCGGCCTGCGCATCCGACGGGCCCGCGATGGGCAGCACCGCGGGTTCGGTGCGCGCCAGCCGCGCCTGCTCCGGCAGCACGTCCAGACCCATGTATTCGGCGAAGGCGCCCAGCGCCACCAGCGGCACCAGGCTCAGCCGCAGGACCAGCAGCCGGGTCCGCCGCCAGCGGACCCAGCCGACGCCCGAACGGGTCGCGCGCAGGCGCGCGCGACGCCGCCGGTCGTCGTAGTCGGCGACGCCGGACGGATTCGGAAAACCCGGCAGCGCCATACCAATCAACTGTACGAATTTCCGGCTGGTCATCCAGGCTTGTTCTGCCGGTCATCTCCTGGTAGCGCACAGGTCATCTCGGTGGGCAGCGGTCGTCGCCGCGCAATGCCGAGGGATCGACGGCGATCTCGCGGGCGGTGCCAGTGGATTTCGCGGGCGATGTCAGTCCTCGGCGGCCTGCTCGGCGTGCTCGGCGAGTTTGGCCAGGGCAGCGCGGAAGCCGATCTCGTTCTCGTCGGGCGAGAGTCCAGGCGGCAGGTTCTCGTGGCACGCGGTCACGCGGGTCCCGCCCGGGACGTCGTCGAGGGTGTAGGTCACCGTCATCTCGCCACGCAGATCCGGGTCGTCCGTTTCGAATTCGAGGGTCTGCACCACCTCGCGATCGGGCACGACCCGGGCGAACACACCGTGGAAGGTGTCGGTGTGCGGGGCCGTCTTCCCCGCCCGGGTGTGCAGGTCATAGGTCAGCGAGATTCGGATCCGCCCGCCGACGCGGGGATCGAACTCATGGATGCGACTGGTCATGCCGTCGGGAACCATCCACGTGCGCACCGAATGCGCATCCAGGAGCGCCCGGAAGACATTCGGACGCGGGGCACCGACGAACTTCTCGACTCGAGTGGAAGGCACCGCGCCACCCTACGCCCGATGTGATGAAGATCACGACAACTCCGCCGAGCTGCCCGGCACATCCTCGGGCGCGACCGGCAGCGCGAGCGTGGCGAGGGTGCCGCCGCCCGACGCGGGAGCGAGGGTCACCGAACCGGAATGGACGGTCGCCACCCATCGCACCAGTGACAGGCCGATGCCGTGGTGTCCGCGCGCTCCGACCGCGCCATGCCGGAAGGGATCGGTGAGCGCGGGATCCAGGCCGGGCCCGTGATCGCGCACCAGCACCTGCCCCGCCGCCACCCGCACCTCCACGGGCGTGCCGCCGTGCACCAGGGCATTGTCGATGAGATTGCGGACCGCCAGCGCCAGCAGATCCGGATCCGCCCGCACCGCAGTGGGTTCCGCGGTCAGGGTGACGTCGCCGCCGCATTCCGCGACCACGCCCTCCAC
Source organism: Nocardia sp. NPDC004123 (assembly GCF_053603795.1). Taxonomy (NCBI): domain Bacteria; kingdom Bacillati; phylum Actinomycetota; class Actinomycetes; order Mycobacteriales; family Nocardiaceae; genus Nocardia; species Nocardia sp. NPDC004123. The sequence goes on from NZ_JBSGGG010000009.1 coordinate 22,230, forward strand.
CAGCTGGTCCAGGTGCAGGCGCTGCCGATCCAGTTCGCCCACACCGGTTTCGGCGCGGGTACGGGCCAGCAGCCCGGCCACCATGCGGCCCATGCGGTCGGTGAGCGCGCGGGCGTCGGTGACCGCGCGCCGGGTGTCGGCCGGATCACGCAGCGCGGCATCCAGATAGAGCCGCAAAGTGGCCAGGGGCGTGCGTAATTCGTGCGAGGCCTCGGACAGGAAGCGCTCCTGCTGGTCGAGCATGCGCACCGCCGGGCGCATGCTCACCCCGGACAGCAGGTGCCCGGCCAGGGCGGCCAGCGCCACCAGGGTCAGCCCGCCGCCCCACAGGGCCACGACCAGGCTGCGGTGGTCGCCCTCCCCCGGCGCCGGGTCGCCGCCCGCGAAAACGACGGCGCCGACGGTGGAGTCGTTGTCCCAGGCCGGGGCCGCCGCCAGCCGTACCGGATTGCCGTCGCGGTCGGTGCGGCTGTGCCACTGGGTGTCCTCGGCATCGGCGGCCTGCTGCGCGAGCCCGGTCAGGTCCGCGGGCAGCCCGGATCGCCTGTGCACGAACAGTTCCTGCCAGTGGCCGTTCTGGTCGCGGACCAGAATCGCGACGGCGCTGGGGCCGCTCGCCAGATCGTCGTCACCGCGCACGGTCTCCAGGTCGATGCCGCCGTCCTCGTTCCAGTACACCTCGCGCGCCAGCCCGGTCACCACCCGGTCGACGCCCGCGTCCAGGGCCTTCTCCCGCGAATGCGCATCGATGGAGGCCGCGAGGGACGCGAGCACGATCAGGCAGACGGCGGTCAGCGCGGTGAACAGCCCGGTCAGCAGCCACCGCGTGCGCCGCAGCCGGCCCGGAGTGGTGGGTTGCGACGTAGGCCTGCTTCGCCGCCAGCGCGCGAGCCGGCCGCGCGAATCATGGTCGGCCGCACCAGGATCGGCGTTCGCCGGTCGCGCGCCCGCATCACCGGGGCGACCGTGGGATGTCGTGCGCCGCCGGAACTTCACGGCGTGATGGTGAAACCGGCGCCGCGGACGGTTTCGATGAGGGGCGGGGCGCCGAGCTTGCGGCGCAGCTGGGCTACTACAACGTCGACCACGTTCGACGCGGGTTCGGCCATTTCGTCCCAGCAGCATTCGATGAGTTCGGCGCGGGTCACGACGGTTCCGGCGCGGACCGCGAGGAGCTCCAGGACACCGAACTCCTTGGGGGTCAAGGTGAGCAGCGTGCCCGCGCGGTGGACGCGGCGACGCGGCCGGTCCACCACGAGGGTGCCGACGACCGTGCGGGTGGGTGCGGGCAGCTCCCGGCGGCGGCACAGCGCGCCCACACGGGCGGCGAGCTCGTCCATCGCGAACGGTTTCACGAGGTAGTCGTCGGCGCCGTGGGCGAAGCCGTCGAGCCGGTCGGCGAGGGCGTCGCGGGCGGTGAGCATGACGACCGGGGTGCGCTGCCCGGAGTCCCGATGGGCGCGCACCAGGTCGAGGCCGTCGCCGTCGGGCAGGCCGCGGTCGACGACCAGGCAGTCGTAGGTGTTGACGGTGATCTTCAGGTCGGCGTCGGCGCAGTCGCGGGCCAGGTCCACCGCGAAACCGGCCGCGCGCAGCCCGGCCGCGACCTCGTCGCCCAGATTCCTGTCGTCCTCACACACGAGTACCCGCACCTGCGCAATTACAGCATCCGTACCGGTCACGCGGCCACGACCCCGGGCAGCGGGCGCGGGGAGCCGGGCAGGACGTCCCCGGCCGGGACGCCGAACCAGCTCTCGGCGAGGGTGGCGTAGAACTCGGTCATATCGACCGTCGCGCGCAGATTGCCGTCCGCGTCGAGGTCGCGCAGTGACGGCGTTTCCCCGAAGACGCCGGGATTCGTCGGCCCGAGCAGCAGGGCCGTCCCGGCCGCGCCGTGGTCGAGACCGTCCGAGTCGTTCACCGGGACGCGGCGGCCGAATTCGCTGTACGCGGCCACGAGCACGCGATCGGCGATGCCGCGGGCGGCCAGGTCCCGGCGGAAGGCGGCCAGCGCCGTGTCGAGCTCCCGCATCAGGGTCTCGTAGCGGCGCGGGTGCTTCGCATGGGTGTCGAAGTCCGCGCCCATGGGGACGTGCACGATGCGCAAGCCATGGTTGTCGTCGGCGAGCAGCCGTGCGGCCAAACGCAATTGGACACCCAGGTCACTGCCCGGATAGCCGTCCGCGGCCGCCGGGAGGGTGGCCGCCACATCCGAGAATCGCAGTGCGGCCGCGCTGCCCGCCCGGGCGGTGGCGAAGAGCGGTGCGTCGGAGCGGTCGGGGTGCGCCATGGCCCGCTGGGCTGCCAGCCAGGCGGCGCGGACGTTCTCGTCCTCGAAAACCGGGAACAGGCCGTCGTCTCCGGCATCCACGGACAGTGTGGTGACCCGTTCGCAGGCGAGCGCGAGTGTGGCGCCGACGCCCAGCGACACGCCCACCGCGGGTGCGGCCGGGTCGCCGAGGTGGTCGCAGAGCCGCCCGAGGAATCCGGTGTCCGGGCGGGCAGTGCCCTCGGGATCGCCGGTCTGCCAGCGGTGCAGCATCTCGAAGTGCGACAGATCGGGCTTGGCGGTGCCCACGCCCGGAATCACCGAGACGCCTGTGGCTGCCAGTTCTCTCAGCTGCGGATGCAAGCCGAGCGCGCCGTCGATGGCGTGCACGTGCTCGGCGGCGATGGCGGCGCCGCGCCGCAGGTCGCGGTAGCGGGAGTCGGCGTAGGGTACGGCCATCGACAATCCGTCACTGCCCCCGGCCATTTCGATCACCACCAGCCGCCGCTGGCCGAGCGCCGCCGCCCGTACCGGCGCGGGCGGATGCCAGACCTCCGGCGCACCCGACGAGCCGAGCAGCCGATGGCTCGCCACCCCGCCGACCGCGGCCACCGCCCCGGCGCCGATACCCGCTCGCAGCACGGTGCGCCGATTCAACGAGACCATGGGAAGTCCTTCCGGTTCATGCCAGCGTGAATTCCGGCGAGGTGATGACCAGGGCCAGCAGAGCCGTCGCGGCCTGTTCCGGGTACCGGCGCAGTTCGAACGCCAGATCGCGGGCGGCGGTGCGGGTTCCGGGGCTCGGGTCGAAGATCGAGGCGCGGGTGAACGCCGCCGCGACCTGGTCGCCGGCCCCCGCGATCTCGGTCAGTGCGGGCGCGTTCACCGCCAGCGCCGCTCGCGCGACGGCCGTACCCGGCGCGACCCACCGATTCCCCGGCGGCCAGCCCGCCACATTCGGCGGATAGAACGGCGATTGACCGAGCGCGGTCATCGTCTCGAAAGCGGTTGCCGCATTGTCGATCCCGCACACGGCGAGGGCGGCGGTGACCCATTCGACCGGATAGCGCGGGCGCGTGTACCTCGCCTCCGCGAACGACGGATCGTGCAGGATCGCCGCCACCAGGGGCCGAATCTCCAAGCGCGCCTGCGTGAATACCGCGGCCAGCTCGGCCACCCGCTGCTCCGAGGCGACCCGGCCGACCAGGAATTGGTGCAGTTTCGCGGCGATGAACCGCGCGCTCTCGGGCCGATCGCACAGCACGTCGACGGCATCGCGGACGGTGGTCACCTGGCGTCCCAGCAGCTCCACGGCCCGCTGATTCCCGGATTCCGGATCGAATGCCACCGACCCGTGGTCGTCGACACTCCAGCCGGACAACGCGACCGCCGCCGCCTCCACATCACGCTGCGCGTAATTCCCCCGCCCGAGGGTGAACAACTCCATGAGCTCTCGCCCATGATTCTCATTGGGCGCCTGCGCCACCGACCCGGCACCGTCCAGCCACTGCAGCATGGCCCCGTCCACCGTCACCGCCTGCGCCAGCTCCCGGAAGTTCCCCAGCGCGAATTTCCGGAACAACAGGTGCTGCCGCCACATCAGATCCCAGGTGTCGACCTTGTCATGACTCGACGTGAAATGCCCGTGCCAGAACCACACCATCTTCTCGTGCACCCCGGCCGCCGGATCCGCCATGGCCCGCAGCCACGAACCAACCGGCCCATTCGAAGCGGCATCGGCCTCCTCGTCGAACACCGGCGTCGCCGGCACCACCGGAGCTGCGGCCAGCACACTGTCGATGACACCCCCGGCACCACCGCGGTCCACGAGGGCCGCCACCTGCCCCGGAAACGGCCCGAAGGTGGTGCGCCGCAACACATGCGCGACCGCCGCCAACTCATCCATGCCCCCAGCATGGGGAACCACCCGTTAGAAATTCATGAGGCAACTCACCCGCCAGTCGTCATCAGCAACGGGCCTGCGGTACTTCGAGTCGCCGGCGCGGCTAGCAGACGGCGAGGATTGCCGCTCTGCGAGGCACCGGCCCACCCCACCGATCGCTAGGCACGGGTGAGGAGGTGGCCCGCGGTCCAGGTCGGGTCGAACCAGGTGGGGGCGGCGGTGGTGAAATCAGGGGCGGGCCAGGAGCCGGCGCCGGAGGGGATGGAGCCGATGAGGTCGACGCCGGTTACGGCGGGGAGGTCGGTGCGGTTGCACTCGGAGGCGAGATCGGGGGTGGCGGGCCAGGATCCGATGACGAGTCCTGCGCAGGGGACGCCGGCGGCGGTCAGGGCTCTGGTGGTCAGTTCGCTGTGGTTGAGGGTGCCGAGGCCGGGGGCCGCTACCAGTAGCACCGGGGCGCCGAGTTTTTGGGCCAGGTCGAGGAGGGTGAAGTCGCCGATGCGGACGAGCAGGCCGCCGGCGCCCTCGACCAGGACGAGATCCGCGTCCGCGCAGGACTCGATGCCGGCGATGGTCTCGGACAGGGTCAGCAACGGTTGGCCGCAGCGCCGGGCCGCGGTGTCGGGAGCCAGGGGCTCCGGGTAGCGGGCCAGTTCCACGATGCGGGTGACCCCGCTCAACCGGGTGATTTCGGCGAGGTCGCCGGGTTCGCCTGGGGCTACGCCGGTTTGGGCGGGTTTGCAGACGGCGACGTCCAGACCCGCGGCGCGGGCGGTCGCCGCCAGGGCCGCGGTGACGATGGTCTTGCCGACATCGGTGGAGGTGCCGGTGATGAACAGGAGGCGGCTCATGCCGGGACCACCTGCCGCCCACGGGCTTCGGCGAGGACCTCGCCGAGAACGGTTGCGATGGTGGCCAACTCGGCCTCGGTGAGGTCGGCGCGGGCGGTCAGGCGCAGGCGGGAGGTGCCCTCGGGGACCGACGGCGGGCGGAAGCAGCCCACGCTGAGACCGCGGGCGCGGCAGGCCTGGGCGGCGTCGTAGGCGACCTGGGCATCGCCGAGGATGACCGGGACGACGGCCGAATCCGGTTGGCCGACACCGGCGATGCGGGCCAGATCGGCGGCGCGGTCGAGCACCCGCTGGGCCATCTCGGGATCGCGGCGCAGCAACCGCAGGGCCGCGCGGGCCGCGCCGACGGCGGCGGGCGCCAGGCCGGTGTCGAAGATGAAGGTGCGGGCAGCGTCGATGAGGTGGGCGCGCACCCGTTCGCTGGCCAGCACCGCGCCGCCCTGGGCGGCAAAGGCTTTCGAGAGAGTGGCGGTGATCACCAGGTCGGGCTCGCCGGCCAGCCCGCACTCCTGCACCAGGCCGCGGCCGCCGTCGCCGCGCACCCCCAGGCCGTGCGCCTCGTCCACGATGAGCACCGCGCCATTGGCCCGGGTCACCCGGTGCAGTTCGGTCAGCGGCGCGAGATCCCCGTCGGCGCTGAACACCGAGTCCGTCAAGACCAGTGCACGTTCCTCGGTGCGCTCGGACAGCAGACGGTCCACGGCCGCCGGGTCGCAGTGCGGTGCGATCTCCACCCGCGCCCGCGACAGCCGGCAGGCGTCGACCAGCGAGGCGTGGCTGCCGGCGTCCGAAACCACCAGTGCGCCACGGCCGGCCAGCGCGGTGACCGCGCCCAGGTTCGCGGCGTAGCCGGAGGCGAACACCAATCCGGCCTCCGCGCCGACGAATTCGGCGAGTTCGGTCTCGAGCTGTTCGTGCTCGGCGGTGGTCCCGGTGACCAGGCGCGAGCCGGTCGCGCCGGCGCCCCAGTACCGCACCGAGGCGACGGCGCCCTCGATCACCTCGGGGTGGCGGACCAGCCCGAGGTAGTCGTTGGAGGCCAGGTCGATGCTCACCGTGTCGGAGGTGCGGGGGCGCAGTTCACGGCGCAGCCCGGCGTCCACGCGCTCGGCGGCGCGCGTGTCGAGCCAGCTCAGGGGATCGGCAGTCACAGCTCGGAAGCATACTTGAACACCGTTCAGGGGGCCATGGGTGTCGGTACACGGCGCTATGCTGGGAAGTCGTAAGGAGGCTGCGCGATGCCACGATGGGCAATAGTGGTCGAGCAGACGACCGGCTTCGGCGACAGCAAAACCTGGAGTCCGAAGATCCTCACAGAGGTGGTGGGAACCCGCGAACAAGCCCTCGCGAAAGTCCCGGACCTCGTCTCGAAATTCCAACCCGATCATCCGAAGTTGATCAGCCGCCGCACCATCCTGCGCGACGGCGACACCTTCATGTTGATCGCCCGTGGCTGGTCCGACGACTATCACTGCGTATTCAAGGTCTGGGAAGTCCTGTCAGACAGTGACAATTCAGACAAGGTGCGCGAAAGACGGGCCAACCGTTGACGGCTCGCACCGCGCGAGCCGGCACGGCACCACACCGGTAGCCGAGACCGCGTCGGCCTACCGGACCAACCGGCCCAGCAGGGCCGAGGCGGTGGCGACGCCGAGGGTGGCGGCCCCGGCCAGTACACCGAAGTCCAGCCAGAGGTCGGCCTGTGTGCCGATCAGCAGGCCGCGCAGTGCGTCCACCTCGTAACTGAGCGGGTTGACGTGGCTGACGACCCGCAGCCACGTCGGCATGAGGTCCACGGGGTAGAGCGCGTTGGAGGCGAAGAACAGCGGCATGGTGATGGCCTGGCCGATGCCCATCAGCCGATCCCGGGCGCGCACCAGCCCGGCGATGGTCATGGACAGGCAGGCGAAGAAGGCCGTGCCGAGGAAGACCACGGGAACGGTGGCGAGCACGCGCAGCGGGTTGCCGGTGAGGGCCACACCCATGAGCAGCGCCACGATCACGATCACCAGAATCTGGGCGATGGCGCGAACGCCTGCGGCGAAGCACTTTCCGGCGATCAGCGCGGCCCGCGGGGTCGGGGTGACGAGCAATTTGGTGAGAATGCCCGCATCCCGGTCCCAGATGATCTGGATGCCATAGAAAATCGCGATGAACAGCGCCGACTGGGCGATCACGCCGGGGGCGAGGAAGTCCAGGTACGGCACCGAACCGGTGGGCAGGGCGTGCAGGCGGGAGAAGGTGGTCCCGAAGATCACCATCCACAGCACGGGCTGGATTGCGCGGGTGAGGACTTCGCTCTGGTCGTGGCGCAGCTTCTGGATCTCCACCAGCGCGAAGGTGCCCATGCGGGAGGCCAGCCGGGGCAGGCGCGCCCAGCCGCGCGGGGCCAGGACCGGCGTGAACGCCGTATCAGCCCGCGCGCCGGGCGGTCCGGCGAGTGCTTCGGACATTGCGCATGTTCCCTTCGGTCACATCGTCGAGGCCCTCCCCCGCGTGATGCCGGAAGACATCCTCGAGGGTCGCCCCGGGGCCGATCCCGGCCTTCAGGTCGGCGGGCGAACCGGTCGCGCGCAGCACGCCCTTGTGCAGCAGTGCGATTCGATCGCAGAGCGCGTCGGCCTCGGCCATGTAGTGGGTGGTGAGCAGCACGGTGGTGCCGTAGCCGGCGCGCATCTCGGCGACCCGCTCCCAGACGCTGTCGCGCGCAATGGGATCCAGCCCCACCGTCGGCTCGTCCAGCACCAGCAGAGCGGGGCGGTTCACCAGGGCCTGGGCCAGTTCGAGGCGGCGGATCATGCCGCCCGAGTAGCCGCCGGCCAGCCGGTCGGCCACGTCCAGCAGGTTCATGGCGTCGAGCACCTCGTCCACCCGCTCGGCCCGCTTGGCACGCGGCACGTCGAACAGCCGGGCGAACCAGGCCACATTCTGCCGCCCGGTCAGCCCGGCCTCGATCGAGAGTTGTTGCGGCACATAGCCGAGGTTGTAGCGGACATCGGCGGCGCGGGTCGTGACATCGAGCCCGAACACCCGGACTGTGCCGGACTGGATGGGCATGAGCGTGGTGAGCAGCTGAATTGTGGTGGACTTGCCCGCGCCATTGGGGCCGAGCAGGCCGAACACCTCACCGCGCTCGATGGTGAGGGCGAGATCGTCGACCACGGTGCTGGTTCCGTAGCGGTGGGTCAGGCCGACGCATTCGACGGCGGGCATGCTGGTCATCGGTCGCCTCCGCGGGAGTGCTCGCGTTCGTGCAGCAGATCGGTGAGGCGCGTCATGGCCGCCAGACCGTTGCGCAGTTGCGCGCGTTCGGTTTCGGTGAGCTGGTCGAGCGCCTCGGCAACCACGGCGTGCCGCTGCCGCCGTGTCTCGTCGGCGATCCGCTGCGCGTCCGGGGTCAGCGACAGTCGCATCGTCCGCCGGTCCCGCGGATCCGGCTCACGCACCACGAGCCCCGCCTTGACCAACTCGGTCACCAGCGTCGACACACTGTTCGCCGCCGAACCCAGTTCTCCGGCAGCCTCTTTCACCGAGATCCCCGGCCGCCGCCCCACCAGCCGTAGAAACTCCGACTGCGCCCCGGACAGCCCCGGCTCATCGAACGACCGCCCGGCCAGCCGACCGACCTGCCGCCGCAGCCGACCCATAGAGCCGAACAGCAGCGTCATCAGCTCGGCATAGCCGTCGCTGTCGGTGTTCTCCCGGGGAGTCTCGGACACGCTCCCACAATAGCTCTGTTTCAGAGGTATTTCGACCGGAGCGCGAATCCGGTGGTCAGACGGCTGCGGCGGCGCACATGGCGGCGGCTATGCGTCGGACGTCGCCGGGGGTGCTGATGAAGGGCGGCATGCAGTAGATGAGGTTGCGGAAGGGGCGTAGCCAGACGCCGGATTCGACTGCGGCGTGGGTGGTTTTGCGCATGTCCACTGGGCGGTTCAGTTCGATGACGCCGATCGCGCCGAGGGTGCGGACATCGGTGACGGCGGGGAGGTCACGGGCGGGGGCCAGGCCCTCGGCGAGGCCGGCGTGGATGTCGCGGACCTCGCGCTGCCAGTCGCGCGAGAGCAGCAGTTCGATCGAGGCCACCGCGACCGCGCAGGCGAGGGGGTTGCCCATGAAGGTCGGGCCGTGCATGAGGCCGCCGTGCGAGCGGCTGATGGTTTCGGCGATCTCGGTGGTGCACAGCGCGGCGGCCAGGCTCATGTAGCCGCCGGTGATGGCCTTGCCCACACACATGACGTCGGGCCGGACACCCGCATGCTCGGCGGCGAAAAGTGTTCCGGTGCGGCCGAATCCGGTGGCGATCTCGTCGAACACCAGCAGGACGTCGTGCTCGTCGCACAGCCGGCGCAGATCGGCCAGGTAGCGCGGATCGTGGAAGCGCATGCCGCCCGCGCCCTGCACCACGGGTTCCACGATGACCGCGGCCAATTCGTGCGCGTGCGCGGCGAGGGTCCACTCCAGGTCCGAGACATATTGCGGCTCATAGGCTTCCGGCGGCGGGCCCGCGAAGATCTGCGGGACCAGGACATCGGTCCACAGCGAGTGCATGCCGCCCTCGGGATCGCAGACGCTCATGGGGGTGAAGGTGTCGCCGTGGTAGCCGCCGCGCCAGGTCATCAGCCGGTGCTTCTCCGGCCGCCCCAGCGCCCGCTGGTACTGCAGGCACATCTTCACCGCGACCTCCACCGACACCGAGCCGGAGTCGCAGAGGAAGACCTTGTCCAGGCCCTCGGGCGTGAGCTCGACCAGCAGCTGCGACAGCCGCACCGCCGGCTCGTGGGTCAGCCCGCCGAACATGACGTGGCTCATCTTCCGCGACTGGGCGAGCAGGGCGGCGTCCAGCACCGGGTGCTGATACCCGTGCACGGCGGCCCACCAGGAGCTCATGCCGTCCACCAGTTCCCGGCCGTCGGCCAGGGTGAGCCGGGTGCCGGACGCGGAGGCGACCACCAGCGGCGCGGTGGTGGCCGGGAAACCACCGTAGGGATGCCACACGTGGGCGGCGTCGATCGCGGCGATCTCGCCGGAGGGCTGCGCCCCGACAGGCTCGGTCGGTGCCGCAACAGTTTCGGCGAGTGCCGCAACAGGCTCGGTCGATGCCACGAGAAGTCCTTCGAGGAGCGGGCTTGAACGGCGTTCAAGTTACCACGAACCCGGACACCCACCGGCACCCCCGGCGTATTCTTTGACTCGGTCAAAGGATTGGAGCCGGCATGGCCGTCGAGACGACCGATCGCCCGGTCGAGGCACAGCACATCGCCGCCGTCCGCGCCTTCAACCGGCGCTACACCCGCATCATCGGAGTCCTGCAGGGCGAGATGCTCGGCACCGAGTACTCGCTCACCGAGGGCAGAATCCTGTTCGAGCTGGCCCATTTCGGGGCCACCGAGGTGGTGGACCTGCGGCTGGCCCTGGATCTGGACCCGGGATACCTGAGCCGCATCCTGGCCCGGTTCGAAGAACGCGGCCTGGTCGCCCGCCGCCGATCCGACGCCGACGGCCGGCGGCAGGTGGTGGAGCTGACCGAGGCGGGCCGGGCGGCCTTCACGGTGCTGGACCAGCGCACCCAGGACCAGATCGGGGATCTGCTGGTCCCGCACTCCCCGGTGGTGCGCACCCGGTTGGTCGGGGCCATGCGGACCATCGAGCAGATCCTCGACACCGACTCCGAGCCGGACCCCGCCGGCGTGATCCTGCGCGAACCCCGGCCCGGCGACCACGGCTGGGTGATCGCCCGCAATGCCGTGCTCTACGCCGAGGAGTACGGCTGGAACGCCGAATACGAGGCGCTGGCCGCCTCCATCGTCGCGAACTGGCTGAGTTCCCATGACCCGCAACGGGAGCGGGCCTGGATCGCCGAATACGAGGGCAGTCCGGTCGGCTGCGTCTACTGCATGCGCGAGGACGACACCACCGCCCGGCTGCGACTGCTGCTGGTGGAACCGTCCGCCCGCGGGCTCGGCGTGGGCAGCGCACTGGTCGGCGAATGCCTGCGCTTCGCCACCGCGGCGGGATACACCGAGATGGTGCTCTGGACCAACAGCGTGCTGGACTCCGCGCGCCACATCTACCAGCGCGCCGGATTCGAACTGGTGGAATCGAATCCGCACCACAGCTTCGGCGTCGATCTGGTCGGGCAGACCTGGCGACGGGGACTCGGCGGGGAGGACGATCCGGCCCGCTAGGGTCTGGATCATGCCTCCCGCGACTCCCGGCACCACCGCGCTCGGTGTCTGGCCGGGGACCGCCTATCCGCTGGGCGCGACCTACGACGGCGCCGGAACGAACTTCTCGGTGTTCTCCGAGGTGGCCCGGCGGGTGGAACTGTGCCTGATCGACGCGGACCACCGCGAGACCCGGGTGCCGCTCGACGAGGTGGACGGCTATGTCTGGCATGCCTATCTGCCCGGCGTCGGGCCCGGGCAGCGATACGGTTTCCGGGTGCACGGCGGCTTCGATCCGGAGCGGGGGCTGCGCTGCGATCCCAGCAAGCTGCTGCTGGACCCGTACGGCAAGGCGTTCGAGGGCGATTTCGGGACCGCCACCGCGCCCTACAACTTCGGGCAGAACTCGCTCGGGCACACCATGACCGGGGTGGTCATCAACCCGTACTTCGACTGGGCCCACGATCGCGCGCCGAGACGGCCGTACCACGAGACCGTCATCTACGAGGCGCACGTGAAGGGCATGACCGTCACGCATCCGGACGTGCCGCCGGAACTGCGCGGCACCTTCGCGGGCATGGCGCATCCGGCGATTCTCGAACACCTGCGGGGGCTGGGCGTGACGGCCGTGGAACTCATGCCGGTACACCAGTACCTCGACGACCGCATTCTGCTGGACCGGGGACTGCGGAATTACTGGGGCTACAACAGCTTCGGCTATTTCGCGCCGCATCGCGGCTATGCCGCGGGCTCCTCCCCCGCCGCCGCGGTCACCGAATTCAAGACCATGGTGCGCGCCTTCCACGCCGCCGGTATCGAGGTGATCCTCGACGTGGTCTACAACCACACCGCCGAGGGCAATGAATTCGGGCCGACCATCAGCTTCCGCGGCATCGACAATGCCGCGTATTACCGCCTGGTGGACGATGATCCGCAGCATTACATGGATTACACGGGCACCGGCAACAGCTTCAACATGCGCCACCCGCACGCCCTGCAACTGATCATGGATTCGCTGCGCTACTGGATCCTCGACATGCGCGTGGACGGATTCCGCTTCGACCTGGCGGCCACCCTGGCCCGCGAATTGCACGATGTGGACCGGCTTTCCACCTTCTTCGACCTGGTGCACCAGGATCCGGTGGTGAGCCAGGTGAAGCTCATCGCCGAACCCTGGGATGTCGGCGAGGGCGGCTATCAGGTCGGCAATTTCCCGGTGGCCTGGACCGAATGGAACGGCAAATACCGTGACACCGTGCGGGATTACTGGCGCGGGCAGCCGGCGACACTGGGCGAGTTCGCCTCCCGGCTCACCGGGTCCTCGGATCTGTACGAGGCAACCGGCCGCCGGCCCAGCGCCAGCATCAATTTCGTGACCGCGCACGACGGATTCACGCTGGCGGATCTGGTGTCCTACAACGAGAAACACAACGACGCCAATGGCGAGGGCAATCACGACGGCGAGAACTACAACCGCTCCTGGAACTGCGGCGTCGAGGGCCCGACCGAGGATCCGGAGATCCTGGCCCTGCGCGCGCGGCAATCCCGTAATCTGCTCGCCACCCTGATGCTCTCCCAGGGCACCCCGATGCTGTTGCACGGCGACGAATTCGGCCGCACCCAGCGCGGCAACAACAATGTCTACTGTCAGGATTCACCGCTGTCGTGGATGGACTGGACGTTCATGGACACCAATGCCGATCTGCTCGAATTCACCAGGCGCGTGGTCGCGCTGCGCGCCGCGCACCCGGTGTTCCGGCGGCGCCGCTTCTTCGATCCGGCGCCCGATCCCGATGATCTCGGCGATATCGCCTGGTTCACCCCCGGCGGCGCGGCCATGACCGACACCGACTGGGAGACCGGCTTCGCCCGCTCGCTGGCGGTGTTCCTCAATGGCGACGGCATCAACGAGCCGGGCCCGCGCGGGCAACGCATCGCCGACGACTCGTTCCTGCTGTGCTTCAACGCGCACGACCAAGCCCTGGATTTCGCCCTCCCCGACGCCCGGCACGGTAATGCCTGGTCGGTCGCCCTGGACTGCGCCACGCCCACCGGCCGCCCCGCCGCCGACACCGTCCTCCCCGCTGCGGCAACGGTGCAAGTGCCCGCACGCTGTCTACTCGTGCTGCGCCGTACGGCATGATCGATACCGCCATGACCAGCTCGCCCGAACACCTCACCGGACCCATCGCCCGGCAGACGCCCGTGCGCAGCACCTACCGCCTGCAGCTGCGGCCCGACGCGCTCACCTTCACCGACGCGCGCGCCATCGCCGAATACCTGCAGCAACTGGGCATTTCACATCTGTACCTGTCGCCCGTCATGACCGCGACCCGCGGCTCCACCCACGGCTACGATGTCACCGACCCGACCACGGTGTCGGCCGCGCTGGGCGGGCCGACCGGGCTCAAGGCCCTGGCCGACGAGGTGCGCAGCCGCGGCATGGGACTCATCGTCGATCTGGTGCCCAACCATGTGGCGGTGGCCGATCCGCGGCAGAACCAGTGGTGGTGGGATGTGCTGCGGCAGGGCAAGAAGTCCAAGTACGCCACCTGGTTTGATATCGACTGGACGCCGGGCAATGGCGCGGGCGGGCGCATCGCGCTGCCGGTGCTGGCCGGGGAGAACGATCCGGCGGCGCTGACCGTCGACCGCTCCGGGCCCGAACCGATGCTGGCACTGCACGATCTGCGCTTCCCCATCGCGCCCGGCACCGACGGCGAGAACGCGCTGCGCATTCACGACAAGCAGCACTACCGCCTGGTCAACTGGAAGTCGGGGCTGTGCGGATACCGCCGCTACTTCACCGTGGGCGGGCTGGCCGCCATCCGGCAGGAGGAGCCGGCGGTCTTCGAGGCCACCCATCGGGAGCTGGCCGCCTGGTGCGAGCACGACCTCATCGACGGTGTGCGCGTGGATCATCCCGACGGACTGGCCCAGCCCGCCGAGTACCTGCGGCGGCTGCGCCAGCTCATCGGTCCGCAGCGGCTGCTGCTGGTGGAGAAGGTGCTCTCCAATCGTGAACCGCTCGACGCCACCCTGCCCATCGACGGCACCACCGGCTACGACTCCCTCGCCGACATCGGCGGCGTGCTCATCGACCCGGACGGCGAGAAACAGCTCACCGACCTGTCGCGGCAGTTCACCGGGCACGGCAGCGACCGGGCCTGGTTCACCGAGCAGGAACACCGGATTCGCCGCGCCGTCGCCGAGACCATGCTGGTGCCCGAGGTGCGGCGGCTGGTGGCCGCGGTCAAGCGGGACGCCCGCGCCGACGCCTTCGACACCATGGCGCTCACCAATGCCGCCATCGAGGTGCTGTCGTTCATGCCGGTCTACCGCACCGACTACGCGCCGCTGGCGGGCATGGTCGGGGCCGTCGTCGCCGAGGTGGCACGGCGCAACGCCGAGCTGACCGCGCCGCTGCAGGTGCTGGTGACCGCGCTGGCCACCGGCGGCGAGGCCGCCACCCGCTTCCACCAGGTGGGCGGGGCGATGAGCGCGAAAGCCGTGGAGGACACCATGTTCTACCGCGCCGCGCGGCTGGTGTCGCTGCAGGAGATGGGCGCGGACCCGGCCCGCTTCGGCTGCTCGCCCATCGAGTTCCACCTCGCCAATGCCGAACGCGCGCAACGCTGGCCGGCCGGCATGACCGCGCTGTCCACCCACGACACCAAGCGCGGCGAGGACGTGCGCGCCCGCATCGGCATGCTCTCGCAAGTGCCCGACATCTGGGCGCGCTCGGTCAGCACCTGGGAGGAGATCGCACCCGGACCCGACGGCGCGACCACACTGTTCCTGCTGCAGAACATGTTCGGGGTGTGGCCCGCCGACGGCCGCCCCGCCGCGACCGTGCCCGGGCTGCGCGAGCGGCTACATCAGTTCGCGGAGAAGGCGGTTCGCGAGGCCGGCACCCAATCCTCCTGGGAGGAACCGGATGTCGAGTTCGAGACGGCGGTGCACCGCTGGATCGACACCGTCATCGACGGACCGGTCGGCGCCGAACTGGGTGAGTTCGTGGCCGATCTGGCCGGCCACGCCTGGACCGACGCGCTGGCGCAGAAGCTGCTGCAACTGTGCGGCCCCGGCATCCCGGACATCTACCAGGGCTGCGAGCTGTGGGAGGACTCGCTCGTCGATCCCGACAACCGCCGCCCGGTGGACTTCACCCACCGTTCCCTGCTGCTGCAATCCCTCACCGGCACACCGGATCTCGACCCGACCGGTGCGGTCAAGATGTGGATCGTGGCGTACGCGCTGTGGCTGCGCCGCGAACGCCCCGACTGCTTCGTCGGCGGCGCCTACATCCCGCTGTTCGCGGCGGGCGACCGCGCCCAGCACCTGCTCTCCTACGCCCGCGGCCGCACCGGGGAGACCCCCGAGGTGATCGTGGCCGTCACCCGGCACAGCATCCGGCTGGACGAGGCGGGCGGCTGGGCCGACACGGTGCTGGATCTGCCGCAGGGACACTGGACCGACCGGCTCACCGGCCACACCTTCTCCGGGCGCGCGCGGCTGGAGAAGCTGTTCGCCCGGCTGCCGGTGGCCCTGCTGGTGCGCTGAGCGGCCGGCCGATCAGGCGGCGGATGCTTCCGGACCGCCGCCCGCGCCGTCACCGGCGGCGCGCGGCACCTGGTCGACGGGCTCGATGAGATCCGGCGGCACCGGACCGCCCCGATGCTCGCACCAGCGGTGAATATTGGCCGGGCGGTAGCCCTTCCGGTCCGGGACGCTGGCGGCCAGGAAACTGTCCTGGTCCTCGGGCTGCAGCAGCTTGCGCCAGGAATCCCAGTAGAAGCGCGGGCTGCGCCAGCCGGTCGCCAGGCGGGCGTAGTTCAGCACCCGAAAACCCAGGCTCAGCGAATCGTGCAGATGCGTGGCGTCGAACGGGCAGCTGCTGAGCAGGGTGTCGAGGCGGTCGTGATCGAAGGCCAGTCCCTCGGCCTCGGCCTCGGCGATCATCCAGCGCAGGGTGATGTCGGACAGCCCGCAGTCGGCGTAGCCGCCGCCGATGTCGCTGTGCACGCCCTCGAACCAAACCTGCTTCACCCGGTCGGGACGGTTGTAGAGCTCGCGCTGATCGGCGGGAATCTCCCACAGGCAGGGCGCGAAGGCGCGCCGCCGCTCGTCGATGGCCAGGGCCTGACGCGCGCACAGCACGATGCGCGAGAGCCGCACATCGTGGAAGCTGTGCAGCCACGAGGTGATACCCGGGACGCCCATCGCGCCCACGGTGTCGAAGACGCCGAGGAAGTTGATGACCGGCCTCTCGGGGTGGCAGTTCGCGGCGCGGAAGGCCGCCCACTCCGGCGGATCCGGATCGTCGGGGTTCTTCTTGCGGGTCTTGTAGATCTCCAGCGCCTTCGGGTACTTACCCCCGATGATGGCCTCGTAGGTCAGGATTCCGAGCCGGTTGATCATCCCCGCGAGGCTGCGGGCGGTGTACGCGCCGCGGCTGAAGCCGAAGATGTAGATCTCGTCCCCGGGCTCCCAGTTCAGGGCCAGCTGCCAGTAGGCGGCCGACAGATTGGCCTCCAGGCCCAGACCGAACGCGCCGCCCAGCACCTTGTCGGACATGAAGCCGCGCGAGCCCGGACCCGAGACATAGTTGATGCGCTGACCGACGGACTTCCCCTCCTTGTCCGTCCCGGTCAGCTTGACCGCTTCCGCGATCTTCACGATGTTCGACACCGTCGAGCTCGACTCGGCCTTCCAGGTGCCGTCACAACACACGACCAGCCTTTTCATGAACGTCAGCCTCCCTCCCCGACCGTTCGGTTTCACGCGTAGTGAACTACCCGATCATCGCGCCCGGGCCACGCGGTCGTTAACCCCGGCGCGTGCCCCACAAGTACCCCGCCCCGCGGCGTTAACGTCCCGCGCTCGCCCGGCGATCGCTCACGATTCGTTCACGATCCCTGTGGCACGGTGGCGGCATGTCCGACGATGGAGTGAGCGCCCGCAGCGTATGTGTCCTGGTGTGCGAGGACGACGAGCGGCTGGGCGAGCGGGTCGCGGACGGACTGCGGGCGGCCGGATTCATCGTCGATCTGACCCGCAATCTCACCGACGCCGCCGAGCAGTGCGGGGTGCGGATCTACGACTGCCTCATCGTGGACCGCGGGCTACCCGACGGCGACGGACTGGAACTGGTACGGCGGCAACGGGAATCGGGTGATCGCACCCCCGCATTGCTGATCACCGCGCGCGACAGCCCGGCCGATCGCCGCGAGGGCTACGCGGGCGGCGCGGACGACTATCTGGCCAAACCGTTCTCGCTGGGCGAGCTCGCAGCGCGGGTGCGGGCGCTGTGCTCGCCCCGGCGCTCGCCGCACTCGCCCGTGCTCACCATCGGGGATCTGGTGGTGGACCGAATACGCCGGCGGGTGCGCCGCAGCGGAATCCTGCTGACCATGACCACCCGCGAATTCTGCGCGCTGGAACTGCTGGCCGCGCGCGCCGGAACCCTCGTCACCCCGGCCGAGATCGCCGCCTTCTGCAGCGATTCCACCTCGACCGCGGGCGTGGACGAGGTGATCACCCGGCTGGACCGCAAGCTCGGCCGGCCGCGGATCATTCACAGCTCGGCGGCGGGATACCTCCTGCACGCCTGAAAGCCCCACCGGGGCAACCGGACCCGTGTGACCCGAGCGAGGGGTCGGATCACACGGGTCACCGGTCAGGTCAGGTACCGGTAGGCGGGCGAGTTCGGATCCAGCCGCTCACACTGGATCGGCGACTTGTCCATCCGCTCGAGCAACGGTTCCAGGCCCGCCGGGGTGCCCAGTTCGATACCGACCAGGGCGGCGCCGGTTTCGCGGTTGTTGCGCTTGACGTACTCGAACACGGTGATGTCGTCATCGGGGCCCAGGACTTCGTCCAGGAAGCGGCGCAGCGCGCCGGGCTCCTGCGGGAAGTCCACCAGGAAATAGTGCTTCAGGCCCTGATGCACCAGCGAACGCTCGATGACCTCGCCGTACCGGGAGACATCGTTGTTGCCGCCCGAGAGCAGCACCACCACCGTCGCACCCGGCTCGATCTCGACCTCGCGCAGCACCGCCGTCGCGAGCGCGCCCGCCGGCTCGGCGACGATGCCCTCGTTCTGGTACAGCTCCAGCATGGCGGTGCAGATGGCACCCTCGTCCACGTGCATCATGCGGAAAGATCCTGCGCCCGAACCGGTTTCGGTGCTCGTCAGCAGGGGCAGCGAGGCATGCGAGCGGACCTGGCCGCCGAAGCGCACCACCGCCTGGTAGCCGACCCCGCCGACCCGGCGCACGGCGGCGCCGTCCACGAACGGGTCGATCTCGGGCAGCGTCACCGGGCCGCCGGCCACCAGCGCGGCCGTCATGGACGCCGCGCCCGTCGGCTCCACCGCGAGAATCGCGGAGTGCGGCGACCGCTCCCGCAGATAGGTGGCGATACCCGCCAGGCAGCCACCGCCACCCACCGGAACCACCACCAGATCGGGCTCGCGGCCGAGCTGTTCGAGGAATTCGGCGGCGATGGTGCCCTGACCGGCCGCGGTGCGCGGATCGTCGAAGGGCGGGACCATGGTCGCCCCGGTGCGCTTCACATCGTCGGCGGCGGCCGCGGCGGCCGCGTCGAAGGTGTCGCCGACCGCGATGAGTTCCACGAATTCGCCGCCGTGGACGCGGATTCGGTCGCGCTTCTGCTTCGGGGTGGTGGTGGGCACGTAGATGCGGCCCGTGACGCCCATGGCCTTACACGCGAAAGCCACGCCCTGCGCGTGGTTCCCGGCGCTGGCGGTGACCACGCCGGCGGCCTTCTCGGCGTCGGTCAGCTGCACCATGAGGTTGTAGGCGCCGCGCAGCTTGTAGGAGCGAACGGCGGTGAGGTCCTCCCGCTTGAGGTAGACCTCGGCCCCGGTCAGCGCCGACAGCCGCGGAATCCGTTGCAGCGGCGTCGGCTCGATAATGTCCGAAATTCGCTTCGCGGCCGCATCGATCTCGTCCGCTGTCAACTCGGGCAGCGAACCGGACACTCTCTCGGCGATAACAAGCGGATCAGACACCCGAACATGCTAGCTGGGAGCATGCGGCGGGCCTGCGGCAGCGCCACGAAAAGGTCCCGGTCACCTCGGACCGGGACCTTCTCTCACCGACCGCCGCGCTTCCCGGTGATACGGCGGGCGGCGCTCAGGGGCGCGGGGTGAGGACGAACAGCGGGATCTGACGGTCGGTCTTCTTCTGGTATTCGGCGTAGTCGGGCCACACCTCGACGGCCCGCTTCCACCAGAGGGCCTTCTCGTCGCCGGTGACCTCGCGGGCGTCGTAGTCCTTGACCGCGTCCCGGTCGCGCAGTTCCACATGCGGATCGGCCTTGACGTTCCAGTACCAGACCGGATGCTTGGGCGCGCCGCCCAGAGAGGCGACCACCGCGTACTCGCCATCGTGCTCGACCCGCATGAGCGGGGTCTTGCGGAGCTTGCCGGACTTGTTGCCGCGGGTGGTCAGCAGGATGATCGGCACACCTTGCAGGAGGTTGGCCTCCGCGCCCCCGGAGTTCTCGTACTGCTCGGCCTGTTCTCGCGACCAGTCGGACGGGCTGGGTTCGTACTCTCCGATAAGTGGCATGAACTGGGTAACCATCCACAATCATGTGTTGTTCCCGACAGAGGTTTCGGTTGCCCGAACTTTGGATCACCGTCTACCCTTACCGTATGGCAGTGGTTCACCCTACGGACACCGAGCAGCCCGGCTCGCACGCTTCCGTGGACATCGCCGGGACGGCATGGCCGGTCTACAAGCTGGAAGCCTTGTTCGCCGGTGTGGTGGTCTGCCTGACACTCGCCCTGATCACCGGATCGGTGCAGGCCGCGGTGCTCGGCGCGACAGTGATCGCCGCGTTGCGCTGGATCATCGGCGGGGCGCGCAGCCTCCGCTGATCCGGACCTTCCGGTTCCCGGACCCAGCAGTCCACGTTCGGCAGCTTCACCCTCGGTAATCGCGACGAGTCCGTCAGTCGCATCGTCAGCGATCCCACCCGGCTGTGACAACACGTGTGCCCCCTCGGTGAGACGAGGGGGCACACGGTGCGACGGGGGTACCGGGATCAGGCCGCGCCCAGGCAGCCCGGGCCGAGCAGGGCCTTCAGGTCGCCCATGAGGGCCGAGGAAGGTGAGACCCGCAGGTTGTCGGCCACCTTCAGCATGGTGGTGCGATCCCGGGAGCCGACGTGCTTGATGTGCACGTTCGCGGTGCCCGGATGCCGGGACAGCACCCGCTTGAGCTCACCGATCTTGTCGGGGGTGCACAGGCGGGTGGGGATGACCACCGACAGCGGCTTGTCCACGCCGATGGACGAAAGGTCCGGCACCACAAGGTCGTTGGCGATCAGGGAGACGCGATCGTCGCGGGCGCTGACACGGGCCTTGACCAGGACGATGGCGTCCTCGGTGACGTCCATGCCGTAGACGGAGTAGGACTGCGGGAAGAACAGCACCTCGATGCCACCGGTGAGGTCCTCGAGCTGGGCCGAGGCCCAGGGCAGGCCGTTCTTGTTCACGCGGCGGGTGACATTGGCGAAGATGCCGCCGATGGTGACCTGCGCGCCGTCCTTGATATCGCCCTCGAGAATGGCGGGGATCTGGGTGTCGGACTGGGCCGCGAGGACGTGCTCGACGCCGTTGAGCGGGTGCCCGGACACGTAGAGGCCCAGCATCTCCCGCTCCAGGGCGAGCTTGTGCTTGGTCTCCCACTCCTCGTCGGGGACCTTCACATTGAAGACGCTGGCAATGGACTCGTCGGCGTCGTCGAGGCCGCCGAAGAGGTCGAACTGGCCGATGGCCTCGGCCTTCTTGGTCGACATGACCGCGTCGATGGCATCGGAGTGCACCAGCAGCAGGCCCTTGCGCGGATGCCCGAGCGAGTCGAAAGCGCCTGCCTTGATGAGGGATTCGGTGACCTTCTTGGTACAGGCGATGGCGTCGATCTTGTTCAGGTAGTCGGAGAAGTCGGTGAACTTCGACTTCTCCTTGCGCGCGGCGATGATCGAGGCCACCACGTTCGCGCCGACATTGCGCACCGCGCCCATGCCGAAGCGAATGTCGTTGCCCACGGAGGCGAATTCGAGCTCGGACTCGTTGACGTCGGGCGGCAGCACCTGGATGCCCAGGCGGCGGCAGTCGGCCAGATAGACGGCGGCCTTGTCCTTGTCGTCACCGACGGAGGTGAGCAGACCGGCCATGTACTCGGCGGGATAGTTGGCCTTCAGGTACGCGGTCCAGAACGACACCAGGCCGTAGCCGGCGGCGTGCGACTTGTTGAACGCGTAACCGGCGAACGGGAGAATCGTGTCCCACAGCGCCTTGATGGCCGGCTTGGTGAAACCGTTCTCCAGCATGCCCTTTTCGAAACCCTCGAATTCGGCCTCGAGGACTTCGGCCTTCTTCTTACCCATGGCGCGGCGCAGAATGTCGGCTCGGCCGAGGGAGTACCCGGCCACCTTCTGCGCGATCTGCATGATCTGCTCCTGATACACGATCAGGCCGTAGGTATCGCGCAGGATCTCCTTCAGGGGCTCTTCGAGCTCCGGATGGATGGGCTTGACTTCTTGCCGCCCGTTCTTGCGGTCGGCGTAGTCGTTGTGCGCGTTCATGCCCATGGGGCCGGGGCGGTACAGCGCGAGCACGGCGACGATGTCCTCGAAGCCGGTGGGGATCATGCGGCGCAGCAGATCTCGCATGGCGCCACCGTCGAGCTGGAACACGCCGAGGGTGTCGCCGCGCGCGAGCAGTTCGTAGGTGGCCGGGTCTTCCAGGGGCAGGGTGTCGAGGTCGAGTTCGATGCCGCGGTTGGCCTTGATATTGACCAGCGCGTCACCGATGACGGTGAGGTTGCGCAGACCCAGGAAGTCCATCTTCAGCAGGCCGATGGCCTCACACGACGGGTAGTCCCAGCCGGTGATGATGGCGCCGTCCTGCGCGCGCTTCCACACCGGGATCGCGTCGGTCAGCGGTTCACTGGACATGATCACGGCGCAGGCGTGCACGCCGGCGTTGCGGATCAGGCCCTCGAGACCACGTGCGGTCTCGTAGATCTTGTTGACGTCCGGGTTGGTGTTGATGAGCTCGCGGACCTCGGCGGCCTCTTTGTACCGCTCGTGCTCGGGATCCATGATGCCCGAGAGCGGAATGTCCTTGGCCATGATCGGCGGCGGCAGCGCCTTGGAGATCTGGTCGGCGATGGCGAAGCCCGGCTGGCCGAACTGCACGCGGGCCGAGTCCTTCAGCGCCGCTTTGGTTTTAATCGTACCGAAGGTGATCACCTGGGCGACCCGGTCGCTGCCCCACTTGTCGGTGGCGTAGCGGACCATTTCACCGCGGCGGCGATCGTCGAAGTCGATATCGATATCGGGCATCGAGACGCGCTCGGGGTTGAGGAAGCGCTCGAACAGCAGACCGTGCGGAATCGGGTCGATGTTCGTGATGCCCATGGCGTAGGCGACCAGCGAGCCGGCCGCCGAACCACGGCCCGGGCCGACATTGATGCCGACCGAGCGGGCGTAGGTGATGAGGTCACCGACGACGAGGAAGTAAGCGGGGAAGCCCATTTCGTTGATGACGCCGAGCTCGTACTTGGCGCGCGAGATGTACTCCTCCGGCGGCCCGCTCGGGAAGCGCCGGTCCAGGCCGACCATGACCTCGTGCTCGAGCCAGGTGGCCTGGGTGTGGCCCTCGGGCACCGGGAAGATCGGCATCCGGTCGCGGTGGGCCCAGACGTCGTCGTAGGACTGGACGCGCTCGCCGATCAGCACCGTGTTGTCGCACGCGCCGGGGACTTCCGCGTCCCAGATGGCGCGCATCTCCGCGGCGGACTTCAGGTAGTAGCCGGAACCATCGAACTTGAAGCGGGTCGGGTCCGAGAGCGTCTTGCCGGTCTGAATACACAGCAGCGCTTCGTGATTGGACGCGTCGTGCTCGTGCACGTAATGGCAGTCGTTGGTGGCCAGCGGCGGAATGCCCAGCTTCTTACCGACCTCGAGCAGGCCCTCGCGCACCCGGCGTTCGATGGACAACCCGTGGTCCATGATCTCCAGGAAGAAGTTCTCCGGCCCGAAGATCTCCTGCCACTTGGCGGCGGCTTCGAGGGCCTCGCGTTCGTGGCCCAGGCGCAACCGGGTCTGCACCTCGCCCGAGGGGCAGCCGGTGGTGGCGATGATGCCCTCGGCGTGCTCGGCGATGATGTCGGCGTCCATGCGCGCCCACTTGCCGAGCTGACCTTCGATGGAGGCCAGACTCGACAGCTTGAACAGGTTGCGCAGACCCGTCGCGTTCTCGGCGACCATGGTCATGTGGGTGTAGGAACCCGAACCCGAGACGTCATCGCTCTTCTGCGACGGGTCGCCCCACAGCACACGCTTGGTGTTGAACCGGGACTCCGGCGCGATGTACGCCTCGATGCCGATGATCGGCTTGATGCCCTGCTTCTTGGCGGAGTTGTAGAACTCCGACGCGCCGTACATATTGCCGTGGTCGGACATGCCGACGGCGGTCATCCCGAGCCGTGTCGCCTCTTTGAACAAGGGCGTGATCTTCGCCGCGCCGTCGAGCATCGAGTACTCGGTGTGGTTGTGGAGATGGACGAATGATCCCGACGAGGCTGACACCCGGACATCCTATGCGGCCCCACCGACGAGTTCCGAAGGCACGCGGTGGCGCTCACTCGAATCGGCGTGGCGGACTCCGCGTGTCGTGTGCGACGTCACGCGGCGCGGCCCGCGGCTATGCGACCGAAGCGGCAGCGGGCAGGGCGGGGGTTGTGGTGCGGTGCGCCGCATTGGCGCCCCGCACCACCAGCGGCAGCACCCATGCCGACGCGATTTGGTCCAGGCTCATCGACCCGATGCCGAGCCGATTGTGGACGAAGCCGACCGACAGTCCCAGGCGGGGTTCGGCCCAGCCGAACGATCCGCCCAGACCGATGTGCCCGAAGCCCGCGTGGGCTCCCGGAACGGGCAGCGAGTGATAGCCCATGTGCCACATCATCGGGATGTAGAACAGCGCACGGTCGAGCCGGTAGCTCTGCACCTGCCGCATGGCCCTGATGGTTTCGGGCGAGAGGAAGCGGCGACCCTGGTGCATGCCCTTGTTGGCGAGCGGGTCGTACACGGTGGCCAGGCCGGTCGCCGTGCAGACGCCGTTGCCCGCACCCAGTTCGGTGCGCAGGATGGGCGGATCGTCGCCTTCCAGCAGCTGGTCCAGGCCGGGCAGGAACAGCGCGCGGGCGACCGCGCCGAGTGGACCGGGCAGCGAGTAGGCCCGGCCCAGCACCAGCGAGGCATAGTTGGTGCCGACCGCCGACAGCTTGTTGCCGTGCAGCAGGGCGGCGCTGGTGCGCGACCCGGCCGGCGGGTTGCCCAGGTGGATGCCCTCGGTGCCCAGCGGTTCGGCGACCTCGGTACGGAACAGCTCGGCCATGCCGCGGCCGGTGACCGCGCGGGCCAGGCCCGCCAGCAGCCAGCCGAAGGTGAGGGCGTGATAGGTCGGGATGCCCAGCAGATGATCGGGTTTGGCGGCGGCCAGATGGTCTTCCATCATGCGGTGGTCGAGCACGTCGTCCAGGCCGCGGGCGATCTCGGGCAGCCCGTACAGCCCGGCCCGGTGGGACAGCACCTGCCGTACCGTGATCCGCCCCTTGCCGTTGGCGGCGAATTCCGGCCAGTAGTGGGCGACCGGGGCGTCGTAGTCGATGAGGCCGCGATCGGCGAGCCGGTGGATGACCGTGGCCGCAATGCCTTTGGTGGCGGAGAAGACGATGGCGCCGGTGTCGGCATCCCAGGGCCGGCGCGGCCCGGCCTCCCCGATCCAGATCTCGACCAGCGGTTCCCCGCGCAGGTGCACCGTGAGCGCGCCCCCGGCGCCCGGGCGACCGCCGACCATCCGCGCGAAAGTGCGCACCAACGGACCGAATTCAGCGGCCGCGTAGCCGCCAACCGTGGCCGGCAGGTCCATGAGACCCTGCGGGGAAGCGTCATTGCTCACGAATTCCACGGTACGAGCGCCGGGTGACACCGGCAATGAAGAAACGGAGAGAGTTACTCCCGTTGGCCCAGTGGTTATTCCGGGTGCCCGGGTAGTGACACCGGCGTTATCGGAGCGAGCCTTTCCGAGATCAGGGCGAGTTCCCGGGAGTGCCGGCGAGGGCTGCGTAGGCTGTCGCCATGCGAAGGGCGTGGTCGTTGGTTCCTGCGGTACTGCTCGTGATCGTCCTGGCGCTGACCGGGTGTTCGTCGTCCAAGCAGGAGGCCGCGCCCGCCGGCCTGACCGGGGACTGGCACGGGAGCATCGAGATTCCCGGCCATCCGCTGGCCGTCGGGGTCAGCTTCACCGGCGGGGACCAGGCCACCATCGACATTCCCGCCCAGGGTGTCGTTGCCGCGCCGCTGAGCGGGGTGAAGAACGATGCCGACGGCGTGGCCTGGACCATCACCAAGATTCCGGGTAATCCGTCGTACCAGGGCAAGTACGACAAGGGCTCCGACAGCATCCAGGGGCAGTTCAGCCAATCCGGCCAGACGTTTCCGCTGAACCTGACGCGCGGCAAGGTCGAGGGCCCGCCGCGCCCGCAGGAGCCGAAGCCGCCGTTCCCGTACAAGTCCGAGGATGTCAGCTTCCCCAGCGGGGACATCACCATCGCCGGGACGCTGACCGAGCCGAGCACCGGCGGGCCGTTCCCGACGGTCGTGCTGATCAATGGCAGCGGCGCCAACGATCGCAATGAGGAGCTGCTGGGTCACAAGCCGTTCCTGCTGCTGGCCGACACCCTGACCCGCGCGGGTTACGCGGTCCTGCGCACCGACAAGCGCGGCGTCGGCAAGACCGGCGGGCACCTGGACACCTCGAGCTATCAGGATCTGACCGACGACATCGGCGCCGGAATGGCCTTCCTGCACGGGCGGCCGGAGATCGACGCCAAGCGGATCGGCCTGCTCGGGCACAGCGAGGGCGGGTATCTCGCGCCGCTGTACACCATGCGGCCGGACAGCGGAGTGGCGTTCGTGATCATGATGGCGGGGCCGGCGGTGCCGGGCTCGGATGTGCTGGTGGAACAGAATCGGCTGATCCTCACCGCGCAGGGGGCCACCGCGGAGCAGATCGATCAGCAGGTGGCGTTCAACTCCACCCTGTCGACCCTGCTGCGCTCCGGGGATCTGGAGGCCGCCAAAACCTATGTGCGACAGCACAATGACAGCCTGCCCGCCGACAAGAAGCTGTCCGACGCGCAGATCGGCGAACTGGTGACGCCGTACATGGCGGCGCTGGTCGGCTACGACCCGGCCCCGGCGCTGTCGGCGCTGCGGGTGCCGGTGCTGGCCTTCTACGGCAGCAAGGATCTCCAGGTGCCCGCGGCCCAGAACGCGGGCCCGGCGCGCACGCTGCTGGCCGCCGATCCGGATGCGACCGTACACGTCTTCGACGGGCTCGATCACCTGATGCAGCCCGCCGACAAGGGCACACCCGACGAGTACGCCAAGATCGAGACGACCATCGATCCGCAGGTGCTGACCTTCGTCACGGATTGGCTGACGCAGCGATTCCCCACTGCGCACTGACCGACTCGCGCACATTGCCGGAAGTAGTGGCGTGCATGCGATCCGGTTGCCAGAGTGGTGTCGTGGGAATCTACGAAGACCGGGTACTGCCCAGGCTGGTCGACATGTGCTGTGGCTCGAAGCAGATGAACTCCGAGCGGCAGCGGGTCTGCGCCGGGCTGCACGGGCGCGTGGTCGAGATCGGGTTCGGGTCCGGGCGCAATGTGCCGTTCTATCCCGATTCGGTGCAGTCGGTGAGCGCGGTCGAACCCGCCGACCTCGGATGGCGAATGGCCGCCGGGCGGCTGGCCGCGGCGACGGTTCCGGTGGAACGGGCCGGCCTGGACGGGCAGGCCCTGCCGTTCGAGGACGACAGCTTCGATTCCGCGCTGTCGACGTGGACGCTGTGCACCATCCCGGATGTCGAGGCCGCGCTCGCCGAGGTGCGCCGGGTGCTGGCCCCCGGCGGCACTTTTCATTTCGTCGAGCACGGTCTCGCACCGGATGCCGGTGTCCAGAAGTGGCAGCACCGGTTCAACCCGGTGCAGAAGGCATTGGCCGGTGGCTGCCACCTCGACCGCGATATTCGCGGGTTGATCGAGGCCGCGGGATTCGAGATCCGCGATATCGATCGGTATTACCAGCAGGGGCCGAAGCCCTGGGTTGCCTTCTCGTTGGGCACCGCGGTAGCCGTGTGAGGAGTTACCGCGGTGACCCGCGTGAGAACTATTGCGGCCAGCCGCCGTACGGGACGGTGATCAACTCCATGTAGTGACCGACGGGATCGAGGAAATAGATCCCCCGGCCGCCGTCATTGTGGTTGATCTCGTTGACGCCCTGCTGACGCGGATCGGCCCAGTAGGTCATGCCATACCGCTTGATCTTGTCGTAGGCGGCGTCGAATTCTTCTTCGGAGACCAGGAAGGCGTAATGCTGCGGTTGCGGCTCGCCCTCGAAACCCGGCGGCAGATTGGCGAAGTCGAAGGTGACGCCATTACCGACGGTAATCGGAATGAACGGACCGTACGGCTTGCCCACCTCCACCCCGAGGATGTCCGCCCAGAATTCGGCGGAGACCCGATTGTCCGTGCACGCGACAATGGTGTGGTTGAACTGGATAGTGATAGGAATTCTCCTGTGTTCGTGACGATCCCGACCCTGGACCGGTACAAGTCGGCCGACAGGAGCATCGCCACGCCCACGACGGTAACCACCCGCCGCCGATTCCGCCAAGCGCCCTGTGCGAACCGTCACAGCCCGCAGCGGCCCTGGAAAATGGGGGCGGCTCAGGGCCGGCGGGGGGCGGAGTACTCCTGCTCCGGGCGGCCGGTGCTGCCGTAGCGGAGTTGCATGCGCAGGTCGCCGACGCCGACCAGGCTCGCGAGGTAGCGCTGGGCGGTGGCACGGGAGATGCCGATGGCGGCCGAGACCTGGGCTGCCGACATCGGAGCGTCCGCATTGCGGACCGCTTGCAGGACAAGGTCTTTCGTAGGTGAGGCGACGGCCGGCGCGCCGACCGCGACACCGGCCGGGACGGCGACCGGGCGCAGCGCCGCCAGGGCGGCGTCCACGTCGCCCGCGGTGACCTCCGGGGCGGCGAGCAGCCGCCGATATCGCGCGTACCCCGCCAGCCGGGCCGCGAGCACGGCGTGGTCGAACGGCTTCACCAGGTAGCCGAGCGCCCCGGCCGACAGCGCGGCGCGCACGGTCTCCGATTCCGTTGCAGCGGTGAGCATCATGGCGTCGGACGGCATCTCGCGGACCAGGTCGATGCCGGAACCGTCGGGCAGGTAGACGTCCACCAGGGCCAGATCGACGGGAGTCTCGGCCATGGCGGTGCGTGCGGCGGCGAGCGTGTTCACGGTAGCCGCCACCGTGAATCCCGGTAGCGCCGAGACGATTCCGGCATGCAGATTGGCCACCCGGAAGTCGTCGTCGACCACCAGCACGGTCAGTTCTCCTCGGCCCACGCCGGCTCCTCGTCCGTCAGCACGCCCGGCATCCGGGCAATGAACTCCGCTCCGCCCAACGGACTCCCACCGGCGTCCGAACGGCCCCCGGTTACACCCACGCCGCCCGGGTCGGCCAATCGCACCTCCCCGCCCTGAGCCCGTGCCACCTGTCGCGACAGCGCCAAGCCCAGCCCCCGCCCACCCGGGCCACCGCCCGATTTCGTCGAAACCCCCTCGGCAAAGAGCGAATCCATCAATCCGGGCGCGATGCCCGCACCATTGTCGGCGACCGCGATATGCAGTGTCCCGCCCTCCTGCACCAACTCCACCTCGACCACCGGCCCCTCCCCCTCGCCGACCACGCTGTCTCGAAACTCCACAGCATCATCCGGATTCACGTCACCATCGACCCGAGCGCCGGCGGCGTTGATCGAGCCGGAATTCGCCGCACGACGAAGGCCGCCGCCCACGCTGCCACCACCGGAATCCAGGTAAGCAGCCGAGGCCACGGCCCCAGCAGAATCCGCCGACATGCCGCCGGCAGGGCGATCGGTACGCCATCCGTCCGGATTCCGCTCGGACACAGCCGAACCCGTACCACCGGCTGCGGCGTCGATGGCGTTGTCGACAAGATTTCCGAGGACGGTGGTGACATCGACGGGGGCGGCGAGGTTCGCGTCGACCCAGGTGTTGGGGCCGAGGCGGAGGTGGACGCCCTGTTCGCGGGCGTGAGCGGCCTTGGCGGAGAGGAAGGCCTGCAGGTAGGGGTCGCGGATGGTGTCGATGCCGGGGAGGGCCGCGCCGAGGGGGCCGGAGCCGAGGAGTTCTTCGATGTAGTGGGTGGCCTCGTCGGGGCGGCCGGTGTGGAGCAGGCCGCTGAGCAGGTGGAGGCGGTTGGCGAATTCGTGGCGTTGGGCGCGCAGGACGGTACTCATGGTGGAGACGGCATCCAGTTGGCGGGTCAGGGATTCCACGTCGGTGCGGTCGCGGACGGAGAGGACCGCGCCGAGGGGGCGGGAGTCGCGGGTGACGGCGCGGGCGGTGACGACCACGATGCGGTCGCCGACCGCGGCCTGGACGGGTTGGCCGTCGGCGGCGCGGAAGGCTTGCAGGACACGGGGTGTCAGGCCGATGGCGCCGATATCGCTGCCCGGTTCGGGGTCGATGCCGAGCAGGCGGCGGGCCTCGTCGTTGACGACGGTGATCCGCCAGCCGGCGTCGGCGGCGACCACGCCCTCGCCGATGCCGTGCAGGACCGCGTCCTGCTCACGCACCAGCTCCGCCAGATCAGAAGGTTCCAGCCCCAGAGTCAGACCGTGCCAGCGACGGGCCAGCAACACCGACCCCGCAATGCCCGCCAGCAGCGCGCCGCCGATCAGCAGCCCGGCTCGGCGCAAGTCCCGGAGCAGCTGATCGTGGACTGCGGCCGTGGAGATCCCGACGCTGACCTCCCCCACCACCCGGCCGCCTGCCGGGCTCGATGGTGGTGCGGTATCCGGCTGCAGGACGGGAACTTTCGCGCGCACGGATTCACCGAGCGTTCCGTGTTCGCGGATCACGACCTCCCCGCCGGCCAGCGCGCGCGAGGGGTCGGTGCTGACCATTTCGCCGAGCCGGTCGTGGTCGGGGTGGGCCAGGCGGATGCCCGCGTCATCGGTGATCACCACGAAGAGCGCGCCGGTGCGCAGGCGGGCGTTGTCGGAGATCTGCTCGAGCTCGCCACCCGCGAGCTCCGATCTCAGGGCGGGACCGGCCTGCAGCGGGCTGTCGGCGTACCGCGCTACGGCGGCACGGACCTGCGGGTCGGAGGCAACGGTGCGGGCGATGGCCAGGGCGCGCTGGCCGTACTCGCCGGAGAGGCGGTCGCCGCTGACGTAGGCGAAGACGCCGAAGGCCAGCCCGACGGTCAGGCCCACCACGGCGATCTGCAACAGCAGGATCTGGGTCCGGAGCCGGACGGAACGGGGGCCGAGCGAGAGCACGGGCGACAGTGTAGACAACCCCTCGCAACCGTCTGAGCAGAATGCACAAAACGACCGAATCGCCGCTTGTGTGACTTGCGCGCACAACCGGGTGGAGTGTGACCCGGCCCACGTAGCTTCTGTCCAATGCCGCAGCGGCGGCATCGGAAACAGGAGCACTGATGAGCACAACGACCACTGAGCCCGGGCCGGGACCCGCGCCTTTGATCGAATTGCGGGGCGCGACCAAGCGGTTCCCCGGCAACAACGGCGGCATCCACACCGCGGTGCGCGACCTGAACTTCACCGTCGCGGCCGGCGAATTCGTCGCCGTCGTCGGCCCCACCGGCTGCGGCAAGTCCACCACGCTGTCGCTGGTGTCCGGCCTGGAACCGGCCTCGGCGGGCCGGACCCTGGTGCGCGGCAAGGATGTTCGCGGCATCCCGGACGGCGTCGGCTACATGTTCCAGCAGGACGCCGTGCTGCCGTGGAAGTCGGTCATCGACAATGTGGCGCTGGGCCCGAAGCTCCGGGGCGTGTCCAAGGCCGAAGCCCGTGAGCGCGCCGCCCGCTGGGTGCGCACGGTCGGACTGGCCGGGTTCGAGAACTACTACCCGCATCAGCTCTCCGGCGGCATGCGCAAGCGGGTGGCGCTGGCGCAGACGCTGGTCAACGATCCCGAGATCATCCTCATGGACGAGCCCTTCAGCGCGCTCGACGTGCAGACCCGCCAGCTCATGCAGGACGAACTACTGCGCGTATGGTCCGGCACCGACTCGGATGGCCGGGAAAAGGGCCGGGCGGCGGTCATCTTCGTGACCCACGATCTGGAAGAGGCCATCGCCCTGGCGGATCGGGTCGTCGTCATGACCGCGAGCCCCGCCACCGTGTGCGGCGACTTCAAGGTCACTCTGGACCGGCCGCGCAATGTCGAGGAGGTGCGCCTCACCGAGGAATTCCGCGACCTCTACAAGGAAATCTGGGAAACGCTGCGCGATCAGGTCGAGGCGGCCCGCACGAAGGGAGCGGCCCGTGTCGCTTGATGTCATGCCGCAGACGGCTGTCACCCCAACGGAATTCGAGGTGGAGACCGAGGAGCAGATCCTGGCGCGGGTGCGGTCGCAGGCGCGCCGGAACAAGATCCGGACGTGGGGGCTGCGCGCGCTCATCGTGGCCCTGTGGCTGGGCGCGTGGGAGCTCACCGCCACCTATTGGATCGACCCGTTCTTCTACTCCAAGCCCTCGCTGATCTGGGACCGGCTGGTCGAATGGTTCACCGAGGGCACGCAATTCGGCTCCATCTGGCTGCAGCTGTACACGACGGTGCAGGAGGCGGTGCTGGGCTTCGCCATCGGCACCATCGCGGGCATCGTGCTGGGTGTGCTGCTGGGCCGCTCCCGCTACTGGGCGGACGTGCTGGCCCCGTTCATCAAAGCGCTCAACGCGGTGCCGCGCATCGTGCTGGCATCGCTGTTCATCATCTGGTTCGGCCTGGGCCTGCAGTCCAAGGTGGCGACGGTCGTGGTGCTGGTGTTCTTCGCGGTGTTCTTCAACGCCTTCACCGGTGCGCGTGAGGTGGACGGCAATGTCATCAACAATGCCCGCATCCTGGGCGCGAGCCGCCGTCAGGTGCTGAGCTCCATCGTGCTGCCCAGCGCGACCACCTGGATCCTGTCCTCGCTGCACACCGCCTTCGGTTTCGCGCTGATCGGCGCGGTGGTCGGTGAGTACGCCGGCGCCAGCAAGGGTCTGGGCCTGCTGATCAGCAATGCGCAGGGCACCTTCGACGCGGCGGGCATCTACGCGGGCATGATCATCATCACCGTCGTCGCGCTGGTCGCGGAGTGGCTGATCGGGCTGGCGGAGAACCGGCTGCTGAAATGGCGTCCCTCGCAGGCCGCCTCGGGCTACGGGATCTGAGCCATGAAGTACCGCAAGCACATTGCCGTGGTCCTGGTGGCGATCAGTGCGCTGCTGCTGGTGACCGGCTGCCGCGATTCGCGCCGCATTCCGACCGAGAACGGGCGGCCGCAGATCA
The DNA here is from genome assembly GCF_053603795.1 of Nocardia sp. NPDC004123. Taxonomy (NCBI): domain Bacteria; kingdom Bacillati; phylum Actinomycetota; class Actinomycetes; order Mycobacteriales; family Nocardiaceae; genus Nocardia; species Nocardia sp. NPDC004123. The sequence continues at coordinate 54,926 of NZ_JBSGGG010000009.1, forward strand.
CCATCATGGTGGGCGGGCTGGAGAAGGTCATCTACCTGCCGGCCATGCTCACCGAGAAGCTGGGCTTCTTCGAGGCCAATGACATCGACGTGCACCTGCTGGGCGAGCAGTCCGGCGCGACCGCCGAGACCGCGCTGCTCACCGGCGACGTCCAGGCCGTGGTCGGTTTCTACGACCACACCATCGATCTGCAGGCCAAGGACCAGTGCCTGAAGACGGTCGTGCAGTTCGCCGACGTACCCGGCGAGGTCGAGCTGGTATCGAAGCAGGACGCCGAGGCCATCAAGTCCCCGGCGGACTTCAAGGGCCGCAATCTGGGCGTGACGTCGCTGGGCTCGTCCACCGACTTCCTCACCCAGGCGCTGGCCGGGCAGGCCGGTCTGCGGACCTCCGACTACACCCGGGTGAAAGTCGGTGCGGGACAGACCTTCATCGCGGGAATGAACCACAACGGCATCGACGCGGGCATGACCACCGACCCGACCGTCGCCAAGATGGTCACCTCCGGTGACGCCAGGGTGCTGATCGACATGCGCAACGAGCAGGGCACCCGCGCGGCGCTCGGCGGCCTCTACCCCGCCGCCTCGCTCTACATGCGCTGCGAGACCGTGGCCGGCCACCCGGACATCGTGCAGAAGCTGGCGAACTCGTTCGTCCAGACCCTGCAGTGGATCAAGACCCACTCCCCCGAGGAGATCGCCGCCAAGATGCCCGGCCAGTACGCGGGCGGCGATCCGAAACTCTACGTCAAGTCCATCGCCGATTCGATCAGTATGTTCAACGGCGACGGCCTGATGAAACCCGAAGGCGCGCAGAACGTCCTGCGCATTCTCGGCCAGTACTCGCGCAATGTCGCACCGGTGCAGGAGCGTATCGACCTCGACGCGACCTACACCAACGAGTTCGTGGCGAAGGCCCAGGGCGCTCGCAAACCCTGACCGGCCCACGTGGAACCGCACATCGAATGAGGGGTGTGCGGTTTCGCGCTATTCCGGGACGGCGACCACGGGGCGGCGGGAGCGGCGCAGGGCGTCGACGGTGAAGATGGCCAGCGCCAGCCAGATCAGCGCGAACCCCGCCCAGCGGGACGCGGGCATGGGCTCGTGCCCCACCGCCACACCCCAGGCCAGCTGCAGTCCGGGCGTGAGGTACTGCAGAATTCCCATGGTGGACAACGGCACTCGCGGGGCCGCCAGCGCGAACAACACCAGTGGCACGAGGGTGACCGGGCCGGTCAGCATGAGCAATCCCGTATGCGGAAGTGAGGAACCGAAGGTCGCGTTGCCGGTCGCCGCGATCACGATCACCGCGATCAGCGCGAACGGCGCGGCCGCCAATCCCTCTGCCGCCAAGCCGGGTAGCGCGTCGAGCCGAATCACCTTCTTGACCAGCCCATAGGTGGCGAAGGAACAGGCCAGGATCAACGCGATCCACGGCGGCCGGCCGTAATCGATGGTCAGCACGATCACCGCCGTGGCCCCCAGCCCCAGCGCGACCCACTGCGGAGCCCGCAGCCGCTCCCGGAAGATGATGACCCCGAATGCCACCGTCACCAGCGGATTGATGAAGTACCCCAGCGCACACTCCACCACGTGATGCGAGATCACGCCGTAGACGTACACGCCCCAGTTCATCGAGATCGCCGCCGACGCCACGGCCGCCAACCGCCAGGTCCGCGCGTCGATCCGCCGCAGCTCCCCCAGCCGCCCGGCGAGCGTCATCACCAGCAGTGAGACCACCAGCGTCCAGAGAATCCGCTCGACCAGGACCTCCCCCGCGCTCGCGAAGGACAGCAGTCCGAAGAAGGCCGGGAACAGTCCCCAGATGAAATACGCCCCGACGCCGAAGGTGATACCCGCGTCCCGGGTGCCCTCGTGTCCCGTCGGCTGATTCCGCCGCGTCGTATCGACCGCTGCGTCCGAGTTCCCAGGTCCTTCCGCCACCCAAATACGTTAGCCCGTGCAACGAACGTCACGACAGCGAATACATAGGATGATCCTCACACGCCTGTCCCGCGCGTGACGGGCAGCTACGGGCCAGTTTCTTTGGTCGCCCTTTACTGTGGAGGGCATGTCGATTACTGCGCAGGCAGCTAGTCCACCCAGCCCACCCACGCTGGGGCTCACCTCCGCCGAGGTGGAGCAGCGGCGGCGGGACGGGCTGACCAACGACGTGCCGGAGCGGGCCAGCCGGTCCGGCAAGGACATCGTCAAGGCGAACGTGTTCACCCGGATCAATGCGATCCTCGGTGTGCTGTTCATCCTGGTGCTGGCCACCGGTTCACTCATCGACGGCATGTTCGGCCTGCTGATCATCGCCAACAGCGCGGTCGGCATCATCCAGGAGCTCCGGGCCAAGAACACCCTCGACAAGCTGGCCATCGTCGGGCAGGCCAAGCCCGTGGTGCGCCGCGAGGGCATCGCCGGCGCCGTCGTGCCGCAGGAGATCGTGCTCGACGACATCATCGAGCTCGGGCCCGGCGACCAGATCGTCGTCGACGGCGAGGTGATCGAGACCGAACTGCTCGAGGTCGACGAGTCACTGCTCACCGGTGAGGCCGACCCCATCGACAAAACCCTTGGCGCGCAGATCATGTCGGGCAGCTTCGTGGTATCGGGCAGCGGCGCCTACCGGGCCACCAAGGTCGGCAAGGACGCCTACGCCGCCAAGCTCGCCGACGAGGCCAGCAAGTTCACGCTGGTCAAGTCGGAGCTGCGCAGCGGCATCGACACCATCCTGAAAGTCATTACCTACCTGCTGATTCCGGCGGGCCTGCTGTCCATCTACAACCAGCTGTTCTCCTCCAAGGAATCCTGGCGGCCCGCCGTCAACGGCATGGTGGCCGCGCTGGTGCCCATGGTGCCCGAGGGCCTGGTGCTGATGACCTCCATCGCCTTCGCGGTCGGCGTGGTCCGGCTCGGTGCGCGCAAGTGCCTGGTGCAGGAGCTGCCCGCCATCGAGGGGCTGGCCCGGGTGGATGTGGTGTGCGCGGACAAGACCGGCACCCTCACCGAGAACGGCATGCGGCTCGCGGAAGTCCGTCCGGTGAACGACATTCCGGAGGCGACACTGCGCGAGGTACTCGCCGCGCTGGCCGCCGACGACCCGCGGCCCAATGCCAGCGTGCTGGCCATCAAGGAGGCACTGCCGGGCGCGCCCGGCTGGGACTCCACCGGGGTCGCGCCGTTCTCCTCCGCCAAGAAGTGGAGCGGCATGTCCTACGGCGAGCACGGCAACTGGCTGATGGGTGCGCCGGACGTGCTGCTGGACCCGGCTTCCGAGATCGCCGACACCGCACAGGACATCGGGGCCAAGGGGCTGCGCGTCCTGCTGCTGGCCCGCAGCGACCGGCCGGTGGACGCGCCCGACGCGCCCGGCCGGGTCACCCCGGCGGCGCTGGTGGTGCTCGAGCAGAAGGTGCGCCCCGACGCCAAGGGGACGCTGGAATACTTCGCCTCCCAGCATGTTTCGACCAAGGTCATCTCCGGCGACAATGCGGTGTCGGTCGGCGCGGTGGCGTCCTCGCTGGGGTTGCCCGGAGGCAACGACCCGGTCGATGCCCGCAAACTGCCGACCGATCAGAACGAGCTGGCGGACGTGCTGGAGCACAAGACCGTGTTCGGCCGCGTCCGACCGGATCAGAAGCGCGCCATGGTCGGTGCGCTGCAGTCGCGCGGCCACACCGTCGCCATGACCGGCGACGGCGTCAACGACGTCCTCGCCCTGAAGGACGCCGATATCGGCGTCGCCATGGGCTCGGGCAGCCCGGCCACCCGCGCGGTGGCGCAGATCGTGCTGCTGGACAACAAGTTCGCGACCCTGCCCTATGTCGTGGGCGAGGGCCGCCGGGTGATCGGCAATATCGAGCGGGTCTCCAACCTGTTTCTCACCAAGACCGTCTACTCGGTGGTGCTGGCGTTCCTGGTCGGCATCGCGGGCATCGGGTCGCAGATCTTCAGCTACAAGGCCATCGGCTACCCGTTCCTGCCCCGCCACGTGACGATCGCCGCCTGGTTCACCATTGGCATCCCCGCCTTCATCCTCTCGCTGGCCCCCAACAACGAGCGCGCCCGCGCCGGATTCGTCGGCCGCGTCATGCGATTGGCGATCCCGTCGGGTGTCGTGATCGGCGTGATGACCTTCATCTCGTACCTGATCGCCTACAAGGGGCCCGACGTCAGCGAGACCGCGAAGATCCAGGCCGGCACCACCGCCCTGATCACGCTGCTGATCATCGCGGTGTGGGTGCTGGCCATCGTCGCCCGCCCGTGGAACTGGTGGAAGATCCTGCTGGTGGCGGGTTCCATCGCCGGATACCTGATCCTGTTCGCGGTGCCCTTCACCCGCCACTTCTTCAAACTGGACCCGTCCAACATCGCGCTGACGACATTGGCCATCGTGTGCGGCGGAATCGGCATCGTCCTGGTCGAGGTTGCCTGGTGGCTCAGCGCCAAGTACCTCGGCGAATCGCCCCACACGCCGGCACCGGCGGACGAAGACGCCTGATCCAGAAGCCGTTTCGAGCCGGGGCCGTGCCGCGACCCCGGCTCGAAACATGTTCAGTGCGAGAGCATGTGGAGCGTCTCAGTGGCCTGGACCTGCGGTGACGGTCGAATTGGTCGCATGGTTTGGCTCGCCGGGGGTGGTGCCGTCCTGGGCAGTAATTGAATTCGCAGGTATTTTGAGCGCCATGGAGGTCTTGCTGCATCAGCTCGACGCATTCGCCGACGCGCCGTTCTCGGGCAATCCCGCCGCGGTCATGCCGCTGCTGTCCTGGCTGCCGGACGAACTGCTGCAGCGGCTGGCCGAGGAGAACAATCTCGCCGAGACGGCCTTCTACACCTCGGCGCTGCCGGCGGAAGCGGGTGCGCCGCCGGACAACTCGCCCGCCTTCCATCTGCGGTGGTTCACGCCGACGGTGGAGGTGGACCTGTGCGGGCACGCCACCATGGCCGCGGCCGCGCAGATCCTGGACGACATGCATCCGGGGGCGGATCGGGTCCACTTCTATACGCGCAGCGGGTGGTTGCGGGTGGATCGGGACCGGGACGACCTGGTGCTCGACCTGCCGTCGGTGTCATCGGTGGAAATCGATGTGCACGACGGACTTCCGCATCAGCTGGCGCAGGCGCTGGGGGTGCGGCCGCTGCGCGCGTTCGAGGGGACCGATGTGGTGCTGGTCGTCACCGCCGAACACGAAGTGCGCGAATCCCGTCCGAACTTCTCGGCCTTTCCCGAATTGAACCGCGCCGCCATTCTCACCGCGACCGGCGACGAGGTCGACTTCGTGTCCCGGGTCTTCGCACCCGGCCAGGGCATTCCCGAGGACCCGGTCACCGGGTCGGCGCACGCCCAGCTCACCCCGCTGTGGAGTCGCGAACTCGGGCGCACCAGCCTCACCGCCCGCCAGCTGTCCCGGCGCGGCGGGGCCCTGCGCTGCGCCCTCACCGGCGACCGGGTGCGGCTCACCGGCCGCTGCCGCCGCTACCTCGACGGCGTAGTCCGCCTGCCGGACTGAGCAATTCAGCGCTCGGTGACCTGCCGGGTGAGGGCGTTCAGATCCGTGGTGCCGTAGCCCGGGTAGCCGTGCAGCAGCTCCAGCCATTCGGCGGGGACGGCCGAGGCGCCCCAGCGAGCGCCGAGCAGGCCGCCCGCGATGGCCGCCGTGGTGTCGGTGTCGCCGCCCGCGCGCACCGCGAGTTCCAGTGCGGCGGGCAGGGTTTCGGCGTGGGTGATGGCCCACCAGGCCGTCTGCAGGGCGTGCACCACCCAGCCGTTCTTGGGGAAGTCGACGGGGCTGCCGGTTTCGGCCTTGTCCAGCAACGGTTCCCAGAAGCCGGTGTCCACCTGGGACAGCGCCTCACGCAGGCCGTCATAGGTGCCGAACAGGATGGCGTGGCGGATGGCCAGGGTCCAGAGCTTGCACGCCTGCATGGCCTGCATGTCGTAGTGGGTCAGTGAACTGATGAGTTTGGCTGCCTTGCCGCACTTCTCGGCATCGTCGAGATAGGCGAGCGCGACCGGGGCGGTGCGCATGAGCGAACCATTGCCCGCCGTCAGGCCGGTCAGACCGTGGGCGCGCATCTGCATGGCACGCCCGGTCTGGTCACGCCACTGCAGCACCTCACGGGTCTGGTTGCCGATGTCCTTGGGTCCGGAATCCCACCACGCCACGAATTCGGCCGCGACCGCGTCCAGCCCCTCCGGGCTGCAGAGGTCCCCCGCCCGCGCGGCCGCCCGCGCCACCGCGACCGCCATGGCCGTGTCGTCGGTCCACTCACCCGGCTCCCACCCGAACGCGCCACCGCCCAGCATTCGGATCTCGGCGTCCGGACCGGGCACGGTGAACTCGTAGTTCGCCCCCAGCGCGTCTCCGGCCGCGGTCCCCAGCAGTACCCCGGCGGCCCGGTCGGCCTGCTCCGGCGTCAATTCCATATGCGCTCGCCTCTTCCGCTCCGATGCGTCCACATCGATCTATCACGACGTTACCCACCGTGCGGGCACGCCGAACCCCGCAGCCGCCGTCTTTACGGGTTCTGCACTACCCTCGAAGACACTCCCGTGCAGCGTCGCCACCGCAGTTGTTCCGTGCACTCCCGCTCCGTCACTCGGATGGAAGATCCGGAGGTTCTGCCGATGAACCAGGTCGCCGATCCCACCCTGACCGCGGCACACCCGTCGGCCACGCCACTCACCCCCGTTCCCGACTCCGGCCACATCTTCGACGTCACCCGCCGCCTGGGCACCGTCGACATGGACGAGAACCAGTACTTGCGCATCGACGGCACCGCCCGCCACCTGCAGGACGCCGGTGTCGACCACCTCGCGCACATCGGCGCCCTCGAATCGCATCCGCACTGGATCGTGCGCCGCACCGTCATCGACGTACTGCGCCCCATCACCTGGCCCACCCAGCTGCGCATCCGCCGCTGGTGCTCGGGCATCTCCCCACGCTGGTGTTCCATGCGGGTCCGCATCGACTCCGACATCGGCGGCCTGATCGAGACCGAGGGCTTCTGGATCCACATGAACAAGGAGACGATGAGCCCGTCCCGGGTGGCCGACGAATTCTTCGAGCTCATGAGCACCACCACCGGCGAGCACCGGCTGCGCTGGCGGCAATGGCTCGACGAACCCCAGCCATCCACGCCCGCCACCCGTTTCCCCCTGCGCCGCACCGACACCGATCACTTCCAGCACATCACCAACACGGCCTACTGGCACGCGGTCCACGAATTCACTGCCGACGCAACGGATCTCGTCCAGGGACCGCACCGTTTCATCCTCGAGTACAACAAGCCCATCCGCTACGGCGAAACCTTGGACATCCATACCGCCCGCACGCCGGACGCCCTCACCCTCTGGTTCTCCGTCGACCACGGCACCCGGGCCATCGCCCAACTCCGCCCCGTCGCAACCTGATCGCCCCGGGCCGATGATTGCGACGGTCTCGGCCCGTCTCGACTCGTATCAGCCCACCGAGGAGGAACGATGCTCGCAGATCCGGTATCGGCAGAGGACCTGAACATCTACGGCAAGGCCGAACTGCCCTGGGGCCGCGTCCAGAAGGCGATCGACGCATGGATCGGGCTGCCCGAGACCCCCCAATTCCTCGGCACCGTCAGCCCATCCGGCAAGCCGAGCTCAGCAGGGATCGGCGGCATCGAAGCCGACGGCCACATCTACTTCACCAGCGGGCCCGCCAGCAAGAAGTCACGCAACCTGTCCACCAACCCGTTCTGCACACTGTCCATCCGATTCCCGGACGTCGACCTCGTACTGTCCGGGGCAGCGCACCGGATCATCGACCCCGCCGAACTCGATCGCGTCACCGCCGTCTACCGCGCCGGCGGTTGGCCCGCAGAACGATCCGGCGACGCGATCACCGCACCCTACAGCGCCCAGAGCGCCGGACCCGCCCCCTGGCACCTCTACCGCCTCACCATCCACACCGCAGTAGGCGTGGCCCTGACCGACCCCCACGGCGCCACCCGCTGGCACTTCGCCCACTGACCTCCATCAACAATTGCGTCCGGCTCCTCCGGACGTGACCGCACACGCAAACCCGAAAGATAAAGAGCCAAAAGATGCCTGGAGAAGGGAGGGGCCGGGCTTGGGGACGCGCCTTCGCCTTTCAGCCCCCTCACCTTTGAAGCCGCCTGTGGGGTTGCTGCAGGAGGTATTCCTTCAGATCACGGGGGTTGGGGTCAGATCACCGGGGTTGGGGTCGCCACGTGATGGCTTGCGCCCGTTGGGGATACTGCGGATCAGTAGTGAAGCCGGGGATCGACCTTCCGGCGGGCGGCCGTGTGGTGAGGACAGGGAACCGGCGGGCTGGATTGGTGCTCGAAACTCCGGCCCTGATATCCGATCGTCCGGATAGGCCAGAGCTACCGGTACCACGCGCACCGGTACCTGCGCGGTCATGCGCCGCGCCACCAGGCCGGCGCGTTCGAGGGTGCGCAGGGATGTGCTGCCCGGGATAGGGCACCAGCCTGATGGGCTCGACCGTCGGCGACGGGCGCCGACCAGTTGTCAGGGCTCCGAGCTCTTGGGCGGTGAAGATGTGGTTGGTCGATGCACGCCAACAGCATTGAGCGCGCATCCACCTGGCCCTGCATGAGCGCGATGAGTGTTGAGATGCCCACGCCCACGCCCGGGCGCACGAGCGCCGGAATCTGATGGCACAGCGATTTGCCGCCACCGGTGGGCAAGAGCACCAGGGCGTCGCCGCCGCCGATCACCTGGTCTTCGGTCGCGATCCCGGGCGGCGGTCGCCTGAAAAGCGGTGGAGGTGGCGGCGACTGTTGCAGTGGTGGCCGTCGCCGGTGCCGATCAGCCCGCCACATCCCCTGCACCGAGGCCGAGATCCACGACCACCTGGTCCATCGCCTGCGGGGCGGGCACACCGGAGCGAGAGCGCCGAACCTCGGTCCCGATCCGTCGTTCACCCGCACCCCCGTGCCCTGCGGACGCCAGCCTGACACGAGCAGCCGGGAATCACGCCACCCGTGAACCCCACCTCAAGCAACTGGAATCGATCACAGCAGCGACCCACTGCCCCACGTGATATCGATCGTTCACCCGAGGAATGCCGCTCGGGTCAAGACGTTTCGGGGCAATCCATCCGGTGCGCCCCCGATACGGGGAATCCTTGCCCATGACAACGGTTTTCCAGCCGTCGGGACCGTCGTTGACCAGCGCGTGGCAGTGATCGCACACCAATGTCAGGTTGTTGAGATCGGTGGGGCCGCCCTTGGCCCAGTCGGTGATGTGGTGCACCGCGCACATCGACGCGGGTGCGTCGCATCCCGGTCGGGTGCAGCCCTTGTCGCGGGCGATCAACGCCAAACGCTGAGCCGGGGTGGCCAGTCGCTGGCAGCGACCCAGGTACAGCGGCAGCCCGTCCGCGTCGAGGACCACCAGCACCGGCTTGGTCCCCTCGGCCAGCTTCAACGCCTCATTGATCGACACGTGGCCACCGGAGGCGGTGGTCGCGACCCCGGCCCCACGCTCCAGATCGTTGAGCGACATAGTGACGATGGCCTGCACCGGCAGACCCCGGTGGGAGCCCAGCTTGGCAGGGTCGACGCCGGGCTGCAGCAACGCGAACAGGGCATCGTGGGTGCGCTGACCGGCATCACGACGGTCCCGACGCGCAGCAGCCTCGAGCACTTTCGAATCGACGACCTTGATTGTGGCGGTAACGCTGTCGGCGTCGTCGATGTTGCACATACCCGGGCGCGCCAGCTTGGCGAACACCGCATCGAGCAGGGCCCGCAGTTCGGGGGTGATCCAGCCTTCGATCCAACTCATCCCGTCCACCCCGGGGCGGCCGAGGATGAGGCCGCGGCGGCGACGGCGGTCGGCGTCGGAGACGACCTTGCCGTCGGGGTCGATACGGGCGAGGATGTCGCGACCGATCTTGGGCAGGTCATCGGGCCACCCGACCCGGGAATGGCCGACCAGGATGTCCTCTGCTTCCGTGCGAGTCTCGGCGGGGATGTCGGTGGGCAGGTGGTTCATCACGTCGATGATGTTGCGGACATGATCGCGCGAGATGTCGCCTGCCTCGAAGGCTTCGGCAGTCGCAGCCAAGGTGGCCGGACGCAGGTGACCGGTGGGTTCGAAGAATTCCCCGCACTGGTGGGTGATCTTCACCCGCACCGACGCGTCGTACCTCGACAACCCCAAGGTCTGGCGCAGGAACGGCACTACGCCCTTCGCCCCACTGCCTTCGGGCAGCGAACGATTGCACGCCTCGATGATCAGGCGTGAATCCAGCGCCGACAGTTGGCGTTTGCAGGTTTCGAGCCGCTGCATCAACTCCACGACATCACCGTCGGAGAACGGGTTCAGGTTGCCGTGGAGGACGGAATTCGACAGGGTTTCGACGGCGGCTGCCAGGTCGGCGATGCCGCACGTGTCGAGCGTTACCCCCTTCGATTCCATGCGCTAATTCTACCTCTCATACGATCGCGATGTGAGCTTAATTCCAGTGTGATACAACAGTTTTCAGATATTGAATCATTTCAAATTCGATCCCGGCAGGGTACGGGACATGGAGGAATTCGATGTCGCCCTTGCCGTTCGAGCTGCGGAAGCCGCGACCGGAGTAATCCGGGATCAGTTCCGTGGCCCTGTCATCCGCTATGGCAAAGAGGATGACTTCGTACCCGGGCTGATTTCGCCGCCGAGCGGACCATTCTCGATTCTTCGGGCCGCCCGTCCCGGCGACCGTTTCCTCGCCGGGGAGTCAGGGACCACCGGGGATCCCTCGGACCGCACCTGGTTGATCATCCGCTGTGCGGCACAAGGAATTTCGCTAAGGGAGCACCGCTTGCCGGGGTGAATATCGCGCTCCGCGCTGCTCCCCAATCCGCGAGCCGCATGGCCGAAATCGACGCCGACAACCTGTCGCCCTACACGGCCCGGTTCTCACTGACCGGCTCATGGCCGACGAAACCTTCACGGCCGCCTGCTATCCCCGCGTTCCGTCCACCGCATCGGCCCTGGTCCGGGTGGCAGCGGAAGCGGATCAACGACCGCGGCCCGGTCACCCTGGCCGAGCCGCCCGGCGGAGTTCAGGTCTGGTCGGTCACCAGCCAGGAGGTAGTACGCATACTGCCGCTCGATCCATGCGCATCCAAGGAAGCCCGCCACCACTGGCCTGCTTTCATCAAGGCGGGCGATGTTCGGCAAAGGGAGTGTCGATTCGTGCTGATACATCACAACTTTGCCGAAAACGGTTGATACCCAACGGTATTGAAAGCTACGTTTGTCAGGGCATCAGAGGTCGAGGGGGGCTCGGCACAAGCCCCCGTCTGCCGGTCTACGGTCAGAATGGAGTTCGCCATGGACAACCACACCGACCCCATCGTCATCGATCCCGAAGGTCCCGATATTCAGGGTGAGATCGCCCGCATCCGCGAGCGAGGACCAGTCACGAAAGTCGTGCTCCCGGGCGGAGTGCCCGCATGGTCGGTCACCGACACGGCCATGCTCAAGGAGATCCTCTCCAGCCCCAAGGTTTCCAAGGACCCACGCCAGCACTGGCCGGCGTTCCGGAACGGCGAGATCGGCAACGACTTCCCGCTCCTCAACTGGGTAAACACGCGTTCGATGTTCACCGCCTACGGACCAGAACACCGTCGGCTCCGCAACCCACTGGCATCGGCGTTCACCGACAGGCGCACCTCAATGCTGGAGCCCCGCATCCAGGCGATCGCCGATGAACTGGTGACGGGCCTGGATGCCGCGCCGCAGAGCGACCCTGTCGACATCCGCGAGCATTTCGCTTACCCGCTGCCTCTGCGTGTGATCAACGAGCTGGTGGGAGTTCCCGAGCGCTTGATCGGGCCACTGCGGAAATGCGTGGACGGCATCTTCGACATCGCTTTGAGCGAAGAGGAAGCCGTAGCCAACTACATGGCAATGATCGGGCTCCTGCAGGAACTCGTCGCGTATCGTCGCGAGAACCCCGCTGAGGACATGACCAGCACCCTCATCGCCCATGCGGACGATCCCGCAAAGGATTTCAGCGTCGAGGAACTCGTCGGGACGCTCTATCTGACGATCAACGCCGGGCACGAGACGACGGTGGACCTGATCGACCAGTCGATATACCTGTTGCTCACCAACCCGGATCACCTGGCTGCTGCGCTCGCCGGCAGTCTGCCCTGGGCGGATGTGATCGAGGAAGCGCTGCGGTTCGAGCCATCGATCGCGCACGCCCCGCTGCGCTACGCGGTGTCTGATTTCGTCCTCGGCGGCGTGACGATCACCGCAGGCGATCCGATACTCTCGTGCCCCGCCGGCGCCAACCGGGACCCCAAGATCTACGGCGACAGCGCGAGCAAATTCGACCCGCACCGGACGAACAAGGACCACATGGCGTTCGGATACGGCGCCCACCGCTGCCCGGGCGCACCGCTGGCACGGCTCGAGGCACAGGTGGCCCTTCCCGCGCTCTTCCAGCGGTTCCCGCACATGAAACTCGCCGTCTCCCCCGACGAACTCGGCACGGTACCCGGTTTCATCGCCAACGGGCACAACCACTTGCCGGTATTCCTGAAATAGGCAACGGTATTCGGGGAGGAATCAAGCTGGCACAGGCCGCGGCGTGGGGCGGGTGCAGACGCTCCGGGTAACTCTCGAGGTCTCCGGTCGCAGTACCGGCCCTCGCCGCGACGAACTGCTGCCGATCGACGGCGGATAACCCTGGACGCATCGCCTGGACTCGAGTTTCTCTCGCAGAGGCGCCTCGCGAAACCTTGTGGGCCGCGCGCCGGCCGCGTTCCACAACCAATCAGTAGCCCTCGACCGCGCTCCTCTGCAAGTCGGCCCCGGCTCCGCTGGTTTCGGGCAAGGAGCGATTCGCAGTATCGACGATCAGGCGTGAATCCCGCTCCGACAGTTGGTGTTTGCAAGTTTCCAGGCGCTACATCAACTCGACGACATCAGCGTCGGAGAACGGGGTGAGGTTGCCGTGGAGGACAGAATTCGACAGGGTCTCGACGGCGGTCGCCAGGTGGGCGATGCCGCTCGTGTCGAGTGTTCCCCTTTCGAATCCATGTGCTGATTCCACCGCTACCGAGACCGCAATAGAGATCGAATTGGGTTGTGATACATCAGTTTTCAAACACTGAACCATTTCCAACTCAGCCCCAGTAGGGTGCCAGTTATGGAGGAATCCGATGTCGCCCTTGCCATTCGAACTGCGGAAGCCGCGTCCGGTGTAATCCGGGATCAGTTCCGTGGCCCTGTCACCCGCTATGACAAGGAGGATGACGACTTCGCTACCCAGGCTGATCTTGCCGCCGAGCGGACCATTCTCGATATCCTCCGGGCCGCCTGTCCCGGCGATCGTTTCCTTGCCGAGGAGTCCGGTACCACCGGGGACCGATCGGACCGCACCTGGTTGATCGATCCGCTGTGCGGCACAAGGAATTTCGCTGCGGGGACACCGCTTGTCGCGGTGAATATCGCGCTGCGCGCCGGGGAGGCCGTTACGGCGGCCGCGGTGGCGGATCCCTTCTCCGGGGAGATCTTCTGGACCGACGGGACCACTGCCGCCGTTCGCCGCGACGGCAACGACCACCCGCTGCTCCCCCAATCCGCGAGCCGGCTGGTCGAAATCGACGCCGACAACCCGTCGCCCTACACGGACTGGTTCTCCGCTGGCCGGCTCATGGCCGACGAGGCCTTCACGGCCGCCTTCTATCCCCGCGTTCTGTCCACCTCACTGGCTCTGGTCTGGGTGGCAGCGGGCCGTCGCGCCGGCTACCTCGTGGACCGCGATCTCCGCGACGACGTCCATTTCACCGCCGGCATCGCTGTGTGCCGGGCAGCCGGTTGCACGGTCACCGGCCTTACCGGGCAACCCCTCCACACTCCACCGCACGGCCTGCTGGCCGCCGCCGACCCCGTCACCCACGGCCGGTTGCTCGACATCATCGCCGGGACCCGCTAGAGCGAGGCATGGTGCACGAGAGCGTCGGCGACCAGCGCCGCACCGGCCAGGAGCAGCAGAATGCGAACCGACAGGGGGCCGAAGCGCTTCAGCCCGCGGACCAATCCACGATAGAAGCGCCGGGCCCGCCTCGATTCGAGAGTCGAGGTGACCAGAACCAGCAGCGGCGGCAGGAGCGCGATCAGGCAGTATCCGATGATGATCAGCGGCCACATCGGCGGATGCGGATCCCGCGCCGAGATCATGGCCAGTGCCGCCAGGTACGGAACCGCCGTGGGCGCCTGCCCCAGTCCGATGGCGACGCCCACGAAACCCAGCAGCAAGGGCCTGCGCCGCGCCTCCAACGCCCACGCGGGCACTGCCGCCCCACCCTGCTCGGACATGCGCAGGCTGCCGAGTACCAGCAGCACCAGGCCGACACCCAACTCGGCCCAGTAGCGAACCGTCGGGGTGATGTCGAAACTGACCAGGTCGGTGAGGAATCGAAGGCCGAGCACGAAGGTGATGCCGAAAGCAGTTGTGACGGCGAACACTCCGGCGAGGAAGCTCAGCGCACCGGGCAGCGGCGAGCGACGGCTCAACCGGCTGTCATAGACCACCGCGGTCGTGACGCCGACCAGCAGGACATCGAGCGAGTCCAGGAAGGCGAAGCCCGCGAGCGCCAGCAGAAAGATCACCATGACCCCACCGAACATACGGGACTCATTCCCTGGCACCCCGTGACGAGCGGCGGGATGTCACCGCCCTTCGCCACAATTCGCCGCGCGCCGATCATGGCGGCGGATGGCCCCGCGGCCGCCACAGGAAGATCCAAGCGGAGCTCGTCGGCCTGGCGTCGGTCGTCGAGAACCGGACGCTGACGTAGGTCAGTTGTCGGGGACCGGCCCATCGTCCAGAGGCGGACTGGCGGATTCGAGTTGTTCGGGCAGGAGCGGGGATACCGCGAAGACGGCGGCGGATGCGTCGGCGGGGAGTGCCTCGACGGCGCGAACTCCCGGGTGCGCGGCCAGCGTGCGGAGTTGCGCCAGCGTGCCGTGCAGAACGATGGCGACGACGCACGGGCAGTCGGCACCCAAGCGGCTCGCCACGAGGTTCTTCACCCGGGTGGAGCGGTCGTCGTAGGTGGGCGTCGACTCCATCTGGGCGGCAGCGGATTTCACCGACGCCACGGCCACGGCATCGCCCGCGGGGACACCGATGGAGATGATCGGCGTCGCCACCCGGTCGACGGCCACGTGATATTCGATCTCCGAGATCCGCAGGCCGCCACTGAATTCCGGGATGCGGCCGGAGGTGATGCCCTCGGTGAACGACAGCAGCGCCCAGTGCCCGTCGGAGTCGCTGCCCTGCAACGACTTCTGGGCCCGCTCCAGGTAGTGCGTCACCGGCTCACCGCTCTCCGGCCCCAGCCGGTCGGTGGAGATGATCGCCGACCGGGGCGGGATCGCCCAGCCCAGCACCACGATCAGGATCGCGAAAAGCACTGCGACCACACCGATCCCGGCGCGGCGCGGCGTCAGCGCATCCACTCGAGACCCCGGATCAGTGCGCGCGCAGGACGTCGAGGGCGTGTTCCAGATCGGCGGGGTACTCGCTGGTGATCTCGATCCAGCGGCCGTCGGCGGGATGGTTGAAGCCCAGCTGGCGGGCGTGCAGCCACTGCCGCTCCAGCCCCAGCCGCTCGGCCAGACGCGGGTCCGCGCCGTAGGTGAGGTCGCCGCAGCAGGGATGCCGCACCGCCGAGAAGTGCACGCGAATCTGGTGGGTGCGACCGGTTTCCAGGTGGATGTCGAGCAGGCTCGCCGACTGGAAGGCCTCGACGGTGTCGTAATGGGTGATCGACGGGCGGCCGTCCGCGGTGACCGCGAACTTCCAGTCGTTGCCACGCGCGCGTCCGATGGGCGCGTCGATGGTGCCGCTGCTCGGATCCGGATGACCCTGCACCAGCGCGTGATACCGCTTCTCCACGGTCCGGTACTTGAACGCCCGCTTGAGCTGGGTATAGGCGTGCTCGGACTGTGCGACCACCATCACACCCGAGGTGCCGACATCCAGCCGGTGCACGATGCCCTGCCGCTCATGGGCTCCCGAGGTCGAGATGCGGTAGCCCATGGCCGCCAGGCCGCCCACCACGGTCGGGCCGGTCCAGCCGACACCCGTGTGCGCCGCCACCCCAACGGGCTTGTCGACGGCCACGATGTCGTCATCGGCGTAGAGGATCTTCATCCCCTCCACCGGGGTCGCCTCCACCGTGAGTTCCCGCTTGGGCTCCGGGAATTCGACCTCCAGCCAGGCCCCGGCGGTCAGCCGGTCCGACTTGCCGGCCGCGATGCCGTCCAGCTGGACGGCGCCGTCCTCGGCCATCGAGGCCACGGCGGTGCGCGACAGCCCGAGCAGGCGCGACAGCCCGGCATCGACTCTCATCCCGTCCAGCCCGTCGGGCACCGGCATGCTGCGGGTCTCCCTCATGCTGCCTTCCCCTCCGCGCTCGACGAAGCCTGCTGCCGATGCATGCGGGTGCCGTCGGGTTCGAACCCGAACACCGTCAGCGCCACCAGCAGAATGGCCCCGCACACGATCGACGAATCGGCCACATTGAACACCGGCCACCAGCCGACCGCCACGAAATCCACCACATGACCCTGCAGCGGGCCGGGCGCGCGGAACAGACGGTCGATGAGATTGCCGAGCGCGCCGCCCAGCACCATGCCCAGGCCGATGGCCCACGGCAGCGAGCGCAGGGTCCGGCCGATGCGTATGACACCGATCACCACGGCCGCGGCGACCAGGGTCAGCAGCCAGGTCATGCCGGTGGCCATGGAGAACGCGGCGCCCGGATTGCGGACCAGGGTCAGGCGCACGCTGTCGCCGATGAGATAGATCGGCTTACCGGGCGTCATGGTCGCGACCACGATGGTCTTGGTCAGCAGATCCAGGCCCAGCAGCACCACCGCGATGAGCAGGAGCACCGGCAGACGCAACGGCTGCGCGGGGGAAGTCCCGGCATCGGCCGCGGGGCTGATCTCCCCTGGCGATGTGTCTGGTTCCTCTGCGCCGGATTCGCGCGGCCGATCGGTACTCACCCTGACATCATTCCTTATTCATGTCGGGCGCCTCTGAACACCCCGAAACCACGGCCCCACAGGATCCCAGCTGTTTTTCAGGAACGCGCCGTAACCTGTTCGACGTGACGGTGTTGTCTTCCTCCCCCAGCTCGGCGAAAGCCACCGCACCCTGTTCCGGCACCCCGCGCCCGCCGCGGCGAGGCGCGGGCACGCGCACCGCGCGCTCGGGGGTCCTGCTCCTGGTGCTCGCGGTGACCCTGACCGCCTTCGGCGTCGGCTGCAGCGATCGGACGGAGACCACGGCCGAGGCCGACGGCACCGAACCGGTCGGCATCAACAAAGAGGTCACCATGCCCATCGAGGCCGTGACCGCCACCGTCGTCGAGCCGGGCGCCGAGCCCCGCTCGCCGCTGCGCCGCATCCTCGAGGCGGGCGCCACCCAGCAGGTCACGCTGAGTACCGAACATCACATCGAGCAGCAGATCAATCAGCAGGCGCTGCGCGACATCTCCCCGCCCGCGATGACCATTCCGCTCACCGCGGAGTCCGGCGCCGATGGGGTGGAACTGACCGTCGGCAATGCCACCTCCCCGGACCCGACCCTGGCCAAGGCGCTGCTGCCCGCGGACGGTTCCCACGTCGGCTTCGACGTCAGTGAACTGGGAGCGATCACCGCGCTCAAACTGGCGCCCAAGCCCGCCACCTCCGACTCCGCGCGGGCCGCGCTGGAGCAGGCGTTCTATCAGGCCGTGTACCAGTCCATCGCGTTCCCGCCCGACGCCGTCGGCGTGGGCGCGGTGTGGACGGTGCGGCAACAGGTTTCCGGCAGCGTGCCGCTGGAGCAGGTGACCACCTGCACCCTCACCTCCCGGAACGGCAACCAGCTCACCATCGAACTGAATGTGGTGCAGACGCCGAAATCCACTGTGTGGCATCTGCCCAACGAGGCGGGCCAGCTGGAGATCGTCGACTACCTCATGCACGGCACCGGCACCATCGCGGTGGATCTCGGTCTGCCGCTACCGGTTTCCGGTTCGGTCGAGGTGGGCGGCAACCAGACCTACCGCGACCCGCGCAGTTCGGTGACGCTGCGGCAGACCCTGCGCACGGAGGTGCAGTGGGGCGCCTGACGCGGCTCGCGCTGCTGGCGGGGGTCCTGGCGCTGGCCGCCACCGCCTGCGGCAGCCACAAGGATTCCGCGCCCGCGCTGCCGAGTCTGGGGCCGGCCGTACAACCGTCCGGAACGCCCGGGGGCGCACCGGTTCTCGATCAGTTCACGCTGCGTTCGGAGCTGCTGGATGTGTCGGTGATGCCCGCGGGGTTCACCGCGCTCGACGATCCGCCGCCCGGGAGTTCCGGCGGGGCGGGTGCCAAGACCGATCCGGCGCCGTGCGCGAATGTGCTGGCGGCCATGGCCGTTCAGGCTCCGGGGTCGGCGGCGCAGGCCGCGGCCCAGTTCGGCGGGCCGAATTTCGCCAGTGTGGATATCGATGCGGCGTCGTATGCGAATGGCGGCGCGGCGCAGGCTTTCTCCACCGTCCAGTCCATTCTGCCGGGCTGCACCAAGTATTCCGGCAAGGATGCCGACAATACGAAAGTGGAATTCCGGCTGGGCGGTTTGAATCAGCCGCAGGCCGGTGACGGCTCGACCGCATTCCAGGTGCGCACCACCAGCGACGGGCTCACGCTGTACACCGATGTGAGCATCACGCTGGTCGGTTCGACGGTGGTGCAGATCGCCTACTCGGATGCGAAGGAACCCGATCCACAGCAGCTCAGCGCCATGACCGCAGCGCAGGTGCGCAAGCTGCAGGGGGCTGCGGGTCCGTAGTCACGGAACTTTTCCCGCATATGCGGCAATTCGGGTGATCATTCGGAAATTCGAGTAATTCTTGTCGGCACCGGGGCATAAGCTCGACGCGTCCGGCAACAACCTCGAACGGAGGTTTTCGATGTCCGATGTCAAACCCATTCCCGAGGGCTACCCGACCGTCTGCCCCTCGCTCGCCTGCAATGGCGCCGCGCAGGCGATCGACTTCTACAAACGTGTTTTCGGCGCCGACGAACGTTTCCGCATGCCCGGGCCCGACGGCACGGTCGCACACTGTGAAATGCAGTTCGGCTCTTCGGTGATCATGCTCAGCGACCCGGCGCCGTCCATGGGGTTCCTGGATCCCAAGGCGGTCGGCGGCACACCGGTCAATCTGTACGTCTATGTCGACGATGTCGACGCCGCCCACGCCGCGGCCCTGTCGGGCGGGGCACAGGAGCTACAGCCGCCCGCCGACCAGTTCTACGGTGACCGCACCTCGGGCATCGAGGATCCGTGGGGTCACCGCTGGACCCTCGCCCTGCACGTCGAGGATGTCGAGCCGGAGGAGATGGCCAAGCGTATGGCCGAGATGCAGGGCTGAAGCCCGGTACCACGGTCTGAAAACGCCTCCGCACCCGTTTCGACGAGGAAACGGGTGCGGATCGCGGTCGCGACCCGGGCGGCTATCGCCGCCCGGTCACGGTGACTACTGCCAGCCGGTCACGTTGATCGGGCCGGGATTCCAGAGACCGCTGTGCGGGTCCGTGGTCACCACGGGCTTGGCGGTCTGTGCGGAACCATCGATCCGCTCGAGCCGTTGCAGCTCACCCCAATCCATGCGCGGGTCGTGGTCGAGATAGGTCGCCAGGGTGACCGGGCGCAGCAGCATCGAACTCCAGCCCAGGGCGCCGCCGCCGTCATGGCTCTGCCACAGCGTGGTCATGGCCGCGCCGCCGCGGTCGGGCATGATGCGGTAGTCGGGCACCTCGGCGATCCCGTCGAGGTGATCGAACGGCCGCTGGCACGGGAACTGCAGGCCCACTTCCCAATCCAGCAGCACCGGCTTGTCCCGGCCGACGTAGTCCTCCAGCGTCACCGTCTGCGGGATGCGCGGCGGGGTGAGCGCCACCCACTGCTTGGGATCGCTGTCACGGTCCTCGGCCACCACGCGAATCGCGGTGGCCTGCGCCGGAATATCGCTCAGCGGCACCCGCAGATTGCGCCAGGTCGGCGCGGGGCCGATGTCGATGGGCATGATCCGGCCCTGGGGATCGACCGCACCGTCGGAACCCGGCACCCCGTACTCGATCTCGACCTGCTGGCCGGGGGTGACGACACCGTCCTTGTCGACCGAACGGATACGCCCGGCCGCGGTGAGGGCGATGATGCCGGACCGGTCCTGCTGACCGGGCAGCGCGTACCAGCCCGTCGTCAGGGTCGAGACCGCATCGGTGCTGCCGTAGCTGCCCAGCACCGGGGTGTTCGCGTCCAGGCCGAAAGGCAGTGGCGCGGTGGTCGTTCCGTCGACCGTGCCGTCGCTGCGGTTGCTGACCGCGCTGGCGACGCTACCGCCGGTATCGACATCGTCGTCGGGGCGCAGGTCGGTGGACACGCCCTTGGGCGAGAAGCCGACCGCATCCGCGGTGAAGGTGCCGAGCGCATCACCGTTGAGCGGCTTCAGCATGCCCTGGTTCGGGTTCGTCTCGACCAGCACGTCGCGGGCCATGCCGCACGGCTTGCCCAGCACCGCATCCACATTCGAGCGCGCCAGCGAGTAGGCGGGGTACTGCGCGACCGCGCCCTTGGCGAGCGAGCCCACCTCGAACAGCACCATGAAAGCGGCCGCCACGGTCAGCGGCGGAATCGCCACGAAGCGCCAGCCCAGCTTCGAGATCCGGTGCGGGCCGGGCTGTTCCGGCGCGCGCACATGGAACCAGCCGGCCAGGGCGAGCAGCGCCACCGTGAGCGCCAGGAAGATCTTGTCGACCTCGATCCCGGCCAGCACCACCGGCTTGTCGTGCCAGGGCACATTCCAGTTCGAGACGTACCACCAGCCATTGATGCTGGAGAACGCGACCGCGAGCGCGAACGCGATCACCGCAGCGAACAACGCACGGTTACGCGGGGAGCGCATCACCCGCGGGCCGACCGCCACCGCGGTCAAAACCGCGATGACTCCGGCCAATCCGGCGTAGATGCCGTTGTGGTGGGTCCACTTGGTGGGGGTGAACATCATCAGCGCGATGACACCCACACCGGTGCCGAGCACCCGGCGCACCGGGCCGGGCGCGGTGAACGGGATCCGGCCGCCCTTGCGCAGCAACACGAATGCGCACACCAGCAGGCCGATCCAGAACGCGAACATGCCGAAGCGCCGCGCCAGCGAACCATCGATGGTGGGCATGAAAAGGTATTGGTAGCGAATGTATTCGCCGTCCCAGTGCACATCCGGGCCGACCGCGGTGTGCACCCGGCTCATCTCGAACATCGACGACAGCGGCTGATCGCAGAACATGATCGCCAGCACCACCGCACCGGCCGCCGCCAGCGGGGCGGCGAGGGTCAGGTAGGCGCCGAAGCGGGCCTTCAGGATGGTGAAGGCGCTCGCGCCGGGGGCGGTCGGCTTGCCGAGCACGGTCGCATGCTTGTTGAGGATCCGCCAGGCCGGCCGGATACCGGCCAGCAGCGGCGCGAAACAGATGATGCCGGACGGGCCGACGGTGCAGGTGAACGCGCCGATCATGATGGCCACGCCGTAGGGCAGCAGCCGGCCCGTCGCGATCGCCCGCTCCACCGAGACCCAGGTGAGCAGGACACCCAGCGCCACCAGCGGTTCCGGGCGCAGGCCGTTGTTGTACGGCAGCCAGACGGCGAGGAAACCCAGCGCACCGGTCCACACCGCGACGCGGTCGCGGCGGATCCGCGCGCCCAGGCGGGGAATCACCTCGCGGCTGAGCACCAGCCAGATCACGATGCCGGCCAGCAGGGCGGGCAGGCGCATCCACACGCTGGCCGGGCTGACCTGCGCCATGTGGCCGATGAGGTCGTAATACGGAGTGCCGACCGGGGTTTCGGGGACACCGAAGTAGCCGAAGTAGTTGGCCATGTACCCGGCGTGGATCGAGGCCCGGCCCATGCCGTACTGGTAGCCGTCGTCGGAGGTGGTCGCGCCGATGAAATGCCAGAGGATCAGGGTGCCCAGCACCACGGCGTCGACGGGTTTGAAGGTCCACCAGTGCTGCGGCAGGAAACGGCGCGCGCGGCGGCCGTCGAGGCGGTCCAGGCGGAACAGCGCGAACAGGGCGACGAGGGTGCCGAGGATGGCGGTCCAGATGGCGATCCGCTTGATCGTGCTCGGCGTCGAGGTGAAGCGGCTGTCCACCTGCGCGCTGACCTTGGCGCCGTCGGAGACGGTCAGGTCGCTGAAGATGCCGACCAGCTGCGGCCGGTAGTCACCGTTCAGGGTGACCGCGGCGGCCGTGGATCCGCTCAGGGTCGCGGTGGAGGAGGTGAAGTCCGAGTGCACGGTGAGCGCGCAACCCGCGCCGAGCTGGTCGACGGGCACGCTCACCAGCGTCTTGTGATGCAGGATCGCTTCCAGTTTGCCCGGCGTGGTCACACCATCGGTGGTGGATGCCGCTGTGACCCGGGCCACGAAGCCGTACTTCTCGAGGTCCGGCGCACCATTGGGCGCGGTGGCGGCGAGCGTGCCGCCCTTCGAACCCAGCTGCGTCACAGCCGAACAGGGAATGGTGGCGTCGAAGTTCAACGGCGCGTAGGTCACCAGCGGAGCCTCGATGCTCTGCGCCGAATTCCCCTGCGGCCAAGTCAAAGTCGTGTGGTCCACCCGGACCGGCAGGAACGGCACCGCCAGCGCCGCCAGCACCGCGATCACACCGGCGATCAGAGCGGTCGGCCGCGCCCAGCCCCCTCGAATCCTTCTCTCGGGTTCAGCACCAGCACTCCCGGCGGCATCCTGCCCCGCCTTCTCCAACACGTCGGTCACGACCGCCGATCCTAAGCGGAACTCATCTTCCCCCGCTCCCCCCTCTCCACGATCGACCCCCCAAACCCCCGGGACACCACCCCACCCGGTCGAATATCCATGCTCCCGCACCACTTACTGTGTGCCACCTCACATTTCCGAGCCCGATCCAGACCGGGCTACCGCTCCGCCCACAGTCCCGGCACGACCACCTACCCAGGATCCACACCGAGCCGCTGCCGTCCACCAGAACAGAGCTGGGGCCCCGTCCGGGCCGGAGCCGAGGCATAGCCCGTATCCGAGGCACAGTCCGGCCCCCGGAGCCGAGACACAGTCCGGTGCCCGGGGCCCAAGTCGAGGCCCGAGGGCGGGATCGTGACCTTGCGCTCGGCTCCCGGGCCTATTGACCATGACCACAACCGGCCCATGACTCCCCCCTGGCCCCGCCGTGGCTTACGACTGTGTCCTGGGCCACCACCGTGACCGGGCCCTTGCCTTGGCGAGATCGTGTCCGTGTCCTTGCCCACGCCCGGGGTTGTGTCCATGCCCGCTGCTCTCGGCCTATGGGCATCCAGGTCCGTGGCGATGCCCTTACCCCTGCTCATGGCTGTCTCCCTGTCTCGGCCTACGTAGCGGGTGCGGCGGGGCCGGGGTTGGCGGGTGGGGATGCACTGGCTTCGGATCGGGCCCGAGGTGCGGCGACGGGGCCGGCTTCGGCGGCTGCTCGGGTTCCCACACGCTCTCGGGCGGAGGTGCGGGCGCTGTGTACTCCGGAATCGGCGGGATCGAGAAGTACCGAGGCGTATAAGGAATCAGCGACGTCGTATCCGGCACATCGTCGTCGAGAGGCGGCCGCTGCAGCTCAACCGTCGGATCCTCACTTCCCGGCGGCACCCGCCACGTCAACCGCGGATCCTGCCCCGGGGCATGAGCACCCGACTCCGGCGTCGAACTCTCTCCTTCCTCAGGCAACCTCCATGCCAGTCTCGGATCCTGACCCCGCACAGGACCGCCCGATTCAGGAGCCGAACCCTCACCCTCCACCGGCAAACGCCAAGTCAACCTGGGGTCCTCAACCCCCCTTTGCCGCTGCGGCTCCGGCGTCGAACCCTCACCTTCCTCAGGCAACCTCCATGCCAGTCTCGGATCCTGACCCCGCACAGGACCGCCCGATTCGGGAGCCGAACCCTCACCCTCCACCGGCAAACGCCAAGTCAACCTGGGGTCCTCAACCGCCCTTTGCCGCTGCGGCTCCGGCGTCGAACCCTCACCTTCCTCAGGCAACCTCCATGCCAGTCTCGGATCCTGACCCCGCACAAGACTGCCGGACTCCGGAGCCGGGCCCGCATCTTCGGCCGGTAAGCGCCATGCCAAGCGCGGGTCCCGGGCTTCGCCAGGTCGCGGGGATTCGGAGTTTCCGTCTTCGGCGGGCTGTTTCGCAGGGGCGGATTCCCCGCCGTGCGGGGGTTGGGCCGGGCCCGGCTCGGTGTCGCCGGACGGCTTCGACTCGGGTGCCGCATGCGTTGGGCCGTCGCCGACCTCACCTCCGAATTTCTCGGCGAACTGGCCGAAGTCGTCGATGAGCCGCCCGTAATCGCCATCCAACTCCGACAGCCGGCGCACAACGGCCTCCAGCCCGGCCCGCCGCAGCTGCTCCGGGCTCAACCCGCGGGGGTCCACGCCGAGCGAACGCACCTGCTCCTGAAGCGATTCCAGCGCCGGCTCGGATGTGGTCTTCGGCTCAGGCCCGGCCGACCCGTCGGACTCGGGCTTCACGCCAGATTCGGGTTCCGGCTTCATGCCAGACCTCGGCTCGGGTTGCTGTCCCGACTCGGCTTCGGGCGTGGGCTTGGTCCCTGTCTCGGGCGTGGGCCCGGCCTCCGGTGCGCGAGTCTGCCGAGCCTCGGTGGCCGAGCGGGAATCCGGAGCGGGACGGGCTGGGGTGGCAGGGTTTTCGGCCTGGCCGGCTCGACGGTAGTCGTCGAGGTCGGCGCGTAGTTGCCTGCGGATGTCTCCCAGATCGCGCATGCGCTGCTGGATGCCTTCGCGCTCCTCGAAGTACTTGTCCGGGCGCAGGTTCGCCTCGTCGAGGCGGGCCTGCGCATCCGACAGCTCGGCCGTGCGGCGCATGACCGCGTCCATACCGGCCCGGCCCATGTGCTCCGGGCTCATTCCTTCCGGATCGATGCCCAGCGAACGCAGCAGTGCGCGAGCCGAATCCAGCGCTTCGGCGGCCGTGCGCGGCCGCCCGGGCTGCGGCTCCGGGCCTGCGTTCTCCCCAGACTCCGGCGTCGATTCCGGTCCACGACTGGATTGCGGCTGCGGCTTGGGCTCGCCGCCCGAGACCGGATCCCGTTCGTGCGGGCGCGGTTCCGGCCCACCCGTGCCGCCGGACCCGGGCCGGGTTTCCGTTGCGAACCCGCCCTTCGGCTCGGTCCCGGACTCGTGCACGGCCACCGGTTCGGACCGAGTCGCGACCGGTGCGGAGCCATCGCCACGGGCCGGCGCGCCCGTGCGCAACTCGGCGGCAGGCCCGCCGGTTGCCGGGCGCGACGGGTTGGCGGGATCGGTACCCGCCCGGGTTCCGGGTTCGGTCGCCGAGGGAGAGCCCGCGCGCGAACCAGGTTCGCTGGTAGCGGGATTCGCGCCACGCCCGGTCGTATCGCCGCCCGAAGGGCTTCCGGCACGCGGGTTCGGCTCCGAGGCGGCCGAATTCCCGGCACGCGGGTTGGGCTCCGACGCGGCCGGATTCCCGGCACGCGAGTTGGGCTCGGGCGCAGTCGAACCGCCAGGACGCGGATTGGGCTCGGCCGCGGGTGAAGTGCTAGTGCGCGGGCCGGACTCGCCGGTGGGGGTTGTCCCGCGAGTGCTGGCCTCCGAGGCGGGCGAGGTGCCGCCGCGCGAACCCGGCTCGGCGGCACGCGAACTGGTTCCGTGCGTACCCGAGTCCGGAGCGGACGAGGGTTCGGTGCGGGTGCCGGGGCCGCCGAACAGGTTGGTGAGGGGTCGGGGCGATTCCGTGGTGGAACTGGTTGCGGACGTGTGGGTTTGCGCGCCGGGGTCGCCGGTGAACAGGCCCGTGGCCGTGGATTGGGGGTGCGGGGTCCCCGCGGGCGCGCCCGACGGATCCGGCGTGGCCGTCGGGTGGGAGGTCGTCGCCGGTTCCGGGTGGGCTGCCGGGGCGCTGCCGTCGCCCCCGGTAGGCATGTTCATGCGCGCGCCGGCGGGTGCCTCGAAGGAACCCGGGTGGACGCCGCCACCGGTGGGCAGGCGGAAGCCCTTGGTGCCGCCGGTCAGGACGCCGTAGGAGGTGGCGCTGGTGAGCAGCCGGGGGTCCCAGGTCCAGCCGTCCGTGGTGCCCTCGGTGATGAGGGTGGGGAGGCCGCCCACGCCCCACGAGGCGAAGGCTCCGGCGATGCCCGCGCCGGTGCCGACGAGAGCGCCACGAACCGCATCGCCGAAGGGATTGCCCGCGAACGGGAGCCGAGTGGCGGCCTTGCCGAAGATCTCACCGGCGGGTCCGCCGGCCGCGCCCGCGGCGGCCGCCGTGAGGGCGGTCATGCCGACCCGTTCCCAGTCCATCCCCTTGCGGTGGCCCTCGGCGATCTGGAGACCCTGGATGGCGACGTCCTGACCAGCGCCCAGAGCGGTGCTGATGACGACATGTTTCGCGAGGAAGCGGGCCAGTGCGGCGACGCCCAGTTTCTCCGCGTAGCGGGCGATGGCGGAGACCGCGCGCTCGCCCAGCAGCCGCACGGCGGTGCGCGTGATCAGGGTGGCCGCGGCCTCCTCCGCGGGCGCGGTGGGCGGGAAGCACCACGCCAGTGCGATCTCCACGGCGAGCATGCCGAGAGAGGAGAGGATCATGATCTTCGTGTACTCGATCTCGGTGCCGAGGCCGTGGGCCGCCTCGGACACCTGATCGAGGATGTCGGCCAGCGCCTGGAAGGACTGCGGGCCCGAATCGAGGTTGTTCAGAGCCGTGACCATGGCCTCGACACCGTCGCCCCACGGGTAGGCCGCGATGGTGGCCTTCTTGGCGGCCTCCAGTTCGGGTATCAGGTCACGCAATTGGCGCGCGGCGGTACTCCAGTCGGAGGCGATGTCCCACATCGCGTCTTCGTCGCCCTGCGGCCAGGCCGAACCGGCGACCCAGCCCAGCCACTGCAGTTCGCCCGGAATATCGATGGACAATGGCGGCCGGTCTACCGGTAGCGGACAGCATTGCCGTGGTCCATCCGCTCGAGAGTGTCCGCGGCCTCGTTCTGCCCGGACGCGTACGACCCCAGGGTCGTTGCCATATCGCGGAGTCCGTCCCGCAGATTGGCGTGGGCCGCGGCGTACCCCTGTCCGCCGTCGGCGAAGGTGCTGCCGTAGCTGTCGTCGCCCCACGCCGCGCCCTTGGCGGACAGCGCCTGTTCCAGGGTGGCGAGAATGCCGTTGACGCGGCTTTCGAGATCCTGCATCTGCCCTGCGGCACCACGCAACTGACCAGGAGTAACGCCGACTTTCGTTGCCACTGTTGCCCTTTCGCCGATGGACGGAAGATCAACGATGGCAACGGGTGCGGGTCGCGCAACAGGCCGGCGACCCCGAATTAACGCCGCCCTGACAGGTTTCGCGGTCTTCTTGACGAAACTCCGTGCGGGACAGGCAAAACCCGGTCCGGCATCCGCCGTCCGATGCCGGACCGGTCACACGGGACTAGCTGCAGGCCGGAGAGGTCTGGTTGGCCAGCGAGAGTGCGTTGCAGATCCATTCCTTCTGGACCTTCCACTTACCGTCCTCGGCCACGAAGGGCACGACGGCCTGCTGCGGCGCGCCGCCGTTGATCGCGACCTGGGCGTCGGCGGTGATGGTGCCGTTGCCGAGATCGGTCACATTGGTGACGGTGATGGTGGCGTTGTTCTGCTTGTAGGCCTCCGCCAGCCGGGTGGGCAGGCTCGGGTCGGCCGAGACGCCCTGCAACATGTCGAGCTTCTCCGAGTCGGGGATGCTCGGGTCCAGTGCCTTCTGCAGTTCGGTGTTCAGGTCCGCCGCGGTCGGGGCCGGCGGGTAGTTCGTCTGTGCCGCGGTGGTCTTGGAGGTGGTGACCTTGGCGGGCTTGCTCTCCTTCTTGTCACCGCTCCCACACGCCGACAGCCCGAGTACGGTCACGACAGCCAGTGCGGCGACCGCGATGCGTCCAGTCTTCTGAAGCTTCAACTGCTCGTCCTTTGCGTTCGAGTAGGTCCGTTCGACAACGTGCCAGCTACACCCGACCGGCGGCGCTGCACGACACGCGACACTACCAACGCGGCGTCTCAGAAGCCGCCTTCGCGCCGGACGGCGCGGCATTTTCAGGCTGAATCCTCATAATTCACGCATTCGGGCCTTAGCGGTGGGACAAGCCCCGAAAGGTAAGGAAGACGGGCCGGCTCCCGTACCCCGGATGGCGCCGGAACCGGCTCAGCGCAGGCTGCCCAGTGGGTCGGCACGGGTGAGGTCGGGGTCCTCGGCGGGGAACGTGCGGGCAGGACCCGGCCCCGTGGACCGGGTTTCGAACCGGATGGTCACGACCCCGTGGCCCGCGCCCTGTACCCAGCCGTGCCCGAATTCGGGGTGTTCGACATCGAGTCCCGGGTACCAGGTTCCGACGGCGAAGGAGCGAGTCGCGGGCGGCACCACCGGATCCGGGCCCTCGGGCACCGCGAAGGTGGGTTCCTCGGAGACCGCGCCATCGGTGTCGACCGTCTGATCCAACTCGGGGAACAGCGATTCCTGCCGGATCTCCGAGAGTCCGGCGAAACCCACTCCCACCAGGCGAATCGGCCCGATCTCGGCCGGGTCCAGGGCGGACCGCTGTGCGGCGGCGGTGAGGGTGGCGAGATCCTCGGTGGCGTAGGGCAGCGTGGAGGAGCGGGTCACGATGCTCATGTCGGTCTTCTTGAGCTTGAGCACCACGGTGCGCGCCGCGCGGCCGTCGGTGGTGAGTCGCCGATGGGCGGAGGCGGCCATGGCGTCGATGGCCGGGCGCAGCTGGGCGAGGGTGAGAATATCGGTCTCATAGGTGGTTTCGGCGCTGATCTGCTTGGCCTCCGCGCGCTCGGCCACCGGCCGGTCGTCGATACCGCGGGCCAGCCGGTGCAGCGCCACCCCGATGCTGCCGCCGAGAATCGAGGACGCCTCCGATTCCGGCAGCGCCGCCAGCGCCCCCACGGTCTCGATTCCCAGTGAGCGCAACCGGCTTTCGGCCACCGGCCCGATCCCCCACAGTTTGCGCACCGGCAGCGCGGACAGGAACCCGTCCTGCTCGGCCGCCGGAATCACCCGCACCCCATCGGGTTTGGCCAGCCCGGAGGCGATCTTGGCGAGCTGCTTGCCGCTGCCCGCCCCGACCGAGGCCACCAGCCCGGTGCGTTCCCGCACCGCCGACCGCAGCTCCTCGCAGAATTCGAGCACCCGCGCCGGAGTGGCTCCGGACAGTTCCGCGGGTTCCCCGAACGCCTCGTCGAACGACAGCGTCTCCAGCACCGGGATCCGGGTCCGCAGGGTGTCGAAGACCTGCCCGCTGAGTTCGCCGTACACCGCCCCGCGCGGCGGGATCACCACCGCGGCCCCGCCGACCAGCCGCCGCGCCTGATGCATGGGCATGGCCGAGCGCGCTCCGAACACCCGCGCCTCGTAGCTGGCGCCCGCCACCACGCCGCGCCCGCCCATGCCGCCCACGAGCACCGGCCGCCCGCGCAGGGTCGGGCGGGTCAGTTGCTCGACCGAGGCGAAGAACGCGTCCATATCTATATGGAGCACCCACCGCCGCTGTCCCGCACCTCGGGACCCGCTGTCGATTTGCTGTGTGTCCGCGCCCGGCCCGGCGGGCCCGCCGCCCCTGCCCTCCGGCCCTGCGCAACCGACTTCACCAGGCATGATGTCCCGGTTCGCGGGGTCGGCAGACGTGTTCACACCGGGAAATCTACAAGCGACTACCGACAGGTACGACCCGCCGGATGTGTGATGATTCGTCCATGACGATTCGCAAGGCCGTGATTCCCGCAGCGGGTATCGGCTCGCGCCTGCTGCCGCTGACCAAGGCGATCCCGAAGGAAATGCTCGCGGTGGGTGACAAGCCCGTCATCGAACACACCGTCCGCGAGCTCGTGGCCTCCGGCATCACCGACATCACCATCGTGGTCAGCGGCGGAAAGTCGTTGATCCAGGATCACTTCCGCCCCAACCCCGCCCTGGTCGCCCAGCTGCGCGCCGACGGCAAGACCGCCTTCGCCGACGCGGTCGAGGAGGTCGGTGAGCTGAGCCGGCAGGGCCACATCACCTACCTGGACCAGCACGGCCCCTACGGCAACGGCACCCCGGTGCTGAACGCGGCCCGCCACCTGGGCAACGAGCCCATGCTGGTGCTGTGGCCCGACGACGTCTTCGTCGCCGAGGTGCCGCGCGCCCAGCAGCTCATCGACGCCTACGAGAAGACCAACGCGCCGGTGCTGGCGCTCATGCCGATGGATCCGTCCGAGTCGCAGCGCTACGGCGTCCCGGTGGTCGAGGAGACGGTCGGCGAGGGTCTGATGCGGATCAGCGGCCTGAAGGAGAAGCCCAAGCCGGAAGACGCCCCGTCCTCCTTCGCCGCCATCGGCGGCTACGTGGTCACCCCGGGCATCATCGACGAACTGCGCAAGCAGGTCGACAACTGGTACACCCACCGCACCGGCGAGGTGTATCTGACCGATGCCATCAATATCTTCGCCGCCGAGAATCCGGTGTACGGCCAGGTGATCCGCGGGCGCTGGTACGACACCGGCAACCCGGCCGACTATCTGACCGCGCAATTCGCTTCGGCGCTGGCGCATCCGGAGTACGGTCCGCTGTTGCGGCAGCTCGTCGGCGAGTAGTCCGCCGCCGCCCCACAGGCCGCCAGGTTCGGCGCACAGGTGCCGTGCGCCCGACCACGCCAGACCGAATTTGTCGAAACCCGAAACATGGGGGCATGTTTCGACGATCATGCCGATGGGTCGGGATACCCCTCTGGATCGAAGGTCGGTTTTGCTAGGCGGATTGGGCACCCGGGCGGCACTGCTCGCGGCGGCAAGTTGTTCTCTTGTCACTACGTTCACCATGGTCGTACCCGCTGGTCCGGCCTTCGGCGCCCCACCCGACCCGATAACCAGCACGGCGAGCCTGGCGGGCACCGCGGTGTCCGACGACGGCTCCGCCATCACCTCCTTCGAGGTGCACGACTCCCGCAACCTGACGCTGCACGTGCACTCGGCGGCCATGAACTCCGATATCACGGTCGAGGTACAGCGTCCCGCCGACACCTCCGAGCCGCGCCCGGTGCTGTATCTGCTCAATGGTGCGGGCGGCGGCCAGGACACGGCGACCTGGAAGCGCAATACCGATTCCACCCAGTTCTTCATGGACAAGAACGTGAACGTGGTGATGCCGATCGGCGGCGCGTTCACCTACTACACCGATTGGCGCAGCCCCGATCCCCGGCTGGGCCAGCCCATGTGGAAGACCTTCCTCACCGAGGAGCTACCCCCGCTGGTCGACGCGGCCCTGGCCACCAATGGGATTCACGCCATCGCGGGCATGTCCATGTCGGGCACCTCGGTACTGCAGCTTCCGATCGCCGCGCCCGGCCTGTACCGGGCCGTCGCCGCCTACAGCGGGTGCGCCCAGATCAGTGATCCGGTCGGCCAGAAGTTCACCGACCTGGTGGTCTCCATCGGCGGCGGCAATCCGGTGAACATGTACGGGCCGATGGACGATCCGGAGTGGGCCGCCAACGACCCCTACGTGCACGCCGAGGCGCTGCGCGGTCTGGGGATCTATGTCTCCAACGGCTCCGGCCTGCCCGGCCGCCACGACAATGTGGCCGATGTGCGCAGCCTCGGTCCGGCGGATGGCGGTCTGCCGCAACAGATCCTGGTCGGCGGCATCCTGGAGGCGGCCAGCGACTGGTGCGCCCGCAATCTCAAAACCCGCCTGCACCAGTTGAACATTCCCGCGACCTTCGATATCGCCAAGCCGGGCACGCACTCGTGGGGCTACTGGCAGGATGCGCTGCGCGCCTCGTGGCCGGTGCTGGCCGAGGGCCTGGAGCTGCCCGAAACGGATTGAGCCGCGGCCGGTTCCGGCCCTCGGTGTCTGTCCGGCGAAGCCGCTAGCCCTCGTCGGCGGCGTTGTAGCGCACGAGATAGGCCGCGAGCCGTTCGACATCCGCGTCGTCCCAGTCGGCGAAGCGTTCGGTGAACGCGGCGCTGCGGTTGCGCGCCGCGGCGCGGGCCACCCGTCTGCCCTCGGCGGTGGCGTGCAGCACCAGGTTGCGGCGGTTGGCCGGGTCGACCTCGCGGGCCAGGTAGCCGTCGCGTTCCAGCGCGGCCACCTGGCGGCTGACCGTGGACTTGTCGAGGTGGAAGTGCCCGGCCAGATCCGAGGCCAGGCACCCGTTCCGCTCGATCACCAGGTCGAGAATGCTGGAGGCCACCAGCGACAGCTCCGGATGCAGTTCGGCGGCGCGCCCGCGGGCGCGCCGGGCGAAGGCGGTGAGCTCGCGCTGTATGACCTCGATCGCAGCGGATCGGCCGGGGAATGCGTCAGCACTCTTCATAGTTGTAGACTACAACCTCGATTGGTTGTATTTACCAACTATTGGAGATGAACCCATGGCCCCGCATCAGATCCGGCATGTCGCCGTGCACCTGCTCACCCCGCTGCTCATGTGCCTCGGCATGGGGCTCGCGTACCTGGGCGCGTTCCATCAGCCCGAGCCCAACCACCTGGCGGTGGCCATCGTCGGCGACAGCCCGCAGGTCAAGGTGCTCGCGCAGACCCTGAAGGACAAGGGCGGCAATGCCCTCGACGTGATCACCGTGCCCACCCGCGACGACGCGGTGAGCCATCTGCGCCACCGCGACCTGGCCGGCGCGTACGTCCCCGACACCGAGAAGCCCGAACTACTGGTCGCCAAGGCCGGATCCGACACCACCGCCATGGCCGCCGAGGCCGTCTTCGGACAGGTCGCCGGACTGCAGAACGCGCCGCTGACCGTCACCGACGTCACCACCCCCAGCTCCGGCGACCCCACCGCGCAGGGCATCTTCTTCCTGCTGGTCGCCCTGAGCATCGGCTCCTACGGCAGCGTCGCCGCCATCGGCGCGGCGGGCGCGGGCCTGCCCATGTGGCTGCGCGGCGCGATCGGCCTGGTCACCTCGCTGCTGGTGAGCCTGATCGGCCTGGCCCTCGCCGGCCCGGTCTTCCACGTGGTCGACCACGACCTGGGCGCGATCTGGGGCATGTCGTGGCTGTACTCCGCGGGCATCCTGACCATCGGCATCGGCCTGCACACCTTCCTGAAGCGCTGGACCACACTGGCCCTGATGGTGCTGTTCGTCATGCTGAACTTCACCAGCTCCGGCGGCGTCTACAGCCCGTGGCTGCAGAACGACTTCTTCGGCACGCTGCACCACTTCTGGAACGGCGCTGGCTTCGTCGAGGGCGCACGCAGCCTGCTCTACTTCGACAGCACCGGACTGGGTGGCCGGATGGCGAGCCTGGCGCTCTGGTTCGTGGCGGGCATGCTGCTCATGCTCGTGGCGGGCCTGACCGAAAAGCGGCAGGCCGCAGCGCAATCCGCGCCGCGCCACGCCGCCCCCGAGCCCGTCGGGCAGGCCCCGTCCGCCGAGACCGCGGTGGCGGCCGAGGAGGAGATGGAGGAGGCGGTCGGCGTCTGAGGCCGGCCTACCGAATACCCAACTGCGACAAGGCGGTCCGGATGCCCACCCGGACCGTCTCGTTGTCTCCCATGCCCCCGCTGACGGCCACGCCGTCGCGGGTCAGCAGCAGCGCCCGGGCGGCATCGTCGATGTCGGTGCGCCCCGCAGCGCGCAACCGGTCGGCCATCAGATCCCGGAACCAGCCGCGATAGTCGTCGACGACCTTGCGCACGGCATGCTCCGGATTCGGGAACTCCACGGCCGCATTGAGAAACGGGCAGCCCCGGAAGCCCGGTCCGCAGCTGAGCTCGCCCAGCCGCTCGAAGATGCCGACGATGGAGTCGGCGCCGGCGCCGGGGATGGCCTCCAATACCTCGCGCTGACGGCCGTATTCGCGCACCAGGTAGGCGACGACCAGGTCTTCCTTGGTCTTGAAGTGCCGGTAGAAGGTGGCTTTCGCGATGCCCGCCTCGGCGATGATGCGGTCGATGCCGACGGTGTGGATGCCCTCGGCGTAGAACAGCCGGGTCGCGGTGTCCAGCAGGCGATCACGGGCTTCGCTCATGGCTGACCTGCACTCCTTCCCCTCATCGGGCTTCGGTATTGACGATAGCAGACAGGTCTGTCTACTCTGGGTCGGGTCTGAACAGACAAGTCTGTCTAGGGAGATTCGAAATGGCTAAGCTCTTCACCTCGTCCGCTACCTCCGTCGGCCGCGAGGGCCGCTCGGTCAGCTCCGACGGTTACCTCGACCTGAAGCTGGCCCAGCCCAAGGAGGTCGGCGGCAGCGGTGACGGCACCAACCCGGAGCAGCTGTTCGCGGTGGGTTACTCGGCCTGCTTCGCCGGCGCGCTGCAGGCGGTCGCCCGCAACCAGGGCATCGCGCTGGGCGACACCTCGGTGACCGCCGACGTCAGCCTGAACAAGGACGAGGAGACCGGTTTCGGTATCTCCGTCGTGCTGCACGTCGAGCTGCCGGAGGAGCTGCAGAACGACAAGGGCCGCGAGCTGGTCGAGGCCGCCCACCAGGTGTGCCCCTACTCCAAGGCCACCCGCGGCAACATCCCCGTGGAACTGGTTGTCGAGTAAGACGATTCAGTAGAAGCGGCGAATGGTGTAGATGTCGAACTGGCTCAGCGGAGTCAGGCCGACGGGCACACCCCAGTCGTACGCGTTCAGCACATTGCCGCCTCCCGCGTAGATGCCTACGTGGGAGGCGTCGTCGTTGAGGACGACGACGTCACCGACCTCAATAGCGCCGACGGGCACCTCGAGTCCGGCGTCGGCCTGCTGCCAGGTGGTACGCGGCATATCGATGCCGACGCTGCGAAAGGCCCACTGCACCAGGCCCGAGCAGTCCCAGGCGTCCGGGCCGGTGCCGCCCCAGCGATAGGGCTTGCCGGTCTGGGTGGTCGCGAGCGCGAGCGCGAGCATGGCCCGTGGACTGGCCACCGGCAGCTGCGCGGAACCGCTCGCGCTGCCCGAGGCCGACCCGCTGGCGCTGCCCGAGGCGGACCCCGACGCCGAGCCGGTATCCGCGTGCGCCAGGCCCGCCCAGAGCGCGGCGCTCAGCACCAGCGCCGAGGCCGTGGTGACGAATGATGCGAAACGGTGAACCTGCCTTCGAGCCATATGCGTGCTCCTTCATCGGCGATACCGCAGCAACATCTCGAGCAAGAAAAATTAACTAACTGATAGCTGTTCTAGCGCACGCGCAACATACGTCACAAGAGAACCCGGCTCGGCGTGTCTCGAACCTCCGTCGCTAACCTCGAAAAATGCCTGTTCAAGCGATTGGACCCCGAAAAGCCGAGAGCGCCCGCCCGAACTTCGGGAAGGCGCTCAAAGTTTGCCGAAGGCCGATGATGCGGCGTTCGCCAGCGGTCAGCGGTGCAGCCGCTGGGTCAGGTGGTGGTTGGCCTTCAGCAGCATCGGGATCAGGGCGTAGGCCGAAGTGGGCACCACGATCGCGGTCAGGACAAGGGTCCGCACGAACACCGGCAGGCTCGCCATCTCGGGGCCGAGCAGGGCCAGAGCGATGGTGATGGTCGGATACACGGCCAGCCAGGTGATGAGGGCGCGCCGATGCACCGACGGAACCACCATGGGCGCAGCGGCATTCGCGGCAGCGACAGTGGCGGGGGTGGTGGTGAGGGTGGTCATTATGCGCTCCTAGCGACCGTGTTCCCGATTATCGGCGAGACGGTCCGTCTCGTCTCATGGGTAAGTTAGCCCCCGCCGCGACACCTGTCAAGACGAGACGTTCCGTCTCGTTCGGCGGTATGATGGAGCCATGCCCCAGCCGCCCAATCCCGAACTGCGCAGCGCCAAGTCCCACCAGGCGATCCTCGACGCGACCTTCGAACTCGCCGTGCGCAATGGCTACGGCAAACTCACCATCGAGGCCATTGCCGCCGAAGCCGGCGTCGGCAAGCAGACCATCTACCGCTGGTGGCCCTCCAAGGGCGCGATCGCCCTCGAGGCCATCAATGACCAGATCGGTTCGGCCACCGACTTTCCCGACACCGGTGACATCGCCGCCGATCTGAAGGCGCAGATCGGCGGCCTCGCCCGAATGCTGGCCGGCGATGTCGGCTGCGTCTACCGCGGCGTCATCGCCGAGGCCCAGAACGACCCGAAGCTCATGCAGATGGTCCGTGAGACCTTCGTCGAACCCCGGGCCCGGAAGGGTGGGCTCCGGCTCGAATCCGCCATCCGCGCCGGGCAGATCCGTGACGATCTGTCAGTGCTCGCCATGACCAATATGCTCTACGGCCCGGTCTACCTGCGGTTCCTGCTCGGCGTCGGCGACGTCCTCGACGCCCCGGAACTGGTGGACCCCATCCTCGACGGACTCCGTCCCCGCTCCTGACGCAAAAGGGAAGGGGCGGAACCGGGTTCGGTTCCGCCCCTTGTCTCTTCGCCTACGCCTTGACGATCGAGACCTTCACGCCGCCGACGACCTCGGGGGCATCGGCACCCACCTCACCGAGAGACAGTGTGGTGGCGAGGATTTCGCCCGCGATCAGCTCGCGGTGGGTCTCCGCCCAGCCCAGGCGCTCGGCCGGGACGTCGAGCACGACCGTGATGCGGTCGGAGACGTCCAGGCCCAGGGACTTGCGGGTCTCCTGCAGGTCACGGATGAGGTCGCGGGCCCAGCCCTCGGCCTCCAGCTCCTCGGTGACCGCCGAATTCAGCACCACCAGACCGATATTGCCGGGCAGGGCGGCGGTGGATTCGGGTTCGGCGGCGACCAGGCGCTGGGTGTACTCCTCGGGCAGCAGGGCGATGCCGGCGGCGGACACGGTGCCGTCGGCGGCCTCGCTCCACTCCCCCGCCTTGACGGCCTTGATGACCGTCTGGACCGCCTTGCCCAGGCGCGGTCCGGCGGCGCGGGCGTTCACCACGAGCTCGAAACGGCCGTGCGCGGCCACATCGGTGGTGAGGTCGACCTTCTTGACGTTCACCTCGTCGGCGATCAGATCCACGAAGGGCCGCAGGCGTTCCGCGTCGGCGGCGGCCACGGTGACCTCCGAGAGCGGCAGGCGCACGCGCAGGTTCTGGGCCTTGCGCAGGCTCAGCACCGTGGAGCAGACCGTGCGGACCTCGTCCATGGCCGAGACCAGTTCGGCATCGTGCGGCAGGTCGGTGTCGCTCGGCCAGTCGGCCAGGTGCACCGAGCGCTCGCCGGTGAGGCCGCGCCAGATCACCTCGGTCAGCAGCGGCAGCAGCGGGGCCGCCAGCCGGGCGGTCACCTCGAGCACCGTGTGCAGGGTGTCGATGGCGTCGCGGTCCTCTTCCCAGAAGCGCGAACGCGACCGGCGCACATACCAGTTGGTGAGCGCGTCGGCGAAGGTGCGCAGCTCGTCGCAGGCCGTCGCGATGTCGTAGATCTCGAGGGCGTCGGTCATGACGTCGCGGGTCTGCGCCAGCTTGGCCAGGATGTAGCGGTCCAGGACGTTCGGCGAGTCCGTGCGCCAGGTCCCCGGCTTGGAGGCGTAGAGCTGCAGGAAGGTCCACGCGTTCCAGAGCGGGCGCAGAGCCTGGCCGACACCCTCGCGGATGCCGCGCTCGGTGACGATGAGGTTGCCGCCGCGCAGCACCGGGGACGCCATGAGGAACCAGCGCATGGCATCGGAGCCGTCGCGGTCGAAGACCTCGTTGACGTCCGGGTAGTTGCCCTTGGACTTGGACATCTTGAGGCCGTCGTCGCCGAGCACGATGCCGTGCGCCACCACCGATTTGAAGGCCGGGCGATCGAACAGCGCGGTCGAGAGGATGTGCAGGTTGTAGAACCACCCACGGGTCTGGCCGTTGTACTCGACGATGAAGTCGCCCGGGCTGTGCGCGGCAGCGTCGGGGGTGCCCTCGAACCATTCCTTGTTCTCGAACGGGTAGTGCACCTGCGCGTACGGCATGGAGCCGGACTCGAACCAGCAGTCCAGCACCTCGGGCGTGCGCCGCATCATCGACTTCCCGGTCGGGTCATCGGGATTCGGGCGCACCAGCTCATCGATGCCGGGCCGGTGCAGATCGCTCGGCCGCACGCCGAAGTCCTGCTCCAGCTGATCCAGCGAGCCGTAGACGTCCACGCGCGGGTAGGCCGGGTCGTCGGAGATCCACACCGGGATGGGCGCACCCCAGTAGCGGTTGCGGCTGATGTTCCAGTCGTGCGCGTTCTGCAGCCACTTGCCGAACTGGCCGTCGCGGATGTGCTCGGGAACCCAGGTGATCTCCTTGTTGAGCTCCACCATGCGGTCGCGGAAGGTGGTGACCGCCACGAACCAGGACGGCACCGCCATGTAGATCAGCGGCTGACCCGAGCGCCAGCTGTGCGGGTAGGAATGCTCGATGGTCTCGTGCCGCAACAGCTTTCCGGCGGCCTTGAGGTCCTTGATGATGACCGGGTTGGCGTCGAAGACCATGAGGCCCTCGTAGGGCGGCACCATGGAGGTGAACTTGCCGCCCGGGTCGAGGGGCTGTACGACCTCGATTCCATTGGCGGAGGCCACATCCATGTCCTCCTCACCGAACGCGGGCGCCAGATGCACCACGCCGGTACCGGAGTCGGTGGTCACGTAGTCGGCGTTGAGCACCCGGTGCGCGTTGGGGTGGCCGAGGAAGAAGTCGAAGGGCGGCAGGTAGTGCAGGCCCTCCAGCGCCGCGCCCGAATACTCGGACAGCACAGTCGGTTCCTCGCCCAGCTCGCGCGCGTAGTGCGAGACCCGCTCGGCGGCAAGCACATACCGCTTGCCGTCCTTGCCCTGGACGTGGGCGTAGGTGATGTCGGGGTGCACCGCGATCGCCAGGTTGGACGGCAGCGTCCACGGCGTGGTGGTCCAGATGAGGGCGTTGGCGCCGTCCAGCGCGTGCAGCGGGTGCTCGGCGGGGACCCGCAGCACCATGTCGACGGTGACCGCCGGATCCTGGCGCATCCGGTAGGAGTCGTCGAGCCGCGCCTCCTGATTGGACAGCGGGGTCTGCTCGTACCAGCTGTAGGGCAGCACCCGGAAGCCCTGATAGATCAGGCCCTTGTCGTACAGCGACTTGAACGCCCACATGACCGATTCCATGAAGTCGAGGTCGAGGGTTTTGTAGTCGTTGTCGAAGTCGACCCACCGGGCCTGGCGTGTCACATAGTTACGCCACTCGTTCGTGTAGCGAAGTACCGAGGATTTGCACGCGGCATTGAATTCCGCGAGACCCATGGCATCGATCTGTGATTTGTCCGTGATACCGAGCTGCTTCTCCGCTTCGATTTCCGCGGGGAGGCCGTGAGTATCCCAACCGAATCGTCGTTCGACCTTCTTCCCGCGCATGGTTTGGAATCGCGGGATCAAATCCTTGACGTATCCGGTGAGCAGATGGCCGTAGTGCGGCAACCCATTGGCGAAGGGCGGGCCGTCGTAGAAGACGAATTCCTCTGCATCGGAACGGTTCTCGATGCTGGCACGGAAGGTGTCGTCGGCGGCCCAGTAGTCCAGGACCCGCTGCTCCAGCTCGGGGAACGACACCTGACCGGACGTCCGGCTCAGGTCAACGCGCGGATATGCGCTTCGGGTGGTGGTCTCGTCCGCCATCGCGGCCTCTCAGCTCCTCGTGCCAGCACTGTGGGCACGGGGACGATGCCGGCGCTCGGTGCGCCGTAACCGCGGTACCACCCCGCTTGCCCGGTCCAGGATCACGAAAACCCTTGCAGGACCGAGCCTCTCGTTGTGAGCTGTGACGGGCTCACCCGTTCGGTTCTAGTGAGCGAGGCCCCTGTCGTTCACTGCTGAACGCAGACGCCCGCCGTTCTTCCGAAAGCTCCCCGGTGATGGCCGGATCAACGCCGTATAGCTCTCTACAGTCTAGCGGGGCCGGTCCAACGGATATTCCGCGGACCCGCCCCACTAATGCTTCGCATGTCTTCCGCCCGGCCGTGACGAGGTGTCCTCGTCATCGGTCCGCAGCGACAACGCACTGACGAGCAGCAGCACCGCGCCTATCACGCACACGATGATGCAGCCCCATGCCCAGATCACCGAGCCGGTGGTCAGTGCGGTCACCAGCAGGCCGAAACCCACGGCTGCGAGCGCGAGCGTCACCACGAGCAAGTGCACCACCCCCTCGTTGGGCTTCGATAGCGATGGCTATCGGAGGACTCGAAAGGTTGGCGGCGATACCGCGCCACCCGGGAGTTCGTCCCGCGCGACCTGGCATCGCTGGCCGTATCTACGACTTTACTTGCTGCCCTTGAGAAGTGCGCCGTTGCCGGACGCATCCTGACCGAACTCGCCGCCGTCGACCGGGACCGCCGAACCACGGTTCTCCAGCTCCTCCAGCTGCGATTCCAGGTAGGACTTCAGGCGCACACGGTATTCGCGCTCGAAGGTCTTGAGCTGCTCGATCCGGCTCTCCAGCACGCTGCGCTGCTGGGTGATGGTGGCCATGATCTCGGTGTGCTTGCGCTCGGCGTCGGCCTGCAGGGCGTCGGCCTTCTCCTTCGCCTGGCGCAGCTGGGAATCCGAGCGGGTCTGCGCGTCGGACAGCATGGCCTCGGCCTTCTGACGGGCATCGGCGATCATCGCCTCGGAACGCGTACGCGCGTCGCTGACCAGGCGCTCCGAGTTGGCCCGGGCGTTGGCCAGCAGCTGCTCGGCCTCGGTCTTGGCATCGGAGGTGAGGCGGTCGGCCATCTCCTGAGCCAGCGAAAGCACCTTGGCGGCCTGCAGATTCGCGTCCGCGGAGGGCGCCTCCTGCTTGACGGCGGCCACCGGGACCGGAGCCGGCATGGGGGCCGGGGGCGGCGGCGGAGCGGCCTTGATGGGCTCCGGCGCGACGGGCGCCTTCACCGGCTGAACCGCGGGGCCCCGATTCTTCTTGGCGTCAGCCAGTTCCGCATCCAACTCGGCAACTCGCTGGCGAAGATCAGCGTTCTCCTCGATGAGGCGTGAGAGCTCCTGCTCGACCAGGTCGAGGAAGGCATCGACTTCATCCTCGTTGTAGCCGCGCTTCCCGATCGGCGGTTTGCTGAACGCGACGTTATGAACATCGGCGGGGGTCAGCGGCATGGAACGATCCCTTCACGCTTCGTATGGAGATCTAGCGGTAGATCTGGGCAAGCTTTCTTTCCGGCCATTCTGTCACACCTGAGCTATCGACTGCCCTGCCTGGCCCGTGATCGTCATCAAGATGAACACGATGAAAAGCAGGACCATAATGGACAGATCGAGCCGAATTCCCCCAAGATTCACTGGGGGTATCAAACGCCTCAGAAGTTTCACCGGAGGGTCGGTGACCGTGAAGATCACCTCCAGGATGATCACCACGAAGCCCGTCGGCCGCCAGTCTCGCGCGAAGCTGCGGATGAACTCGACGATGACTCGGCTGATCAGCAGCAGCCAGAAGAGGAACAGCAGTAGGTTCAACACCTGGAACAGGGCCACCGCACCACTGTGCCCTAGATTCCATGATCGGCAAAATAGAAACACTGGGCCCGATTGCCCTCCGCCTCGCTCCGGGCGGGTTCGCGACCCTGTTACCTCGGCCTTCCCTCTGTGTCCGATTGCCCTCCGCCTCGCTCCGGGCGGGTTCGCGGCCCTGTTACCTCGGCCTTCCCTCCTACGCTCCCCCGCTTCGCTCCTCCGCTCCAAGCGCGGCGAGGCGGAGCGCAGTCCAGGCCGAGGCGGGCCGCGAACTTCGAGTGGGACCGCGACAAGGGACACATGCAGAGCCCGAGTCCAGGCATGTGATTCATGACATGCCCATCTGAATGAGCGTGCGATACCCGACAACTCGGGCGCAAGACTCCCCCACGAATCCCCCGCGACTATTTCGCAACCCCCGTTGACGAACGCAATTCGTTGCCGCCGTTCAGTTTTGGCGCAACGGTCGAACCCCGGCTGCCGCCTCCGCGTACTCGCGGCCGCGGCAGCTCGTCACTTCTGGTTGTAGAAGCCGTTTTCCGCGATCCGGCGGCGCTCCTCGGCGGAGACGTCCACGTCCGCCGGTGAGAGCAGGAACACCTTGGTGGCGACCTTGTCGAATGAACCACGCAGCGCGAAGGCCAGGCCCGCGGCGAAGTCCACCAGGCGGCGGGCGTCGGAGTTGCTCATCTCGACCAGGTCCATGATCACCGGGGTGCCGTCGCGGAAGCGCTCACCGATGATGGCGGCCTCCGCGTAGGTGCGCGGGCGCAGCGTGGTGATCTTGGACAAGGTGCCTCCGTCCTCGAAGATCTGGGGACGGCGGGCCGCCTCGATCCGGCGCTCCTGCTCCCGCAGCTCCTCGATGCGCCGCTCCGCGTCGGTATCCATCGCGAGCGCGCCGCGGGTGCTGCCGCGCACCGAGGGCGCGCTGCCGCCCATGGCACGGGTGCGGCTGGACGGGGCGGTGTCGATGCGGGTGGGACGACGGGGCGCGTCGTAACGGTCGTCGGCGTCGTAGCGGTCGCGGTGGTCACGCTCGCGGTGATCGTCGGCGTAGTCGTCCCGGCGGGACGCGCTGTACCCGGGCTTGTAGGGCGCCTTGTAGGACGGCTCGTAGGCGGGCTCGTCGTCGTAGCGGTCCTCGCCGTATCGGTCGTAGTCACGCTCGCGTTCGGCGTAGGGCCGGGGACGACGCTGGCCACGCTCATCGGCGCTCCGGGCGGCTCCGCGGTCGTCGACGTAATCGTCTTCGTAATCCTCGAGCGGAACCATCCCGAAGTACGCCTTGAACTTGTGCAGCGTGCTCATCTGGTCGACCTTCCTTCGGCCCCGGTTGGCCTGGGGTGTTGTCCTGCTCAGTCCTCGTCTGTCACCAAGCATATGTTTCGAATGTGACTGGTGAGGTTTCTTTGCTACGCCGAGGTTATCGGTCGCGTGCCCATCAGGGCTGTACCGACACGCACGCAGGTGGATCCATGGCGGATGGCCGACTCCAAGTCGCCGGACATGCCCGCCGACAGTTCTTTCGCATCGGGGTGGACAGTTGTTAATGCGGCGTGGATGCGGGCCAGTTGCTCGAAAGCGGCATCCGGTTCCACGTCCAGTGGCGGGATGGCCATCAGGCCCGCGAGCTGCAGGGATCGCGACGCGGCGACCTGATCGGCGAGCGCGTGCAGGGCCGCATCGCGGGCGCCGCCGCGGGACGGGTCCGCGTCCAGGGACACCTGGAGCAGCACGCGCAAGGGGGTGGTGCGGGATCCGTCGTCCAGTGCGGCCTCCGCGGCGGCGTCGAGAGCGCTCGCGAGCCGGTCGCTGTCCACCGAGTAGACCGTATCGGCCCAGCGTGCAACGGATTTCGCCTTGTTCCGCTGCAGCCGTCCGATGAAGTCCCAGCGTATCTGGGACAGGTGTCGCAGCTGCGCCACCTTGCCCGCCGCCTCCTGCTCGCGGGACTCGCCGAACTCGCGGCAGCCCAATCCATAGAGGATCTCGATATCCGAGGCGGGGAAGAACTTGGTGACCGGCAGCAGGCGCACCGAACCCGGCGCCCGGCCCGCGGCCGCGCACGCTGCGTCGATTCGCTCGATGAGTGCCGACAGGGCGGTGGCGAGCTCGCCGGCGCGACCACCGCCCGACGTGACCTGCGCCGCATCGGATCCCTCTGCGGCGGTGAAGCTTTCGGTCATTCTGAAACTCCCTCGGATGACATCCAAATCACACCGGCGAGTCGCCCGGTCGGCGCGTCGCGGCGGTGCGAGAACAGCGTCCGGTCCTCGATGGTGCACCGCGGATCCACCGCAACCGCGCCCACGCCGGCCGCCTCCAGTTGCCGGCGGATGCCCGCGCGCAGATCCAGGCCGGGCGTGCCCTTGGCCGTGGTGGTCGCGCTGCCGGGCAGATGCGCCTCGACGTCGGCGCGCATGGCGGCGGGCACCTCGTACTGGCGACCGCTGGCCGCCGGGCCGAGGAACGCGCCGATGCGCTCGGGCTGCGCGCCCAGCGACATCATGGCCGCCAGCACTCTAGGCACGATCCCGATCCGGGCCCCGATCCGCCCCGCATGGACGGCGGCGATGACGCCGGCCTCGTCGTCGGACAGCAGGATCGGCACGCAGTCGGCGGTCAGCACCACCAGCGCGAGATCGCGCCGGGTGGTCACCAGCGCATCGGTGGCGGGCACCGGCTCGGTTCGCGGCCCGTCCACGATCTCCACGTTCCGCCCGTGGATCTGCTCCATCCACACCAGGTGGTCCGGCGCGAGCCCGAGGTTCTCCGCGAGCCGAACCCGATTGCGCCGCACCGCCTCCGGATCATCACCCACGTGATCGCCCAGGTTGAACGAGTCGTACGGCGCGGCCGAGAACCCGCCCGCCCGCGTCGTCACAACCCGTCTGGTCCGAAATACCCGTGCCGCTGCTGTCATGCCTTCGAGGGTAGTAGTCACCGACGGGCAACCCCGAACTCACCACCACGCTCCGAACGACAACACCGCCCGGGAACGACATCGCGCCCGCTCCGGAGCCGGAGCGGGCGCGATGGATGAATCCGTCAGGGGCGCAACGTCAGCGGCGCATGAAGGAGGGGACGTCGACGTCGTCGTCATCGGCGTCCGGGGGCTGGATGTGGCCGCGGGTGTTGCTCGCGACCGTCGGGTCGACGGCCGGCCGGGGCGCGCTGTAGGACGGGGCCGGGCCGCGCTCGGCGACCGGCTGCGGCGGCGGGGCCGGCGCGG
This sequence comes from Nocardia sp. NPDC004123, assembly GCF_053603795.1. Lineage (NCBI taxonomy): Bacteria > Bacillati > Actinomycetota > Actinomycetes > Mycobacteriales > Nocardiaceae > Nocardia > Nocardia sp. NPDC004123. The sequence goes on from NZ_JBSGGG010000009.1 coordinate 99,612, forward strand.
GCTCGGGGCGCGGGGCGGGAGCGGGCTCGGAGGTGCGGGCCGAGGTGTATTCGTGTGAGCGACCCACGCTTCCGGCGCTGGCGCTCGCGGTGCCGCTGGTATTGGTGAACCGGCTGACCGCGGGCTCGATACGCCGCGAGGGGCCGCTGCCGTCGAAGCCGGCGGCGATCACGGTGACGCGGACCTCATCGCCGAGGGAATCGTCGATGACCGTACCGAAGATGATGTTGGCCTCGATGTGCGCGGCCTCCTGCACCAGCGAGGCGGCCTCGTTGATCTCGAACAGGCCGAGGTCGGAGCCGCCCGCGATGGACAGCAGCACGCCGTGCGCGCCGTCCATGGAGGCCTCCAGCAGCGGCGAATTGATCGCTGCCTCAGCGGCCTTCACCGACCGGCCCTCGCCGCGGGCCGAGCCGATGCCCATGAGGGCCGAGCCCGCACCGGACATGACCGACTTGACGTCGGCGAAGTCGACATTGATCAGACCCGGGGTGGTGATCAGGTCGGTGATGCCCTGAACACCGTTGAGCAGCACCTCGTCCGCGGAGCGGAAGGCGTCCATCAGACTCACGGCCGCGTCGCCGAGCTGCAGCAGCCGGTCGTTCGGAATGACGATGAGGGTGTCGCAGGACTCGCGCAGCGCCTGGATGCCGGCCTCGGCCTGGTTGCTGCGGCGCTTGCCCTCGAACGAGAACGGCCGCGTCACAACACCGATGGTGAGCGCGCCGAGCTTGCGCGCGATGGAGGCCACGACCGGCGCGCCGCCGGTGCCGGTGCCGCCACCCTCGCCGGCGGTCACGAAGACCATGTCGGCGCCCTTGAGGACTTCCTCGATCTCGTCCTTGTGATCCTCGGCGGCCTTGCGGCCCACTTCCGGATCGGCGCCGGCGCCCAGACCGCGGGTGAGTTCGCGGCCGACATCGAGCTTCACGTCCGCATCCGACATCAACAACGCCTGCGCGTCGGTGTTGACGGCGATGAACTCGACTCCCTTGAGTCCCTGTTCGATCATCCGGTTGACGGCGTTCACGCCGCCGCCGCCGATACCGACGACCTTGATCACAGCAAGGTAGTTGTGCGGGGGCGTCATGGGCTCTCGCCTTCCTTCGATCTGAAACAGCTTGTCGTCTTCGGCTACTCGCAAAATACCGGCACTATGGTCTCGGTCCGATAAACCCTCAACCATAGGTTCAGCGTTATGTCAAGTATCCGACTGGTGCCGAACGGTATTCGCAGCCACCGCGTTACGGGCGCAGGCGCGCCGAACCGAGCATCAGAATCTTGTGTGATTCGACTCGTCCGACCCACCCGAGCATCGTATCGTGGACGGTTGCCCTCCGGTCCTGGATCAGAACCGACGGTGCCCTTCCGGCAAACCACCGAAAATTTCGGCAGCCCAATGGGTATCGCTCACTTTACCGTGACCAGATTCGGACTCGAAACATCGAATACCTTGCCCGGCTGGGAAAGCAGGGGTCCGACCACCGCGGCCTTGCGCGCGGAGTCCGCGATTCCGCCCCAGAGCACGGTGCGGCCGTCACGCAACTCCAGGGCAATATCCGAAACCGAGCGGGCCACAACCGCTCCCACGCCGACCTCGTCGCGCAGCGGAACAGGAATCGCGGCCATGACGGCCACCGCGGCCTTGGTCACCGGGTCCGATCCGCCCGGATGATCGGTCACCAGTTTGGGTATCCCCGGTCCCGGCGGCTCGATCGCGAATTCCACGCTGTCGCAATCGAGCAGATGGGCGCCGTCGGGACTGTCGAAGTACAGCACCGGGGTGCGCTCCACGACCGTCACCCGGACGGTGGACGGGAACACCCGCTGCACGCGCACGGAATGGACCTTGGGCAGCTGCGATACCCGTTCGGCCATGGCATTGGTGTCCAGCCGCATCATGGACAGACCGTCCGGTACTTCCAGCGCGTCCTGAACCTGTTGTTCCGGAACGGCACTCAGCCCTTCCACCTGCACCGTACGCACCGACAGCAGCGGCGTGAACCAGGCGACCAGTCCGAACGCGATCAGCACCACGACGCCGGCCGGGGCGCCCCACCGCACCCAGCGCGACTGCCACGCCGTCACGATCCGCGATTCGCGGCGAACCCGCCCACGGCGCAGCCGGGCCCGCCGGGCCGCCGCGCTCTCGCCCGCGGATTCGGCGCTGTTGTCCGCTGCCGCAGCGGATTCGGTGTCGTAATCGTCCGCGTCGTAGCTATCGCCGGCGGCCGGAACCGGCCGATCCGCCGCTCCCCCACCCGAGCCCACGGTGGCTCACCGTCCGTGTGCGGGTCGTGCGCGCAGCCCATCCAGAATCTGGCTGCCCAGCATGGTCACATCGCCCGCGCCCATGGTGATCACCACGTCGCCGGGCCGCGCCAGCGCGCCCACCTGCTTGCCGACCCGGGACATATCCGGCTGGTAGTGCACGGGTTTGGTGACCGCGTTGGCCACCAGCGCGCCGTTCACACCCGGCAGCGGTTCTTCACGCGCGCCGTACACATCGAGCACCACCACCTCGTCGGCCAGCGACAGCGCCGCGCCGAACTCGGTCGCGAAAGTGGCGGTGCGGCTGTACAAGTGGGGCTGGAACACCACGATCACCCGGCCCGGTCGCGAGCGCGCGCCGTCACGCGCCTCCTGTGCGACCAGTTCGGCGGCGGCGGAGAGCACCGCGCGCACCTCGGTCGGGTGGTGGGCGTAATCGTCGAAGACGCGCACGCCGTTCTCGCGTCCGGTGAGCTGGAAGCGGCGGTGCACGCCGCCGAAACCCTCCAGGCCCTGGATGATCTCGCCCATATCGGCGCCGGTCGCGCGGGCAGCCAGCAGCGCGCCCAGCGCATTGAGGGCCATGTGCCGGCCGGGCACCGACAGGCGCAGGGTGCGCGGGGCATGCTCGTCGGCGAGCTGGAAGACGACCACGCCGCCGACATCGCGCGGCTCCCAGGACAGCAGCTGGGCGCCGACCGGGACACCGGACGTGGCGAAATCGCCGGAGCCGTAACCGATCACCTGGATGCCGCGCGGATCCTCGGCCAGCCGGGCCACCGACCGCTGCGCCAGGCCCAGCGAGCCCGGATCGTCCACGCACACCACCAGGCGGCCGCCCGGTTCGAGCCGGTCCACGAAGTCGTCGAAGACCTGGACGTAGGCCTCGTCCGTACCGAAGTAGTCCAAGTGGTCGGACTCGATATTGGTGACCACCGCGACGTCGGGCGCGTACTGCAGCAGCGACCCGTCGCTCTCGTCGGCCTCGGCCACGAAGATGCCGCCGGTGCCGTGGTGGGCATTGGTGCCGGCCTCGTTGAGTTCGCCGCCGACGGCGAAGGACGGGTCGTACCCGCAGTGCTGCAGGGCCACCACCAGCATGGAGGTGGTCGAGGTCTTGCCGTGCGTGCCCGACACCAGCAGCGTCTTGTGACCCTGCATGAGCGAGGCCAGCACGGCCGGGCGCAGCAGCACCGGCACGCCGCGCCGATGCGCCTCCACCAGCTCGGGATTGGTCTTGGGAATGGCGGCGTAGGTGGTCACCACGGCGGTGGGCCCGCCGGGCAGCAGGTCCAGGGCGCCGGCGTCGTGGCCGATGCGCACCTGCGCGCCGCGCGCCCGCAGGGCCAGCACACCGCGGCTCTCCTTGGCGTCGGAGCCGGAGACCATGCCGCCACGCGACAGGAGAATTCGGGCGATCCCGGACATACCGGCACCACCGATGCCGATCATGTGCACGCGTTGCAGATGGTCGGGTAGGTCGGTGTGAGCCTCGGCGGTTCCCACATCGCTGTCCGGCCGCTCCACTGTCACCTCGAATTACCCCGTTCCCTGGCGTGTTTCATCGGATAGTTGGGCTCCCAGGCCCGAGTGCTGCGCCACGACTCCGTGGAGCGGCTGGTGCGCCGGGCCGAATCCGAATCTATCGACCGCCGCGCCGACGACTCCGAGCCGCCCCGGCTCCGACCCGAGGGTAGCGCGCTCCGCTGCGGGGCGGACTTCACCTTGGCCTTCACCTTGGCTTTCGCCTTGGCCTTGGTGCGGGCCCGGGAGGCCCGCGCCCGCGCGGGCGAGTACAGCTCGGGTTTCGGCAGGCGCAGCAGCCGGCTGAAGCGGCCGTCCTGGCCCGCGTGCAGGGCCGCCACCGCCTCGGGCTCGTGCCGGGCGGCATTGGCGATGATGCCGAACATGAGCAGCGTGATGGCCAGCGAGGAACCACCGGCCGACACCAGCGGCAGCTGCAGGCCGGTCACCGGCAGCAAACCGACGACATAGCCGACATTGATCAGCGCCTGACAGGTGATCCAGGTGGTCGCCGAGGCGGTGAGCAGCCGGATGAACGGATCCACCGAGCGGGTCGCGATCCGCAATCCGGCGTAGACGAAGAGTGCGAAAAGCCCGAGCACCAGCGCACATCCGAGGAACCCGAGCTCCTCGCCGATGATGGCGAAGATGAAGTCGTTGTGCGCGTTGGGCAGATAACTCCACTTGGCCCGGGACTGGCCCAGGCCGCGACCCCAGATGCCGCCGTCGGCCAGCGAGTACATGGCCTGCCGGGCCTGGTAGCCGATGCCCTGCGGGTCGTCGCCCGGGCTGAAGAAGGCGCGCATGCGGTCGGACCGGTAGCCGGCCGAGAGCGCCAGGATCGCCGCCGCGACACCGCCCGAGACCGCGATGGTCACGAACATGCGCAGCGGCAGCCCGCCGAACCACAGCAGCGCGGTCAGCACGATGCCCAGCGCGATGGTGGTCGACAGGTTGGGTTCCAGCACGACCAGGAAGCACACCAGCAGGCCCGCGGGCACCAGCGGCATGAGAATGTCCTTGTACCCGGCCTTTTCGGTCTGCCGGGAGGCCAGCAGGTGCGAACCCCACACCACCAGCGTGACTTTCACGATCTCCGAGGGCTGCACCGACACCACGCCGAGGTCGAACCAGCGCCGCGAACCCTGCACCTCGCTGCCGATGCCGGGGATGAGCACCAGCACCAGCAGCACCACCGACAGCGCGAAGACCGGGAACGACAGCCGGCGCATCACCCGCATCGGAATCCGCAGCGCGATATAGAACAGCACCGCGCCGAAGACGGCCAGCACCGCCTGCTGGATGAACAGCCGGTAGGCCGAGCCGCCGTCGGCGTAGGACTCCACGCTGGACGCCGAGAGCACCATGACCAGACCCAGCACGGTGAGCAGCACCGCGATCGCCACCACGAGATGGAACGACGCCAGCGGGCGGGCCAGCCAGGCCCCGAACCATCCGATTCTCGGTCGCTGGGTCTGGTTCCCGGCCCGCCGCGGCGTCGCCGTCGTCATTCGGTTCTCCCGATGTCCTTCTCGTCCAGGGCCTGCACGGCGGCCGCGAAGCTGCGGCCGCGGTGCGTGTAGTCGGCGAACATGTCCAGGGACGCCGCGGCCGGGGCCAGCAGCACGGTATCGCCGCGGTGGGCGAAGCCGGCCGCCACGCGCACCGCGCGCGCCATCACCGCTTCGGGCTCGATCTCGGTGAAGGGGTCACCCATCCGAGCATCGTCCCCCGAATTCAGCTCCACGACCGGCACATCGGGCGCGTGTCGCGCGAGTGCGGCCGCGATCGCCGCCGCGTCCTGGCCGAACAGCACGGCCGCGACGAGATGGTCGCGGCATTCCTCGATGAGGTCCTCGACGCTCGCGCCCTTGAGCTGACCGCCGGCCACCCAGATCACGCTGGGGTGGGCCAGGATCGAGGAGCGCGCGGCGTGCGGGTTGGTGGCCTTGGAGTCGTCGACGAATTCCACGCCGGACAGCTCCCGCACGAAGGCCGCCCGGTGCGGGCCGACCTTGTGCTCCTGCAGGCCCTCCTTCACGAACTGCGGTGCCACGTCGATGGATCGGGTCAGGGCGGCGGCGGCCAGGGCATCGGCCACACCGGCCGGGCCCTGCGGGCTGATGTCGCCGACCTCGGCCAGGATGGCGGCCTTGGTGAAGGCGCGATCGAGCAGCTTGCCGTCCACCACGCCCAGCTCGCCGTCGGCGGGAACGCCGATGCGGAAGCCGACGGTGCGGCGCGCCTTGGACTTTCGCGCCAGCGCCGCGGCGACGGCGTCGTCCAGGCCGACCACGCCGACCCGTCCGGTCAGCGCGCGCGCCTTGGCGGCGGCGTAGGCGTCCAGGCCGCCGTGCCAATCCAGGTGATCCTCGGCCACGTTCAGCACCACCCCGGCCTCCGGGCGCACCGACGGCGCCCAGTGCAGCTGGAACGAGGACAGTTCCACCGCCAGGATCTGCGGGCCCGGGGTGCGGCGCAGCGCGTCCAGGATGGGCAGGCCGATATTGCCGCAGGCCACCGAGGGAATCCCGGCGGCGCGCAGGATCGAGTGCGTCATCTGGGTGGTGGTGGTCTTGCCGTTGGTGCCGGTCACCACCAGCCACTTGCGGACCGGGCCGTAGATCCGGGCCTGATCGACCCACCAGGCGAACTCGACATCGCCCCACACCGGAATGCCCTCGGTGACGGCCGAGACCAGCACCGGGGAGTCCGGCCGCCAGCCCGGGCTGGTGATCACCAGCGCGAAGCGTTGCAGCGCATCGGGTTTGAGCAGGTCGGCACTGGTGGCGGTGCCCAGGCCCAGTTCGGCGGCCTCGGTGAGCGCCCTCTCGCCGCTGTCGGTGACCACCGGGCGCGCGCCGATGTCCTGCAGCGGCTCGATCAGCGAGCGTCCGGAGACGCCCCAACCGGCCACCAGCACATCACGGCCACGCAGGAATTCGAGCATGGGCCCCGGCGACCGCAGGACCCTCGGAGAATGTTCGGACATTGCTCACTCACCCTGCCGCAGAGAGGTATTCGCTGTAGAACAGGCCCAGTCCGATCGCCGAGGCCATACCGGCCAGCAACCAGAACCGGATGATGACCGAGGTCTCGGCCCACCCGCTCAGCTCGAAGTGGTGATGGAACGGTGCCATCTTGAACAGGCGATTGCGCGTGGCGCGGAAGACCGCCACCTGCAGCACCACCGACGCGGCCTCGGCCACGAACAGCGCACCGATGACGACCATCAGCAGCTCGGTGCGGGTGGTGATGGACAGGCCCGCGAGCAGACCGCCCAGCATCAGCGAGCCGGTGTCGCCCATGAAGATCTTGGCGGGCGCGGCATTCCACCATAGGAAGCCGATACAGGCCGCGCCGCCCGCGGCGCAGACCAGGGCCAGATCGAGCGGATCCCGAACCTGGTAGCAGCCCGCGACCGCGTGCGCGGAGCAGGAGTTACGCCACTGCCAGAAGGTGATGATCATGTACGCGCCCAGCACCAGACTCATCGAGCCGGCGGCCAGGCCGTCCAGGCCGTCGGTCAGGTTCACCGCGTTGGACCAGGCCACCACCAGCAGGCAGACGAATGCCAGGAAGACCACCACGCTCATCGACAGCGTATTGATGTCGCGCGTGTAGGACAGGCGCTTGTCGCCGGGGGTCAGGCCGTGAATGTTCTTGAACTGCAGGGCCAGGACGCCGAAGACGACGGCCGAGGTGAGCTGGCCGATGTACTTGCCGGCCGCGGTCAGGCCCAGGTTGCGCTGCTTGCGCAGCTTGATCAGGTCGTCGGTGAAGCCGACGAAGCCCAGCGCAGTGGCCAGGCCCATGACCAGCAGGCCCGAGGCCGAGGGGCCCGGCTCGCCGTAGGTCATGGAGATCAGGTGCGAGCCGAGGTAGCCGGCCCACATGCCGATCATGATGGCGACGCCGCCCATGGTGGGGGTGCCGCGCTTGGCCTTGTGGCTCTCCGGGCCGTCGACCCGGATCTCCTGTCCGAAGCCCTGTTTGGCGAAGTAGCGGATCACCACGGGGGTCAGCAGGATGGAGACGGTCAACGCGATGGCCGCCGACAGCAGAATCTGGGTCATCGCGCGGCCTCCTGCTCCGCACCGATCAGGTGTTCGGCGACCGTCCACAGGCCGACCGACTTCGAGGCCTTCACCAGCACCACCGCACCCGGCTCCAATTCCTCGTCGAGCAGGGCGATGGCGGACTCGATATCGGGCACGTGGATGGCCTCCTCACCCCAGGAGCCCTCCTGCACCGCGCCCTGGAACAGGGCGCGCACCGGACGGCCCTGGCCGACCACGATCAGGCGGTCCACGTCCAGCCGCACCACCAGGCGGCCGATCCGGTCGTGTTCGAGGACGGATTCCTCGCCCAGTTCACCCATTTCGCCGAGCACCGCCCAGCTGGGGCGCGGCTCGGTCCCGGCCTTGGACATGGTGACCAGCGCCTTGAGGGCGGCGCGCACCGAATCCGGGTTGGCGTTGTAGGAATCGTTGACGACGGTGACGCCGTCGGCGCGAGTGCGCACGTCCATGCGGCGGGCCGAGACGGGGGTCGCGCCGGACAGCGCCCGCGCGACGGTCGCGAGGTCCGCGCCCTGGTCCAGGGCGACGGCCGCCGCGGACAGCGCATTGCCGACCTGGTGCTCACCGTGCACGGCCAGCTGGACCTCGATCGATTCGCCGTTGGCGTGCAAGGTGAATCGAGCGCGGGCCCGATCGTCGAGCACCACGTCGGAGGCGCGGACATCGGCCTGCGCGGCGTGGCCGACGGTCACCACGCGGGCGGCGGTCCGTTCGGCCATCTTGGCGACCAGGTGGTCGTCGGCGTTCAGGACGGCCAGGCCGGAGGCCGGAAGCGCCTCGACGAGTTCGCCTTTGGTCTGCGCGATGACCTCGCGGCTGCCGAACTCGCCCAGATGCGCCGTGCCCACATTGAGCACCACACCCACGCTCGGCGGGGCGATCTCGGTGAGGGCCTTGATGTGCCCGGGTCCGCGGGCGGACAGCTCGAGCACCAGGAAGCGGGTGCCGGCGTCGGCGCGCAGCGCGGTCCACGGGTGGCCGAGCTCGTTGTTGAACGAACCGGGCGGGGCCACAACGGGTCCCAGCGGGGCGAGCACCGCCGCCAGCAGATCCTTGGTGGAGGTCTTGCCCGAGGAACCGGTCACCCCGACCACCGTCAGGTTCCCGGCCCGGACCAGCCGGTCCACACTGACGCGGGCCAGGGCGGCCAGCGCGTCGAGAACCGCCGCGCCGGAGCCGTCGGTGTCGTGGGCCAGCGCGATGGCGCGCGTGTTCCCGGGACGGGGCGTCACCACGATGGCGGGCACCCCGACGGGCCGGGCGGCCAGCACCGCGACCGCGCCCTGCGCGACGGCCTGCGTCGCGAAGTCGTGGCCGTCGGCGCGCTCACCGGGCAGCGCCAGGAACAGGTCACCGGAACCGATACGGCGCGAATCGAATTCGGCCGAGCCGGTGACCTTCGCCTCGGGATCGGGGGCGTCGTGCAGCGTGCCGCCGACGACCTCCGCGATCTCCCGCAAAGTCATCTCGATCATGAAAGCGTCAGGTCCCTCGTCTTTTCCGACAGGGCGGCCGCGAGTACCTCGCGGTCGTCGAACGGATGCTTCACGCCTGAAATCTCCTGCCCTGTCTCATGTCCCTTGCCCGCGACCAGCACCACGTCGCCGGGCTGCGCCCAGTCGACGGCGGTCTTGATCGCAGCCGCCCGGTCCCCAACCTCCCGGACCTCACCGCGTTCCGCGACCGGTACCTGTCTGGCACCGGCGAGCACCGCGGCGCGGATGGCGGCCGGGTCCTCGCTGCGCGGATTGTCGTCGGTAATGATGGCCAGGTCGCTGCCGCGCGCCGCCGCCGCACCCATCAGGGGCCGCTTGCCGGCATCGCGATCACCGCCCGCGCCCACCACTACGGCCAGACGGCCCTCCCCCTTTTCGGCCAACCACGTGCGCAGGGTCGCCACGACCGATTCGATCGCGGCGGGCTTGTGCGCGTAATCGACCACGGCCAGAAACTCCTGACCCTTATCCACCCGCTGCATGCGGCCCGGCACATCGACCGTGCCGAGCGCCGCAGCGGCAGTCTCCGCCTCGACCCCGGCTGCCGCGCACACCGCGACGGCCAGGACTCCATTGGCGATGTTGTACGCGCCCGGAAGCCGCAGCCGCACATCCACATTGACACCCGGCCCCGAAGCGGTGAACTCCTGGGTGCCGCCGAGCCCGGCGGTGGCCGTGCCGGCGGTCCAGTCCGCGGGCACGCCCGGCCGGGTCGCCACGGTGCGGAGGCGGCCGGTGGTATCACCGGATCCCGCTGCGAGACAGTCGGATACGTCGTCTGCCAGCCGCCGGCCCCACATGTCGTCGACGCAGATCACGGCCGTGCGCGCGGCCACCGACGGGCGCGCTGCGGCGGCCGAGTCCGGCCCGTCCGGAATGAACAGGCGGCGCTTGGCGGCGAAATAGTCCTCGAAATCGGAGTGGAAGTCGAGGTGGTCCTGGGACAGGTTGGTGAACGCGCCGACCACGAAACTCACCCCGTCCACCCGGCCCAGCGCCAGGGCATGACTGGAGACCTCCATGACCACCGCGTCCACACCCCGCTCGACCATGAGCGCGAACATGGCGTGCAGCTGCGGAGCCTCGGGCGTGGTGAGCGCCGAGGGCACCCGGACGCCGCCGATGCGGGTCTCGATGGTGCCGATGAGAGCGGTGCCCAGCCCGGCCGCGGCGAGCCCGGCCTCCACCAGATACGACGTGGTCGTCTTGCCGGACGTACCGGTGATACCGACGATGCGGAGTTTGCGAGACGGATCACCGTAAAGGGCCGACGACAACTCGCCGAGCACCGCGCGCGGCGCATCGTGCACGAGCACCGGGACGGCGATCTCGCCGATCAGTTCCGCGCCCGCCGGATCGGTGAACACCGCGACCGCGCCACGCTCGACCGCATCGTGGGCGAAGCGCGCGCCGTGCGCGTGGGCTCCGGCCAGACCCGCGAACAGGTCACCCGGCAGCACCGCATTCGAGCGCTGCTCGATGCCGGTGACCTGGATGTCCTCGAGAGCCGCTGCGAATTCGGCGGGCCGCGCACCCGTCAGCTCCGCCACCGCGCGCAGGGTGGTCGCCGGCGGCGCGGCGGGCCGAAGCACCTGCGGCTCCGCCGTTCTTCCGCTCGGCGGCTCTGCTCGATCACCGCTGTACGGAACCGACTGCGCGGGCACGAAGCTCCTCTCCAAGGGGCGGTCATATGCATGAATCGGTCCGGATGACCGGATCGACGTGTCAGGTTACCTGTGTTCGATCGCCGCGCGATCGGCACGGCGGGGTTCGGTCACCCGCCGGCGCACGCACCGGCGGCGATGGGCGTCACAACCATCCGCTCCCTGCTCTAACTCGCCTGCAGAATCAGCTGTTTGGCAGGCGGCGACGGCGGGATGCGGTCGCGCTGCAACAGCCACGAGGCGATGCTGTGGAACAGGGGTGCGGCCGAACCGCCGCCACTGCCGTCGGAGCTGCGCACCGGCGCATCCAGCATCATGCCGATCACATAGCGGGGATTGTCGGCGGGGGCCATGCCCGCGAAGGTGATCCAGTAGCGGTCGCTGGAATAGCAGCGGCACTTCGGGTCGATCTGCTGGGCCGTGCCGGTCTTGCCCGCGATCTGATAGCCCTCCACGGCGGCCGGGCTGCCGGTGCCGGTCTGGATACCGCGCGGATCCTTCTGCACGATGGCCTGGAACATCTGGCGCAGCGTCTGCGCGGTCTGCGGGGTGACCACCCTGACGCCCTCCGGCGGCTCCTCCTCGGTGCGGGTGCCGTCCGGGGCGATCTTGGCCTTCACGATGCGCGGCGGCATCCGCACGCCGTCATTGGCGATGGCCTGGTACATGGCGGTCATCTGCAGGGTCGTCATCGAAAGACCCTGGCCGATGGGCAGGTTGGCGAAGGTGGAGCCGGACCACTGGTCCCGGGCGGGCACCACGCCCGCGCTCTCACCCGGCAGGCCGACGCCGGTGCGCTGGCCCAGGCCGAACTTCTTGAGCATGTCGAAATAGCGGTCCTCGCCGACGCGCTGCGCCAGCATGAGGGTGCCCACGTTCGAGGACTTACCGAAGATGCCGGTGGTCGTGTAGGGGGCGACACCGTGCTCCCAGGCGTCGTGCACGGTGACACCGCCCATGAAGATGCTGCCCGGAACCTGATGCACCTCATCGGGAGTGGTGAGGCCGTACTCGATGGCCGCGGCCGCGGTGACGATCTTGTTCACCGAGCCCGGCTCGAACACCTCCTGCACCGACGGATTGCCCAGATCGGTGGTGGACCAATACTGCGGTCCCATGGCGGGATTGAAGGTGTTGTCATTGGCCATCGCCAGCACCTGGCCGGTGTGCACGTCCAGCACCACCGCCGAGGCCGCGCTCGCACCCGAGAGGTCCTTGGCCTGCTGCACCTGCTGCTGCACGTAGTACTGCAGATCCGAATCCAGGGTGAGCTCGAGGCCGTAGCCGTTCACCGCGGGCTGGCGATCACGCCACGAACCCGGGATCACCGCGCCGTCGGAGCCGCGGTCGTAGGTCTCCGATCCGTCGGAGCCGGCCAGCAGCGCGTCCATCGAGGACTCCAGGCCGATCTGGCCGTGCCCGTCCCAGCCGGTCGCGCCGATCACATTGGCGGCCAGGGATCCACCCGGGTACTCGCGCATATCCTGCCGATCCATCCCGACCTCGGGGAACTGCAGAGTGATGTCCGAGGCGACCCGGGGATCCACATTCCGCACGAGGTACACGAACGGCTCGTCGCTCTTCAGCTTGGCCAGGATGTCCTTCTCGGGCGCGTCATTACCCAGCTTCTCGTGAATGTATTTGGCGATGGCCGCCAGCCGATCATCCGGATCCGGCGCGGTCTTGGGCGTCTTGTCGTGCGCGTCCGCCAAATCCTTGCGCACCCGCACCGGCTGAAAGCTCAGCTCCTTCGCCGCGATGGTGAATGCCAGCGACTTCCCGTACCGATCCGTGATCGGTCCCCGGTTGGCCGGATCGGCCACCTTCACGGTGCGCTGGCTGGCCGCCTCCGCCGACAGCTTCGGCGCGGAAACACTCTGCACCCACAGCAATTGGATGGCCGCCACCGCGAGCGCCACCAGCATGACCAGCCGGCCCACCCCGAACCGGAGGCGCGCGCTGGAGTCCAATCCCGGAGCGGGCCGTGGTCTGGACTGCCGGCCCGGCCCCGAACCGGCACGGCCGGAACCCGACCGGCTCCGGCCGGCGGCGGCGACCCGCCCTCGACCGGAATCGGACCGGCCCCGGCCGGAATCGCGCCCGCGCCCCGCGCGGGTAGGGCTCATCGACCAGCCCCGTTCGCCGGCGCCGCGGTGCGGCTCATCGGGGCGCTCCGTTCGCCTGCACCTGCGGGTTCTGCGGAATCGTGACCGGCGCCGCCGGAACGGGATTCGCGGCGGCGGTGGTCGGCGGGGCGGGCGTCGTGGTCACCGGGACCACCCGCTCACCCTGAGCCTGCTGCAGCTTCGACGGCGGCGGGGCGGGCGGCGGCGTCGTGTTGAGCGGCGGTGCGGGCGCGCCCTCAGCGGGCTGCGGATTGCCGACCACCGTGACCTGACCGTCCGGGCCGATCACCAGCCGGGCCGGATCCTTGGCCGGGATCATGCCCAGTTCGGCTGCGCGCTTGGCCAATTCGGGGGCCGAATCGGCGGAGGCCACCTCGCGCTGCAGCGCGTCCCGCTCATCGGACAACTTCTGGTTGGCACGGCGCTGATCGCCGAGCTGATAGCTGTCCTCGGTGGCGCGGGTGGTGAGCAGCAGCGTCAGCGCCAGGCCGCAGCCCAGCAGCGCGATGATGGTGGCCACGAAGGACATGCGGCCGCGCGGCATCGGATCGCTGCGCCGACCGCGGCGCATACCCGGCAGGTCGGCCCCGCCCTCCCGATTGCGCCGGCGCGCGTAGGCCCGTTGCGCCGCACCCGATTTCACCCGTTCGGCGGCCTGCACCCGGCGGGCCCCCCGGCCCGTCGCCTGCGTCCTGATCGTCATAGTGCGGCTCCGATCCAGCGGATGCCCGCTCGACGCGCCGTTCCACCCCGGAACCTCACGATTGCTCCTCCCCGACGATCCGTTCGGCCGCCCGCATGCGCACCGGAGCGGCCCGCGGGTTGTCCTCGATCTCCTGCTCGGTGGCCTTCTCCGCGCCGCGGGTCAGAATCCTGAATTCCGGTCCCATACCCGGCAATTCGACTGGCAGGTCCAGGGGGGTGCGCGACACCGACCGCTTGGCCAGCGCCGCCTTCACCACCCGGTCCTCCAGGGACTGGTAGCTCATGACCACGATGCGGCCGCCCGGGGCCAGCGCGTCCAGCGCGGCGGGCAGCGCGGCCTCCAGGGACTCCAGTTCGCGGTTGACCTCCACCCGCAATGCCTGGAAGGTGCGCTTGGCCGGATGCCCGCCCGTGCGCCGGGCCGCGGCCGGGATAGCGTCGTAGAGCAGCTCCACCAGCTGCGCGCTGGTGGTGAACGGGGTGCGCTGACGACGCCGCACGATCTCGGCGGCGATCTTGCCCGCGAACCGTTCCTCGCCATAGGTTTTCAGCACCCGGGCCAACTCGCCGTGGCTGTAGGTGTTGAGCACGTCGGCGGCCGTGGGGCCGGTGCTGGAGTCCATCCGCATGTCCAGCGGCGCGTCGATGGAGTAGGCGAAGCCGCGATCGGCCTCGTCCAGCTGCATGGAGGACACACCCAGGTCCATCAGAATCGCGCTGACCGAACCCTTGTCGGGTAGCCCGGCCTGCTCCAGCGCGGGCGCGATGCCGTCATACCTGGTGTGCACCAGGGTGATCCGGTCCCGGAACGGGGATAGTCGCTCGCCCGCCAGCTTCAGCGCGGCGGTATCGCGATCCAGCCCGACCAGGCGGATGTTCGGATACGTCCGCAGGAAGTACTCGGCATGACCGCCGAGCCCCAGCGTGCAGTCCAGGTAGACCGCGCCCTCGGAATGCAGTGCGGGACCAAGGATTTCGTCGGCCCGATGGAGAAGAACCGGAACATGGCGGGGGCCGTCACTGCCTCGGTGCACCTCGACCTCCCGGAATTCCTGCCTCACGTTTCATTCGCACGGCCACCTGGGGTCGCTAGCGAAAAGGACCTTCGAATTGGGCGAATGCCCCGTGGTCTCTGACCGAAGCACCGCACCTGGCGTTGGGGAAGTACGTCAGGGTCGGTGTCGGGCAGAGGCCGCAGGGCACTCGCCTCGTTGCGGGCTAGAAGATCTCGCCCAGCGACTCGTCTCTGGCCTGCGAGTAATCCTCCTCGTGCTCGGCGAGGTAGGAATCCCAGGCCGTCTTGTCCCATATTTCGAGGAAGTCGACCGAACCGATCACCACGCAATCCTTGGACAGATTGGCGTAGCGGCGATGCTCGGCCGACAGCATGATCCGGCCCTGTGCGTCCGGACGCTGCTCATCGCTGGAAGCCGCCAAGGCCCGGACGAATGCGCGGGCCTGCGGATTGGACCGGGATGCCGCCGCGGCTCTCCGCGCCAGCGCGGTGAACTCGTCCTTGGGATACACGGCAAGGCTGTGGTCCTGTCCCTTCGTGACCATCAACCCTCCCGCCAGCTCGTCCCGGAACTTCGCAGGCAACGTCAGTCGCCCTTTGTCGTCCAACCGAGGGGTATAGGTCCCGAGAAACAAGCCTCGACACCTCCTGCCGGATCACCCTCTCGACTGTTCGGCCTCCTGTAGTGCGGGCTCCACATTACCCCACTTTCCCCCACTTTCAATCGAAAGCGTCGGTGATCTCGGTCCCCGCTTGGCGAACTTCGCAGGTCACACCAGCTATCACCGAGGTGGGGAAGATTTCGTGCAGTTCCCCCGACACGCGCGACGCGCGCCGGCGAGCATCCGACAACCGCCAGCAAACCCGCAGATAGCGTGCATTTCCGGCATTCGCGGGGCGCCGGTGGGGAAGCTCCGTGGGGAGGTGTGGGGAATCCCGGACCGCTCCCGACACGCCGAATCGACACCAACGAGAAACGCCGTGGCGCCACACCCCAAATCGGTGTGGCGCCACGGCGTGTCGCTGAATCTTCAGTTAGCCGATCATCCGCTGCCGCGCGACGCCGAAAGCCTTCGACGGCACGGCAGCCCGGTCAACTGTCCTGTTCGAACCTCTTGCGGAACCGGTCCTCCATCCGCGCGGAGAACCCGCCCTGCTTCCGGGGCTTCCCGCGGCCGGCGCCGGGAGCGCCACCCGCGCTGGGATGCGCATCGGCGCCGCGGCTGCTCGGCGCGCCCATCCGAGGGCCACCGATCAACAACAGCACACCCGCGCTGAACATGACGATGAATCCGACCAGACTGATGATCGGGAAGCCGCCCGGCTTGAATGGTGCGGCAATACCGGCCACCAATAGGAACAGACCGAGGACGAACAGGGCGGCCGCCTGAAGTCTGCGTCGACCAGTGGCAGAACGTAACCGTCCACCCCGAACAGTCGAGGCGAACTTCGGATCCTCAGCATAGAGCGCGCTCTCGATCTGTTCGAGCATGCGCTGCTCGTGCTCGGAGAGTGGCACGGTACCTCCCCCGGCACTAGGTGGTGGCTGTCGCCTCCGGGTAGACGACGGATAGCCGACCTTGGCGGCTGTCTGTCACCAATAATACGAGTTCGATCAGACCGCGACCACCTACTCGCCGATACTCACGCCAGCATTCCGGTTACCCACCCTGAACTGGGGCGCAGGCGGGCGGCGGCGGCCAGCAGGTCCGCCACGTCGTGCAGGAATGCGGTTACCCTCGAAGCGAACTCGTCCGCGCGGCGATCATCGATGGGCCGCGGCAACCCGGCCTCCAGGGCCGCTCTGGTCTCGGATTGACCGGTGAAATAGTCGGCCCACATCACGAATTCCGGTGCCGCGCGCTGCATCAGGACCCAGGCGTTGCGAGAACGCGCGCGGGGCGCGCGGTCTGCCCCCGTGAGGGCCAGCACGGCGCCCGCGCCGCGAAGAGCGGCGAGGTAGGCCGTACGGAAGCGCTCCGCCGGGTCGGTTTCCCCCTGGGCTGCCAGCAATAGACCGTCCGCCTTGCGCAGCAGATCGCCGGCGCGGCCGGGATGGCCCGGTCGTTCAGTTTTCCCGCTCATTTCGGGTACCTCCCCACTCGTACACCTGATTCACCTTCCAGGAGGACATCCGGTCCCGATCAGGCATTTCGCCCGCTGGAAAGATCGAACAGATATTCGAAGGTTTCTCGTGCGTTTGAATATAGAGAGACCCACCGACAAGTTGACGCCCCCGCGTGGCGCTACTGTCGACCCCATCCGTCCGCGCCAACGAGAGTTGCGTCCAGCCGATGACCGCAGTCACCCCCAAACCGACGCCCGCGCCCGTGGTGGTCGACCTGTCGGCCGCTACCCTGCGGCACCGGCTGCACGACGCCCTCTCGGTCTACGTGGCGGCGATGGACTACCCGCGCGGCACCGAACACCAGCGCGCGCCCATGTGGACCGAGCACACCACCCGGCCCGGCTGGCAGGCGGTGGCGGCGGTACTGCCCGACGACGACGGACGGCTCGACCTGCGTACCGCGCCCATCGTGGCCATCGCCTACGGGTATCACGGCGCGCCGCACCAGTGGTGGCACCAGCAGGTGTACAGCGGCATGCGGCGCACCGGATGGCCCGAACACGCCGCGCGAGAACTGCTTTCGGACTACTTCGAACTCACCGAGCTGCACGTGCACCCGGCGGCGCAGGGCCGCGGGCTCGGCGAAATCCTGCTCACCCGGCTGCTGCAGAACCGGCCCGAGCCGACCGTGCTGCTGTCCACACCCGAGGTGGATCGGGAATCCAACCGGGCCTGGCGGCTGTATCGGCGGCAGGGGTTCGGAGATGTGGTGCGGCACTTCATCTTCTCCGGCGACACCCGGCGATTCGCGGTGCTCGGCCGGCGGCTCCCCCTGTGAGCCGCGGCGACCTCGGTGCCCGCCGCGTCGTCATCGTCGGTTCCGGGCACAATGCGCTGGTCGCGGCCTGCTACCTGGCGCGGGCCGGGCATCGGGTCGACGTCCTCGAGCGCGACACCGTGCTGGGCGGGGCGGTGTCCACGGTGGAGCGGTTCCCGGGTCACCTGGTCGATCGGGGCTCGTCGGCGCACATCATGATCCGGCACACCGGGATCATCGAGGAACTGGAGCTGGCCCGGTTCGGGCTGCGGTACATCGACTGCGACCCATGGGCTTTCGCGCCCGCACCGCCCGGGAGCGGGCTGCCGCCGATCGTGTTCCATCGCGATGTGGACCGGACCTGCGCGTCCATCGCGGCGGCGTGCGGGGAACGGGATGCCGAGGCGTATCGGCGGTTCGTGACCGTGTGGGGACCGCGCAGCGCCCGGGTGATGCGGGCGTTCTCGGCGACGCCGACGGGCGGGAACCTGCTGAAGGCGTTCTGGGGCATGGACCCTCGCGAGGCCGCCGGGGCGACCGGCCGCACCAGTGCCGGGGCCCTGTCGCGGGAGATGATGCAGACCGGAGACGCGCTGCTGGACAGCCTCTTCGACAGCGAACGGCTCAAGGCCGCGCTGGCCTGGTTCGGCGCACAGTCCGGGCCGCCCATGTCCGAACCCGGGTCCGCGCCCATGGTGGGATTCGCGGCGCTCATGCACACGCTGCCGCCGGGCCGCGCGGTCGGCGGCAGCGGGGCGCTGACCGCGGCCCTGGTGGCGCGGCTGGAGTCCGACGGCGGCATCGTGAGCGCCGGGGACGCGGTCACCGCCATCGCCCGGGCCGGGGACACCTGGGAGGTGCGCACCGCGGACGGGCGAAACGTGCAGGCGGACATCGTGATCGCGGGCACCCACATCCTCACCACGCTGAACCTGCTGGAGCAGGGCGGATTCGACGCCGGGGTGCTCGCCGGCTGGCGGCGGCGCATTCGGGTGGGGCCGGGCATCGGCATGGTGGTGCGGGCCGCGCTCAGCGACCTGCCCCGGTATCCGGGCGCGGAGACCGCCGAATCCGCCCACGGCCTGCAGCTTCTCGTCACCGATCGCCGCGAGCTGCGCCGCGCGCACGGCGCCGCGCTGGCCGGGGATCTGCCGCCGCGACCGGTCGTGCTGGCCATGAGTTTCAGCGCCCTGGATCCGAGCATCGCGCCCGCGGGCGAGCATCAGGTCACGCTGTGGTCGCAGTGGCATCCCTATGACCTGGCCGACGGCACCGCCTGGTCCGCGCACGCCGACCGCGAGGCCGACCGCATCATCGCCGAAGTCGACGCGCACGCACCGGGATTCGCCGGGACGGTGACGCAGCGCTTCGTCCAGACGCCTGCCGACCTGGAACGCGAGATGGGCCTGCTGGGCGGCAATGTCATGCACATCGAGATGTCCATCGACCAGATGTTCATGTGGCGGCCGCTGCCCGAACTCTCGGGGCAGCGGGTTCCGGGGGCGCCTGGGCTGTACCTCACGGGCGCGTCCACGCATCCCGGCGGCGGCGTCTCCGGCGCGAGCGGACGCAGCGCGGCCCGCCTGGTGGAGCGCGACCTGCGCCCGCGCCGACTCCTCGTGGCGCGTCGATGACGGACCCCGGACCATCCCGCTCCGCCGCGAATCCGGTTGCGGCTGAGCCGGAGCCGACGGCACCCGGCGGCGGTACCGCATGGCGGACCGGCGCGCGACCCGCCTTCGGCACGGTGCAGGCGGCGACGTGGCCCGCGCCGCATCCTCGATGGCCGGTTCGCAGATGCTGTCCCGTTTCGACCATCCGGCCGCCGAGCGGGCGCGGGTCCGATGCGGCGACCGGCCCGGACATCGGCTGATCGGGACATGGCGGGCAGCCGGATGCATACGTTGACCGCGGCGGCCGAGCAGGCCATGAGGATCATTGCGATCCCGGCGGTGTTGCTGGTGCTGGTCCAGATCACGTATCCGCTGGCGCACGGGGTCGGGCGGGATCGGGTGACCGTCGTGGTCGTACTGCTCTCGCTGGGGACCGCTCTGGTGCATGCCGGCGTGACACGCGGGGTGCGGTGGGCTGTGGGTTTGCTGGCGATCGTGTCCGGGATCGGGTTCGGTGCGGAGCTGCTGGGGATCGCGACGGGGTTCCCGTTCGGTAGCTATGATTATGCGAGCGGGCGGCTGGGGCCCGAGCTGCTCGGGGTGCCGCTGATCGTGCCGCTGGCCTGGACCGGTGGGCTGTATCCGGTGTGGGTGGTGGCCGGGATGCTGGTTCATGGTGCGGCCGGACGGATTTCGCTGACGGCGTTCGGGGCCGTCGGGTGGGATCTGTTCCTGGATCCGCAGATGGTCGCGGATGGGCAGTGGACGTGGCGCTCGACCGTAGCCGGACTGCCGGGGCTGGGCCAGATTCCGGTCACCAACTATGTCGGCTGGTTCGCGGTGGCGCTGGTGATGGCGGGATTGCTGGAGTGGTGGGATCGGACCGCTCCGGATACCGGCGCGGCGCGGATGGTTCCGGTCGCGGTGTTCCTGTGGACCTGGCTGGGCTCGACGCTGGCGCACGCGGTGTTCCTGGGGCTGCCGATCTCGGCCGGCTACGGGTTCTGTGGGCTCGGTCTGCTGGGGATTCCGCTGGTTCGGACGCTGAGCGCCCGTCGAATCACCCTGGGGCCCGGGGCGCATGGCACGATGTGACCCGTGCAGCCGAGTCCCAACATATCGACAGCAGAGGAAACGCCCGAATCCATGACACCGTCGGATCCCAGCGCATCGGGAGCGCGGCGACCGCGCCGGTGGGTGCGGATGCTGGCCGTGGTCCTGTTCGCGGGGCTCGCCGTCATGCTGACCGGATGCCTGCGGGTGCAGGTGTCGATGGGTGTGTCCTCCAATGACCGGGTGTCGGGCCGCATCGTCGCGGCGGCCGTGCCCCAGAACGACAAGGACAAGGGGCCGCAGCTGAAGGCGCCCGACGGGTTGCAGGGCAAGGTGCGGGTCGATTCCTACGCGCAGGACGGATACGTCGGCAGCCAGGTGTATTTCGACGACCTCACCTTCGGCGAGGTGCAGCAGCTGGGCGGCATGTCCGACCAGACCTCCGGCATGTTCAACCTGGTCTTCAGCCGTACCGGTGACCTGGTCACCCTGACCGGCCGGGTGGACCTGAAGAGCCTGCCGGCCCAGGGTTCCGACGTGCAGCTGACCGTGGCCTTCCCGGCCCGCGTCGCCACCACCAACGGCACCCGCGAGGGCGACTCCGTGGTGTCCTGGAAGCTCCCTGCCGGCGATGTCAGCACGCTGCGCGCGGAAGTCGGCTACGCGGACCCGAATACGCGCTCCTTCGCCGGCTGGGCGGGCATCGTCGGCGGCATCACCCTCGCGGTGGCGGCCGTGGTCGCGGTCCTCGCCTTCATGACCCGCAACCCCGACCCGCCGGCCTACGTCCGCGCGGCCCGCTGGCTGCGCCCCGATCGCACCAAGACTCGATGACCCTCGCCGCCAGGGCGGTGACGGCCGGTAGCGCCGTCGCCGCCCTCGGCGCCGCCACCGCCCTGGCGAACCGCCTCGGCGCCCGCCGCCTCCGGCCGGCCGAACGACCCGTCACCGAACCGGTCACCGTCTGCGTCCCCGCCCGCAACGAGGCCGTCCGTCTCCCCGCCCTCATCGCCGATCTGCGCGCCCAGCAGGGCATTCCGCGGCTCCGGATCCTCATTCTCGACGACGGCTCAACCGACGGCACCACTGCCGCCGCCCGCACCGCCATCGGCGACGACAATCGATTCCTGCTCTCCCGCAACGACATCGACCCCGCACCCGGCTGGACCGGCAAGACCGCCGCCTGCGCCCGCCTGGCCGATCTCGCCCTCGAACCGCCCGCATCCGGATCCCCCACCGGTGCGCTGATCTTCCTCGACGCCGACATCCGGCTCGCGCCCGCCGCGCTGGCGGCAGCCGTGCGCGAATTGCGCTCGGCCCCAGCCGACCTGGTGTGCCCGTGGCCCCGGCAGCGCGCCGAATCGCCCGTGGAGCGCCTGGTCCAGCCACTCCTGTGCTGGTCCTGGGCCTCGACCTTGCCCATCGCTCTGGCCAACCCCACCCTGCGCCCCTCGATGGCCGTAGCCTGCGGCCAGTTCCTGGTCTTCGACGCCGCGGCCTACGCGGCCCTCGGCGGTCACACGGCCGTGGCCGGCAGCATGACCGAAGACCTGGCGATCGCCCGCCGCCTCCGCCGCAGCGGCCGGCACACCGCCCTGGTCACGGCCGGTCCCCTCGCCGAAACCCGGATGTACCGCAACACCACCGAACTCACCGAGGGATACACCCGCTGGCTGTGGTCCGCCTACGGCGGCCCGGCCGGCAGCCTCGCGGTCGGTTCGATTGCGGCCCTGGCGTTCTGGGCGCCGCCACTGGCAGCGATCTGCGGGCGGGGACGACTGCGCCGGATGGGACTGCTGGGTTACGGCGCGGCGGTCACCGCCCGGCTGCTGGCCCGCTCGACCGAGAGCGGGGGCACCCCGGGCGGCGCGGATCTCGTTGCCGCGCTGGCACACCCGCTGTCGGTCGCGGCCTACCTGGCGCTGTCGCTTCGCTCCCATCGCACGTACCGGGCGGGCGGGCGGCGCTGGAAGGACCGCCCGCTCGGAACCCGCTGACCGGGCCCGTCAGGGGACGGGCGTCATGCCGATGGTCGGGAGGAAGAAGCAGGTGGAGGTGCCGTTGCGGACGGTGCCGAAGACGGCGGCGAGGACGGTGCCGGAGCCGGTGGTGACGGGGACCGCGCGGACGCCGCCGACGGGGAGGGCGGCGGTGAAGTAGTCGTGGACGGCCTGTTCCACCATGGGGCGGAGTTCGGCGGGGATCTGGGGCGGGATCATGGCGTTGAGGACCTGGCTCAGGGGGCCCATGGGGACGAGGCCGCCGCGGCCGCTGGACAGGTTGAACCAGGCGACCTGCATGCCGGAGGTGTCGGCGCCGTCGGGGCTGATGCCGTAGGGGACGAAGGCGAACATGGTCTGGCCCGCTTTGACGGCCGAAAGATCAAGGCCGGGAATGGAAACCGTGTACTTGGGCCACGGGCCGGGGATGGCGCCCGCCACGCCGGGGGCGATGCCGAGGGTGGTGCCGCCGAGGCAGAAGGGAGCGGCGGTCGGGTAGAGGAAGGGCTGGATGCCCAGGGCCTTCAAGCCGTCGACGGCTTGATCGTAGGCCGAGAGCCAGTCGGATGGGCCGGCGGTATTGGATCTGGCCGTTGGATCGGCCCCGGCGGTCTTGCCCGCGGCGGTGATGGCTGCCAGGGCGGCGGCCGCCTCCTGGGTCACGGCCGCCGCGGGCGAATCGGCGGGGGCAGCGGCGGCCGGGCCGGCCAGGGTTGCCGGACCGGCGGCAGTCAGCACGGCGCAGGCGACGACAGCGCCTGCGACACGGACGAGACTGTGGAACACGGACATGGATAGCTCCCCTCGAGGTCACGAATCGAGGGCGACGCTACTCCGCTGACCAGCGCATACCGCGGATTTGATCCGGCATGCCGGGTGGGTTGGCTCAGGCGTTCGCCGGAGTCGCCGACATGGTGTAGCCAAGGTTTGCTAGAACTTCGCTGGTGGTCTTGGCGAAATTCAGGGTGATGAAATGCAGGCAGGGCGCGCCCTCGGCGATGAGGCGCTGAGCCATCTCCGTGGCGATCTCGATGCCGACCTCGCGGACCGCGGCGCGATCCTCCTCCGGCCCGTCGCCCGCGGCCTTCCGCAGCCGCTCCATCACCGCGGCCGGCAGCGGACGGCCCGACAGCTCCTCCGCGCGCTGCACGGTGCGCAGCGAGGTGACCGGCATGAGCTCGGGGATGATCGGCTTGGCGCCCTCGACCGGATCGCAGGCGATGGCCCGATCCCGCAGGCGCAGATAGTGCTCCACGTCGAAGAACATCTGGGTGATCGAATACTCCGCGCCCGCACGGAGTTTCGACACCAGGAAGTGGGTGTCCTGGTCGAGGTCGGTGGAGCGCGGGTGGCCCTGCGGGAACGAGGCCACACCCACGTGGAAGTCGCCCAGGTCGCGGACGATGCGCACGAGTTCGTCGGCGTACTCGACGCCCTCGGGGTGCTTGATCCACTCCCCCAGCACGTCGCCGGGCGGGTCGCCGCGCAACACCAGCAGATTCCGGATGCCGGCGTCGGCGTACGCGCCGACGATCGACCGCAGCTCGGCGACCGAGTGATCCACCGCGGTCAGGTGCGCGACCGTGAGCAGCGTGGTCTCGCGCGCCAGCTGGCCGGTGACCCGGATGGTGCGGTCGCGGGTGGAGCCGCCCGCCCCGTACGTCATGGACACGAAGGCCGGGTGCAGCCGCTCGAACTCACGTGCGGCCCGCCACAGCCGCGCCTCACCGGCGGCGTCGCGCGGCGGATTGAACTCGACCGAGAACGGGATCGACCCATCCGGGCGCGGGCCCAGCTGCTGGACTATGGAGCGAGTTCCGGACGCCCGAGGCGTGCGGGAAACTCGGCCTGGGGTCGAATATCCCCGTACGTTGTCGAAACTCACGCGGACATTTTACGAGCCCGTACCGGGTGCTGGACCGCGACCTGCGGTTATCCCAGCAGGTGAGACCGATTCGGACCCGACCGATTCCCGTCGGCGACCCGGTGGTCGGTAGAGTCGGACACAACCCCGCTGGCTGCGCATACGCCGCGCCGCGGCTCTCACCAAGGAGGCCCCCCTGTCCGCCGGACCCGGTACCCCGACCCGCCACCCGGTCGGCGCGGGATCACTCGTCGCCGCCGTGGAGGACCGTCTCGCCGCCTTCTTCCGCACCCGGGAACCGATCGTCGCGCCGCTCGGACCGGTGTTCGTGGACGCGGCGGCGGCCCTGGAGGACTTCGTCATTCGCGGCGGCAAGCGGACCCGGCCCTCCTTCGCGTGGACCGGCTGGCTGGGCGCGGGCCGCAGCGCCGACGACCCCGACGCCGACGCCGTGCTCACCGCGTGCTCCGCGCTGGAACTGGTGCAGGCGTGCGCGCTCATCCACGACGACATCATCGACTCCTCGCGCACCCGGCGCGGCTTCCCGACCGTGCACGTGGATTACGAACAGCGGCACCGGGATCAGCGCTGGGCGGGTGACAGCGACCACTACGGCGTGAGCGTCGCCATCCTCATCGGCGATCTGGCCCTGGCCTGGGCCGACGACATGACCCGCGACGCCGGTCTGCCCGCCGACGCCGCCGCGCGTTTCGCCCCGGTGTGGGCGGCCATGCGCACCGAGGTGCTGGGCGGGCAGCTGCTCGACATCCACGGCGAGTCCGCCGGCGACGAGACCGTGCAGGCCGCGCTGCGGATCAACCGGTACAAGACCGCGGCGTACACCATCGAGCGCCCGCTGCACATGGGCGCGGCGCTGGCCGGGGCCTCCCCCGAACTGGTCGCCGCCTACCGCGAATTCGGCACCGATATCGGCATCGCCTTCCAGCTGCGCGACGACCTGCTCGGCGTCTTCGGCGATCCGGCCGTCACCGGCAAACCCTCCGGCGACGACCTGCGCGAGGGCAAGCGCACCGTCCTCATCGCCGAGGCCCTGCAGCGCGCCGACGCCACAGCCCCGGCCGCCGCGGACCTCATCCGCTCCAGCCTCGGCACCGACGTCACCCCCGAGCAGGTCGCCGAATTGCGTACGGTCCTCACCGAACTCGGCGCGGTCGACGCCGTGGAGCAGCGGATCGGCTCGCTCACCGACCAGGCGCTCACCGCCCTGGACGCCAGCACGGCCACCCCGGACGCCAAACGGCAGCTGCGCGCCATGGCCCTGGCCGCCACCGCGCGCTCCTACTGACCGGCCGGGCGCGAGGGTGCGGGGCATGAGAACTGTTGGGGGACCGGCCGATCGGGTCGTGGTGATCGGTGCCGGACTGTCCGGGCTGGCCGCCGCGCTGCACCTGGTGGCGGCCGGACGGCAGGTGACCATCCTGGAACGCGATGATCGCCCGGGCGGGCGGGTCGGCGCGTATCGCGGACCGGACTACGAGATCGACTCCGGGGCAACGATTCTCACTCTGCCCGAGCTCATCGACGAGACGCTCGCGGTGGTCGGGCAGACGCGCGAGTCGGTCGGCCTGCGGATCCTCGATCTGGCCCCGGCGTATCGGGCCCGGTTCGCGGACGGCTCCG
Source organism: Nocardia sp. NPDC004123 (assembly GCF_053603795.1). Lineage (NCBI taxonomy): Bacteria > Bacillati > Actinomycetota > Actinomycetes > Mycobacteriales > Nocardiaceae > Nocardia > Nocardia sp. NPDC004123. The sequence continues at coordinate 125,551 of NZ_JBSGGG010000009.1, forward strand.
AGATCGGCGTCTACTCCGACGAGGAGCAGATGGCGGCCGAGGTCGCGCAGGTGCGCGGGCCGGGCACGGCGCGCCGCTATCGGCGGCTGCGCGGCTGGCTGAAAGACGTGTACGAGGCCGAGTTCCGGCAGTTCATGGACACCAACTTCGATTCCCCGCTGGACATGGTGCGGATTCCGGAGAAACGGGTGGCGCTGGCGAAACTGGTGCGGCTCGGCGCGTTCGGGCGGCTCGGGCCCAAGGTCCGGCGCCTGGTACGGGACCCGGAGGTGGCGCGGCTGTTCAGCTTCCAGGCCCTGTTCGCGGGGATGGCGCCGAACCGGGCGCTCGGGGTGTACGGCGCAATCCCCTACATGGACACCTGCCTGGGCGTCACCTACCCCGAGGGCGGGATGCGGGCCATCGCCGAGGCGCTCGGCCGCGCCTTCACCACCGCGGGCGGGACACTCGAACTGAACGCCGAGGTGGTGGGCATCGACTACGCGGGCCGGCGGGCCACCGCCGTGCGCACCGCCGACGGACGTGTCTTCGACTGCGACGCCGTCGTGGTGACCGCCGACCTCGGATCGCTGCCGCGCTTCGGGCTGCGGCGCCGGATCGGACTGCGGGCCTCGCCGTCGGCGGTGGTGGCGCACGGCACGATTCCCGCTGGCGTCGCCCAGAGTTGGCCCGTGCAGGCACATCACACCATCGACTTCGGCCAGGAGTGGGACCGGACCTTCCGCGAGATCGCCGCCCGGCGCGGCCACGGGCGGCTGATGAGCGATCCCTCGCTGCTGCTCACCCGGCCCGCGCTCACCGATCCGACCCTCTACATCGAGCGCGCCGAACAGCACATCGACCCGGACGGGCACCTGCGCGACACCGTGCGCTACGAGCCGCTCTCGCTGCTGGCCCCGTGCCCGAATCTCGACGCCGCGCCCCTGGCCTGGGAACAGCTCGGCCCCCACTACCTGCGCGAACTGCTCGCCACCCTGGAAGAGCGCGGCTACCAAGGCATTTCGCGATACTTCCGGATCGACCACCTCGACACCCCGCGCACCTGGCGGGACAAGGGCATGATCGCCGGCACCCCGTTCTCGGCCGCGCACCTGTTCCGGCAGACCGGACCGTTCCGCACCCGGAACCTGGTGCGGGGCCGCGCGAATGTGGTTCTCGCAGGCTCGGGCACCGTGCCCGGTGTCGGCGTGCCGACCGTGCTGTTGTCCGGGAAACTGGCAGCGGCGCGCCTGACGGGTGATCCACGACATGCCGGTATCGGATCCGCCGACTCCGGGGCTGTGGCCCCCGCGCCCACACACTAGACTGACCGCGTCCTGAACCAACGCGGCTGCCGCCGCCTACCTTTCCGGGGGGAACGACCGCCAATGCCGACCCCCTCTATGGACGCCGCCACCCCGGAGGCCGCGGGCGCCACGCGCCTCGCGCCGGCCGAACCGGCCGTCCCGGGCGCCCCCGCCACCGACGGCACCGCCACGCAGCGCTGGCTGCGCCACGCCTCCGACTTCACCCGCAGCCCCGAGGGACACGCGGCGACGCTCGGATTCTTCGGCGCCCTGCTGATCACCTTCGGCGGGTTCGGCGCGGGCAGTGTGCGGCGCAGCGACCCGCTGCTGGAGGTCATGCACCTGTCGTGGCTGCGGTTCGGGCACGGGCTGGTGCTGTCGTCGGTGTTCGTGTGGCTCGGCGTCATCGCCATGATCACCGCGTGGGTCCGGCTGGGACGCATCGTGATCGGCAAGCAGCCGGGCGCCACCGTGTCGCTCAACGAGCTGCGCGCGATCGTCGGCATCTGGATCTTCCCGCTGCTGTTCTCGGTCCCCCTGTTCAGCCGCGACGCCTACTCGTATCTGGCCCAGGGCGCGATGCTCCGCGACCACATCAACCCGTACGTGTTCGGTCCGTCGGAGTTGAAGGCGAATGCCGCTGCGGTACTGGACAATGTGAGCCCCGTCTGGCTCAACACGACCGCGCCGTACGGTCCGGTCTTCCTGCTGATCGGGCGGGCCATCACCACCATCACCGGTGACAATGTGGTGGCGGGCACCATCGCGCTGCGGCTGGTGATGCTGCCGGGCCTGGTGCTGATGGTGTGGGCGATCCCGCATCTGACCAAGCACCTGGGCGGCAAGCCGACCATCGCGCTGTGGCTGGCGGTGCTGAATCCGCTGGTGCTGATCCACCTGATCGGCGGCGTGCACAACGAGATGCTGATGGTGGGCCTGATGGCCGCGGGCATCGCGCTGGTGCTCGAGCATCATCACGTGGCCGGCATCGTTGTGGTCGCGATCGGGGTGGCGGTGAAGGCGACCGCCGGTGTGGCACTGCCGTTCCTGGTGTGGATCTGGATGATTCACGAACGCGAGCGACGCGCGGCGCAGGACGAGGGCGATCTGCCGCATCCGATCCGGACCTTCGCCAAGATCACCGCGCTGGGCGTGGCCATCTTCGCGGCCGTGTTCGCGCTGGCCACCTGGGCCACCGGCCTGCGGGACCACCAGATCGGGTGGCTCACCGCGCTGTCCGGGTCCAAGAAGATCATCAACTGGCTGTCGCTGCCGACCATCATGGCGCACGTGGTCAGCTGGGTGACCCCGCTGCCGTTGGAGTCGGTGCTGCCGTGGACCCGCACCCTGTGCGCGGTGGTGATGGTGGCCGGCCTGGTGTGGGCGTGGTGGCGGTTCAGGAACAGTGAGCGGGAGGCCGTGCTCGGCATTCTCGTCGCGTTCGTGGCCATCGTGATCCTCTCGCCCGCGGCACTGCCCTGGTACTACTCGTGGCCGCTGGCGCTGGCCGCCGGATTCGCGCTGTCCACCCGGACCCTGCAGGTGCTGGTGGGGTTGTGCACCTGGCTCATGCTGGTGTTCCAGCCGGACGGTTCGCCCGTGACCAATTCCGTGCACGGCACGCTGGCCATCCTCGCGGCCGTGGTGGCGGCGCTGTCGCTGTGCACGATGGATCCGCTGAAGCTGCGGGCCGCCCGCCCGCAGACCGATCAGCTCGGCGTCGCGCCCGCGCCCGGCCCGGCGTGAACCAGCCCGCCGTGCCCGACCAGACCGTACTGCCGGATCAGTCCGGACGACTCGACCGCGCCTACCGCGACTGCCGCCGGATCGCGGCGGCCCACGGCCGCACCTACTTCCTGGCCACCCGGCTGCTGGAACCGGAGCGAAGACCGGCCGTGCACGCGCTGTACGCCTTCGCCCGGATGGTCGACGACATCGTCGACGCGAGCGACGCGCCCAGTCGCGCGGCGGAATCCGCGGCGCGGCTGGATCGGATCGAACACGAGCTGCGGGCCCGCCTGGTGGACGCGCCCATCGACACGGGCGACGGGCCCGAGGACCCGGCGCTGCTCGCGGTGTCCGACACCATCCGCCGGTATTCGATTGCCGCCGAACATTTCTGGGTGTTCCTGGACTCCATGCGCATGGACATCCCCGGCGGGCCGCAGTATCGCGACCGCTACCCCACCATGGCCGACCTGCGCGACTACATGCGCGGCTCGGCGGCCGCCATCGGACTGCAACTGCTGCCGGTGCTGGGCACGGTCGTCCCGGTGGCCGATGCCGAACCCGCGGCGGCGGCGCTGGGAGAAGCCTTCCAGCTCACCAACTTCCTGCGCGATGTCGGCGAGGACCTCGACCGCGGGCGGGTGTATCTGCCCGCCGACGAACTGGCGGCCTTCGGCGTGGACGCCGACCTGCTGCACCACTGCCGGGAATCCGGCCGCACGGACCCGCGGGTACGACGCGCGCTGGCCCACCTGATCGCCGTCAACCGCGGCGTCTACCGCCGCGCCACCCCCGGCATCGAACTGCTCAGCCCCCGCGTGCGCCCGGCCATCCGCACCGCGGCCACGCTGTACGGCGGTATCCTCGACGAGATCGAACGCGCCGACTACGCCGTCTTCAGCCGCCGAGCAGTGGTACCGCAGCATCGCCGGTTGCGCGTCGCGGCGCGGGAACTTGCCGCTACCCGGCGCATCAACCAGAACTGACCGCAGGCCGATCGAAACACGACACGACCCGCAGGTGTCCCGATCGCTGGGCGCCCACTGATTTGGCACCGTGCGGGTAACTCGTCGGGTACGCCCAGAAGCCAACCCGCTCCCTACCGTCGGCCCGGCAACCTCCGTGAGGGGGCTCGCCACGACCGGCAAAAGGCGCGGAGAGGCGGATGAGCCGCGGAGAGGCGGATGAGCCGCGGGAGGCGGGCGAGCTCAGAAGGGGTCGGCCGCGGCGCGGCGCAGGACCTCACGGGCCAGCGGGCCGTGGATGGCGTCGATGGGTCGGCCGGGGAGGGTGTCGTCCTCGGTGTAGATCCACTCGAGGATTTCCTCGTCGGTGTACTTGCCGTCGCGCATCACCGTGATCAGACCGGTCAGATGCTTGGCGACGGCGCCCGTGGAGTCGAAGAACTCCTTCGGGATGCCGGCCACGCCGTCCCGGCGGACGGCGAGGATCTGGTGGTCGCGCAGCATCTGGTGAACCCGCGTGACCACCATGCCCAACTGGTCGGCCACGTCGGGCAGCGGGATCAGGGTCACCGAATCCGGCAGGACGTCTTCGCTGCATGGAAAGGCACTCACGCCGACCACGGTAGTCTCTCGCGTCGCGACCGTCGCATCACACCCCGACGCGACTACCATCGGGTGAGCCGCACCGGGCGGACTCGGGAAAATCGGAAGGGTTGCAGTTTGATCGGCCAGATGCTGGAAGGGCGCTACCGCATCGACGCGCCGATCGCGCGTGGTGGCATGTCCATGGTGTTCCGGGGGGTGGACACCAGATTGGATCGACCGGTCGCCATCAAGGTGATGGACCCGAAGTTCGCCAGCGACCCGCAATTCCTCACCCGCTTCGAGCTCGAGGCGCGGGCCGTGGCCAAACTCAAGCACCCGTCGCTGGTCGCGGTCTACGACCAGGGCGTGGACGGCGAACATCCGTTCCTCATCATGGAACTGGTCGAGGGCGGCACGCTGCGCGAACTGCTGCGCGAACGCGGGCCCATGCCCCCGCACGCGGTGCGGGCCGTTGCCGAGCCCGTGCTCTACGCCATCGGCGTGGCCCATGCGGCCGGGCTGGTGCACCGCGACATCAAACCGGAGAACGTGCTCATCTCCGACTCCGGCGAGGTGAAGATCGCCGACTTCGGACTGGTGCGCGCGGTCGCCGAAGCCAAGATCACCTCCGACAGCGTGATCCTCGGCACCGCCGCCTACCTCTCGCCCGAGCAGGTCACCAGCGGCACCGCCGATGCCCGCAGCGACGTCTACTCCGCGGGCATCCTGATCTTCGAAATGCTCACCGGCCGAACACCGTTCACCGGCGACAACTCGCTGTCGATCGCGCTGCAGCGGGTCGAGAAGGACGTGCCCAGCCCGGGCCGCCTGATCAACGGCGTGCCACCGGAAATCGACGAGCTGGTCGCGCACGCCACCGCGCGCGAACCCATGCACCGCTACACCGACGCCACCGAGATGGCGAACGACCTGCGCCGCATCGCCCGCGACCTGCAGCTACCCGAGTACCGGGTGCCCGCGCCCACCGAATCGGCCGAGCACCTCAGCGCCAAGTACCGGGTCGGGCCCACCCCCGCACCACGCGGACCGGTCTCGCCGCCGTCCCGGCCCCTGCCGGGCGCGGCCGATCTCACCACCCGGCTACCCGCGGACCCGCCGACCGTGCACATGCAGCCGCAGGCGCAGCAGACCCGGGTGATGACCGCGGCGCGGGAACTCCCGCCGGAGTACCAGCCGCAGCCCGAGTACGCGCCGCCGCCCGGAGCGCCGGGCGGCCACGGCTACGGCTCGGACCTGATCGAGGACCGCGGCAAGTCGCGGCGCAAGGTCGTCATCTGGTTGAGCATCGTGGTCGCGCTGGCGGTGCTGTTGGGCCTCGGCGGCTGGTGGCTCGGCGTCGGCAGATACTCGGCGGTGCCGTCGATCGCCGGCATGGACACCCAGAAGGCCGTTTCCACACTGCAGGGCGCGGGCTTCAAGACCGAGACCCGGCAGAAGGCCTCGGACATGATTCCGGTGGGCAATGTGGTCGGCACCGATCCGCCTGCGGGAACCCGGGTCACCAAGGGCTCATTGGTCGCCGTGCTGGTCTCCAGCGGCAAGCCGAAGGTCCCCGACATCCAGCCCGGACAGGACGTCACCTCGGTCGACAAGGCCATCAGAGACGCCGGACTGACGCCGGTGGACGCCGGTGAGATGGGCAGCACCGCGCCGAAAGGCACGGTCGCCAAGGTGGATCCGGGGCCCGGCACCGTACTCCCGGCCAATGCCCAGGTGAAGGTCTACCGCAGCAAGGGTTCCCAGCCGGTCAAGGTGCCGGACGTGCGGGGCAAGACCGAGGACGAGGCCCGGACGGCCCTGCAGAAGGCCGGACTCACCGTCAGCTCCACCCGCGACCAGTACGACGCGAAGATCAAATCCGGGCAGGTGATCGGCACCGATCCCGCCACCGGCACCAGCACCGAATCCGGCAGTGGCGTGGTCCTCATCGTCAACAGCGCGATCGACATGCCGAACCTGCTGGGCGCCAACGTCTCCACCGCCCGCAGCAAACTGCAAGCCCTCGGCCTCTCGGTCACCGTCCGGCAGCTCGCCAACAACGACAGCTCGATCGTCATCTCGCAGAGCACCGCACCCGGCGACGCCGTCCAGCCCGGCTCCACCATCACCCTGGTAGCGATACCGTAGCCGCCTCCCCGGGACTTCAGCGGGCGGCGGGGAGCCGTCGATGGCAATGCATCCGTGCCGGCGGCTGGTTGCCGAGCCGCTTCTGGGCGTACCCGACGAGTTACCCCCACCGGTACGAAATCAGCTGCCGCCTTGAGCGACGAGATACGTAAAGCAAGAGCCCGGACCGCCTATCGCGGTCCGGGCTCTGAGCGTTCTTCACTTCGTTGCGAAGGGCGACAACTGATTTCGTGCCGGTGGGGGTAACTCACCGGGCACGGCCAAAATCGGCTCGGCAACCAGCCACCGGCACGGGTGCGCAACCGGCAGCGGCTCCCGGCCGCCCGCTCTAGTCCCGGAGAGGCGGAGGAGCCCGCTCGAGTCCCGGAGAGGCGGAGGAGCCCGCTCGGTCCCGGGGAGGCGGAGGAGCCCGCTCGAGTCCCGGAGAGGCGGGGGAGCTACCGCAGCATCTCCGCGACCAGGAAGGCCAGCTCCAGCGACTGCTGGGTGTTCAGGCGCGGGTCGCAGGCGGTCTCGTAGCGCTCCTCCAGGTTGAGGTCCGAGATGTCCTGCGCGCCGCCGAGGCACTCGGTGACGTTCTCGCCGGTGAGCTCGATGTGCAGACCGCCCGGGTGGGTGCCCAGCGCGTGGTGCACCTCGAAGAAGCCCTGCACCTCGTCGACGATGCGGTCGAAGTGCCGGGTCTTGTAGCCGGTGGAGGACTCGTGGGTGTTGCCGTGCATGGGGTCGCACTGCCAGATCACCTGGTGGCCGGTGGCCTGCACCTTCTCGATGATCGGGGGCAGTACGTCGCGGACCTTCTGGTTGCCCATCCGCGCGACCAGGGTCAGGCGGCCGGGCTCGTTGTTGGGGTCCAGGCGCTCGACGTACTCCACGGCCTGATCGGGCGTGGTGGTCGGGCCGATCTTGAGGCCGATCGGGTTGGCCACCAGTTCCGCGAAGGCGACGTGCGCGCCGTCGAGCTGACGGGTGCGCTCACCGATCCACAGGAAGTGCGCCGACAGGTCGTAGAGCACCGGCTCACCCGAGACCGGGTGCTCGCTCAGACGCAGCATGGCCCGCTCGTAGTCGAGCACCAGCGCCTCGTGGCTGGCGTAGAGCCGGGCGCTGGACAGGTTGGGATCGTTGACGCGACACGCCTTCATGAAGGCCAGCGCGCGATCGATCTCGGTGGCCATCTGCTCGTAGCGGGCGCCGGCCGGGGACTGGCTCACGAACTCGCGGTTCCAGTCGTGCACCTTGTGCAGGTCGGCCATGCCGGCGGAGGTGAGCGCCCGCACCAGGTTCATGGCCGCCGAGGCGTTGGCGTAGGCGCGGACCAGTCGCGACGGATCGTGTTCGCGCAGCGCCGCATCCGCGACCAGCGAGTTCACCATGTCACCGCGGTAGGACCGCAGGCCCAGCGAATCGATGTCGGCGGAACGGGGTTTGGCGTACTGACCCGCGATACGGGCCACCTTCACCACCGGCAGGCTGGCGCCGTAGGTGAGCACCACGGCCATCTGCAGCAGGGTGCGGATATTGCCGCGAATGTGCGGCTCGGTGTTGTCGGCGAAGGTCTCCGCGCAGTCACCGCCCTGCATGAGGAACGCCTCGCCGCGGGCCACCTCGGCCAGGCGCAGGCGCAGCTCCTCGACCTCGGCGGGCACGCAGATGGGCGGCACGCTCTCCAGGACGGTGCGCATCTTGGCGGCCTGCTCTGGATCCCAGGACGGCTGCTGCAGCGCCGGGCGGGCCAGCGCGTCGTCGAGACGCCGACGGAGCTCGGCGGGCAGCGGCGGAAGTTCCGGCAAGCGATCGATCGGTACATCGACGGTCCAGTTCACCAGTTCAGAATACGGATTGCTCTCCGTGAACCGGACCACCCCCAGGGCTCGAGTTCCCCACACCGGTTCGCCGCCTACGCTGGGACCCGATGATCTGCCCATCCGACCCGGACCTGAGCTGAGGAGAGACCCATCTCACTGCGGTACTTTTACGATTCGGAATTCATCGAGGACGGGACCGTCATCGACCTCGTGTCCATCGCGGTGGTGTGCGAGGACGGACGCGAGTTCTACGCGGTCTCCACCGAATTCGATCCCGAGAAGGCCGGGCCGTTCGTCCGCCGCAATGTCCTGCCCAAGCTACCGCCGCCGTCCTCGCCGCTGTGGCGTTCGCGCGAGCGCATCCGCGACGATCTCTACAAGTTCCTGGTCCCCCGCCCCGGCGTGGAACCCGAACTGTGGGCCTGGGTCGGCGCCTATGACCACGTGGCGCTGTGCCAGCTGTGGGGCTCCATGGTCGATCTCCCCAACGCGCTGCCCCGCTACACCAATGAGCTGCGCCAGCATTGGGAGCAGCACGGCCGCCCGCCTCTGCCGCCGGTACCGAAGGACGCGCACGACGCGCTCGCCGACGCCCGCCACAACCTCGCCAAATTCGAGGCCATCGAAGCGGCCCGGCGCCTGCGCGCGGTCTGAGATCAGCATGCGAAAGGCCCCGGGAGACTTGGTCTCCCGGGGCCTTCTCGATGGTCCGGCAGGCTAGCCCGCCATGGTCTCCGGAATGCGGTCCGCGTCGGGGCGGCTGCCCGACGGCACGCCCTTCTTCAGGCTCGCGGCGTACACGTCGACGTATTCCTGATCGCCCATCCGCATGAGCTCGTACATGATCTCGTCGGTGACGGCGCGCTCGACGAAGCGGTTGCCGCCCATACCCTCGTAGCGCGAGAAGTCGATCGGCTCACCGAATTTCACGGTGACCTTGCGCGGCCGCCAGCGGAACGGACCGGGCGGGCACACCTCGTCGGTGCCGATCAGGGCAACCGGGATCACCGGTACTCCGGTCTCCAGGGCGAGGCGTGCCACACCGGTCTTGCCTTTGTAGAGGCGGCCGTCCGGGGACCGGGTGCCTTCGGGGTACAGGCCCACCAGGCGACCCTCGTCCAGCAGCTTGCGCGCGGTATTGAGGGCGCTCTCCGCGGCGTCCGCGCCGGAGCGGTCGATCGGGTACTGACCGGCACCGGAGAAGAACCATTTCTGCAACCGGCCCTTGAGACCGGGCGTGGTGAAGTATTCGGCCTTGGCCAGATAGGTGATGCGGCGCGGGCTCATCAGCGGGGTGAAGAGCCAGTCGGTGAACGACAAGTGATTGCCGGCCAGAATCGCTGCGCCCTTGGCGGGAATGTTCTCGACGCCCTCAACGTGGGGCCGGTTGACGAGATGCATCCATGGACCCGGGAACACATACTTCAGCAGCCAGTAGAACATTGCGTCCTTTCCCCTGTTTTCGATACCCGGGACCGGCCTCGTTGCGGGCACCACCACTCGCTTGCATACCCTACTCCACCGCCTCCCCGAACCTTCAGCGGACAGCCGAGAGCCGTTGCCCGTCGTGCACCCGTGCCGGCGGTTAAGTGCCGAACCGATTTTGGGGGTACCCGACGAGTTACCCCAACCGGCACCAAATCAGTTGTCACTTCTAGTGACGAGACACCAAATCAGTTGCTACTTCGAGCAACGGGACGACCGAGCGGAATCGGTCGGGCGGTGATCAGCGGTGGGCCGACACCGGGTCCTGCTGGGCAAGCACCGCTGCGCGGGCCAGTTCGGCAGCGCCGATCATGCCGGCGGCCTCACACAGTTGGGCGGTGCGGATGCGGGCCAGCCGGCGGTGCCGGGCGCCGGTGATGGAGGCCGCGTAATGCTCACGGGCATCGTCGAGGAACAGTGGGGCCGAACTGCTCACGCCGCCCGCTACCACGATCAGGTCCGGGTCGAAGATGTCGCTCACGAAGGCCAGGCCCAGGCCGAGCCAGCGCGCGAAATCGGCCATCACGTCGAGGGCGACCGGGTCGCCGTCCTGCGCCGCGCCCGCCACCCGGCGACCGGTCAGCGAGCCGGGATCGCGCCCGGACTCCCGGGCCAGCACCGTGGAGCGCTGCGGATCGGTGGCCAGCAGCTCGATCGCGGTGTCCACCAGAGCCGTTCCGCTGCAATACCTTTCCCAGCAGCCGCGCTTGCCGCAGGCGCAGGCGCGCCCGTTGGGCACCACCTGCAGATGCCCGAGTTCCGGTGCGACACCGAAGCTTCCGCGATACAGCTGGCCGTTGCTGAGCAGCGCCGCGCCGATACCGGTGCCGATGGCCACCAGCACCACATTGCGACCGCCCGCCGCCGCACCGAATCGATACTCCGCCCACAGTGCGGCATTCGCATCGTGCTCGAGGATCACCGGCAGGCCGAGGCGGTCGGTGAGCCGCTGCGCGACCGGGGCGTCCTCCCACGGCAGGTGCGGGGCGAAACGCACGGTGGCGCGGTCCTCGTCGACGAAACCCGCCACCGCGAGACCGACCGCGCCGATGGCGTGGCGGGAACACAGGTCATGCACCGCCCGGGCCAGACCGTCCTCGAGGGCGCGGGCGGAATGCGGGGTCGGCGCGGTCACGGTGTCGAGCACCTCGCCCGCACCGTCCACCACCGACGCCCGAATATTCGTGCCGCCCACATCGATACCCACGGTCAACGGCACGTCCTCACCGCCCGTCATGCCTTGATCGTCACGTCGATGGGCACGTACTTGGCGCGCTTGGACCGCCTGCCGGCACCGGGCTGCGCACCGCCGCGACCGTCGGCCGGGCCCGAATCGCGGGCGGGTGCGGGCTGTCCCGCGGATCCGGCGGGACCGGGCTCGGCGTCGGGGTGCGCGACCGGCGGGCCGAAAGGACGGTCGGGGGCGGGCTGATCACCTGCCACCCGTCCGCCGGCGGAGTCCGTACGGAAATCGTTGTGCGGCACCGCCTCCGAGTCACCCGGGTGACTGCCTCCGGGGCGGCGAGCCGCGCCCGGGCCGGGACCGAAGGGGTCGTCCGACGCCTCGGCGGCCGGGTGGGCGTGGGACCGATTCTGAGCCGCCGCACGGCCCTGCGCACCGGCGAGGAAACGCGCGAACACCGCAGCGAGGCCCGCCGCACCGTGCAGGTCGCCGGATTGCCCTCCACCACGGAGGAATTCGCTCTCATCATCCGAGCCGGCATCGCCGCGCACGTCGGCGAACGGCAGATCACCTGCACCGGAGCCGGTTTCGGCGACATGCGAAAAGTGATGCCAGGCTTGATATTCCGGCGATTCAGGATCCAGGTCCGGCGGGATCACCGGATCCACCGGCACACCGGCGAGCGCCTCGCGCAGCACGGTCACGATGGCGGTGCCGTGTTCGGCGATGGCCGCCACCACATCGTGGTGCTCGCCGCGCACGATGGCCGCGGCCGCGCACACGGGACACCAGCTGCAGCTGGACCATTCGGTGCGGCCGTCGGCGGCGGTGCGGCGCAGCACCGGTTCGACGCGCTCGAGGACGGCCTCGGCCAACAGCCGTAGCTCCTCGGCGAATTCGCCGAGATTCTCGTCGGGGTGGCCGGGACGCGGGTGGTGCGTGGTGGTCATTTCGGCCAGACCTGAGGATCGGGCCGGAAACGGATCACCAGGTGGTCGCCGTCGAGCTCGGCGGCCTCGACCGTGCACCGCCGCAATACCGGGGCCAGCCGCAACCGCCGCCGGACCCCGTCCGCTCCCACGATCAAATCGTCCTCCACTCGTCCCAGCCGCAGGGTCGACGAATCGACCACCGGCAGATGCATGCGCATCGCGAACACCGAGTGCACGCCCGCCCCGGACTCGAGCCGCACCACCGGCTCGGCGGCGGTACTTGTCTCGGGGCCGGGCAGCACACCGTCCGCATCTGTGCCAAGCATAGGGACCGGACGCCCTCCCACCCAGTTACCACTCGCGTCCACCGCGTAGGACAGCGCGGCCAGCGAGCCGATCCCCACCGGTTCGGCTCCCGCATGCGCCACGACCTGCACCGGAACCCCGTGCAACCGCTTGCGCAGCTCCCCCACGACATCGAGTTGCTCGCCGCGCCGGTTGAAGTACCACTGCACCGCCGGATGCGGCGGCTCGACCGGGGGCGGGGCGGGCATCTCGGGGAGCACCCTGTTCACCAGCACCTCGTCCAGGCGGAGACCCAGCAGCGCCGCCGCCGAGCGCACCCGCGCCGACTCGGCCACCGCGACCAGTTCCGCGGCGGTCACCAAGCGGGCGCCGGTGCGGGCCTGATCCGCCAGCAGGTCACGGGCTTCCGTCACCGCCTGCACGATCTGCTCGACGGTCACCGCGAGCACCGCCTTGCGGAAGTCCGCGCCGATCGCCTCCATCGTCCTGGCGTGCGCGGGCCACACCCGCTCCAGGTAACCGAGCACGGTGTCCGGCGCGGTGACGATGCGCAGCATGTCCGCCGACGGCGGGCAGTCCACCACGATCACATCCCACCGCGCGTCGTTGGCGAACCGCGTGATCTCCAGCATGGCCAGTAGTTCCTGCACCCCCGGCAGCCCGGTCAGCTCCGCGGGATCCAGTGCCCCCAGGTCGAATCCGTGCTCGTGCCCGGCCCCGGACGCCATGACCAGCACCTGCCGGAACCGATCCTCCAGCAGCGCAAGCGAATCCACCTCGATGACATCCAGCGCCGGCTCGGCGTCGGGGTCGCGGACGTCCGCGAAAGCTGGTGCCGGGCTGTGGAACATGGGCAGGGGCAGGGTGGCGACCGCGGGGGTCGCACCGTGGCGCAGGCGGTAGCCCAGGGCATCGCCGAGGGAGTGGGCCTGGTCCAGCGAGGCCAGCAGGACGCGGCGGCCGTTGCGGGCGTAGGCGAGTGCGGTGGCGCAGGCCAGGGTTGTTTTTCCGACGCCGCCCTTGCCGATGAACAGCTCGACGCGGGTGGCGGGGTGCGGCGAGCGTTCGGTACCGCCGGCGGTCAGCCTTCGACCCGTTTCTTGAGTTCCTTGAGGGCGGTGTCGGTGATGACCTTCTCCGCTTTGCGTTTGAACATGCCGATCATCGGGATGTTCAGATCCACGGTCAGTTCGTAGACCACCTGGGTGGTGCCGTCGGGCAGCGCGATCAACTCGTAGGTGCCGTCCTGCGCCTTCTGCAGGTCACCCGAGATCAGGCTCCAGCTCACTGCCCGCCCGTCGGGCCGCCAGGTGTAGGACAGGGTGTAGGTGTCCTTCACGACGCCGGCGTCCAGCACGAAGCGGGCGGTGCGGGCGCGGCCGTCCGGCAATTTGTCCAGCACCTCGACCGAGCGGGCCGCGGAGACCCATTCCGGATACGACTCCAGGTCGGCGATGACCGCCATCACTCGATCCGAGGGGGCGTCGATCACGATCGACCTCTGAGTTCGATCGGCCATGGGCGGCAACGCTTCCTTTCTAGTGAGCGGCCGCGGGAGCGACCCCGGCCTTGCGCCCCGCCTCGAGGCGGGCCTTGATCTCGAAGGACATGGCCTTGCCCGCGACGCGGCGAGTCCGGTTCAGGGCCAGCAGCTCACGTCCGGACATACCGCCGATGCCGCCACGGGGTTCAGCGTGCATGAAGTAGTGCATGATGACGCCGTCCAGCATGGGCTCCAGCCAGACCTCCATGGTGCCGTCCGCACCACCGCTGACGGTCCAGCGAATTCCCTTGTCGCCCCGGTCTTCCCGGACCTCCAACTGCAGGTCGGGCCACCAGCGGCGCCAGCGGGCACGATCGGCCAGCACCTCGGCCACCGCCGTGCCCGGCGCGGCGACGAATGTCTGGTCGGCAACCTGGATACTGCTCACGGGGCTGAGCCTAGCGCAGGTTGGGAATCGTCTCAGACCCGCGCCGACCGGGGAGCCGTGGGATCCAGCAGTTGCTGTAGTCGCGCGCCCATCAGGTCCCAGCGCCACTGCTGCTGCACCCAGGCGCGCCCGGCCGCGCCCATGCGAGCGGCGGCGTCCCGGTCGGAGAGGATGTCGACGATGGCGTCGGTGAGCTCTTCGGCGGAGCGGCCGTTCACCACCCGTCCGGTCTCACCCTCGCGCACGGTTTCGGGCGCGCCGCCGGAATTGCCCGCCACCACCGGCACTCCCGTGGCGGAGGCTTCCAGGAACACGATGCCCAGGCCCTCGACGTCCAGGCCGAAACCACGGGTGCGGCAGGGCATGGCGAACACGTCGGCGATGGTGTGGTGGGCGGCGAGCTCGCCCGACGGCACGCGTCCGGCGAAGACCACGTCATTGCCGAGGCCCATAACCTCGGCGAACTGCCGTAGCTTCTGCTCGTACGGCCCGCCGCCGGCGATGACCAGCACCGCCCCGTCGACCCGCCTGCGAATCTCGAGCATGGCCGTGATCAGCATGTCCTGGCCCTTGCGCGGCACCAGCCGCGACAGGCACAGAATGGTCGGCCGGTCCCCCAGCCCGTAGCGGGCCCGCAGTTCGGCGCGGGCGGCCGGATCCGGCTTGAACACCTCCGAATCCACGGCGGGGGGCAGGTATTCGAGCGCGGCCTGCGCCCCGAACGCGGACGAGAACCGCCGCCGCGTGTATTTGCTGACATAGGTGACGACATCGGTGTGATCGCCGATGACCCGCAGCGCCTGCCGCGCCGCCGGCAGCATCGACCAGCCCACCTCGTGCCCGTGCGTGGACGCCACGATCCGCTCCGCGCCCGCCTGGCGCAGCACCGGCGACAGCAGCGCCAGCGGCGCCGCCGCCCCGAACCAGACCCGGTCGCACTTCTCGTCGCGCATGAGCTTCTTGGCGCGCCGCGCCACCAGCGGCGTCGGCAGCATCAGCGTCGTCGGATGCCGCACCACCTGAAAGGGCTGCTGCGCATCGAACTTCCAGTGACTGTCGCCCCGCCACCGCGGCGCGTACACCACCAACTCGTCAGCGGGCAGCTGCCGGGCGAGCGCATGCAGATACGACTGAATCCCACCCGGTCGCGGCGGGAAATCATTGGTAACCAGCAGAGTTCGCCCCATGCCCTCAAACCTACTGCACCCGGGGCCCGCACTCCTCCCACCCCGAAACCTCGCACCCCCCGGCCTCCGAGTGCTACGCGCCTTCGGCGGTGCGGGTGGCGAGCCAGGCGCGCCAATCGGTGACGAGGTCCTGGTAGCCGGTGCCGAGGGTGGCGCGCAGGGCGGTGTCGACGGCGGCGCGGTCCTTGGGGCCCGACGCCAGTTGGCGGTAGAGGGCGACGAGTTTCGGGTCGCCGTAGCGGTCGGCGATGAAAGCGCAGGCGGACCAGCCCTGTTCGTAGGCCAACGAGGCTTGGCCGCTGGTGGGCTCGAACATGGCGTCGGGCGGGAGGTCGGCGGGGAGGTCGCCGGCGCGGGCGCGGGTGGTGAGGGTGGGGGCGATCTCGGTGATGGGCCGGCGCAGGTTGCGATGGGCGGAATATTCGGCGAAGCCCTCGAGCGTCCACATCGGGGAGCCGTCGACGGTGACCGCGCGCGAGGCCATATGGGTGAGTTCGTGCCGCAACACCGAGCGCAGGCCGTCGGGTCCCAGGCGGCGTCCGGCGTCGGGGCCGAAAACCACGCGCTGGCCCGTCAGTTGGGCGCCGGGGCGGAAGGGGTCGGCGACGGTCGAGGCCGCGACCTCGGCGGGCACGTCACCGGCGGCGTGGGTGAGGGCGGCGAATTCGGAGACGCTGGACGCCACCACCACGACGGGGGCCTGATTCCAGTCCGCACCCCACAGCGCGGTGACCGCGGCGGTGCTTGCCGCGAGTTCGCCTGCCAGCACATCGATATCGGCGCGCTGCCCGGAATGACCGAGCACGACACCGATCCGCCCCGACCCGGTCGCCGTGGTCTCGGCGACCACCCTGCCGTAGCCCTCCATGGTCCGTTTCACCAGCGGCACCTGCGGATCGGAGGCCGTGGCCTGACCCGAGTCCTGCCCCGGCACCACCGCGCGCAGCTTGGGCAGCACCGAGTTCGGCAGCATGAGCAGCGCCCCGCAGGCCGCGGTCAGCGTGCTGACCATGACCAGGGTGGCGACGAACTGGAACCGCCGCCGCGCCGCCAGCCAGCCGCGCAGCTGCCGCAGAGCGCTCATCGCCACCTCGTCGTGATCATGCGCTGCATATAGGGCACGAGTGGGGACCCTACGTGGTTACGCAAGCTGCCTCCTCCGGGTCCTGACCAGTCATGCCGGGTCCGCGAGAGCTCAGAACCGGCGCGCCGAATGGAACGGTGTGGAGCTCATCGGCGCGACCTGAACCGGTACGCCGAAAGTGGAAGCGTGCAGCATCAATCCGTTGCCGGCGTAGATACCCACATGCGAGATGTCAGAGTAGAAGAAGACGACGTCGCCGGGCTGGAGATCCTTCTCGTCGACCGGCGTGCCGTAGCTGGACTGCTGCTGGCTGGTGCGCGGCACGCTCTTGCCGACCTGATGGAAGGCCCACTGCACCAGGCCGGAGCAGTCGAACTGGTCGGGACCGGTGGCGCCCCAGACATACGGATCGCCGACGCGGGTGAGTCCCGCGGCCAGCGCGCTGGTGCCGGAACCGGGCACCAGGCCCCGGAGCAGGCTGTCGCGATCGAAGCCGGGCGGGAACATGGAGCCCGCGAGCGCGGACTTGTCACCAGCGGAGAGCTGCCCCCAGGCGGCGATCACCTGCGCCATGGATCCTTGCAGCGCAGCGCGTTTGGATTCCAAGTCCTGGCGGACCGCATCGGCGGCGGCGCTGGCGGCGCGCGCGGTGTCGGCGGCGGCGCGGGCCGCGGCCTCGGCGACCGAGGCCGCGTCGGTGGCCTTCTCGTACTGGCCCAGTTGATCATTCGTGCGCGCGCCCACGAAGTCCACGATGGACATCTGGTCGAGCAGCTGCTGCGGCGAATTGCTGACCAGTAGCGAAGTGAGCCGGTTGGTGCGGCTGCCGAGCAGCGCGGAGGTCGCGGCCCGATCGATGACCGGTTGGTAGCGACGGATTTCCGCCTTGGCCGCATCCAGGGTGGCGGCCGCGTCGGCGGCCCGCTGGTCGGCGACACCGGCGGCGGCGGCCTTGGTGTCCAGATCGGACTGGGCGTCGAGCGCCTGCTGATTGAGCTGTTCGGATTGCCGCGACAGGTCGATGAGCCGCTGCACTGCTTCCCCAGCAGATGCCGGTGCGGAGACCGGATCGGCTGTCGCGGATCCGAGGCCCAGGGTGCCGTAGGTGCCGACCATGAGTGCGCCTACCGTGAGGGCTTCACCCACCAGTCGCCTGGTTCGCTGACTGTGTGTCCGATGATGTCGCTGCTGCGCTGCCACCGTTGGTGTCGTCCCGTTCTCTTACCCCGAGCCGGTTCAGAAGGTCTCGATAAGATTACGAAACGGCGACCGCTTGTGTCCAGCAGGCCACGGAATCATCACGGTCACCGCCTCTTCCACAGGTCGGCCGCCTGCGGTCGGCTACGGGGAAGACGCCCCGGTCGAGCAGCGGATCAGATGCGGCGCGCGCCCGTGAACGGCATCGAGGAGATCGGGGCGACCTTCACCGGCTGACCGGAGGTCGACGCGTGCACCACATTGCCGTCGCCGACGTAGATGCCGGAGTGGCTGCCGCCGTAGAACGACACCACGTCGCCGGGCTGCAGATCGTCGAACGACACCGGGCTGCCGGCATTGAGCTGCTCATAGCTGGTGCGCGGCAGGCTGACTCCGGCCTGCGCGTAGGACCACTGCACCAGACCGGAGCAGTCGAAGGCGTCCGGGCCGGCGGCGCCGTAGACGTAGGGGTCGCCGACGCGGCTCAGGGCGGCGTTGACCGCGGCCTGGCGCGGGCCGCTCCGCGGTCCGGGGATGGCCGGGCCCCACGGGGTGATGATGCCGGGGATGGCGGGGATGTTCACCGGGAGGGATTCCGGGAGCCCCGGGATGCCGGCGGGGAGCTGGATCAGGTCGGGCACGTCGATGGTGCCGACCGGTGTGTTCACCGGCTGGGCCGACGCGGGGGTCGCTGGCAGCAGCAGCGCGCTCACCGCGGCGGCGCCGACGGCACCGGCCGCAGCGGCACGACGCGCAGTGCGCTGCATGCCCCGGACCTGTCGCTTGACGGTGGTGGTCGCCATGATGAGGTACTTCCAATCTCCCCCGCGACGCCGCACCGGGTGGTGCGTCGGACTCCGCGAGGTCTCAGGAAGATTACGAGTCCATAACGGTGCTTTGTAAAGCCGAGACGGCCGGCCCGTCACTCGAAATTGTTACGCGCCCCCATTTCGGTGCGATAAACGTCACACCAATCACGAAACGATAACAGCGGTCATTTTCCGGAGAGCGCACCACTAGCTACCGGTGAGTAGCCAGCGCTCGCCCGAGGCCCTTCCGACCTCGACAAATTACGCATAACACAAGGTCAGAGCCATGACCGCCGACCTGGGCGATTTCGACACGCCCACGCGACACGCCCGACCGCAGGACAGCGGGGCGGCACACGCCGGAGGCCGGTGCGAATCAACCACCCTCACACCCGAGATTAATACGCTTTCCGAATAATAGTGACCCTGGTCACAATCGCGCATATTTCCGCAATTCGAGGATTTCATCTCGAGAATCTCCACCACATATTCAGACTTTCCCCAGGTCGCGCGAAGCAACTCCCCGGACTCCGCCAAAGTTCCCGGTCCGACCTGCGGAAAGTGCCGGATCACGCGTTCTCGGAGACGGTCACGACCCCCGGAGCTGCGGTGAACGCCTTGGCGGGAAAGGTTGTCGGACCCTGCGCCTAGGCTTCCCGTCCGTGTCCGGACAGCTGGCCTTCGACGAGCTCGAAACCCCGCTCTATGACACGACGTTCGTGGTGGTGGACCTGGAGACGACCGGCACCAGCCCCGAGGGCGACTCGATCACCGAGATCGGCGCGGTGAAGGTGCGCGGCGGCGAGGTACTCGGCGAGTTCGCGACCCTGGTGAATCCCGGCTGTGCGATTCCCCCGCAGATCGTGCAGATCACCGGGATCACGACCGCCATGGTGGTGGACGCGCCCCGCATCGAGCAGGTGCTGCCCGGGTTTCTGGAGTTCGCGCGCGGTGCGGTGCTGGTCGCCCACAATGCCCGCTTCGATACCGGATTCCTGAAGGCCGCCGCGGCCCGGTGCGAATTGCCCTGGCCCGCTTTCCAAACGCTGTGCACGGTCCAGCTGGCGCGGCGGGTGCTCGGCAAGGACGAAGCGCCCTCGGCCAAACTCTGGTACCTGGCTCAGCTGCTGGGCGCCGAGACCCGGCCCACGCACCGCGCCCTCGACGATGCCCGCGCCACGGTGGACGTGCTGCACGCGCTCATCGCCCGAGTCGGCAATCAGGGGGTGCAGAGTCTCACCGAGCTGCTCGACTATCTGCCCGAGGTGACACGCCGCCAACGCGCGAAACGTGTGATGGCGGCGGATCTTCCGGCCACGCCGGGGGTGTATCTGTTCCGCGGGCCCTCGGACGAAGTCCTCTATATCGGGACGGCGGTGAATCTGCGTCGGCGTGTCCGCACCTACTTCACCGGTTCCGACACCCGCCCGCGCATGCGCGAGATGGTGCAGCTGGCCACCCGGGTCGACCATGTCGAGTGCTCACACGGCCTGGAGGCAGGGGTGCGGGAGCTGCGGCTGCTGCTCGCCCACACCCCGCCCTACAACCGGCGATCGAAGTTCCCGCAACGCGCCTGGTGGCTGACGCTGACCGACGAGCCGTTCCCGCGGTTCGCGGTCTCGCGCACCCCGGCCCGGGACGCGCTGGGCCCGTTCACCTCTCGCGCCGACGCGCTGGAGATCGCCGCCACCATCGCCGAGCAGGCGAGCCTGCGCACCTGCACCACCCGCATCCCGCGCACCGGCCGCCATGATTGCCCGCCGGCGGTGGTCGGCGGTTGCCCCGCGAGCGCCCACAGCAGCAGCCCCCTCTATATAGAGGAGTACGAGCAAGCTCCGGCCATGGTCCGCGCCCTGTTCGCGGGCGCCGACGACGCCCTGCTGCACGCGATCGCCGAGCGGCTCGAAAGCCTGTCCACCGCAGAACATTTCGAGGCCGCAGCCCGGCTGCGGGATCGCACCGTGACGGTGATCCGCGCCCTGCGCCGGACCCAGCGCCTGGTCGCGCTGGCCGCCATCCCGGAACTGATAGCTGCCCGCCCCGACGGCGCAGGTGGCTGGGAGTTCGCGATCATCCGCCACGCCCGCCTCGCCGCCGCGGGCACCGCCGTGCGAGGCATCTCCCCCATGGCGGTGGTGGATCGCCTGGCGGCCGCCGCCGAAACCGTCATCCCGCCCCGCCTCCCCGGCCCGGACGACGCGCCCGCCTATCCCCCACTGCGCGGGGCACTTCCGGAGGAGGCGGGCCTGCTGGTCCGCTGGCTCGAACAGCCCGGCACCCGCATCGTCCGCACCACCGACGGCTACGGCGAACCCCGCCGCGGCGCGGGCGCCTGGCTCGACTGGGTCGCCCGCGCCGAAGCCGCCGCCCAGATCACCACCCCGGATCAGTCCCGGCCGGGCTGATGACCAGCGCGGTGAAAATGCGCGGCTTCGAGGCCATTCCGGGGCAGGTGCGGAGGTGAGTACCGGAACGTGCGGGCGGCGGGAGCGGCGCGCTGCCAGAATGGCGGGATGTATGTGCCAGATGCGGAGCGCTGGAATCACAACATCGAGTACCACCCACTGCTGGCGGCGGCGGTCGCCGGGGCGCGGGACGTGCTGGACGTCGGGTGCGGGGAAGGCATGCTGGCCAGGCGGATCCGGCAGGGCGGGGCCGCAGTGACCGGGATCGATCCCGATGCGCGGAGTATCGAGCTGGCCCGGGACCAGTCCGGGGCGGGCGACATCACCTATCTCCAGGCGGATTTCCTCGAGTACCCCTTCGAGCCAGAGTCGTTCGACGGGATCGTGTCCATCGCGGCCCTGCACCACATGGACACCGTCAAGGCGCTCACCCTGATGCGGGAGCTGTTGCGGCCGGGCGGGACCCTGGCCGTGGTGGGCATGGCGCGCAACGACTTTCCGGCGGATCTACCGTGGGAGGCCGCCGCCCTGCTCACCAGTTTCAAGGATCGGCTGTTCCGGGCGCAGTGGGCGCACCCCTCGCCGGTGGTGTGGCCGCCACCGCAAACCTATGCCGAGACGCGGCGGACGGCCGCCGAGATCTTGCCCGGCGTGCGCTACCGACGGCACGTACTGTGGCGGTTCTCGCTGGTATGGACCAGGCCGAATCCGGCTGCACCGCAGGGTTAGCCGCCGAAGTGGGAGGTCGGCGCCGACCGCGAGTGCGGCACGTCGGCAGGACGCAACCACGCACTGTCGGCGCCATCGCTAGCGCGGGATGTCGTGGGTGCGGCCGGGTTGGGCGCCCGGGCGCCCTCGGTAACCGGGGCCGAAAACCGGCTGGGCAGATGCGCCGACCATGCGGGCGACGGTCTCGCCGGTGAGCCCGAGCTCCAGGAGTTCGGCGGCGAGCTGCTGCCGGATCTGATCGACCAGGCCGCGAAAGCTGATGTGCTGGTCGGCGAGTCGGCGGTGCAGGCCGCGTTCGGACAGTGTGAGTTCCCGGGCGACCTCGGCGAGTGACGGCGCGGTCGCGGGCGTCCGCAGCAGCACTCGGCGCACCTGTGCTGCCGGACCGGTGTATCGATGCCGGCGGTCCAGTGCCAGCTCGCACTGCTGGATGCACAGCGCGTCCGGTGGCCGGGCGGGCTGATCGAGCACCTCGGGCGGCACGGTGAACCTGCCTCGGCCGGGCTCGAATTCGAGGTCGAGCAGCACATCGGTGCCCGAGGCCAGCGCCGAGACCAGCGTGCAGGCGGCCGTCAGATCGCGGGCCAGCAGGAACGCCCGCACGTCGCCGCGCACCTCCCCGTCCCCGGCTGTGACCGCCAGCCCCGCCCGGGTCTCGGTGAACGACGGCCCGAATCGGACGGAGGTCACCGCGAAGTACCCGGGCAGCAGCCGGATCGCCTCCCGCACGGTCGGACTCGTCATCATGGCGTAGCCCACGATCCCCGCGCCGGGGAGCGCGTATCGCCGCCCGGTCGCGGCCCCCAGTTCGGCCGGGTCTCCCCCGTGCGCGATCAGATTCCGGATGACCCGCAGTTCCTGGCCCGACCGCACCTGTGCGCCAGGTTCTTCCAGGTCACTGCCGCGCAGCCCCGTCCCGGCCAGGCAGGCCGAGGCCGGAATCCCCTGTGCCCGACCGGTCTCCACCGCATAGCGGGTCGCCACCGCGGGCCGGGCGACCGCCCGTCGATCCGGCTGGACAGCCATAGTCCGGAAGCTAACAGGTCCCGGTCACCTTGTCATCCGATCGGCCGAGTCCCGGGAACGGGGAAGGCCCCGAGTCGAATTCGACTCGGGGCCTTCCCGTGTGACGGCGAGGATCAGTGCTCGTGCTTGCCGGCGGCGGCGTTCTGCGCGTCCTCCAGCACCTCGAGCATCTTGTGCTCTTCCTCGTGGGCGACGGCGACCAGGTCCGCCTGCTCCGACGCGGGGTCGGCGCGCAGGAAGGAGCCGGTGCCGGGCTTGCCTGCGGAACCCAGCTTGGCCATCTTCTTGGGCACCGGGGCGCCCTGGTACTCCAGCGGGATCGGGTGGCCGTGCGAGTCGACCGGGCCCAGCGGCTGGTGCACCTCGATGTACTCACCGTGCGGAAGCCGCTTGATCACACCGGTTTCGATGCCGTGCTCGAGCACCGCACGGTCACTGCGCTGCAGGCCGATGCAGAACCGGTAGGCCACGAAGTACGCGAGCGGCGGGGCCAGCAGCAGCGCGATGCGGAAGAACCAGGTCGTCGCGTTCAGCGAGATGTCGAACTTCAGCGACAGGATGTCGTTCACACACGCCAGGGTCAGCACCAGGTAGAACGCGATGGCCATGGCACCGATGGCGGTGCGGACCGGCACGTCGCGCGGACGCTGCAGCAGGTTGTGGCGGGCGGTGTCGCCGGTGAGACGCTTCTCGATCCACGGGTAGGCGATCAGCACACCGAACACCGCACCCATGATCAGCGCGACCCAGAACGGCGCCGGGACCGTGTAGCGGCCCAGGTACAGCTCCCACGGCGGCATGAGACGCGCCATGCCGTCGGTCCACATCATGTAGAAGTCCGGCTGCGAACCCGCCGAGACCTGGGACGGGTTGTAGGGACCCAGGTTCCAGATCGGGTTGATCTGGAACACGCCACCCATGATGGCGACGACACCCAGGGTGAAGGCGAAGAACGCGCCCTGGTCGGCGGCGAACACCGGGATGATGCGGGCGCCGACGACGTTCTTCTCGGTGCGGCCCGGTCCGGGGAACTGGGTGTGCTTCTGGTACCACACCAGCGCGACGTGCGCGGCGATGAGCGCCAGGATGATGCCCGGCAGCAGCAGCACGTGCGCGATGTACAGACGCGGAATGATGATGGTGCCCGGGAAGTCACCGCCGAAGATCAGCCAGTGCATCCAGGTGCCGATGACCGGGATGCCCATGGTGATACCACCGAAGGCGGCGCGCAGACCGGTGCCGGAGAGCAGGTCGTCCGGGATCGAGTAGCCGAAGAAGCCCTCGAACATGGCCAGGATGAGCAGCAGCGAGCCGATCACCCAGTTCGCCTCACGCGGCTTGCGGAAAGCGCCGGTGAAGAAGATGCGGAACAGGTGGATGATGATCGACGACGCGAACAGCAGCGCCGCCCAGTGGTGCACCTGGCGCACGAACAGACCGCCGCGCACCTCGAAGGAGATGTTCAGCGCGGTCTCGTAGGCCCGCGACATGGTGACACCGCGCAGGGGCTGGTAGGCGCCCTGGTAGACGGTCTCCGACATGGACGGGTCGAAGTACAGCGTCAGGTAGATACCCGACAGCAGCAGGATGATGAACGCGTACAACGCGATCTCACCGAGCAGGAACGACCAGTGGGTCGGGAAGACCTTGTTGATCGATCGTTTGGCGAACGCCGCGAGGCGGTAACGCTCGTCCATCTCGTTGGCCTGGACGGCCACTTTGCTAGGGCTCATGAACGACGCTCCCAGTAGGCCGGGCCGAGGGGCTCGATGAAGTCGTGCTGGGCGACCAGGTAGCCATCGGCGTTGACGGTGATCGGCAGCTGCGGCAGCGCACGCGCGGCGGGACCGAAGACCGGCTTACCCCACTCGGTCGCGGAGAACTGCGACTGGTGGCAGGGGCACAGGATTCGGTTGGTCTGCTGCTCGAACAGCGAGGTGGGGCAGCCGAGGTGGGTGCAGATCTTCGAGTAGGCGAAGTAGTCGCCGAAGTTGAAGCTCTCCTGGCCCTTGCGCTTGATGGCGTGCTCGGCATCGTGGGTGCGCAAGCGAATCAGCATGACCGCGTTGCGAATACCGCGCAGCGATTCCAGCGTCTTGTGCTCGTCACCGCGCCAGGATTCCTTCCAGGGGAAGACGGTCTCCATGGCACCGGCGTCCAGATCCTCCGGCTTGACCAGGACGATGTCCTCGGGGCGGCCGGTGTCGCGACGCAGATAGATGGTCTCACCCGGGTAGTCCGGGGTCCAGCCCGAGACCCACAGCGGCGACTTGTCGCGCTTGGCCCACGGGTTCTTGATCATGCCGCCGACGAAGACGAGCAGCGCGCCGACGCCCATGACGCCCACGCCCAGGCCCGCGGTGCGGGTGATGAGCTTGCGGCGGCCCAGGGTCGAGGTCTCGGCGGCGTCCTGCAGCTGCGCGACCAGGGTGCGCCGGTCGACCTCCTTGGACGCGCCGTCGTGGCGGTCCTGGATGGAGATCTCGGCAGGGATGAAGTGCTTGCGGATCAGCACCACCGCGACGCCGACGGCCAGCACGGCGATGCCGAGGGTGAGGCCGTAGAGCGGGGTGGTCAGCGTGTACATGCCGTTGCCGTCCTGGTGACGGCCCTTGTACTCCCAGGGCCAGAACAGGAAGACACCGATCAGCGCGGCACCCGCGAGCGCGGAGATGCCGAACCAGAGCGCCACCCGGCGCTCGGCGCGCTTCTCGGCCCGGGTACCCGGGACCGGCCAGCGCGGGGCACGGTAGGCGACGTCGACGCCGTCCAGCTCGGTGCCGAGCTTGACCAGCTCGTCCCGCGACATGGCGTCGAGCTGCTCATCGGTGGGTTCGGTGGGGTTGTCCCCCATGCTGTTTCGCTCCTGTTCACTCATGACCGGGAACCGATCCACATCGCAGAGCCGACCAGGACCACGATGCCGACGACCCAGATGGCCAGGCCCTCGGTCGCGGGACCGAAGCCGCCGAGGCCGTAGCCGCCCTCGGACGGGGTCTCCATGCGGTCCTTGATGTAGGCGACGATGTCCTTCTTCTCGTCCGGCGTCAGCTGCCGGTCGGAGAACCGGGGCATGTTCTGCGGGCCGGTCAGCATGGCCAGGTAGAGCTGCTGCTCAGTGGCCTCTTCCAGCGGCGGCGCGAACTTGCCGGACGACAGCGCGCCACCCTTGCCGGTGAAGTTGTGGCAGGAGGCGCAGTTCATGCGGAACAGCTCGCCACCGCGGCCGAGGTCACGGTCCTCGACGATGGACTCCTGCGCGATCTCGCCGTTGCTGTCGCGCAGCACGGTCGGACCGCCGCCCTGGGACTGGACGTACGCGCCGAGCGCGTCGGTCTGGTGCGCGTCGAACTTCGGGGGCTTGCGCTGGATCTGCGCCTCGTTGCGGGCGGCGGGCATACGACCGGTGGAAACCTGGAAGTAGACCGCGGCCTCACCGACGCCGATCAGGCTGGGGCCGCGATCCTGGACACCCTGCAGGTTGGCACCGTGGCAGGTGACGCAGGAGGTGTCGTAGATCTGCTTGCCCTCGCGGATCAGCGCGGACTGGTCCTCTTTCGCGGTGGCGACCTGAGCCTGCGGGGTCAGGGCCGACGCCGCGAAGCCGGCTCCGACGAGGCCCATCAGGAGGACCAGACCGCCGGCCAGCTTCCGGCGCATCCGGCGCTGCTTGCGGATCTTGGTGGCCTGGCCGATCCCCTCGGGATCTGGCGCTGACGGGGGAGATGAACTCATCTGTGTCCCTTTGGAGTAGACGGAACCGACTTGTACAAGTTTCTGGGTTGCCGACGCGGGCTGGGCCTCGGCACGTCCGGTGTTAGCGGACGAAGTAGATCGTGGCGAAGAGGCCGATCCAGACGATGTCGACGAAGTGCCAGTAGTAGGAGACGACGATCGCCGCCGTGGCCTGCGCCGGGGTGAACTTGCTGAGCTTGGTGCGGATCAGCAGGAACACGAACGCGATGAGACCGCCGATGACGTGCAGACCGTGGAAGCCCGTGGTGATGAAGAACACCGAGCCGTACACGCTGCTGGAGATCGAGGTGCCCTCCGAGTACAGGGCGTGGTACTCGGTGGCCTGGCCACCGACGAAGAACGCACCCATGAGGAAGGTCAGCAGGTACCAGCGGCGCAGGCCGAAGACGTCACCCTTCTCCGCCGCGAACACGCCCATCTGGCATGTGAAGGAGGAGGCGATCAGCACCGCGGTCACCGGCACGGCGAGCTTCATGTTCAGCTCGGTCGGCTCCGGCGGCCAGTTTCCGTGCGCCTGCGCGCGAGCAACGAAGTACATGGCGAACAAGCCGGCGAAGAACATCAGCTCGCTCGACAGCCAGATGATGGTACCGACGCTGACCATGTTGGGCCGGTTCAGCGAATGCACACGCTGGGTAATGGCCGATCCTGGGGTCCCTACTGCGGTCGTCACGCCGGTAAGTATGACTTGTCGTAGTACGACAGGCGTAGGCGGGTACGAAACTTTGTCGTACGTGTCGGAAAGCCCAGCGCGAGCGCTCGTCTGGCAGGGCTCTCGGCGTGTCCCGGAGAGCCTAGATTGCGCAGGTAAGAGGAAGCTGAGCCCTGTGGAGAGGGATATATGAGCGTGAAATCGTGGTGGCGGCGGATAGCCGGACGCGGCGGGACAACCGAACTGGATCCGAGGCGGCCGGATCTGGTGGTGGTGGCATCGAGTTTCGATGATGCCGAAGCCTGTTCGGCGGCCCTGGGCAAGGCTCTGCAGTGGACATCGGACGATCCAGTAGTCCTTCGGCACCACCTCCGGGTTCCCGCCGACCGCGTCGGTGAGGTGCAAGTCATCGCCGCGCAGATCGGCTATGACACCGCCTCGGTGGACGCGGCCGACCCGGCGAACCTGGTGTTGCAGCGCGTGCAGGTGCTCGACGCCCTGCACTGCTCCCAGGAGCGTTCCCGCATGACGGGAATCGCCCATCGCTACGACGGCCATGTCCTCGGCTGGGATGCCCTGCAGCCCGCCGCCGGTCCTGGCGGAAAGAACTAGCCCCGCACACTAGGCTTGCCCCAACAACACTGGTGTCCGGCGTGGACCGGCAACGGGAAGAGAAGCAATGAGCGCGCGCAGCTGGAGAGAAATTCTCGGCATCCTCACCGACGGCAACGATCTGTCCTCGGATGAGGCCGCGTGGGCGATGAACGAGATCTTCTCCGACAACGCCACCTCCGCGCAGATCGCGGCCTTCGGCGTGGCCCTGAAGATGAAGGGCCCGACCCCGACCGAGCTGAGCGGCCTGGCCACCGGCATGCTCTCGCACGCGAAGCGGGTGCCGTTCGAGGGCGCGGCGGTGGATATCGTCGGCACCGGCGGGGACCGCTCGGGCAGCGTGAACATCTCCACCATGTCCTCGATCGTGGTGGCGGCCAG
The DNA here is from genome assembly GCF_053603795.1 of Nocardia sp. NPDC004123. Classification (NCBI taxonomy): domain Bacteria; kingdom Bacillati; phylum Actinomycetota; class Actinomycetes; order Mycobacteriales; family Nocardiaceae; genus Nocardia; species Nocardia sp. NPDC004123. The sequence continues at coordinate 153,746 of NZ_JBSGGG010000009.1, forward strand.
CGGGATTCCGGTGATCAAGCACGGCAATCGGGCGGCCTCGTCCAAGAGCGGCGGCGCGGACGTGCTGGAGGCGCTGGGCGTGAAGATCGCGCTCGGGCCGGAATCGGTGGCCGAGTGCGTGCGGCAGACCGGCATCGGGTTCTGCTTCGCGCCGGTGTTCCATCCCTCGCTGCGGTTCGCGAGTCAGGCGCGCGGTGAGATCGGGATTCCGACGGTCTTCAATATTCTGGGGCCGCTGACCAATCCGGCCCAGCCCAGCACGGGCCTGATCGGCTGCGCTTTCCCGGATCTGGTGGCGGTGATCGCGGGTGTGTTCGCCGAACGCGGCGCCTCGGCGCTCGTGGTCCGCGGCAACGACGGCCTCGACGAGATCACCACCGCCGACACCACCGATGTGTGGGTGGTCGCGGGCGGCCGGTTGCACGAAACCACCATCGACCCAACCAAACTCGGCATCGAGCGAGTGGATCCGTCGGCGCTGCGCGGCGGCGACGCGGTGATGAACGCGGAGATCGCGCGTGCCGTGTTCGCCGGCGACCCGGGCCCGGTGCGGGACGCGGTGCTGCTGAATTCGGCGGCGGCGCTGGTGGCGTTCGAACTGACCGCCGCGGGGGTGGACGACGATCTGCACACCAAGCTGGCCGCGGCATTGAAGCGGGTGGCCGAGACCGTGGATTCGGGTGCGGCCTCGGCGCTGCTGGATCGCTGGGTCACCGTCTCCAACGGGCTCGGCGCGAACTGACCCCGGGGGGCTTCAGGCCCCCGGTTCGGCCGCGGAGTCCACGGCCTGTTTGAAACGGCTCATGGCGTCGAAACTCTTTATGCCAGGGGCGGTTTCGACCGAACTGGAGACGTCGACGCCGAACGGCCGATGGGTCGTGATCACCTCGGCGACATTGCCGGGGCTGAGGCCGCCGGCCAGCACCACCTGTCCGGGCACCTGCTCCAGCCAGTCCGGGAATTCGGCGAAGACGCCCGATCCGGTGCTGGCGTCGTAGAAGAAGTATTCGCAGACCTGTTCCGGGGTGGGTGCGGCGGCCGAGCAGTAGGCCAGATTCGGCAGGTCGGTCCAGTTGTAGAGCTGGATGACGTCGAAGTCGCCGATCACCTCGGCGACCTCGGTCCGGTCGAACGCCACCACGAACGAGCGGATCCGGCCGCGCGCGTACGCCGCCAGCTCACGCGCCCGGGCGGGCTCGACATACCGCTTGCTCTTGGCCGTGCCGACCACGCCGATGGCCGAGTAGCCGAGCTCGACGGCCCAGTCGATCTGTTCCTCGGTGGTGAGCCCGCACACCTTCACGAACATGGTTCCTGCCCTCTCATGGAAGAGTTCCTCCGAGTGTCCTGAGAGTTCGGGTCACCCAGCTGTGTGTTTGCTGTTCGGGTCAGCGAGGCGGCGTTACAGTTTCGACATGCGATACGGAGTGGTGCTACCCGGCCTGGTGGCCGTGTTCCTGGGCATCGGCATTCCGGTGAGCGCCGCTCACTGGGCTCACGACGAGACCGCCGATCCCGGCACCCTCAGTGTGGACGGCCGCAGCTACGGCATTCCGGGCGACTGCGTGACCATCCGCGGTGTGCCGCGCCGGCTCAGTGTCGACAATGAAACCGCCCTGCGCGCCCAGGTGTACCTGCTCCCCGGGTGCAAGGGCGGCGTCACCCACACCATCGAGCCCGGTCACACCGGCACCGCGCTGGGCGCGTCCGTTCTGACCCGCTGACCCGGGCGGCTATTCGCCGATCGAGAAGCCGGCCTCCACGTCCGCGCGCGAGTAGGACTTGAACGCGATGTGGGTGGCCGTGCGCAGCACGCCCGGCGTCTTGTTGATCCGGCCGGTGACCACGTCGGCGATCTCCTCGTGGTCGCGCACCCGGACCACGGCGATCAGGTCCACATCCCCCGCGCACGAATAGACCTCGGCCACCCCCTTGATGTCGGCCAGTTCCTGCGCGGTCTCCGGAATCCGATCCGGTTCGGCGGAGATCAACACGATCGCGGTAATCATGAGCCCAACTCTAGGTGATGGCCGGGGCGGCAGCGCCGGTCCGGGATCGAACGGCGCGGGTCCGGGTCAGTCCGGGATCGAGTCGGTGTGGTCGAGCGGTTCGCCGAGGAGGTCGGCGGCGGCGCGGTGGATTTTTTCCAGCGCCGACATCAGGTGGCGGCGTTCGGCGTCGGTGAGGTCGGCGGTCACCTTGTCGGACAGGGTCTTCCGATCGGCTTCGACCGGGTCGCGGAGGTCGCGGCCGCGGTCGGTGAGCCAGAGCCGGACCAGGCGGTTGTCCTTGTCGTCGCGGCGGCGGGTGAGCAGGCCGGCGGCGGCCATGCGGGTGGCCATCTTGACGACGGTCGGCGTGGTGACGTTCAGCGCGGCCGCCATCTCCCCCGGCGTGCGGCCGTCCTGTTCCCACAGCACGGCCAGCACGTGATTCTGGCCGAGGTGCAGGCCGAGGCGGCGCATATCGCGATCGGCCAAGGCGCGCAAGGCTTTCGAGGTGCGGCCGTGCAGGTCCAGGAAGTCGGCTGAGCCTGGGGAAGACATGGGGCCTCCGGTCGGGTGCGGGTATTGACCGTCGATCGTTAGCCGTCTAACGTTTTTCGGTAGACGGCTAACGATCTGGAGATGCCATGCTACTGCTGACCGGAGCGACCGGGAACATCGGCCGCGAACTCACCCGCATCCTCGATGCCAACGACCTCGATTTCCGTGCCCTGGTGCGTGATCCGGCACGGGCGGCGACCCTGCCCGCGCGTGCCGAAACCTGCCTGGGCGACCTCGACGATCCGGCGAGCCTGGACCGGGCCATGACCGGAGTCACCGGCCTGTTCCTGCTGGTCCCGGGCATCGGGCTGGACCACACCCGCAACCTGCTGCACGCCGCCGCCGGGGCGGGAGTGAAGCGGATCGTCATGATCTCCTCCGCCCACGTGCTGGTCGAACCGCTGCCCGCCATGGGCAGCTGGCACCACGAGCGCGAGAATCTGGTGCGCGACAGCGGAATTCCGTGCACGATCCTGCGTCCGGGCGGGTACATGTCCAATGCCCTGGAGTGGATTCCGGCGTTGCGGGCGGGCGACCCGATCCTCGACCCCACCGGCCCGGGCCGGTTCGCCCCGATCGATCCCGCCGATATCGCCGAGGTGGCGGCCCGCTGCCTCACCGAGCCCGGCCACGCCGGGGCGGCCTATCACCTCACCGGGCCGGAGAGCCTGACCGTCGGCGACCAGGTCGCTATCCTCGCCCGAATCCTGGACCGCGACATCAAGATTCGTGAGGCCGCGACGCCGGAGGAGGCGGTGGCGGCCCGCTTCCCGAACGGCGCTCCCCCGCCGCTGGCCGCGGCGATCGTGGCGGGCTTCGCCCTCATGCGCGCCGACACCGTGGGCGCGCGCACCGGCACCGTGACCGAACTGCTCGGCCGCCCGCCGCACACCTTCGCCGAATGGTGTGCGGCCCACCGCGCCGCCTTCGAGAACTGACCGAGCCTTCGAGGACCGACCGGCCGCACCCGGCTGACATCACCTGCACCAGTGGCGGGATTCGAACCCGCGGTTTCTTCCTTGACGGGGAAGCGAGGACTCCCGACTCCTCCACACCGGCTGGACCACCCCACGACCTGCGCGCCAGGGCGTCGGTGGCGACGATGACAGTAATGACACGTCGCGGAAAGCGGTACCGATTTTCCACGGCGGGGTCAGCCGAGGTCGGAGAGGAGGGCGCGGGCGTCGTCGGCCTCGGGGACCTCGAGTTCCTCGAAAAGGGCCAGTGCCCTGGCGGAATGGTCGCGAGCGGCGGGAGTCTGCCCGAGCGCACGGTGGGACTGGGCCAGGCCGAGCAGGGCGCGGGCTTCCTCGGCGCGGTCGCCGAGATCGCGGCAGACCGTGACCGCGGCGGTGAAGTCGGCGACCGCGGCGGCGGGATCGTCCAGCGCGAGGGCGATCTCGCCGAGACCGTTGAGAGCCTCGGCCTCCTCGCTGCGGAAGCGGAGTTCCCGGCACAGGTCGAGGGCGCGGCGGTGCCGGCGGCGCGCCTCGTCGGGGTGATCCTCGCCGAGATGCACCGGGCCGAGGTTGTTGAGCACGACGATTTCCCCTGTTCGGGAGCCTAATTCGCGGTAGAGGCGCAGGGCTTCGCCGAGCCGCTCACGAGCTTCGGGGTAGCGCTCCAGGCGCTCGCTGACGGTGCCGAGGCTGGTGAGGCAGGCCGCCTCACCAGCACGGTCGCCGAATTCGCGGAACAGGGCCAGCCCCTGCCGATAGTGCTCCCCGGCCCGCTCGATGTCGCGCTGCCAGAAGACATACCCGAATACGTAATGGGCCCGGGCCTCCGCCCGCCCATCCCCGACTGCGCGGGCCGCGTCGAGGGCCTGCTCACCGTAGTCGTGCGCCTCGTCCAGCCGCCCGAATCGCCAGGCGATCCAAGCCAGGTCGCTGCACGCCCGGGACTGCGCGGCCAGGTCCCCATCGCGGCGGCTGCTCCGCAACGCCTGCGTGTGCATGGTGCGCGCGGCACCGTAGTGCCCGTTCCCATCCAGGTAGGCGTGCAGACTGCGTGCCAGCTGCGCCGTGTAACCGGGCCGTGCGGCCTCCTCCGGCGCAATGCAGATGGCCACCAGGTTGATGCGCTCCGCATCGAGCCACTCGATGGCCTCCGCCGACTCCTCGAAGGTCAGCGACGATCTATCGAACGACTGCGCCCCAGCCGAATCGAGCGCTCCGACGGACTCCCGCGCTGTTGCGAATTCGGATGCTCCGGTGAAGTCCGCTGCTCTGGTGAACTCCGAAGCTCCGGTCGATTGCGATGCTGCAGTGGATTCCGAAGCTCTGGTGAACTCCGGTGCGGCGCGGGAGCCGTCGGGGAAGAGCAGCCGGACGGCTCGAGCGGCGGTGTCCTGGTAGTAGCGGTAGAGGGATTCGACTGCGGCGGAGCGGGTTTCGGCGGATTCCTCGTTTGCCGCGGTGGTGCGTGCGTGCTGACGGACCAGGTCGTGCATGGTGTAGCGGCCGGGGCGGAACTGGGTCAGGACGTGGGCGTCGAGCAGGCGCTCGAGGTGGTGCTCGGCCGCGGCGACGGGGAGGCCGGTGAGGGCCGCGGCGGCGTGCGGTTCGATATCGCGCGCTGGGTTGAGCCCGAGCAGCCGGAACATGCGCTGCTCAGCGGATTCCAGCTGCTGATAGGACAGCGCGAAGGCCGAGGCCACCCCGCGTTCCGGTGTGGCCAGCTCGGTGAGCCGCCGCCGTTGATCCCGCAGCCGCCCGGCCAGGTATTCGACGGTCCACTGGGGCCGGTGCGCGAGCCGCGCCGCCGCGATGCGAATGGCCAGCGGCAGGAATCCGCACAGCTGTAGCACATCCAGCGCCGCCAGCGGTTCCGCGTCCGCCCGCTCCCCCACGATGGCCCGGAACAGCTCGACGGCATCGGCCGCCGCCAGCAGCTCCATTGACAGCGATTGCGCGCCATCCAGATCCAGCAGCCGTCGTCGGCTGGTCACGATCACCCGGTGCGCCCCGCCTCCGGCCAGCAGCGGCCGCACCTGAGCGGTGTCGACCGCATTGTCGAGCACCACGATCACCCGCCGGTCCCGTACCCTGGCCCGCCACAGCGCCGCCCGTTCCGCCTCCCCCGACGGAATGGCGTCGTCGGACACGCCCAGCTGACGCAGCAAGGCCCCCAGCGCGATTCCGATATCCAGCGGCTCCCGCCCCGGCGTATGACCCTGCAGGTCGATGAACAATTGCCCGTCCGGAAACCGCCCCGCCACCGCGTGCGCCAAATGCACTGCGAGCGCGGTCTTCCCGACCCCCGCCATGCCGTCGATGACCGCCACCCCGGCGGCCTCCCCGGTCAGCCAGCCCCGCAGCCGCTCGATATCCTCGGCCCGTCCCGTGAAATCGGGGACGTCGTACGGCAGGAAGTTGACCACCTGCCCCGCGGCGGGCGGCGCGCTCTCTACGGGATCGGCTGGATCGATCCTGTCCACTATTGGGCGCGACGACGCTTCGAATCGGGCCGAGTCCACGCCGATGCGGCCCGTACCGAGCTCCAGAGCCTGCGAATGCGGATGCACGGCAGCATCATTCGCACGATGGCCGGCGACGGCCGGGTGCGCACCGAACGACCTCGGCTGGTCCGGGCGATAGTCGAGGGCGGGGTCGCGACGGAGGATGGCCTGTTCCAGGTCGGCGAAGGCGGGGCTGGGGTCGAGGCCCTGATCGTCGGCGAGGCGGCTGCGGAAGGCGCGGGCGGTGGCGAGGGCATCGGGCTGACGACCGGCGCGATGCAGGGCAAGCGTGAGGTGGGCGGTCAGCTTCTCGCGCAAGGGGTTCGCGGCGAGGTGGTCAGGGAGTTCGTCGATGAGATCGTCGTGGCGGCCCAGGGCGAGGTCGAGTTCGGCGAGCTGTTCGACGGCACGCAGGCGGCGGTCTTCGAGGCGGGCGCGAGCATCGGGAGCGAAGTCGGCCTTGACGTCGGCGAGGGGCTGACCGCGCCAGAGCCGCAGGGCGGCGCGCAGGCGGGTGGCGGCCGCGGCCGGATCGGTGGCGGATTCGCGGGTGGCCGTGGCGGTTTCGGCGGCGAAGACGTCGAGGTCGAGCTGGCCGGGCGCGGGCTGGACGAGGTAGCCGTTGGCGCGGGTGTGCAGGAGGTCGGCAATGCCCGCGGTGCGCAGCACCTTGCGGACGGCGGTAATGGCGTGGTGGATCTGGGAACGCGCGGTGTCGGGCGGGGTGGGTCCCCACAGTGCGTCGGTGAGCTGGTCGACGGTGACCACGGTGCGGGCGTTCAGCAACAGGTGCGCCAGCACCGCGCGGTGGCGGGGCGCGAGACCGGGCACGGCCCGCTCGTCCACCGTCACACCGACCGGCCCGAGCACCGTCAGTCCTACTGTCACCCGCACATCCACCATGAGCCGCTGTTCGTTCGGCACATCGCCGATGTACAGCGAATCTATCAACGCGGCGACCGATTCTCGAACGATGTCAGGATTGCCGCTACTGGAGCCGGAGGATGCGCCCGCCGCCACCGCCGCCCTCTTCACCGAGGCGCAGCAAGCCTTCGGCATCACCGCGAACCTGACCAAGGCCATGGCCAACAGCCCGTCGGCCCTGCGCGGCTATCTGGATCTGTCGGATGCCCTGCGGCACGGCCGGATTCCGCCCGCCACTCGCGAGCGCCTCGCACTGCTGGTGGCCCAGCACAATCGCAGTGACTACGAGCTGTCGGCCCACACCTATCGCGGCGCCAAGGTCACCGGCCTGCCCGAGGAGGAGACGATCCGCGCCCGGCAGGCCGCGTCCGCGGACCCGGAAGCCGAAGCGGCCCTGGCCTTCGCGCACGCCCTGCTGGTCCACAACGGCACCGTCACCGACGCCGATCTGCGCACCGCCCAGGACGCCGGCCTGGCCCCGGACCTCCTGGTGGAGATCATCGCCCACGTCGCGCTGAACGTCTTCACCACCTACGTGACGACCGCCGGCCGAGTCGCGATCGACTGGCCACTGGTCCGCCACAACGACTAGCCGCCCGGTCTCGACGCTCGAGGGCCGGGACCGGAATCCACCGGACCGTCGCATTTCCGGGCCGACACTCCATCGGGGAACGCGGACCGGAATGAGAGCGGGCGTTGCACCCTATCGAGAACTCGAGCCGGGCAAGCTCGATCGGCCGGACGGACAGGCGGGTTGGCCGCCCGTCCTGGAAGCTCGAGCCCGGCAGCCGAATCGCGGGGTCGGTTGCGGCCCGAATGCCGAGTGGCACACCGCCGTGGGGATTCGACCGATTCCCCTCGGTGGTGTGCCACTCGAGAAATGCCTATCCTTGTGCCCCAACGTGGTTGGGGCGCGGGCAGGTGGTCACCACTGGCCGGGGACGTACTGGCCGCCCAGCTGGCCGGAGATGACGTTCAGGCGGTTCCAGGCATTGATGGTGGCAATCAGGGAGATCAGCGCGCCGATCTGGTCGTCGTCGTAGTTCTTGCGGACCAGGGCCCAGGTGTCCTCGGAGATGTCGCCGCCGTCGGCGAGGCGGGTGCCCTCGTCGGTGAGGGCGAGGGCCGCGCGCTCGGGCTCGGTGAAGACGGTGGATTCCTTCCAGGCGGCGACCATGGCCAGGCGGACCGCGGTCTCGCCGGCGTGGGCGGCGTCCTTGGTGTGCATGTCCAGGCACATGCCGCAGCCGTTGATCTGCGAGGCGCGGATCTTGACCAGTTCCTGGGTGGCCTTGGGCAGGCTGGACTCGTCGACGACGCGGGCGGCGGTGACGAGGCGCTTGTTGAACTTGGCGGCGACTTCGTTCTCGTACAGGGCGAAGCGGGTCATTGTTCTCTCTTTTCTCTGTGTCGTTCGTTGCCTTCGTCAGGTTGACGACGCGGCCCACGCGGGTGTGACATCGGGTGTGACGTGATGCCGGTCACACCATCTGGAGCGGTCCGAGCGGTCGCGCCGACCTCACGACAATGCCGGTCCGGCTTGATATTTCCGCTGTTCGGACGCTGTCCCGCGACGATGTGAATCTTGATTTCGCGAAATCGCCTCCATAGAAGTGGATCCGGCGCGATCATGATTCGGACGATTGTGAACCGACCGGTAGTCACATCCCGGCTACCTAGGGGGTTGCGATGCTCGACGCAGGCAGACATCGGAGAATCTCACCCAGTGGTCAGTGGCAAGGAGTCCGCCCCCAGCTGGGGCGCGTCCGGCCCGGCCGCCATCACCGCAGGACATCGAATCAGTTCCGCACCAAGGCCATCCAGGCCCTGCTGCCCGGCGCGACCGTCATCGCACTGGCGGCGGCCGCCGCGCCGGCCCACGCCGACGCGCCGCCGCAGCCGGTACAGATCGATTCCATCGCCGGGCTGTCCCAGAACATGCTGGCGACCATCAACGCGTTGCAGACCTTCAATATCCCCGGCATGGACCTGCCGGGCCTGAACCTGCCCGCGCTGTTCACCCCGGACACCGCGATCGTGGTGCTCGGTTACGGTCTGCAGCCCGACGGCTCGATGCGCCCGGAGCTCATGGCCCGGCTCTACGCCGGCTACGTCTCGGCCCTGCTCTCGCCGCAGGCCCCGGTCATCGTGACCGGCGGCAATCCGCAGAACGGGGTGACCGAGGCGGACGCCATGGCGGACTGGCTGGTCGAGCGCGGTATCGACCGCACCCGCATTCATGCCGAGACCAAGGCGAATTCGACGGTCCAGAACGCGGCGTTCTCGGCGCAGCTGATGGACGCCATCGGCGCGCACGCGGCGATCCTGATCACCTCGGCGAACCATATCGCCCGGGCGCTGATGAATTTCCAGGCGGCGGGGATCTCGGTGGTGGCGACCATGACGCCGGACGCCGCCCCGCTGTCGGCGGTGCCGTTCGGACCACGCGGGTAGCCCGCGGAACACCGCCGGTCCGCGAAAAGCCAGGGCCCGCCGATCGATTCGATCGGCGGGCCCTGGTCTGCGCGCCTCAGGCGAGGTAGCGGGCGATGCTCTCCGCGACGCAGGCGGGCTTGTCCTGTCCCTCGATCTCGACGGTGACCGTCCGCACGGCCTGCACGCCACCCGGGATGTCGGTGACGGCGTCGAGGGTGAAGCGCCCGCGGATGCGGCTGTCCACCGGCACCGGGTTGATGAACCGAACCTTGTTGAGCCCGTAGTTGATCGCCATGTTCGCGGCGCTGACGGTCATGACCTGCGCGGTCATCGGCACCACCAGTGACAGGGTGAGGAACCCGTGGGCGATGGTGCGCCCGTAGGGTCCGGCGGCCGCGCGGGCGGCGTCGACGTGGATCCACTGGTGGTCGTCGGTGGCGTCGGCGAAGGTGTCGATGCGCTGCTGGTCGACGGTGATCCAGTCGCTGACACCGATTTCGGTGCCGGCGGCGGCACGCAGGTGGTCGAAGTCGCTGAAGTCGATCATGCGGTGTTCCTCCGGCTAGGCGTAGCGCTGCTTCAGTTCGCGCTTGAGGATCTTGTGGGTGGGCCCCATGGGCAGTTCGGTGACGAACTCGACGCGGCGCGGGTACTTGTACCGCGCCACATGCTCTTTCGCGTAGTCGATGACGTCCTCGGCGGTGAGCGGTCCGGACGGCACGACGACCGCGAGGATCTCCTCGCCGTAGTTCTCGTCCGGCACACCGATGATCGCCACCTGCGCGATGTTCGGGTGCCGCAGCAGCGCGGCCTCCACCTCGGTCGGGTACACGTTGAACCCGCCGCGGATGATCATCTCCTTGATCCGGTCCACGATGCGCAGGTAGCCCTGCTCGTCCTTGATGCCCAGGTCGCCGGTGCGGAACCAGCCGTCCACCATGACCTCCGCGGTGGCCTCGGGCTTGCCGGTGTAACCGCTGAACACATTGTGGCCGCGCACCACGACCTCACCGATGGTGCCGGTCGGCAGGAGTTCGATGCGGTCGCGCACGTCAGTGGCGGCGATCTCGACGTCGACGCCCCACACCGGGTGTCCGACGGTGCCGATCTGCGGGCCGAGCAGCGGCTGGTTCACCGTTGCGGTGGGCGAGGTTTCGGACAGGCCGTAGCCCTCGAGGATGTGCGCGCCGAAGACCTGCTCGAACTCCTCGATGATGACCGGCGGCATGGCCGCGCCGCCGCTGATGCACAGCCGCAGCTTCGGCAGTTCCGCCGCGCCCTCGGCCGCTTCGAGCAGCCCGTGGTACATGGTCGGCACACCGTGGAAGGTGTTGATGTTCTCCTTCACCATGAGCTCGAGCGCCTGTGCCGCATCGAATCTCGGCATGAGCACCAGGGTCGCGCCGAGCCGCCAGTGCGAGTTCATGGAGACGGTCTGCCCGAACACGTGGAACAGCGGCAGTGCGCCCAGCGCGATGTCCTCGCGCTTGACCTCGTTGGCGTCGAAGGCGTTCACCGTCGCGCACATGACCATATTGAGGTGGCTGAGCTCCGCGCCCTTGGGGCGGCCGGTGGTGCCGCTGGTGTAGAACACCACCGCGGTGTCGAGCGGGCTGCGCGCCACATACGCCGGAATCGCCTCGCCGGAGAGCTCTTTCGGGCTCAGGCAGTCGATGCCGACCCGGCCGGCCGCCTCCTTGCCGACGGCCTCCACCATCGGATGGCAGATCATGACGGTGGCCCCGCTGTCGCGCAGCACGTATTCCGCCTCGTCCGCGGTGAGCAGCAGGTGCACCGGCACCACGGTCGCGCCTGCCGCCAGGATGGCGAAGTACGCACGCGGGAAATCAGCGGTATTGGGTCCCATGAGCGCGACCCGGTCACCCGGCCGCACCCCGAGTTCGATGAGGGCCCCGGCCTGTTCGCGGGCCTGCCGCCACAGGTCGCGGAAGGTGATGCGCTGGTCGCCCTCGATCAGGGCGATGTGGTCGGGTCGCCGCCACGCCGGTTCGGCGAGGATGCCGGCCAGGGAGAGAGTCGCGTTCATCGATACCTCGGTTCGATCGGTTGGTCAGAGACCCATGTCCTTGGCGATGATCATCTTCATGACTTCGCTGGTACCGCCGTAGATCCGGTTCACGCGGTTGTCGGCGTAGAGGCGGGCAATGGGGTACTCGTTGATGAAGCCGTATCCGCCGTGCAGCTGCAGGCAGCGGTCGATGACTCGGTGCGCGACCTCGGTGCAGAAGAGCTTGGCGGAGGCGGCATCCGCCGAGGTCAGGGTGCCCTCGTCGAGGGCCTCGAGGCCGCGATCCACCACGGCCTCGGCGGCGTCCACCTCGGCCTGACAAGCGGCGAGTTCGAACTTGGTGTTCTGGAAGCCGGAGACCGGCTGGCCGAAGACGTTGCGCTGCCGGGTGTATTCCTTGGCGAAGCGGATCGCGGCCTTGGCCTGTGCGTACGCGCCGACGGCAATGGACAGCCGCTCCTGCGGGAGGTTCTGGCCCAGGTAGGAGAAGCCCTTGTGCTCCTCGCCGAGCAGGTCCTCAACCGGCACCTCGACGTCGGTGAAGTTGAGTTCGGCGGTGTCGGAGACCTTGAGGCCCAGCTTGTCCAGCTTGCGGCCGACGCTGTAGCCCGGGGACTTGGTGTCCACCACGAACAGCGAGATGCCGTGGCGGCGATCGGTGTCGCCGGGGGCGGCGGTGCGGGCGCAGACGATGACGCGGTCGGCGAGCACGCCGCCGGTGATGAAGGTCTTGGACCCGTTCAGCACGTAGTGGGTGCCGTCCGCGGAAAGCTTTGCGGTGGTGCGCATTCCGGCCAGGTCGGAGCCGGTGCCGGGCTCGGTCATGGCGATGGCGAACATGATCTCGCCGGTGACGAAGCCGGGCAGCCAGCGCTGCTTCTGCTCCTCGCTCGCGAGATTCTTGAGGTAGGGCAGGCACAGCCCCACGTGCACGCCCGAGCCGCCGAGATGCACTGCGGCACGGGCGACTTCCTCCATGAGGATGGCCTGGAACTTGAACGACTCGATGCCCGCGCCGCCGTACTCCTCGGGCACCTCGATGCCGAAGACACCGAGCTCGGCCAGCTTGTAATAGAACTCGCGCGGCGCGATACCGGCCGAGTACCACTCCTCGTAGACGGGCACGACCTCGGACTCGATGAAGGCCCGCACGGTCTCGCGGAAGGCGTTGTGGTCCTTGTCGAAAACTGTTCTCTGCATGGTGACGATCTCTCTGAGCCGGTGACAGCCCGCGCCGGGAGCGAATCACCCAGCGCGGACCGAGTTTCGTGATTAAAGGCGGCGTCCGCCGTCGACGTAGATGGTCTGGCCGGTGACGAACGACGCGTCGTCGGAGACCAGGAAGGAGACGACGTTCGCGATGTCGGCGGGCTCGCCGACCCGGCGCAGCGGGGTGATCTTGGCGGCCTCGGCGCGGAACTCCTCCGGCGAGACGCCCACGCGGGCGGCGGTGGCATCGGTCATCTCGGTGACGATGAAGCCCGGCGCGACGGCATTGACGTTGATGCCGAACGGCCCCAATTCCATGGCGAGCGTGCGGGTCAGGCCCTGGATGCCCATCTTGGCGGCCGAGTAGTTGGCCTGGCCGCGGCTGCCCAGCGCGGACACGCTGGAGGTGTTCACGATCTTGCCGGACTTCTGCTTCACCATGTACTTCTGCGCCTCCCGCGAGCACAGGAACGTGCCCTTCAGGTGCACGGACATGACGATGTCCCAATCGTCCACCGACATCTTGAACAGCAGGTTGTCGCGCAGCACGCCGGCATTGTTGACCAGCACGTCGACCGAACCCAGTTCCGCGGCAATGCGTTCGAACGCGGCGGCGACCTGCGCCTCGTCGGTGACATTGCAGCCCACCGCGATGGCCGTGCCGCCCTGGGCGGCAATGGCGTCCACGGCGTCCTTGCAGGCGGCCTCGTCGAGATCGACGATGGCGACGGCGAAACCGTCGGCGGCCAGGCGGGCCGCGGTGCCCGCGCCGATTCCGCGGGCCGCGCCGGTCACGACTGCGACTTTCGACATGACTGAATCTCCCTGTCTGTGAATGACGTTCAGAGGAAGGCGTTCACGCCGGTGAGGGCGCGCCCGATGAGCAGTTTCTGGATCTGGCTGGTGCCCTCGTAGAGGGTGAGCACGCGGGCGTCGCGCAGGTACTTCGACACCGGGTACTCGTCGATGTAGCCGTATCCGCCGAACACCTGGATGGCATTGTTGGCGGCCTTCACCGCGGCCTCACTGGCGAACAGCTTGGCGACCGAGGCCTCGGTGCCGAACGGCTTGCCCTTCCCGACCAGGTCGGCGACCCGCCAGGTGAGCAGCCGCGCCGCCTCGACATCGACGGCGATATCGGAGATGAGTTCCTGGACCAGCTGATAGGAGGCGATCGGCTTGCCGAACTGCTCGCGCTCCCGAGCGTATTTCACGGCGGCCTCCAGGCAGCCGCGCGCGACGCCGACACACCCGGCGGCCACACCCATGCGGCCCTTGTCCAGGGCGGCCATGGCGATCTTGAAGCCCTGGCCGAGCTCGCCGAGCCGGTTGGCGTCGGGCACCCGGACCTGGTCGAGGACGAGTTCGGCGGTGGCCTGGCCGCGCAGGCCGAGCTTGCCCTTGATCTCGGTGCGCGCGAAGCCGGGGGCGTCGGTGGGCACCAGGAAGGCGGTCACGCCCTTGGGGCCGGGGCCGCCGGTGCGGGCGAAGATGATGGCGACGTCGGCCCAGGTGCCGTTGGTGATGAACATCTTGGTGCCCGACAGCAGCCAATCATCGCCGTCGGCAACGGCTCTGGTGGTGAGGCTGCCCGCGTCGGAGCCGGTGCCGGGTTCGGTGAGGCCGAAGCAGCCCAGTGACTGCCCGGAGCACAGGCGCGGCAGCCACTCCCGCTTCTGGGTCTCGGTGCCGTAGGTCTTGATCGACTTGGCCACCAGGCCGAGCGAGACGGATACGATGCCGCGCACCGAGCTGTCGCCGCGACCGAGTTCCTCGAGCAGGACGCAGTAGTCCAGGGCCGTGCCGCCGGAGCCGCCGTACTCCTCCGGGATCTCGATACCGAGGAAGCCCATCGCACCGAGCTTGCCGACGATCGCGGTATCGACCGCCTCGGCCCGATCCCAGGCGGCCGCGTGCGGAACGACCTCTTTGTCCACCCAGGCCCGGGCCAGCTCGCGCAGTTCGCGCTGCGACTCGCCGAGTTCGAAGTCCATGGTTGTGATAGCTCCTAACCAAACGTTGTTAGGTTTATGACTCGAAATTATCCTAACAGTGTTCGGTTAATCAAGGACCGGGTGATAAATTCGACGTCCGCCGGGGGATCGCCGAGGTCTTCCATCGAAGGAGGTGAGCCGGATGGCCAGGCCGAAGGTGCCGCTGCTGAGTCGCGAACGGATTCGCGACGCGGCCCTGACCCTGATCGATCGCGACGGGCTCGCCGAGCTGTCCATGCGCAAGCTCGCCGCCGAACTGGGTGTGCAGGCCGCCTCCCTCTACACCCACTACCCCACCAAGGACGCCGTCCTCGACGACATCGCGGGCGGTCTCATGGCGCGGGTCGATGTGTCGGCCTTCGACCAGGGCTGGCGCGCCGGCCTCATCTCGTGGGCCCACTCCTACCGCGACGCCCTGGTCCGGCACCCCAACTTCGTCGCCTACCTGGCCGCCGGGCCCGGCACCCGCGACGAGAACCTGCGCGCCGCCGACGCCGTCCACGGCGGCCTGGTCTCCGCGGGCTGGCCCCCGCGCGACGCCACCATGATCGGCGCGGCCACCCGCTACCTGGTCATGGGCGCCACCATGGGCTCGTTCTCCCGCGGTTTCGTCGACGACGTCCAGGTCTACCGCGACCGCTACCCGCATTTGGAGCAGGCGCATCTGCTGCGCGCCAAGGCCGACGAGATCGATTCGGAGAGTTTCGAATTGGCGCTGTCGGCCTTCACCGACGGCCTGCAACTCCGCTTCGACGCCATCGAGAAGGAGCGGGCCCGGCGGCGGCAGACCCGCTCGAACCCCCGCTCCGGCTAGGGGATGCGACCCGTCGGCGTTTCACTCAGCGGGACAGTTCTGGTCAATTGTCCGAATTTGCTGCGGAAGTGCCGAACCCCGGCTAGGTTGCCGCGCATGTCTCGTACTCGTGCACTGGTGGCCGCCGCCGCGCTGGCCGCACTCCCGCTGGCCACGGCCGCCCCGGCAACGGCCGCACCCGTGGTGAACAAGGTCGTGGTGATCGGCATCGACGGCACGCTGTGGAGCGAGGTGCAGGCGGCCAATGCCCCGAACCTGGGCCTGCTCGCGGCCCAGGGCACCCTGGCGCGGACCTCCATCGCCCCGCACACCACCATGTCGTGCGTCTCCTGGGCGACGGCCCTGACCGGGGTCTGGGATACCAAGCACGGCATCAAGGACAATGACTCCACCTGCACCCCTGCGCCTTTCGCACAGTATCCGACGGTGTTCACGCAGCTGGAGCGCGCGAAGCCGAGCCTGGCCACCGCGTCGCTGGGTACCTGGGACAAGATCGGCATGATCGCCCGGACCGGAAATCCCGCGGCGGACAGGGTGTCCGTGACGCAGGTCGATCCGACCGGCGCGGGAGTCTGTGAGACGACCGCGGATTCGAATGCCGCGGCGCAGGTGGTGTCCGCCATCACCGACGACGGCACGGATTTCGTGTTCACCCACCTCGATCAGGTCGATATCGTCGGCCACACCCTGCGCGGCATCTGGCCGCAGGCGTACCGGGATGCCATCGGCCGGGTGGACACGCTGGTCGGCAAGATCACCAAGGCGGTCGACGACCGCGCCCGGACGCACGCCGGCGAGCGCTGGACGATCCTGGTGACCACGGACCACGGGCACAAGCCCGAGGGCGGCCACGGCGGTCAGAGCGCCTACGAGACAGCGAGTTTCATGATCGCGCGGGGGCCGGACTTCGCCGCGGGGGCGCAGAACAACGGCTACACCCTGGCCGACATCACCCCGACGGTACTGGACCTGCTGGGTGCACCGGCGGATCCGAACTCCGACGGCCGCTCGGTGCGACTCGGCGGTTCCGGCGATCCCGCTGCTACACCGCCGAACACACCCGCCATCGACTCCGGCATCACCGGTTCGTCCTCGGGCTCGGCGCAAATGCTCATGGTCAACAATCCGCTCTGCCTGGTCGCCAGCGGCTCGGCCGGTGGATCCTTCGGCAAGTAACCGGTCGGAGCGCCACTGCCCGACAAGGAGCGGGCCCGCCGTCGGCGGACCCGCTCCCGCCCTTGACCCCCGCCGCCGTGGCGCCCCGGAATCCGCCTCCTCCTACGGTTGAATTCCAGCCTGTGGAGCCCAAAGCGAAGCGCCTGCTATTCCTCGCCGCCGCGATCATCCTCGCCGCGTCGACCTACACCTACGCCCTCGCCCCCGGCCACTACGGCGCGGCAATAGCCCTGGGCGCAGTCCTGACCATGTTCTTCGTCGGCAAGGCCATGAAGTAGCCCCGGGCCCGGCACCTACTTCGGCGCAATCAACTCCAGTGCGATGTTGTCCGGGTCCCGGAACTCCAGGATGTAGCTGGCGCCGATGTCCTTGATGTCCTCGTGCGCGACCCCGCAGGCATCGAGATGCGCTGCGGCAGCCTCCAATTCGGCCAGTGACCCGACCGGGAAGGCGAGATGGTCGAGACCGACACGGTCCTCGTCGAACCGATCGGTTCCGACCGGCCGCAGACCGATCAGCCCCTGCGCCATCCGGTAGATCACCCCACCGTGCAGGAAGCTCAGCCGCTGTCGGGTGTCGTCGTCCGCGTCGGCCGCGATCTCCAGCGCCACCGGCCACCCGAAGACCGCATCGTAGAAGGCTCTCGACCGCCCGATGTCACCCACGGTGAGCCGGATATGTGCAACAGACTCCACAGAGATCGCCATGCGGCCGATGCTGGCACACCTCTGACCTACTCGCTGGTTCGGGGCCGCGCGGCCGCTCAGGCGAGGTGTGCTCGCGCGTCCTCGTAGCCGGCCTCCTCGGGAGCGTCGGCGGGGCCGTAGATCAGGTGCAGCACACCGGTTTTGAACGGCGTGGCCGACCGCAGCCGCAGCGGGACGGGAGTGCCCTCGTCGAAGAGCCGCAGGCCGTCGCTGCGCAGGGCGATGGGGTGCACGAACAGGTGCAGTTCGTCGATGAGCGCGGCCGCCAGCAGCTGGCGCACGATCGAGGTCGAGCCGCTGAGCGAGATGTCGCCGCCCGGTTCGGCCTTGAGGGCGGCCACGGTCGCCACCAGATCACCTTGGGGCTGTTCGGAATTGCGCCAGGTGAAGTCGAGTTCGCGATGGGAGAACACGATCTTGCGCAGATCGCCGAGCGCCTTCGCGAAGCCCGCGTCCTCGGCTCCGGTGGTCTCGCGTTCGGGCCACGCGCCGGCGAACGAGTCGTAGGTGACGCGGCCGAACAGCAGGGTGTCGGCGGTGGCGACCAGGGCCGAGACCGCCTCGCCCATCTCGTCGTTGTAATAGGGGAAGTGCCAATCCTGCGGGTCGGCGACGATGCCGTCGAGGGAGATGAACAGTCCTGCGGTGATCTTGCGCATCGGTGTGCTCCTTGCGAATGGGTCGAGGTGGGCCGCGCGGTTGTTCATAGGACGGGGCGACAGTCTCGGATTCATCGGTCGCGCACCCGGATTCCCCGGTGACCGCTGCCCCGTTTCCACCCCGACGCGCCCGGTTCGGGCGGTTCGGGCGGGCCGCTGCCTCTGCACTGCCCTTCACCCATTACGCTGTGGCACAACCGAATCCACCGCTCGTACGGTTGGGAACGAGCCTGTGGGGGTCTGCGGTGAAGCGCTTACTTTTCCTGATCATGACGATCGTCGTCGCCGCCTCCACCTATGACTACGGCCGGTCGGCCGGCCACTACGGACTGGTCGTGGTGATGGGCATCGTCCTCACGCTGTTCCTGATCGGGAAGACCATGGAATAGCCGCATCTCGCTCAGGCGGAGGCTGCCGATGAGCCCCGGGCGGGCGAAGGGTGGTCCGGGCGGTCGGCCGCCGGGCGCAGTTCGACGCAGCATTCACCGGGGGCCGGAGCCAGCACGGCTTCGACGGTGTTCGCACCCAGACCGTCGAGGATGCCGGAGAGGTAGGCATGGTTGAGGGTGCAGACGAGTTCGGGGGCGGAGGCGGCGAGGGGGTGGAAGGGGCAGTTGTGCAGGCGGATGCAGGACGGGGCCGGGCGGCCGGGTTCGAAGCCCTGGTCGGACAGTAGGGCCTGGAGGAGGGTGAGGGCGCGTTCGGGGCCGAGCCGGCCGGGTTTGCGGAGGTCGCGTTCGGCGGCGCCGAGGGCGGTGCCGCGCTCGGCGGCGACGCGGACGGCGACGTCCCGGGCGGTCTCGTCCGCGCCCTCGCCGAGCACCGCGCTCATCAGGATTTCGGCCAGCACCTCGTAGCGGCGTTCCGGAATGCTCACGCGCACATCGGTTTCGGCGGGTTCGTAGACCTTGGGGGTACGGCCGACGCGACGGGGGGCGCCGACGGCCTCGTAGCGGGCGCGCAGCAGGCCGGCGTCGACGAGCTTGTCCAGGTGGAAGGCGGCGAGTTTGCGGGAGATGCCGACCTCGGCGGCGGCCTCGTCGCGGGTGACGGGGCGGCGGGCGCGGCGGATGTACCAGTACATGCCGCGCCGCAGGTCGTCATCGAGGACGGCGACGGCACCGATCGCGGAAGCACTGGTCACGCGACCACAATAGCGCCCATCGTCTTGGCCGAAAAGTATTGAGTACCGCTCCAGCGTGTAGTCCTTGACCAGTCCGGGTAATTACGCCAAGAATTATTTCCTGAATTCAAGGCTGGTTGGGAGGTTGTCGTGACGGCTGATCCGCAGCAGGCCGAGCCTGATCCGTACCAGGCCAAGCGCCCGGTGAGCGCGGCGCTGACCGGGCCGTACGGCCATCCGTTCCATCCGATCCTGGTCACCGTGCCCATCGGGACCTGGGTGGCGAGCCTGATCTTCGACCTCGCCTCACACCTGGTCGGTGATCCGGAGTTCCTGGCGCGCGGCGCGCTGTGGCTGATCGCCATCGGCGTGCTCGGCGCACTCGCGGCGGCCACCGTCGGATTCCTGGACTTCCTGGCCATCCCGGCCGGAACCCCGGCCTTCCGCACCGGCCTGGTCCATCTGAGCCTCAACCTCGCGGTGACCGTCGCCTTCGCACTGGATTTCGTCTGGCGGCGAGCCGAGGGCACGCACGGTCCCGTGCCGTGGGGTCCGCTGCTGCTCTCGGTGGCGGCCCTCGCGGCCCTGACCGTATCCGGTTATCTCGGCGGCAAACTCGCCTATCGCTATGGCGTCCGGGTCGCCGACGAGACCACCCAGGCCACGGGTTTCCAGCGCTGAATCCCCGTCCCTCTCTCGACAGGAGTTGATCATGGCCATCGCGGCACTCATCACCTGGCTGCTCACCGCGGCCGGCGGTTTCGTTCTGCTCGGCACCTGGATCGCCAAAGGCGGTGTCCGGCAACCGAGTTCCAGCCATCTGCCCCCGCCCGTCATCTTCGGCCACTTCCTGCTGGCCGTGGCCGGGCTGGTGCTGTGGATCATCTACCTGGTGGTCAGCACCAAGGCCGTCGCCTGGGTCGCCTTCGCGCTGCTGATTCCGGTGGCACTGCTCGGCTTCTTCATGCTGCTGCGCTGGCTACCGGTCTATCGGGGCCGGGCAGCCGGTGTCCCGCAGTCCGAACCGGCCGAACGCCACTTCCCCGTCCTGGTCGTGGGCGGGCACGGGGTCTTCGCCGTCGTCACCGTGGTGCTGGTCCTGCTCACCGCGCTCGGTGTCGGCGCGAGCTGACCCCGGCGACGAGCCCGCCCCGGAAAAGCGAGAGCCCCGAGCCGGAATCGACTCGGGGCCCGGGGCTTTCGCGGGTTACTTCAGGCGGAGGCTGCCGAAGAGGCCGTCCTTCTCGTCGTTGGGGCCCGCGGTGAAGTAGAGGGCGTCGGCGTCGCCGAGGCTCTCACCGTTGCCGAACATGAGGCCCCAGAGGCCCTCGATCTCGGCGGGCTTGCCGTCGGCGTCGCGCAGGTAGTCGACGAACTTGCCGGACTGGTCGTCGAGGGCCAGGATGTGGCCCGCGCCGCCGAAGTTGCCGACCAGCAGCTTGCCCGACAGCGGGCCGAAGCCCTGCGGGGCGATGGTGACGGCCCATGGCGCGTTGAGGCGGCCGTCGGCGTCGAGGGTGCGAACCAGCTTGCCGTTCTTGTCGAATTCGGCGACCTGGCCCTTCTTGGCCTTGTTGCCGGCGTTCTTCTCCTGGTCCTTGTCGAGCTTGTCCTCTTCGCCAGCCTTCAGCTTGTTCGGGTCGCCGCCCTCGGACTGGGTGACGGCGTAGCTGACGAAGACGCGGTCGCCGATGGTGGCGACATTGAAGGGGGCCGGGTCGCCGACCTTCACCTTCTTCCCCTTGGACGCGTCGGCCGGGTCGATGGCGTCACCGGTGGCGAACGGGTTGGCGAAACCGGTGGTGGGCACCAGCTTCCAGTCCTTGTCGAAGGTGCGGACCTGCGGGTCCTTGCCGAAGTCGGCGGCCAGCAGCTTGGCACCGGACGGGTCCAGGGCGATGCCCTTGAACTTCATACCCGCGGCGGTGCCGTCGTATTCGAGCACGGCCGGGCCGTCGTGGCGCACGATGGCGCCGCCCGCGCCCTGCTCGGTCCAGCCGGAGATCTTGCCGGAGTCGGTGGCGAAGATGAATCGCGCGGAGCCGGTGAGCTTCTCGTTCTTGCCGTCGTAGCTGACCGGCTGGTCCTTCACCGCGAAGATGTCGGAGGTGATGGGGGCCGAGTTGAAGACGACGCCGGTGGTCTTGCCTTCACTGTCGTCGCCGTCGTCGTCCGGGATGGAGTCCGCGCCCGGGATGGTGACCAGCTTCAGCGGGTCCTGGAACATCTTCTGGTACTTGGCATCCGGCGACTTGGTGACGTCACCGACGAACTGGAAGGAGTAGCCGCCCGCGCCGACCCAGAAGTGCCCGCCGGCGCCCTTGGGACGGTCCGCGATGCCCCAGGCGTTGATGAACTTCGGGTCGGTGAACTGCGCCTTGTCCGACTCCTTGCTGGAGGCGATATTGACCTGGGCGTAATGGTTTCCGTCGAGCGCCTTCACGTCGTCGTTGTTCGACTTCGTATTGCTGCATGCCGCCGCGACCACCAGCGCTGCGCCCAGTGCCGACACGCGCAGCAGGGTCTTGCGCACCGGCGGCATGCCGCTCGAGCGTCCGTTCATTTCAGGTCCTTCCAGCAAACGCCCAGGTGCGGCGTTAGGTGATGCTAACCATAGCTGGAAGAATCGGCGGCGTCGTTAGGGGACCCTCATTTCCATTCGGAAACGACATCTCCGCTGGTCCAGGGCGCAATGAGCAGTTTTCGGGCGGTCTCGGAGCCATCCAGCGCCCGGG
Source organism: Nocardia sp. NPDC004123 (assembly GCF_053603795.1). Taxonomy (NCBI): domain Bacteria; kingdom Bacillati; phylum Actinomycetota; class Actinomycetes; order Mycobacteriales; family Nocardiaceae; genus Nocardia; species Nocardia sp. NPDC004123. The sequence goes on from NZ_JBSGGG010000009.1 coordinate 175,558, forward strand.
TGATCCGCTGCGCGATCCGCCAGCCCTCGGAAGTGCGGACCAGGCGGAAGTGATTCGCCCCGGCCCGCCACACGAAGAATCCGCCGTCCCGCCGCCGGACCAGCAGCGATTCGCACACCGCGTCCGCGGTGTCCCCGTCCACGGTGACCGACACCGGACCCAGGAAGTGCGCCGATCCGGCGGCGATGAGCGATTGGTGCGCCTGCGATTCGACCATGTCGCGGACCTGCCCGCGATCGCGCATGTGCCAGCCCTCGACGTCGTATTCGCCGTCCTCGGTCCACAATTCGGCGACCGCCTCGGCGGCCCCGGCATCGACCAGCGGGCCGTAGGACGCGATCAGACGGGTGATGGCCAGCTCGTCCTCGACCCGGCGCAACCGGTCCTCGAGCACGGCGAGACGCTCTTCGATCATGGAAATCCTTCTGCTACAGGAGATGACGGTCGACCAGATCGCGCAGCGCGGCGAGCTGATCGCAGTAGTGGACGGCATCGGTGGCCCGGACCGTGCAGGTGAGGTGGGTCGCCCCGGCCGCCCGCAGCGCTGCCAGCCGGCGCACGGAATCCTCGGCGTTCCCTTGCGGATCCAGCGGCACGCCGGGCGTGAGCACCACATCGAAACCGTCGGGCACGGTCACCGTGGCGAGCAGGTCCGCGATCTGGTCGGCGGGCAGGCCGAACGGCACCCAGCCGCTGCCCAGCGACACCGCGCGGCGCAGCGACCGGCGAGTGCGCCCGCCGACCCAGATCGGCACGGTGGTGGCGGTGGCGTGCGGCTCCAGCACGAAGCCTTCGACATCGCGGCGACCCCAGGCCCGGCGCAATCGGGTCAGCGCCGCATCGGCCCGCGCGCCCCGGTCCTCCCAGGCCGCGCCGAGCAGGGCGAATTCCTCGGCGAGAGAGCCCACTCCGACCCCGAGCACCACCCGGCCGCCACTGAGCCGGTCGAGGGTGCCGTAGCTCTTGGCCAGCGCCACCGGATGGTGGTAGCCGAGCACCAGCACCGAGGTGGCGAGCCGGATCCGGGTGGTGTGCGCCGCCAGGTACGCCAGGGTGGCCAGCGGGTCCCAATAGGTCGCGCCGCGCACCGAGGCGGCCGCCGCGGGCACACCGACGTGGTCGGAGCAGGTGAGGTGGTCGAAGCCGAGTTCATCGGCGGCCGTGGCGATCCGGGTCAGATCCTCGGGGCCGGCGGTGGCCTCCCAGGGCGAGGCGACGCCGGGCACCTGCACCACGATCGGCGTGGACAGACCGAGCCGGATACTCATCGCGCCACCCGTTCCGGCAGACCCATGAGCCGCCGCATGCCCTTGTCGGCGCGCAGCACGGCGGCCGCCCGATCCGGGTCATTGCGCTGGGCGGCTCCCGCCTCGTTGCCGGACATGATGTGCACCGGCCCGTGCCCGAGCTGCGAAAGTCCCTCGCGCGCTACGTCATCGGGCTCGGACACCGTCATCCCCGGCACGGTGAAGTCGAGTCCGACGCGTTCCATGGCCGGCGTCCGGGTCACGCCGAGCACCAGTTCGAGCACATCCACCCCGTACTCCCCCAGCTCCAGCCACAGGCTCTCGGCGAAGATCCGCCCGAACGCCTTGACCCCGCCGTACACGGTGTGGTGCTGCGAGCCCAGATACCCGGCCAGCGACCCGACCAGCAGAATCCCGCCTCGTCCACGGGCTTTCATGGCGCGCCCGAAGTGGTGGATCAGCCCGAGCGGCGCGGTGATGTTCAAATCGATGACCTGCCCGAACGCGGTCAGATCCCCATCCACGAAGGGCGCGCTGTGGGTATTGGCCCCGGCGTTGAGAACCAGCAGGCCGACCTCCACGTCGGCGACCGCGGCGACGATCTCGCCCACCGCATCGGCGGCGGTCAGATCGATTGCGAGCGTGCGTACCTCGACCCCCAGCTCCCGACATTCCGCGGCCGTCGCCTCGAGCGGTTCAAGCCGCCGCGCCACCAGCAGCAGCGCGATCCCGGCCCCGGCGAGCTCCAACGCGAACGACCGGCCGACCCCCTCCGATCCCCCGGTGATGACCGCCCACGGCCCATAACGTTGCGGGTCCACACCGTTCATCGCTACTTCCTCACCTGTGAGATCGAACTCGGTCCCTTCCAGTTCTACAAACTTCCGCCCGGAAAAACTAGAGTGAATTCTAGTTATCGGACAGAAGGTGGTTTCATGCCGCGCATTCAGGACTCCCGCGCCCCCGGCCGCGTCTCGACGGCCCGGCAACTGGAGCGGCAGCGCGCGATCCTGCGCGCGGCCGCCCGGCTGGGCGCCGAGCACGGCCTGGAGCGGGTGCAGATGAGCGAGGTCGCGCAGTCCGCAGGGGTCGCGCTGGGCACGCTGTACCGGTACTACCCGTCCAAGAACCACCTGTTCGCGGCGGTCCTCGATGGGGCGGTCCGCGAATTGCCGCACCCCGCAGCGGTTCCCGGCGACCCGGTCACCGGTGCCACCGAGTTCCTGAGCCGTGCGATCGGCGAGCTGCTGCGCCACCCCCTGCTGGCCCGGGCGATGATGGTGTCGATGAACGCGGTGCGTGCCGAAGGCCACGCCCTGCCGCACGATCCGTCGTCCCCCGAGCCGGCTTCCGCCGCGGCAGCTCTGGTCACGGATCAGGTGATGCCCGAACGCATCCTGGCCGCCGCGGGCATCACGAACCCGGCCGACGAGGACCACCGCCTGGCACGTCTGCTGGAGCAGTGCGTCTACGGCATTCTCACCTGGACCATCGCGGGCCGCCTGACCATCGACCAAGCCCTCGCCGACGTCCACCGCGCCTGCGAACTCCTCCTCGCCCCCTGGCGATCGGCACGATAAGCGGCGAACCGGGGGCGACCACCGGTTCACGTTCCGGTCACCGAGACCCCATGGAGGAGTTTTCTCCACTCTTCCAGTCAGTGAAATCGTCTGTGCGGCAGGGGTTTTTCCGCCGCTATAACGGGAAATATGCGGGATCGGCCCCGATGACGGGCCCGTGAGTTGGTGTTCCGCATCCACACCGAGCGAGGACGGTACCTATGACAACGATGCGTGACGAGTTCCGCCGGGTCGAAGCCGAACCGGCACCGGCCCGCTTCGCGCGAGGCTGGCACTGTCTGGGGTTGGTGCGCGATTTCGCCGACGGCAAGCCGCATTCCATCCGGGCGTTCGGGACCAAGCTGGTGGTCTTCGCCGGGGCGGACGGCACCCTGAATGTGCTGGACGCCTACTGCCGGCACATGGGCGGGGATCTGTCCGACGGCGAAGTCAAAGGCGACGAGATCGCGTGCCCGTTTCACGACTGGCGCTGGGGCGGGGACGGCCGCTGCAAGCAGATTCCCTACGGCCGCCGCGTCCCGCCGCTGGCACGTACCCGAGCGTGGAACACACTGCAGCAGGACGGGATGCTGTTCGTGTGGAACGACCCCGAGGGCAATCCGCCGCCACCGGAGGTCGCCATTCCCCGCATCGAGTCGGCCGGCAGCGAAGGGTGGACCGATTGGCACTGGTACACCACCGTCGTCGACACCAACTGCCGTGAAATCGTTGACAATATCGTCGATATGGCGCACTTCTTCTACGTGCACGGCTCGTTGCCCACCTACTTCCGCAACGTGTTCGAAGCGCATGTGGCGACCCAGTACTTCGACAGCGGTGCGCGTGCGGATCTGCCGGGACCGGTCGGCGAGCCGAAACTGCTCGGCACACAGTCGGTTGCGTCGTACTACGGCCCCTCGTTCATGATCGACGACCTGCTCTATCGCTATGAAAACGGCGACCACAGAACAGTTTTGATCAACTGCCACTATCCGATCGACGCGAACTCCTTCGTCCTGCAGTACGGCATCATGGTCGAGATCCCCGCCGGTCTCGACGCCGAGGAAGCCATGGCCGGCGCCCGTGCGATGGGCGACTGGGTCAAGGTCGGCTTCGAGCAGGACGTGGCGATCTGGAAACGCAAGGCGCGCATCGACAATCCGCTGCTCTGCGAGGAAGACGGCCCGGTCTATCAGTTGCGCCGCTGGTATCAGCAGTTCTACGTCGACCAGGCCGATATCGAACCGGCGATGGTCGATCGATTCGAATACGAACTCGACACCACCCGCCCGGCCGAGGCCTGGAATGCCGAGGTCCGAGCCAATCTGGCCCGCGCAGCCGCCGCGCAGATGTCATGAGCGCAGCCGCCGCACCGGTGTCATGAGCGCAGCCGCCGCGCCGGTGTCACGAGCACGAATCGAGCACGCCCGCACCGGAGGCTTTCCCGGTGCGGGCGTTCGGCCGCAACCCCAGCAGGCGTCGCCGGATATCGACCGCGGCGCTTCGCACTGCGGCCGTAGCGTTTTCGATGGATACCGACCGGGTCGGACCCGACAGCGATACCGCGGCCGGTGCGCTCTCGCACAGCCCGCCGATGGCCGCGGCCACGACCGTGACACCCAGTACGCAGCCCTGCGAGTCGACCGCGACACCGCCACGGTCGTGAACCGTGCCCAGTTCCCGCGCCAGCTGTCGCGACGAGCGCACGCTGTAGCAGGTCGGCGCCTGCTGGAACGACAGTTCGGGCCACCGCTGCGGGTCGAGCCCGGCCAGCAGCGCCCGCCCCGGCGCGGTCAGGGCCGCGGCCTGGCGCGCCCCGACCGACCACCCGGCTCCCGGCCCGGGCGGTGGACCCAATCGCTCGAGGTGCAGCACATCCGGCCCGGTCAGAATGCTCAGGTGCGCGGTCAAACCCGTGCGTAGATGTAGTGCGGTCAGCACCGGTGCGGCGGTCTCGCGCAACCGGCGCTGCGGGGCCACCTGCGCACCGAGTTCGAACATTCGCAAGCCGAGCCCGTACTCGAAACCTTCACGCTCCACCCAGCCCAGTTCCACCAGACGCCGCAGAATCCGATGCGTCGACGACCGTGGCAGCCCGGCCCGCTGCGCGATCTCCGCCAATGTCAGCGATCTCGGCCCGTCGAAGGCATCGAGCAGCGACGCCACCCGATCGATCATGGCCGCTGGGCCGTCGTGAGTTCGTGTCGTCGTTGCCACGTTCCACCTACCTTCGAACATCAATGTCAGAATCTGCCATTTGTGGCAGAATATGACACACAGGGCGTGAGCACGACCACATTGCCCGGAAAAGGCACCACTCGACCCGTTTCTCCGGATTCCCGCCCGTCGCCCCGGGGGCTGCCGGTACGGCGTTACGGTAGGCGCCACCAGGAATGAGGAGGACCCGTCGTGAGCAACCCGGCCAAGGCGAAGCTGGCCACCAAGCGGGCCGAAGACCTACGCCTGACCATCGCGCTCGCGGCCCACACCCTGTTCGTCGCCGACGGCGACACCTCCGCGACGGTCGAACGCATCTGCGAGACGGTCGGAATCGCGCCACGCACCTTCCACCGCTACTTCGCGACGAAGGAGGACGTGGTGCTCCCCTTGTTCCGTCGCAGTGAGCAGCTCGTGCGCGAGGTGCTCGCGAAGGCGCCCATCGACGCCGACCCGGCCTACGTCCTGACCCACGCATTCACCACCGAGGTCCATCAACGGCAGTCGTTCGACTTCGATCGGACCTTCATGACGCTGATGATCAACACACCCGAATACCGGCGTCGATGGCTGGAGTGGGGCGAATGGCTCTACGAGCCCATCACCGAATTCCTCTCCGCGCGTATGGATCTCGGCACCGATCCGTTCCTGCGCGAACTGCCTGCCCAACTGGTGGTACAGACCAGCCGCCAGGCCTATACGCACTGGATCGTCAGGGCCGAGTCGACCGATTTCGCCGAGGTCGAGGCGATCATGCAGCGCGGCTTGACCGTACTGTTCGCCGGACTGAGCGCGGTGACCTCCCCGGTCGCGCACCCGACGTGAGGGCCAGAGGTTGATCACGGTCGAATCGACCGCGGCGACAGACCCGCCACAGCGCGGACGGCCGGGTGCGCGGGGTGCGCACCCAGCCGTCCGAGATGGGTTGGTCAGAGCTCGAATTCGGCTCGGACCTGGTCTTCGGTGAGGCCGTAGTCGGCCAGCGAGTACTTGTGGACCGGTTTGCGGTCGCCGGACTTGCTGTCCTCGTCGAGGGTGGTCATGGCGGTGCGGGCCGAATCCGTGTAGTCCAGGCCGAACTTCGAGTAGATCTTCTCGACCGTGGCGAAGGGGTCGGCGCGGAGTTCGTCGAATTCGATGTCGAGGAACTGGTCCGGGTTGTACCGGGCTCGCGCGGTATTGAATTCGCGCAGGCCGCGGGACCACAGTTCGAGCTGTGATTCACCGATCTTCTCGCCGACGAAGGTCGTGGACCAGCCCGCGGTGGCCTGCTCGGACAGGCTGCACGAGGAGCCGACGATGGTGACCGGGTCGCGGTGGGTCTGGATGATCAGCGCGTCCGGGTACACCTTCATGAGCGCGTCGAGGGCGAACAGGTGGCTGGGGTTCTTCAGCACCCAGCGCCGGTTGTCACCCAGGCCGATGAGCTGCAGGTTCGCCTTGTGCCGCGCATAGGCATCCGTCCAGTCCTGCTTGCGCAGCCACTGCGAATAGCTCGGCAGGTAGGCCAGCGACTCGTAGGAGATGGATTTCACCGTCTGGCGCAGCAGCTGCCAGCACTCCTCGACCTCGGCGGCGGTCATGTAGTGCACGCCCATGAATTCCGGGTTCTCGATCCGGTGCTGGGCGAACCCCTTGTCGACCGCCTGGTAGACCGGATTGTCGGCCCAGGTCTCGCGCGGCGGCCGCGGCTGCGGGAAGTCGGCGAGCCACATCTCCAGGGCCTGGTGCTGCGGGTCGGCGGCGAGCAGCCGGTGCAGGGCGGTGGTGCCGGTGCGGGGCAGCCCGGTCACGAAAATCGGCCTGGTGACCTGGGTTTCGGTGTAGGCCGGGTTGGCCTGCCAGGAGGCTTCGCTCAGGGCGCGGGCGACGAGCGCCCCGCGCAGGAAGTAGCGGCTCATCTTGGAGCCGAGCTCGGTGAGCCCGGCGTCACGCTGGTAGGACTCCAGCAGGACGCCGAGCGCCTCCAGGTAGTCGTCGGACCCGAAGTCGGTGAGGCCGCAGACTTTCGACGCCGAGTGGTGCAGATCCTCGACGGTGCCGACGTTGGTACGTCCGCTCATAGTGGTGAAACTCCTTGCTCAGACGTGGTATTCGCCGCAGTTGACGTCGATGGTCTGTCCGGTGATGGCATTGGCCCACGGCGACATGAGGAAGACGATGGTCTGGGCGATCTCATCGGGCAGCGGCAGCCGCTTCAGGTCGGACTTGGACGCGGTCTGCTGGTAGACCTGCTCCTCGGTGATGCCGTACTTCTTGGCGATCTCGCTGAAATACCACTTCAGCTGGTCGGTCCAGATATAGCCGGGCAGCACGCTGTTGACGCGAATCCCCTTCTCGCCCAGCTCGGTCGCCAGGGTCTGCGACATGGCCAGCAGGGCCGCCTTGGCGACCTTGTAGCTGCCGTAGCGGGGTTCGGAGTGCCGCAGCACCATGGAGTTGACCATGACGACCGAGCCCTTGGTCTCGGCCAGCCCGTCGGTGAACGCCTGCGTCATGCGGAGATTGCCGAGCACCGTCAGGTCCACGCTCTCGCGGATCTGCTCGAAGTCGGTGCGCGCCAGCGGCTTCATGGACGGCACCTTGAAGGCGTTGTTCACCAGCGCGTCGACCCGGCCGAAGGTCTCCAGGGTCTGCTTCGCCAGGTTCTGGACCGTGGCCTCATCGGTGATATCGGTGGGCACGCAGAGCGTTTCCGCGCCGCCCTCGGCCGCGATCTCGTCGGCGACCTCCTTCAGCCGCGACTCGGTGCGCGCCGCCAGCACGACCTTGGCCCCGGCCGCCGCGGCCTCCAGCGCGATGGAGCGACCGAGACCGGGCCCAATGCCGCTGACCACCACGACCTTGTCGGCCAGCAGACCCGTCTTCAGGCGGCTCATCCCAGCATCCTTTCCGCGAAGGCGCGCTGGCGAGCGGCGATCCGCTCGCGCCATCCGGCCTCGTCGATCCGATTGTGTTCGAAGTTGGGCAGTCGTTCAGCCACTTTGTCGAAGGGAACGAGCTCGATGGTCGGCCCGTCCTCCGGCGTCATCGGCCGCGAGACCCGCTGCCAGCGGAACTGGAGGATGCCGAGCTTGCGCCCGGTGGTCTCGATCCAGTTGGCCACGCCCGGGTTCCGCGCCGAGACGACCATGCGGATCATCCCGTCCGGATCCACCTGCGCCTGCTGATGATTCAGCGAGGTCTGGTGGTTGACATAGTCCAGGGAGATGTACCAGCGGCTGCCCAGCTGGAAACCCTGATACGGCGCATCGGATTTCGGCACAGTGATGATAAGCGCCTGATCGTCGTCCAGCTCGAAATGCCCGACGGAGGAGTACTGGGTGCTCAGCCCGCCCGGCGTGAGCCGAGGCTCGGTCAGCGTATTGACCGGCAGGTTCAGGTAGAACCACTTCGGGAAGTTGAACCAGGTGTGCACCCGGGTCAGTAGCATCCGCCCCGCGGCCCGGTACCGCTTGCGCAGCTGTTCCACGCCCGCCTCGACCGGCGCGGTGCCGATGGTGTCCACCCGCTCGATGCGAATGCTGCCCTTGCGCTCGGTATTCCAGTCGCCGTACACCTCGCGCACGGCCAGCATGGACGCGCCCTCGGGGAGCACGAAGTAGTTCGGCTCCGGATTCTCTTTGGGCGGCCCGAAACGCAGCTGGTAGCTGCCGTCCGCGTCGATCTGCAGCCGCCGGTCGTCGAACGCGTCGTCACCGTTCGGGACGTCGGAGGCGGTGTAGTCGCCCTTGAGGACCTGGAAGCTCAGGTCGACGGTGCTGCCGCGCACGCCGGTGAGCAGGTATTCCGCGTTCGGCTCGATATTGGCGCTGTAGTACAACGTGTCCGGGTTGTCGAGGCCCATCTTGGTGTAGGGCCCGGTGGCGGTCACCAGGTACGGGTGCGAGGTTCCGTGCGCCCGCGACAGCTGAAGCACCGCGGCGATGCCGGCCTGCAGGTAGTCGTAGCCCTCCGCCAGGTCGTGCGGGTCACGGATGAAGTCGGCGCCGGCGATGAGCTTCTCGGCCTCGGCAACGGCCGCGAGGAACGGCTCGGTGAGAGGCAGCTCGGCCTTTTCTATATCTGTCATCAGCTTTCAGCGATTCCTAGGATCTCTCGAATTCGATGGGCGATCTCGGCCGGCGTCCCGGCCGAGGGGGTGATGGTCAGGTCGGCGAATTCCGGCCGCTCGTAGGGCGAACTGATGCCGGTGAATTCGCGCAGCTCCCCGGCGCGGGCCCGCTTGTACAGGCCCTTCGAGTCGCGCAGCTCGCACTCCTCGAGCGGGGTGTCCACGAAGATCTCCCGGAACGACAGATTCCTGGAGTCGTGCAGCTTGCGCGCCTCGCGCCGTTCGGCCCGGAACGGGCTGATGAGCGAGACGATGGCGACCACGCCGGCATCCGCGAACAGCGCCGCCACCTCGGCCACACGGCGAATGTTCTCGCGGCGGTCCTCGTCGGTGAAGCCGAGATTCTTGTTCAGCCCGTGCCGCAGATTGTCGCCGTCGAGCAGGTAGGCGGGCTGGCCGGATTCGATGAGCTGCCGCTCCAATTCGACGGCGATGGTGGACTTCCCGGAGCCCGACAGTCCGGTCAGCCACACGGTCGCGCCGGTGCTGAGCCGCTGCCCGCGCTCCACGGTGGAGCTGTGCCACACCACATTCGAGGCCTTCTGCCCGACCCGCGGTGCGCCCGTGGAGCGTCCGGTGATCATGCCCGCGGCCACCGTCTGATCGGTGGTCTCGTCGATGAGGATGAAGCTGCCGGTGGCGCGGTTCTCCCGGTACGGGTCGAACAGCAGCGACTGCCGGCTCTTGATCGTGACGCGCCCGATGTCGTTGAGCCCCAGCCGATCCGCGTCCGTCTGCCGGTGCAGGGTGTTCACGTCCAGCCGGTAGTCCAGCTCGCTCACCTCCACCTTGGAGGTCTGGGTAGCGGTGCGGATGGCGTAGGAGTTGCCGGCCCGCAGTTCGGTGTCGTCGGAGAACCAGCACACCATGGCGTCGAGCTCACGATCGGCGTGCGGCTGGTTGCCGGGCCGGGCGAGCATATCGCCACGGCCGATATCGATTTCGTCGTCCAGGGTCAGCGACACCGCCATACCGGTGAAGGCCTCGTCGACCTTCCCGCCGCCCGGCCCCCAGATCTGGTTGACCCGGCTGGTGCGCCCCGACGGCAGCACCACGACCTCGTCGCCCGGTTTGAAGATGCCGCCCGCGACGGTGCCCGCGTAGCTGCGCTGGCTCTGCCCGTGCGGGCGGATGACGTACTGCACCGGCAGCCGGTTGTCGATGAGGTTGCGGTCGGAGGCCACGTGCACCTCTTCCAGGTGCCGCAGCAGCGGCGGGCCCGGGTACCAGTCGGCGGTGCGCGCGGACGGATCCACCACATTGTCGCCGTGCAGCGCCGACACCGGGATGAAGCTCAGATCGCCGACATCCAGCTTGGTGGCGAAATCCGCGAATTCCGACCGGATCTCCTCGAACCGCTGCTCGGACCAGTCGACCAGGTCCATCTTGTTCACGCACAGCACCAGGTGGCCGACCCCCAGCAGCGAGGACAGGAAGGCGTGGCGGCGGGTCTGCTCGGAGACGCCCTTGCGCGCGTCGACCAGGATGAGCGCCAGGTCGGCGGTGGAGGCGCCGGTCACCATGTTCCGGGTGTACTGCACGTGCCCCGGCGTGTCGGCGATGATGAATTTCCTTCGCGGCGTGGCGAAGTAGCGGTACGCGACATCGATGGTGATGCCCTGCTCGCGTTCGGCGCGCAGGCCGTCGGTCACCAGCGACAGGTCCGGCCCGTCGCCGCCGCGCGACAGGCTCGCGCGCTCGATGGCATCCAGCTGATCGCTGAACAGGCTCTTGGAGTCGAACAGCAACCGCCCGATGAGGGTCGATTTACCGTCGTCCACGCTGCCCGCGGTGGCCAGTCGTAACAGGTTGCGACGCATCAGAAATAGCCCTCTCGCTTGCGATCTTCCATGCCGGACTCCGAGATGCGGTCGTCGGCGCGGGTGGCGCCGCGCTCGGTCAGCCGGGTGGCGGCGGTTTCGGCGATCACCTCGGCGGGGTCGGCCGCGGTGGATTCCACGCAACCGGTGCAGTCGGCATCGCCGAGGGTCCGGAAGCGCACGGTGGCCTCGAAGCGCTTCTCCTCCGGGCCGAACTCCAGAAATCGGTTGTCCGCCAGCAGCATTCCGTCGCGCGCCACCACGGTGCGCCGGTGCGCGTAGTACAGCGACGGCAGCTCCACCTCGGCCTGGTCGATGTACTCCCAGATGTCGAGCTCGGTCCAGTTCGACAGCGGGAACACCCGGATGTGCTCACCCTTGCGGTGCCGGCCGTTGTAGAGGTTCCACACCTCGGGGCGCTGAGCCCGCGGTTCCCACGCGCCGTACTCGTCGCGGAAGCTGAACACCCGCTCCTTGGCGCGCGCCTTCTCCTCGTCGCGGCGCGCCCCGCCGAATACCGCGTCGAAGCGGTGCTCGCGAATGGTGCGCAGCAGGGTGGTGGTCTGCAGCCGGTTTCGGGTCTCACCCGGCCGTTCGGTGACCCGGCCCGCGTCGATATCGTCCTGCACGCTGCCGACCAGCAGCTGGGCGCCCAGCCGCGCCACGGTGCGGTCCCGGAAGTCGATGACCTCGTCGAAATTGCGCCCGGTGTCGATGTGCAGCAATGGGAACGGCAACGGCGCGGGCCAGAACGCCCGCCGCGCCAGCTCCAGCATGACCGCCGAGTCCTTACCACCGGAGAACAGCAGCACCGGCCGCTCGAAGGTGGCCGCCACCTCCCGGATGATGTGCACCGATTCCGCCTCCAAGGCGTTCAGGTGCGACAGCTCATATCCCGTGCGCATCTCTCGTCCCATTCGCCGCGTCATCCGATCCGTCCGGTCATTCGACCTTGCGGTGTCGAATATTCGACGCTATTGTTCGATAATGTGACACTGACGATAAGTCGGTACCGGGCGACGGTCAATACCCGCGCCCGAATTGCCGCGCATCGGAGTAGCTCGGGCACACCGGATCCGGGCCACTCCGGTGCGGATGACCGATACCCCGGTCGATACGATCGGGCGCGAACCTCCCGCAGCGCCGGGACCGACACCAGCGGGGATCGAGTTGCCTGAATCCACCACCGCCCCTGTGGCTTCCGAACCGGGAACGGCGGCCGGAGCAGGTTCCGCGCCCGCCTCACCGCCGACCCACCGGGTCGTGCAGGCGATCGAGTTGCTGTCGCGGCATTCCGGCGAGCGCCTCTCCCTGGCCCGCATCGTGCGCGCCACCGGCATGTCCCGGGCCACCGCGCACGCCGTGCTCGCCCAGCTCACCGCCGACGGCTGGACCGTGCGCGACAGCGAGGGGAACTACAGCCTCGGCCTCGGACTACTGGCCGTGGCACGGCGGGCCGACACCGCTTTTCCGCTGCGCCGTCTGGCCGTGGAGCCCATGCACGCGCTGGCCGCCGCGCACGGCGTCCCCATCTTCCTGGCCGAGCGGGAACAGGAGGCCATCGTCATCACCGAGGTGCTCGGCACCCCGTCGGTCCCGTGGATCCGCCCCGCCCGCCGGATGCCGTTCGCACCGCCGGTCTGCCGCGAATTCATCGCCTGGGCACCGGAATCCGAGCGGGAGACCTGGCTGCAGGCCGCCGACCCGCGCCACCACCCCCGCCTCACCGCGGTCCTCGACGTCATCGCCGCCCGCGGCTATTCCGTCGAACGCCTCGCCGACGAGTCCGCCCCCATGCTGGAAGCCCTGGGGGCGCTTCGCCATTCCCCTGTCACCGATCCGCTGCGGCACCGTCTCAGCGCCATGATCGCCGACCTCATCACCATCGACTATCTCCCCGACGAACTCGGCGACCACAATGCGGTCGTCTCGGTGGCCGCCCCGATCTTCGCCTCCGACGGCTCGGTCATCGCGTCGATCGTCTCCTGCCCCGACACCAATCTCCCCGCCGCCCGCCTGCACGAGCTGGCCACCGCCACCATTGCCGCGGCCGATACCGTCACCACGTCCCTGCGCGGCTGAGGCGTTCTCCGCGTCCCGGGGCGGCCACTGATCACCGCGACGGCCACTGATCCCTGCGACGGCCACTGACCGACGCGGCGTCATCGTCGAATCCCACCCGGCAGACGGCCCGCACCCGAGGGTGCGAGCCGCCGAATCATGCTGCGACAGTCAGCGATTGGCCAGTTCCGAGAGCTGGTAGGCCATGTTGCGACGAAACGCCGGGATGCGGGCGGCGGTGCTGATGACGAGGTTGCGGACCAGCCGCGCGGGCAGCGGACGCAGGGTCGCCATGCGGGTCATGCGATCGGTGAAGCTGACCACGCCCAGCGCCACCGGGCGACGGGTCTGCTCGTATTCGTCGAGGGTGGACGCGGGGGCGCCCGCGACCACCGCGGCGAGCAGGCGGCCGAGCAGGGCGGCGTCCTGGATGCCGGTGTTCATGCCCTGGCCGCCCGCCGGGCTGTGCACGTGCGCGGCGTCCCCGGCGAGCAGGATGCGCCCGGCGCGGTAGTGGTCGGCGACCCGGTGGTGCACCCGGAAGCGCGAGCTCCAGACGATCTCCTCGATCTTCGCGTGCGCGCCGGGCCGGCGGGCGTCGACCAGCGCCTGTACATAGGCCAGATCCTGGTGTTCGGGGGCGTCGGCCACGGTGGCGACGATGCGGAAGCGGTCGGGCTGCGGGTCGGGCAGCGGCGCGACGACCGTGACCCCCTCGGGCGACAGGTGCAGGGAGACCTCGTCGCGCGGGTCCGGCCAGGTCATGCGGACATCGGCGAGAACAAAAGACTCGGGGTAGGTGGCGCCGGTGAAGCCGATCCCGGCGGCCTCGCGGACCGGGCTGTGCATGCCGTCCGCACCGATGACCCAGTCCGCGCGAACGGAATTCGCGGCGCCGTCGGCGTCGGTGAAGGAGACGGTGACACCGTCAGCGTCCTGGACGACGCCGGTGACCTCGGTGTGCCGGTGCACCTGCCCGCCCGCCTTCTCGAGGCGTGCCAACAGGATTGCCTCGGTCGATTCCTGACCGATCATCACGGTGTAGGGGTAGGCGGTGGGCAGTCCCTCGAACGAGATGCGGGCCAGCGCGTGGTCGCCGTCGCGCATCACGAAGTGCGGCACCACGATTCCGCGCTCGAGCAGGGTCTCGGTGACGCCGAACTGCTCGAGCACCTCCAGGGTGCGGGCGTGCACGACGACCGCCCGGGAGGTGTTGGCGCCCTCGGCCAGCTTGTCGAGCAGCACCACGTTCACACCCGCGTCGGCGAGCGCGATGCCCGCGGTCAGCCCGGCGGGACCGGCACCCACGATGACGACCGAAGCGGTGGCGGGGACGGTGTTCATGACGACTCCTGAGGCTCTGCCAACGCTTGTTGGCCAACGTCTGTTGATTTAGACGGTACGACTCGGTCGAAGCCATGTCAACACTTGTTGGCCAACGAATGTTGGCAAACCTTCAGCGGTCGGTGGCGGCGGCCAGCGACTGGAAGACGGCGGCGGTCCGGGTGTGCGGCGTCGCGCAGTAGACGATGACCCGCTGATCGGTGTCGGAGATGTGCAGCACCTGGCAGTGGAAGTCCAGCGGCCCCAGCTCCGGATGACGGATGCGCTTGCGGTGGATCCGGCGCACCTCCACATCGTGGGCGGCCCACATGTCGGCGAACCGCTTCGACGTGCCCAGCAGTTCGGTGACCAGCGCGGCCAGCGACGGATGCCCCGGATACCGGGCATAGGCCGCGCGCAGATCGGCAATCAGGGCGCGGGCGAAGTCGCGGGTCTCGGCGTCGGCCCACTGGGGATGGTCGGCGGCCTCCCGGAACATCCAGCGGATCATGTTGCGCTCGTGGCCGGGCACGGTGTCGAGATCGCCGACGAAGGGCGTGGCCGCCCGGTTCCAGGCGAGCACCTCGTAGGTCGCGTCCACCACATACGCCGGCGCCGCCAGATTGTCGAGGATGGACCGCACCGCCTGCGGCACAGTCTTGTGCGGCCCGGCCGTGACCGGCGGCGACTCCCCCGCCATCCGAAACAGGTATTCCCGCTCGTCCACGGTGAGCATGAGCGCCCGGGCCAGCGCCGCCAGCACCTGCCGCGACGGCTTCGCGCCGCGGGCCTGCTCGATGCGGATGTAGTAATCCACCGAGATGCCCGCCAGCTGCGCCACCTCCTGCCGGCGCAATCCCGGGGCGCGGCGGTTGAGCCCATTGGGCAGGCCGACATCGCTGGGTGTCAGCCGATTACGCCGAGCCTTCAGAAAAGCCGCGAGTTCGCTCCTGTCAGCCATGGCTCCAGTGTGGGCCGCCGTCCCGATTTTGGGTGGCACAACTTGGGCCTCCCGCCGCAACCCGCGCGGCGTGATGCTTCTCCCATGACCATCACCGCATTCATCACCGGCGCCAACAAGGGCATCGGCTACGAGACCGCACGGCAGCTGGCCGCGCGCGGCATGACCGTCCTGCTCGGCGCGCGGGACCCCGAACTCGGGCAGGCCGCTGCCGCCAAGCTGCGGGCCGAGGGCGCGGACGCCCACTTCGTCCGGATCGACGTCGCCGACGAGCAGTCCATCGCCGCGGCGGCCGCCCAGATCGAGGCGGACTTCGGCCGGCTCGACATCCTCGTCAACAATGCCGCCATCAGCGGCGGCCTCGACGGTGACGGCAAGCCGTCGTCGGGCACCCTCGACACCCTGCGGCATGTGTACGAGACCAATGTCTTCGGACTGGTCGCCGTCACCAATGCCCTGCTGCCGCTGCTGCGGCGCGCCGAGGCGGCCCGGATCGTCAACGTGTCCAGCGAGGTCGGCTCGCTGGCCGGGCGCACCGATCCGAACAGCCCCATGTCGCAAATGGTTTCGGCCATCCCGTACACCTCGTCCAAGACCGCCGTGAACATGGTGACGGTCCTGTACGCGCTCGAACTGAAGGACACCCCCATCAAGGTGAACGCCGCCAATCCCGGCTACACCGCGACGGATCTCAACGCCAACAGCGGTTTCCGCACCGCCGAACAGGGCGCCGAGCCCAGCGTCCACCTCGCGACACTGCCCGCCGACGGCCCGACGGGTACGTTCTGGGGTCACATCTGGGGACAGGAGGAGTACGGCCGCATCGAATGGTGAGGCCTACCAGCTGCCGTTCGGCTGCGGGCCACCGCGGTGCCACATGTCGGGGCCGTCTCGCCGGCAGCGCTGCTGCCACCACTCGTGCTGCTGGATGCAGTGGTGGACGAACCACCAGTCACCCTGGTCGCGGGGTCCGTTCTGATCGCCGAATCCGCCTTGGCCTCCGCCGAATCCACCCTGGCCACCGCCGGATCCGTCCTGATCGCCGTTCCCGTCCTGATCCTGGTCGCCATCGTGGTGGCGGGCCGCGGTGACGCCCGCCGCGGGCACGGCGTGAGCGGTGGCCAGGCCGGTCGCCAGAGGAGCCGTGAGCAGGGTGACCACTATCAGTGCCGGTCGGAGTTTTCCGCGCATATCGATCACTCTTCGTATCGTTGTGTGCACCAATACGATCCATGATCAATCCCCCCGGCCCTTCGATGCATGGACCGCGACGCCGATTAAACGCCATTCCCGGCACAGCGCAAGGGCGATCGCGGTTCACCTTCAGCGGATCTTCAGGTTTCGAATGTGATAAACCGTCTATCCGACTGAACTTCGATCGAGGACGAGATCATGTGGGAGTACGAACACAGCGCCGAGACCACCGTGCCCCGGGAGGCGCTGTGGCGCAGCTGGTCCGACCCGAGCCGCTGGCCCGAGTGGAATCCCGGCATCGAAACCTTCGAGCTGGACGGGCCTTTCGCGCCCGGCACCACCTTCCGCATGACCTCGCCGGACGGTGACACCGTGGAGCTGCGCTTCGTGGAGATCGTCGACGGCGAACTCTGGAGCGACGTCTTCCTCGGCGAGGGCTTCGAGGTGCTGACCCAGCACCGCCTCGACACTCTGCCCTCCGGCGCCACCCGCGTCGTCTACCGCACCGAGATCACCGGCCCCGCCGCCGCCACCCTCGGCCCCGAGATCGGCCCCCAGATCACCGCCGATTTCCCCGAGGTCGTCGCGGGCCTCATCGAGCACGCCGACCGGAGCTAGCCCAGCCCGCCGCGCCTTTCGTGCAGCAACAGCAGGGAATACGCGGCCACACTCTGGGCATCCACGATCGCGCCCGCCAGGATCATGGCCTCCACCTCGTCCCGGGTGAACCAGGCGGACTCCATGTCCATCTCGGAGGGCTCCCGCTCGTGCGGCCCCGCCGTCAGCTCGGTGGCCAGCACCACGGTCCCGTAGTGCGTGCTGGTGGCCGGCGCAGGCGCCACCTTCCCCAGCGCCGTCAGCCGACCGGCCCGCAACCCGGTCTCCTCCCGTAGCTCCTGCCGAGCCACCGCGATCGGATCGCTCTCCCCCGCCACCGCCCCGCCCGGGAACTCCCAGCACCTGCGCCCCAGCGGGTACCGATACTGCTCGACCAGGTGGAATCGCTCGCCATCCCACGGAATCACGATCGCGAAGTCCGCCTTCCGGATGTAGGCGTACACCGACTCCTCCCCGTCGGCCTGCCGAACCACGTCCTCCCGCAGCGTGATCCACCGATTCGCGTACACCTCACGACTCCGCACCGTGTCCATCCCCCGATCCTCCCCTACCGCGGGGCGGGTCAGGACTGGCGGGCCGGGGCCAGGGCGTCCCGGGCGTCCATGAGGGCGAAGCCCAGCAGGTTCTCGCCGCGCCAGCGCGCCGGGTCGGCGGCGGAGGGGTTGTCGGCGCCCAGGCCGATGCCCCAGATGGTGTCGCGGGGAGCGGCTTCGACGAGCACCTTGCCGGCGGTGGCGAGCAGGAAGTCGCGGAGCTGTTCGTGCTGGCCGAATTTGGCGATGCTGGCGCGCAGCACGATGTCGAAGCGGTGGGCTTCCCAGGTGTCCTGGTCGAAGCCGGAGATGGCGCGCCCCATGCGCTTGGCGTCGGCGGGGGTGTCGCTGGACAGGATGCGGGTGCGCATGTCCTCGTCGCCGAACAGCCGGGCCTTCTCGGCCATCATGAAATGCTCTGCGCTGCCGTAGTTCTGGCCGTCGACGCTGAATTCGACCGGCCACCACTGGCTGAGCACCCACTTGCCGACCTCGTGGCCGGGGGTGCGGGTGTGCCCCCAGAAGAAGAGGAACTCCGGTCTCGCCCCGTCGGCCATGTCCGCTGTCAGCTGCGCCCTGTCCACGCCGCGACCCTAGCCGACAGAGGCGACAGAATCGTGCGGTTATCGCGCCACACCGCCGACGCGCCGCCGCACCCACCTGGTGGCGGGGCACAGAGTTGCTTGCAGGGCACAGAGTCAGCTGGCGAGTGTGCGCAGGCGGGTCATGATCTCGGCGGGCGGATGGTCGCGCACGCGATAGCGCGGCGGGTCGTACTCGGCGGCGAGTTCCAGTGCCACCAGCCCGGACACGTCCTCCCAGGCGACGCGGAAGACATCGCCGTCGCCGGTGACGAAGCAGATGAAATCGGCGGCGGGCAGCAGATTCGTGACCCCGTCGGTCCAGGAGGTCATGGTGTACTCGCTGCCGTCGGGCGCCCGCACGTGCAGCAGTTCCATGATCGCGCCCTCGCGCTCCGCCTCGGCGCGCAATCGCTCGGTCTGCGCGTGATACGCCCCCACCGCGAGCTGCGCGTGCGCGCGGCGGATGAGCCCATGGGCCGGATGGTCCGCGTCCACTTCGAAGGGGACCACGTCGCCGTTGTCGTCGACGGTGTACGGAACCGCGGACAGCGGTCGCAACGCCCCCTCGAGCCGCTCCGCCGCCAGCGCCAGCAATTGCGGCAGCGCTGCGGGCGTCGCGCCCAGCACGACCAGCATGCCCAGGTGCCCGGGTAGGAAAAGCAGTGGGCGCGTTGCGGTTCGGGCCCGCACGCCCTCGAGCCACCCGGCCACCAGCGGCAGCGAACCGACATAGCTCTCGCCGTCGTCGTCGACGAAGTCCATCACCCGCATCCCCTGCGGCGGTTCGAGGGCCTCCAGCGTGTTCATGGCCAGCTCGGTGAGATTGGCATGCGCGACGGCGTAGACCTGCTCCGCGTCCACGCCCCAGCTCGACAGTTCCTGTTTCGTCACGAATTGCACGGTGCTGGGCAGATCGATGACCACCATCTCGGTCAGGAACGGCAGCGCCGGACGCGAGAGCACCAGGTCCCGCCCCTCCAGCTCGCCGACCCGTATCGCCCCGGACCCGTACCCGGCCCGCCGCAGCACCGGTCGCAGCCTGGGCGCCACCTGCTCCCAGCCCTGCGGCGCCTCCGGCGGCAGGATGAGGCTGTCGACGGCCTGGAACAGCCCGGCGCTGATCTTCCCGTCGAACCGGCGGTACAGCGTGCCCAGGTTCATCTTGGCGACGTACCCGTTCTTCAGCCGGTAGCCGATCTCGAACGCCTCGGTGTCGAAGTGCGCGGTCTCCACGGCCTCGTAGCCGAGCACCTGTTCCAAGACCTTCTTGCCGAACCGATTTCGCGGCGAACCGAACATCCCGCCCAGGAAACTCATGGCCCGGACTCTACGCGCGAGGGGCGACAAACGCTGCCCGCAAACCCGCAGGGAACCTGTGTCCCACAACCTAAAACGCGCTGTTCACGGCGTGTCCGCGCAGTGCTCACCAGGACGCCCGTCCAAGGACGAGCACAATGCGCGTGACTGTGGTTAGCTGTAGCGCCATGAGCACGCCCGTCTCCACCCACCCCGACGAATTTCTGCCCCGCGATACCGCGGATGTGGTTCGGACCGTTCGGGATTCACGCCGTTCGACGAAACCGCTGATCATCCGGGGCGGGGAACGGCCGGAGGACGAGCTCGCGCTGCCCGATCAGGGCAGCGTGCTGAGCCTGCGGAAGATGAACCGGGTCCAGGTGGTGGACGCCGACGCCGGGACGGTGCGGGTGCAGGCGGGGGCGCGCCTCTACGACATCGACCGGACGCTGGGCGCGCACGGGCTCGGGCTGCCCGTGGTCGGCGACCATCGGGACATCACGGCGGGCGGATTCGCGGCGGTGGGCGGGCTGTCGGCGGCGTCGCATCGCTTCGGCATGTTCAGCGACAATGTGGTCGAGCTCGAATACGTCGATCAGGACGGGCGTTTCGGCACCTGCGGGCGCACGCATCACGCGGAGCGGTTCCGCCGGATCCTGGGCGGCGGCGGGCGCACCGGGATCATCACCGCGCTGACGCTCGGGGTCACCAGTGTGGACAAGGACCGCACCTGGCTCACCACCGACGCGCACCGGTTCCTGGACTTCGACACCTGGGTGGAGCACTCCTACCGTGAGATCCAGTCGCCGGGTGACGCCATGCTGCAGGTGGGCCGCTGGGTGGACACCGCACCCCTGAAAGTTGCCCGGCCGGTCGGTACCGGCACCGTGCAGCTGGGCACCGTGCGCTTCGGCCAGTGGTCGAGCCTGCACCCCACCACCCCCAACCTCTCGCTGCGCGCCCGGCGCGAGGTCGGCGCGCGCGCCCGAAAGTCGCTGGGCGCCATCGCCGCATCCGCGGGCGGCCGCGCCGGTATGCCGGTCCGCAATGCCGCCGCCGGCGCGCTCATGTTCGCTCCGAAGGTGCTGACCCTGCGCGACGCCGAGTACCTGGCCGACACCGTCATCAGCTCCTCCGAGCGCGGACCGGCTTACCGCGTCTCGGTTTTCGCGCCCCTGTCCTCCTATGCCCGGGTCTTCCACGGCCTGCACGACCTGTTCGCCGGGCACCGCGAACGCACCGGCTGCTTCACCGTCATCTCGGCCATGACCTATGGCGTACGGTCTCTCTACCTGCGCGAACTCGACAACGAGGACCACGGCTTCATTACCTTCACCTGCCGGTTGCGGCCGGCGGCGCTGCCCTCGGAACTGTTGCGGGACATCGTGTCCGCAATCGACGAGATCTGTCTCGCCGAACGCGCCCGGCGTTATGACCCGACCGAATAGAATGTGTTCCGCCGCACTGCCAGCTATCGGTTAGCAGCCGGGCGGGGCGGCGGTATCGGCACTGTCGGCGGGGTGTCGGTGCATGGTTCATGCTCAATCCTCAGATGAAGGTTGCCTGTCCCATGATCGAATTCCGTGCTGCCCGCCGTCCCCGCACCACCGGATCCCTTGCGGGGGAACGCCCCTTCGAGGGCAAACGAATCGTCGTCACCGACGCCTGCTCCGAGATCGGCCGCGAGACCGCGCGACTACTGGGTTTTCACGGTGCCGAGGTAATCCTGGTGGCGCGCAACGGCTCTCAGCTGGTCGAGGAGTGCGCCACCATCATCGAGGCCGGGGGCCGCGCCCACTGGTTCCGCTGCGACATCTCCGCCCTCGGCGATGTGGATCAGCTGGTCGAGTGGCTGCTCACCGAGTTCGACACCGTCGACGTCCTGGTCAACAACACCGGCCGCCCCACCCGCCGCCCGGTGCTGCAATCCCTGGACCGCTTCCGCGACTACCAGCGCATGATGGCCGCCTACTACTTCGGCCCCCTGCGCCTGACCCTCGGCCTGCTGCCGGCCATGCTGGCCGGCGGCTCCGGGCACGTGGTGAATGTCGGCCCCTGGAGCGCCGACACCGGCGCCGCCCCCAATTTCGCCTCCTATGCCAGCGCCCAGGCCGCCTGGACCACCTTCGGTCAATGCGCCGACGCCGAACTCTCCCCCCGCGGCATCCACGTCACCACGGTCCGGTACCCCGCCTTCACACTCGACTCCGGCTCCCCCGCCTACCGCCCCGAGAACCCCTCCCTGGACCCCACCGAGGCCGCCCGCTGGATCGAATCCGCCATCCGCACCCGCCCGCCGCAAATCCAGCCTCGTTTCCCCCGAGCCCTCCTGGGCCTGACCTCCATGTCCCCGCGGACCACCCGTCTCAAGCACGCCCTGGGTATCTGAGCTCGACCGAAGCTCTCCCGGACCCGCACCCCCTGAGCCCGAAACCCGTTCTCCCCCGGTCACATTCCCAACCCACACGCGAACAGCAAAGCGCCCCACCCGGATTCCGGGTGGGGCGCTTCGTGACCTACGTCAGTGCTTTTCCGGGCCGAGGTGGTACTCGAACACCAGGCCGCCGGCGGCGACCAGGATGCAGATCACACCGAGGCCGATCAGCCAGAACTGGAAGAACGCGAAGCCGAGGGCGGCGATGGAGCCCGCACCGGCCAGCAGGATGGGCCAGAACGAGCCGGGCGAGAAGAAGCCCAGGTCGCCGGCGCCGTCGACGATTTCCGCCTCTTCGTAGTCCTCGGGACGCAGGTCCAGACGACGGGCGACGAAACGGAAGTAGGTGGCCACGATCAGGGCCAGGCCCGCCGACAGCACGATGGCGGTGGTACCGGCCCACTCGACGCCGGTGCGCGAGCGGCCGGTGAAGTAGCCGTACACGACGGCCACGATCACGAAGAACACCGTGATCAGTTCGAAGATGCGAGCTTCGACCTTCATGTCAGTTCATCCTCACTTGGCGTCGGCGAGTTCGTTACCGCGCGCCTTGCGGTCGGTGTTGAACGGCTTGGTGGAGGTCGCCACCGGCGACTGACCGATGCTGGCCAGCGCCTCGGCGTTGGTCTTGTGGTCCTTGGTCCGCGCGTCCATGTACTTCTGGAAGTCCGCCGGGGACACGACGCGGATCTCGAAGTTCATCATCGAGTGGAAGGTGCCGCACATCTCGGCGCACCGGCCGACGAACGCGCCTTCCTTCTCGATCTTGGTGATCTGGAAGACGTTGTCCGAGTTGTTCTGCTTCGGGTTCGGCATCACGTCGCGCTTGAACAGGAACTCCGGCACCCAGAACGAGTGGATGACGTCCGCGGCGGCCAGCTGGAACTCGATGTTCTTGCCGGACGGCAGGACCAGCACCGGAACCTCGTTGGAGGTGCCGACGGTCTCGACCTTGTCGTAGTGCAGGTACGAGATGTCGTTCGCGGGCAGGCCGTTGTTCGGGCCCGGCTGCGGGTGGCCATCCTTGGTCGCTTCCTTGTAGCGCTCCTTGATGTCCTGGTTCATGTCCTGGCGCTCGGTGTCGACGCCGTCGTAGACCGGGCTGCCGTCCTTGAGGTCGACCTTCTGGTAACCGAACTTCCAGTTCCACTGGAAGGCGGTCACGTCGACCACGACGTCCGGGTTGCCGACCTTCTCGTGGACGTAGTTCTGCACCACCACGGTGAAGTAGAACAGCACGGCGATGATCACGAACGGGATCGCCGTGTAGCTCAGCTCCAGCGGCACGTTGTAACCGGTCTGCCGCGGGAACTCCGGGGAGTTCGGCTTTTTGCGGTGGAACGCGATGGTCCAGAAGGTCAGGCCCCACACCAGCACGCCCATCGCGAGGGCGGCGAGCACGGACCAGGTCCACAGCTCGCGCATGCGGGTGGCCTGCGGCGTGATGCCCGAAGGCCAGCCGAATCGAAGCCAAACGTTGTCGATCGAGCAGCCGGAGACGAGCATCGCGGTCATCCCCAAGGACACCGCCAGCCCGGCCCGCCGAAGGATGCGGCCCCGCCGACCCTGGGCGGGTCGTGCCCCTATCGCCTCGCTCGCCTTGTGCGCCACGCTCAACGCCTTCCTGGTCGTCATTCCGACACCGCGTCGCCCGGACTCCCTTCCGCCGGGCGACACATTTTCAGCACAGTTCTGGACCTCGGGGAGGATACGCGCGAACGCGCAACCGACCCTGAGAGTTTCCCAAGTACTACGCAGCGTAGACCAAAGAACCGCCCCCGTTGTGACTGGGTCCCTTTCGACACGCTCTGTCCAACTCGCCTCCGCTTCGCTCCGGCTGTACGCAGCCCTGTCACCTCGGTCTTCCCTCCTCCGCTCGTCCGCTTCGCTCCGGCTTCCGCTACCAGCGCGGGGAGGCGGAGCGCAGTCCAGACCGAGGCGGGCTGCGAACTTTTCGGTGTTGGATACGGGCTGAGCATGATCCGCCCCGGTACGGCATACTCGGGCAGTAGGTTTCGCGTGCAGCGTGCCCGTGCGGGTACGCCCCAATCCCTAGACCCCGGAAAGAGGTTCTCGGCGCAGTGTGTGGTCTGCTCGGATTTCTGACAGCTACAACGGCTACTACTCCGGATGGGCGGACGGTCGAAACCACCGCGGCACAGGTGTACGAGGCCCTGCACTGCCAGCGCCATCGTGGCCCCGACGAGCGCGGCACCTGGAACGACGACCGCATGATCTTCGGCTTCAACCGCCTGTCGATCATCGATATCGAGCACTCGCACCAGCCGCTGCGCTGGGGTCCGCCGGAGAACCCCGAGCGGTACGCCATGACCTTCAACGGCGAGATCTACAACTATCTCGAGCTGCGCGCCGAGCTGAAGGAGGCGCACGAGGCGGAGTTCGGCGATGAGCCGATGTTCCGCACCGAGGGCGACGGTGAGGCCATCATGGCGGCCTTCCACTACTGGGGCGCCAAGGCCCCGAGCCGGCTGCGCGGCATGTTCGCCTTCGCCATCTGGGATACCCAGCTGAACAAGCTGTTCCTGGCGCGCGACCCGTTCGGCATCAAGCCGCTGTTCATCGCCACCGGCGCCGGCGGCACCGCCTTCTCCAGCGAGAAGAAGAGCCTGCTGGGCCTGCTTCCGGCGCTGGAGCTTTCCGACGACCTGGACCCGCGTGCGCTCGAGCACTACACGGTGCTGCAGTACGTGCCCGAGTCCGAGACCCTGCACAAGGACGTCCGCCGCCTCGAATCCGGTTGCTACGCCTGGGTCGAGCCGGGCGAGACCCCGCGGGTGACCCGCTACTTCAACCCGCAGTTCCGGGTGCAGAAGTTCGCGGCGGGCTCGGAGGCCAAGCGGTACCGGGAGATCGCGGAGGCGCTCGAGGACTCCGTCGCCAAGCACATGCGCGCGGACGTCACCGTCGGCGCGTTCCTGTCCGGCGGCATCGACTCCACCGCCATTGCGGCGCTGGCCATTCGGCACAACCCGAACCTGCTGACCTTCACCTCGGCGTTCGAGCGGCAGGGCTACTCCGAGGCCGACGTGGCGGCCGAGACCGCCGAGGCCATCGGCGCCAAGCACTACATCCGCATGGTCTCCCCCGAGGAGTACGCGGCCGCCATTCCCGAGATCGTCTGGTACCTGGACGAACCCGTGGCCGACCCGGCGCTGGTGCCGCTGTACTTCGTGGCCAAGGAGGCCCGCAAGCACGTCAAGGTGGTGCTGTCGGGGGAGGGCTCCGACGAGCTGTTCGGCGGCTACACCATCTACCGGGAACCGCTGTCGCTCAAGCCCTTCGAATTCCTGCCCAAGCCGCTGCGCAAGCTGGCGGGCAAGCTGTCGGACCGGATTCCGGAGGGCACCCGCGGCAAGAGCCTGCTGCACCGCGGCTCGCTCACCCTGGAGGAGCGCTACTACGGCAACGCCCGCAGCTTCAACGACGCCCAATTGCGTTCGGTGCTGCGAGAATTCCGCCCCGAGTGGACGCACCAGGACGTGACCGCCCCCATCTACGCCATGCAGGGCTACCACTGGGATCCGGTGGCGCGCATGCAGCACCTGGACCTGTTCACCTGGCTGCGCGGCGACATCCTGGTCAAGGCCGACAAGATGACCATGGCCAACTCCCTGGAACTGCGCGTCCCCTTCCTGGACCCCGAGGTCTTCAAGGTCGCCGAGAAGATCCCGGTCGACCAGAAGATCACCAAGGAAACCACCAAATACGCCCTGCGCCAGGCGCTCACGGACATCGTGCCCCCGCACGTCCTCAACCGCGCCAAGCTCGGCTTCCCGGTCCCCCTGCGCCACTGGCTGCGCGGCCCTGAGCTCTACGACTGGGCCCGCGCCCAGATCACCGAGTCCGGCACCGACCACCTGCTCAACAAGCAGGCCATCCTGGCCATGCTGGAGGCGCACCGCACCGGCCCGGTCGACCACAGCCGTCGCCTCTGGACCCTGATCGTCTTCATGATCTGGCACGGCATCTTCGTCGAAAACCGCATCAAGCCCGAGATCCAGGAACCGACCTACCCGATCAACCTGTAGTCCGGCTTCACGTAATGGCCGCACACCCATCCGGGTGTGCGGCCATTATGTTTCCGGCGCGACGCCTGCCAGGCGGATTCTTCCGCTGTTCACTGCCAGGCACGCAGTAGATCCTCCGGCCCCCAGTGGGCCGCAACCGGCAGGTCGCCGTCTACCCCGGAGCGCGAGACCGCCACCAAAGGAGTGTCGAACTGCGCGCCGGGCACAGCGAGCACACCGCGTGCCAGGGCATCGTAGTCGTGGCGATCGAAGGGTCGATCCTCCAGCCATTTGATCGATCCGATGAAATGCACTGCACCCGCGATGGGTTCGCGATCGGCACCGATCAAATCGAGCTCGGGATTGTTCTGCCGATTCCACCAGCCGCCCACTGCTTCGGTTTCCGGCCATCGGGCATTGGGCAGCAAGCGCAGCAGTGATTCCCGGATCACCGGTTCTACCGCGCGGCCACGCCACGTCGTCCACGAACGCTCGACCCGGTCCAACGCCAGATCGCCCCGGCCACGCTCGATGAGCGGAATTCCCCGCTCCAGAAAAGCCAGCCAGAAACGCAGATAGGAGTCAGCGATTCGATAGCGCTTGTTCTTCGTGTCCGGCTTCGTGGACAGCGGCAGATCCGCGGCCACTATTCGCTTGGCCTGCAAGGTATTCAGCAACGGCGTCAACGTCCCGGCCGGCAGCACACCCGAACTGCCCGCCGCGGAAGCGATGGAACTGAAGGTGCGTTCACCGCTGCCGATCGCCTCCAGCACAGCGCGCGAACGCGACGCCTCGGGAAACTCACCCAGCAGCGACAACTCGCCAGCCACCAGCAGCGGCGACAATGGATTCCTCGCTACCTCACGCAGGAAATCCGTGCGACTCATGCCCGACTGCCAGGACTGAACGATTTCCGGGAATCCGCCGGTGATCAACAACGCATCCAGCGCCTCGGCCGCCGGGAGTTCAGTCATGGCCTGCACATCCGCCAGATGCAGTGGCGCAACAGTCATTTTCGCTGCCCGCCCGAAGAATGGGCGGCCGTGCGTCTGCAGCGCTTCCATCACCGCGATGTCGCTGCCAACCAGTACCAGCAGCACCGGCTTGGCCGAGAGGTGCCGATCCCATACCGTCTGCAGCGCTCCCTCGAACTCGGAGTCCTGCTCCACCAACCAGGGCACTTCGTCGAGCACGACAATGCTCGCAGCGTCATCCGGCAATGCGATGGACAGGGTCCGCAACGCCTGGTTCCAATCGCCTGCCGATATCCCCGCGACCAATTCCGCCCCCGGGAGGGGCGACTGCGCCACGGTAGCCGCGAAGTCGCCTCGTTCGGCAGCTGGGTTTCGCCCCCGCGTTGCCTGGAAGACGAGATATGGCAGACCGGAACGGTCGCAGAACTCCTGCACCAGGCGTGACTTCCCAACCCGACGTCGCCCGGTCACGACCACAGCACGTCCTCGAGTCGCCCCAGTCCGACCGGTCACAAGTTCCAGCTGCCGCCTCAGCAGATCGAGGTCCGCCGCCCGCCCTCTGAACTCCACCCAAGCCTCCAACTCATAGGAGACTTCATCTTACATAGATTCAATCTAAGTTAGATCTAATCTATGTAACTTGCATCACATGAATGTCGGCTCGTCGATGGCGGACGACTCGTGGGCCGATAGGTCAGGAAGCTGTACCCGTTCCGACGCTCGCCCGATGGGTGGGCGGCTTCGTCGAACACGGTTCGTCGGCACTGGAGAATTCCGGTAGACAGCGCCCGGCGGCCTGTCCAGCGCGGTGTCGCCGCACGGGTCACGCCCGGTAGGTGGGGTTACCCGCGAGGTAGGTGGTGTGAACGGCGATGTCGTGCCAGGTGTCCGGGTCGGTCGTGCGCGGGTCGCGGTCCAGGACAACGAGATCGGAGTACTTGCCCGGGGTGATGGATCCGGCGATGTTCTCGGCGAAGAGCTGCCAGGCGGGGTTGATGGTCTGGGCAGCGAGGGCGTCGTCGACGGTGATCCGTTCCTCCGGGGCGAGGACTCGGCCGGTGCGGGATTTGCGGGTCACGGCGGCTGCCATGTTGCGGAGGGGTTCTTCACGGTGCGCAGCACGTCCTCGGCGGTGGGGCAGGTGGTGACCGGGCGGATGTCGACGACCACGTCGGTGAACATCATCTGATCCTGGGTCGGATGGGCGTGGGCCTCAACGAATCCCGGCAGCAGCGCCCGCCCACCCGCCCAGATCGACGATCTCGGCGCCGCCGCCGCGCCGGTCCAGCACCTCGTCCCCGCCGACGGCGATGATCCGGCCGTCGGTCACGGCGAACTGGTGGGATTCGGGTGGTTCGCGTCGACGGTGATGATCGGTCCACCGGTGACGATCAGATCGGCCGAGCTCATTTTGCGCGCTCCTTCGCTGCCGCAGCAGTACGGTAACCACTGGTTAGCCACTATACTTGCAGTGCTACTGCAATAGGGTGTTCGTATCACCGGAAGTCCTCCTCGCCACCACACCTTCTCGGAAAGGACTCGGTATCAATGGATCTCCCGTCCACTGGCGACGCCCCGCGCGTCAACCGCCGTACGGCCCTCGGACTCGGCGCCGCCGCGCTGGCCACCCTCGGCCTGACCGCCTGCGGCACGTCGGGCAGCAGCTCGACCGCGACCAGCACCACCCCGGCCGCCAACGACCCCAGGGCCGTCGCCGCCGATGCCTACATCTTCGGGTTTCCGCTGGTGCTCATGGACGTCACCCGCGAAACCGGCGGCCCGGCCAATCAATTCGTGCACCAGAACCCGCCCACACCGGAGGAGAAGCAGGTGGTCCGGCTCAACCTGGACACCCTCTACTCCCAGGCCTGGCTGGACCTGAGCACCGAGCCGATGGTGGTGCAGGTGCCCGCCATCGAATCCGGCCGATATTGGCTCATGCAGCTCCTGGACGCGTGGACCAACACGGTGCACGATCCGGCCAGCACGAACCCCCGGCTCGACGACGGGGTTCCCAGCCCGCCGTACACCTACCTGGTCACCGGGCCGGGATGGAAGGGCACGGTGCCCGACGGCATGACCCAGCTGGCCATGCCCACCGACACCAGCTGGTTGCTCGGCCGCATCGAGTACAAGGGCGACAACGACATCAAGCACGTGCGGGCTCTGCAGCAGAAGCTGAAGCTGGCCCCGCTCAGCGTCTGGAGCGACGACCCGAGCGCGGTGCACGGCGGCCCCGGCGCCCAGCTCGCGGGCGGCGGCGTCCCGGCCCAGATGGTGATGAAGATGGACGGCCCCACCTTCTTCACCCGCATGTGCGCGGTGATGGCCCGCAACCCGCCCGCGCCCGATGACGCCGACGCCATGAAGCGGTTCGCCGCCATCGGCATCACCGCCGACGCCACCGCGAGCACCGCGCCCCCGGACGTCCTCACCGCGGCCGTCGCCGATGCCCGCAAACAGCTCGCCGCCTACCGAGACCCCAAGGCCCAGCATCAGAACGACTGGACCTTCGATCTCAATATCGGCACGTACGGCACGAACTACATGCTGCGCGCGCAGGTCGCTGCGGTCGGCCTGGGCGCGAATCTGCCCCGGGACGCGGTGTACCCGAGCATCGACACGAAGGCCGAGAGCGGCAACCGATTCCGGGTGACCTTCGCCAAGGATCAGCTGCCGCCGGTCGGCGCGTTCTGGTCGCTCACGGCCTATGACGAGCAGAGCTACCTGATCCAGAATCCGGCGGGCATCTACTCGGTGGGCCACCTGGTGCCGCTCAAACCCGCCGCCGACGGCACGGTCGAGATCGCCGTGCAGAGCGCCGATCCCGGCGCGGACGTGCCCGACGGGCACTGGCTGCCCATTCCGGAGACCGGCCCGTTCTCCCTCACCCTGCGGCTATACGCGCCGAAAGACGAGGTGCTGAACGGGCAGTGGCAGGTCCCGAAGCTGGAGAAGCTGAGCTGACCGAGGTCCCGCCGGG
Organism: Nocardia sp. NPDC004123; assembly: GCF_053603795.1. NCBI lineage: Bacteria > Bacillati > Actinomycetota > Actinomycetes > Mycobacteriales > Nocardiaceae > Nocardia > Nocardia sp. NPDC004123. Next base: position 205,504 of record NZ_JBSGGG010000009.1, read on the forward strand.
TCGCACGCGTCCTCACCGGCGCAGCACCCGGCGGGCCAGCCAGTTGCCGAGGAACTGAATGCCCTGCACCCCGGCGATAATGATCAGCGTCGCCACCAGCGTGACCTGCCAGTCGAACCGCTGATAGCCGTACACCAGCGCGAAGTCGCCCAGCCCGCCCCCGCCGACCGTCCCGGCCATCGCGGACATATCGACAATGGCGATGACGACGAAGGTGTACCCGAGCACCAAGGGCCCCAACGCTTCCGGAATCAGCAGGGTGAGAATGATCCGCAGCGGCCCCGCCCCCATCGACCGCGCCGCCTCGATCACCCCCGGATCCACGGTCACCAGATTCTGCTCGACGATCCGCGCGATCCCGAACGAAGCCGCCACGATCATCACGAACGCCGCCGCATCCGTACCGATCGTCGTCCCGATCACCTTCAGCGTCACCGGCCCCAGCGCAGCCAGCAAGATGATGAACGGAATCGGCCGCACCACATTCACCAGCACGTTCAACACCAGATTGATCGGCGCATTCGCCAGCAACCCGCCCTTCCGCGTCGTATAGAGCGCGGTCCCCAGCGCCAGCCCAATGGTGCCGCCGACGACAAAGGTGAGCAGCACCAGGTAAATCGTGGTCCCAACAGCCTCACTGAGCACAGGCCGCAGCCGATCCCAATCCGTATGCACGGCAGCCAGACTGCTCACACCGCCGCTCATGCGCTCCTCCGATCACTCTCGGCCTCCACCGCCACCCTGCGAACGGATTCCCCCAACTCGAGGCGTTCGGCCACTTGGCGCACGGCGTCCTCGGGGCCGTCCAGGGCGAGGGTCAGGCTGCCGAAGGTTTTGTCCTGCAAGGTGCTCACGCCGCCGAAGACGATCTCGAAGCTGACGCCCTGGGCTGCGGCGGCGGACAGGGACGGACCGATCCCGTGCTCGTCGTCGACGGCAACGGTCACCAGGCGGCCGGCGCGCCGTTCTCCCAGCCGCTGTAGTTCGTCGGCGGTGGGACGGTTGTGCAGGACCGTCTCGACGAACGATCGGGTGGGTGGGGCGGCGGGTGCCGAGAACACCTCGAACGTGCTGGCCAACTCCACGATTCGGCCCTCGGCCAGCACTGCCACGCGGTCTGCCACTGCGCGGATGACGTCCATCTCGTGGGTGATGACCACGATGGTGACGCCGAGCTCGCGGTTGATCTTCTTGAGCAGTCGCAGCACCTCGCCGGTGGTCTCGGGGTCCAGCGCCGAGGTCGCCTCGTCGGCGAGCAGCAGTGACGGCGAGGTGGCCAGTGCCCGGGCGATGCCGACGCGCTGTTTCTGGCCGCCGGACAACTGGTCCGGGTAGCTGCGCGCTTTGTCCGAAAGCCCCACGAACTCCAGCAGTTCCGACACGCGCGCCTTCCGCCGCGCGCGTGGCCAGCCCGCCACTTTCAACGGGTATTCGATATTGCCGGCGGCGGTGCGCGAGCGGAACAGGTTGAACTGCTGGAACACCATGCCGATATCGCGGCGCAACTGCCGCACCCGCGATTCCGGGACGCCGGTGATGGGGTCTCCGGAGACGAGCACGGTGCCGCCGGTGGGCTGCTCGAGGGCATTGATCAGCCGGACCAGCGTGGACTTGCCCGCGCCGGAATAGCCGATCACACCGAAGATCTCACCCCGTTCGATGCGCAGGTCGATGCCGTCGAGCGCCGTGTGGCGCTGCTTGCCGGTCCGGAAAACCTTGGTGACCGACCGGAATTCGACGGCCGCGACGGAGCTGGTCGCGGCCGAAGTCTCGCCGGTCACGGCACCGCCGTCGCTCACTTGGTGTCGCGGATGGTCTGCTGCACCCGCGCCAGGATCTGCTCCAGCTCGGGCCCGCTCTTCGTCACTTCGAGCGCGGTGCCCTTGGAATCCTCCTGCACCGACTTCTGCACCTCGGGGCTGTGGAAGATGTCCACCAGCTTCAGGTAGGTGGCATTGCCCTTGTCCGCGGCCCGGGTCACGAAGGCGTTGATGTACGGCTCGGCGCCGGGATTGCCCGGATCATCCTTGTACAGCGCGGATTTCGGATCGATGCCGGACTTGAGCAGGTAGGTGTTGTTGACGACGGACCCGTCCACCGATTCCAGCGACAGCGCCGTCTGCGCCGCGTCGACCGCGGTCACCTTCACCTTCGACGCGCCCTTGTCCACATCGGCGGGCGTCGGCTGGCGAACGGACCCGTTGATCTTCAGCAGTCCGGCCGCCTGCAGGACGAACAGCGCCCGCGCCTGATTGGTCGGATCGTTCGGAATGGCGATCTCTCCGCCCTGCGGGATCTCGGCCACCGACTTGTGCTTCTTCGAGTACAGCCCCAGCGGGACGATCTGCGTGGCCCCGATCGGCGTCAGATCCTGATTGTTGGCCACGTTGTACTGCCCCAGGAACTGCAGGTGCTGGAACAGATTCACATCGATCTGCTTCTGTGCCAGCGCCGTATTCGGCTGCGAGTAGTCCGAGTAGTGGACGATATTCAGGTTGATGCCCTGTTCCTTGGCCTTGTCCTTGAAGACGTCCCAGTGCGGATCGGACTCGGTGGTGCCGATGCGCACCGTGGTGCCGCCGGAGTCGCCGCTGCTGCCGCAGGCCGTGAGGGTGAGGCTCGCGACGGCTGCTACCAGGACCGGGATCGCCAGTACCCGATGGAATTTCACTCGTGCTCCCGCATGCTTGTACTGCTTCGTGACTGGTGGAAATCGAACCCGGCCATGCAACCGTGCGGGCAATCGCCGGGCAATGATTGCGATCCCGGGGAGCCAAACGCTTCCGGCCGCGCCGACCGCTCGCCTACGGTGCCTGAAATGCGAAAATTCCGCCGTTTCCTGGTGATTCCGGTCCTGTTCGCGCTGGCCCTGACCGCCGCCTGTGGCACGGAACACCACGGCGACGTGGTCCGCATCGGCGTGAACGATCTCTCACAACCGCACTGGGACGTGTTCAAGAAGAAGGCCGCCGACGCGGGCATCACGGTCGAGTTCACCAATTTCACCGACTACAACCAGCCGAATCCGGCACTGTCCCAGAGCCGCATCGACCTCAACAAGTTCCAGCACATCCGGTATCTGGCCAACTACAACGCCCGCAACAACGACACGCTCGTACCGATCGGGGCCACGGAGATCTATCCGCTGGGCTTGTATTCGAAGAAGCACAGGTCGGTGTCGGAGATCCCTCAGGGCGGGGAGATCACCCTGAGCAACAATCCCGCCAACCAGGTGCGGCCGCTGCTCAACCTGGCCGCGGCCGGGCTGATCGTGCTGAAGAACGGCGGCTCGTGGGATTCGAAGCTCGAGGACGTCGACAAGCCCGCCTCCAAGATCCGGCTCACCACCATCGACCCGACGCTGACCGCCGCGTCACTGGACAGCGTGGATGCCGCCTACGTCGACGACACCTGGGCGCGGCAGGCGGGACTGACCAATGATCAGATCATCTACACCGATGACCCGAACCGCCCGGACCTGAAGCAGTACATCAATATCTTCGCCGCACGGGCCGCCGACAAGGACAACCCGAAGTACCTGCAGCTGACGCAGATCTACCACGACCCGGAGGTGGAGGCGGCGATCAAGGCCGAGGCGGGATTCCAGGGCATTTTCAAGACCAACACCGCAGCCGATCTCCAGGCCACCGCCACCGATCTGGAAGCCAAGTTCCGGCAATGACTTTCGGCTCGTCGACGCCGTCCCGCTAGTCGACCGCTCCACGGTGGGCTCGGGCGAGGCGGGCACGGGCCCCGGCGATGATGGTGATGATCATGACGGTCATGACCTGGAGAGCGGTCAGGGGCAGCCGCTGCTCGGGTGGGATGGGGGCGGCGTATTCGACGGGCGGCGGTGGGGGCGGCAGCGGCGGAACCGGCACCGGGGCAGGGGGAATCGCCGCAGGCGCCGGTACGGGTATCGGTGCGGCCGCGGGCGCAATGGCAGGCGCGGGCGGGATCTGCAGCGGGATACCGGGTCCCGGCGCCATGGGCACCGGCAGCATGAGCATGCAGGTCAGCAGCGCGCTTCCGGTGGCCGCGCTGCCCACCGCCACGCTGCCCGCTCCGGCCGAGCCCGGCCCGACCAGCCCGCTGGATCCGGGCACGAAGCCGGGGCCGATCAACCCCGAGCCCATGCTGCTGCCGGTCAGAAGGCCCAAACCCAGTGCCGCACTGCCCAGCACGGCGCTGCCCGCACAGGCGGTGAGCACGCTGCCCGAGTTAAGGCCGAGCAGGCCGCCGAGGGTGTTCGGGGCGGCGGCCGGACTCTCCGTGGCCGGTCCGGGTATTGCGAGATCCGCTGTGCGCGGCGCGGTTCCGTCCGCTGGTTCGCCGCTGCCGGACGCGCCGGTACCAAGCGGAACTCCTGCCACCGGACTCTGCGCCACTCCCGCCGAGCTGCCGGTGGTGGCCCCGCCCTTGCCCGCGCCGCCCTGGCTACCGGTGTAGCTGCTGCCTGTGCCCAGCCCGAGCGCGCTCCCCGTGGACGCATCGATCGGTGCGGCTCCGGTGTCCGGAGCCGCGCTGCCGCTGATGATCTCACCGATCGGCGGGAGTTCAAGTAGTCCGGGATCGGCGGCCGCAACCTTCGGATGAATGGCGAGCAGCGCCGCGGTCAGTGGTACCGCCGTCGCCGCCGCGAATCCTCGTGCTGTTCTTCGAGTTCCGTTCACGTTGCCTCCGAACGCCAAGTGCGGGTTGCTCGGTCGAGCAGATCAGCGCGGATTGCCGCCGCTCGCCACCGGCGCGCCCGAGGCGATGTGCTGGAAGCGGGCCAGGGCCAGCTCGTAGGCGTCCTTGGAGACGTGGTTGCCGCCCGAGAACGGCTGGTCCAGCTGGTAGATGGCCACGATGACCGCGCCGATCACCACACCGAAGAGTCCGGTCATGAGGATGCTGCGCTTGGTGACCACCACCCCGGAGAAGACCGTGCCGAACAGCAGCATGACGGTCGCGAACCACAGTGCCACATAAAGGAATCCAGGCAGTCGGTATGCCGCATCCAGGCCGCGGTCATAGCGAGCTTCGGCGATCGCGTCCACCGCGGTGAGCGCCTTGTCCTGGGTCGACTTGGCATCGGCGTCGACGGCGGGCGCGGAGGCCACCGCCTGGCGCAGATCGTCCAGCGTCGCCTGCGCGGCCGGACTCAGCCGCCGCTGCTCGTCCATGACCTTCCACTCGTCGCCGATTACCTGCTTGGTGTAGTCGGTCACCAGCGACTGGATCTGCTTACGATCCTGCGCCGGCATGTCATTGGCGGTCTCGTACACGCTGACCAGCGCCTTGCCCTCGCTCACCGTGTGCTGATGGGAGGTGTCGTACTGCTCCCACAGAATCACCACCACGAACGCCACGATGGCCGCGAAGAACATATTGACCATGTCCAGCATCATGTGCCCCGCCCCCGCATCGTCGCTGTGCCGCCACGACTTCGGCCGCACCCGATCTCCGGCCACGAAGACCCCCACCGCCACCACCGCGAATAAAACCAGCACACCCAGCTGCATCAGGATTCCGAGCATTGCACGACTCCATTCCCACCCATGGCAGTTGCGATCATGAGTTATTCGCGGCCACCGGGCGGTCGGATCGCGAAGGGCAACGAACTGTCACACGGATACGGGGATTGCGGCGAATCCACTGCGCGCCTCGACATTTCCCGCGTTCGGGCGTGTCGCGCTACTCATCGACTGGGCCGGGCGGGTGCTGCCCGCCGACACCTTCGTCCCGCACCCCGCGAACCTGGCGCCGGCGTCCGAATTCCGGCCGAGGGCACAGACCTTCAGCCTGAGCAGTTGGCCGGCGGTGAGGTATGCCGCAGCCGCACCTGGGTTCGGTGTCGAAGTGGTTGAGGGGCGGGCTTGGTAATTCAGCACGGTCGCATGGTGTGCGGCGAGCAGTGCTTGCAGTAGAAGCTACGAAATCGTATAGTACGAAATCGTGGAATCTAGGTTGACGTCCTCCGAATGGTCGGCTGTGCTGGCGCTGCAGCGGGCGACCCATGCCACCTTGCAGGTGCTCGCGGCCCAGCTGGTTGACCTGGATTTGACCGCGTCCGAGATCAACGCGTTGGCGAACCTTGCCGACGGCCGCGGGCGTACCGTGTCCGAACTGGGCGCCGCCGTAGGTACGCGACCCACGACGCTCACCAGCGTGCTGGATCGTCTCGAGCGGCGTGGCCACATCATTCGGGGGAGCCGCCCTGGAGACCGCCGGGCGGTACTGATCGAACTCACCCCGTCCGGACGGACTACCGCCGCCGCCATCAGGCAAGCCATCGCCGACCTGGAGCGCCGCGCCCTCGCCGGCCTGCCCGCGGAAGTTGTCGCAGGCCTGCGCGACGGTCTGCAAGCCCTCACGGAGGTGTCCTCATGACCTCACCACAATCCGGGGCCCACACCGACTTCGAGGAGTTGATGGCTGAAGTGATGGCGAGCGCCGAACGGTTCGGTCACCGCGAGCACGTTCACCTGACCTGGCTCGCCGTCCGCCGCTGCGGCGTGGGCGCGGCAATCGACTTGGTCGGCAACGGTATTCAGCGAACCGCACGCTACGCGGGTGCACCGCAGAAATACCACGTGACCGTCAGCCGCGCCTGGGTGGAACTGGTCGGGCACCACGCGACCGAGTCCGGCGAGGACGATTTCACCGCGTTCGCCGATCATCATCGCGTCCTGCTCGACAAGCGCCTGCTGGCCCGCTTCTACCGACCGGGGACGCTGGCCCTCCCACAGGCGAAGAACGACTGGGTCGAGCCGGACCTCATTCCCTTCCCCTGGCGCGAATAGCACCACTCGCCCTTGGGCATTGGCTCCAGCAGGTGTCGCGCTGCCCTACAGGGGGTCGTGGTTACCGGTGCTGACGGCTACAGCGCCACTGCGCTTGTCACAAAGTTCCGGTAGGACTCCGGTTTCTCTTGGTCGCTGAACCACCACCTACCTGAAACCTCACCCATCTGCCAACGTGGACAACAGCTTCCCTCAACTCACTTCGACACAGGACCTATCGGGCGAACGACAGCACTGCGGCAGCGACCGTGACGCTCACTTCCAGTGCAGCACCGAGCACGTCACCGTTGAGGCCGCCGAACCGCCGCACACAGTGCCGCACCAGCAGCATCGCCCCCGCCAGCGCCAGCACCACGGCCAGTGGCCCCTGCCACGGATTCCCGGTGGCGAACACCGCTGCGAGACACGCGATCCCACCCCAGACCCAACCCAGAACGGGATGCTGCGTCCCCGCCACCAACGCCCCGAATCCTGCACCCGGAGCCGCCTCGATCCCCCGCCGGCAGGCCAGCACCACCGCGACCCGCCCGACAGCGACCGCGACCACCACTGCCAGCCACCGCCCGCCCCCGGCCAGCGCCCCCAGCGAAACCGCCTGAATCCCAAGGACAAACACCAACGCCGCAACCCCGAACGGCCCCGTCCCACCACTCTTCATAATCTCCCGGGCCCGCTCCGGCGACCCATAACTCCCGAGCCCGTCCATGGTGTCGGCCAGCCCGTCGACATGCATCCCCCGCGTGATCAACGCCAGCCCGGCCACCGCCACAAACCCGGCCAGCAGCCACGCGGCCCCCAATTCACCCAGCCCCCACAACAATCCGGCAGCGCCACCCCCGAGCAGCACTCCAACCAACGGCGCCCAGGCGATCGCCCGCCCTGCCACGGCCCGATCCACCTCGTCCGGCCCCCGCATCGGCAACACGGTCAACCATGACACAGCCAGCCGAACCCCGTTCACGCGATCACCCGGAACCGTTCCCACGCTGCCCATTCCGCAGCTCCCGCCACCCCAGTGCCGGCTACGGAGCCCCGAGTGCACCACCCTGGCCGCTCCTGCACACGCACAGATCCCGCGCATGGTCCCAGCTGCTCAGCCCCATCCACCAACCCGACACACCGGCTCAATCGCTCTGGCGCACTCATAGAACCGGCACACCAGCTGAGCCGCTCCGGCGCACCCATGGAGCGGACGCGCAAGCTCAGTCGTTCGGGCACACCCGCGGAGCTGCCGTGGGCGCGCTGGTCGCGGGCGGCGGCAATCGGCCGGGACGTTACGACCGCATGGCGTCGTACCGGGTTGTGCGGCACCGCGTCTCGCGAGGCGGGGCTCGGTGCCGCGAGCGGTGGGGAGCTAGGCACCGGCGGCTTCGGCGCCCGTGTCGGCGGTGCTGACTCCGGCGGAGTCGAAGGTCGCCATTTCGCCGAGGGTGGCGACGGCGGCGCGGAGCAGCGGGAGGGCCGCGACCGCGCCGGAGCCTTCGCCCAGGCGCATGCTCATGTCGACCAGGGGCTCGAGGTCGAGGCGCTGGAGGGCGATGGTGTGGGAGGGCTCGCTGGAGCGGTGGCCCGCCACCCACCAGGCGCGCGCGCCCGGGGCCAGTTGGTCGGCGACCACGGCGGCGGCCGTGACCACGACGCCGTCCAGGATGACCGGGGTGCGGCGGGCCGCGGCGCGGGCGAGGAAGCCGGCCATGGCGGCGAAGTCCGCGCCGGATGCGGTGCGCAGCAGGGCAACCGGGTCCTTGACCACCGGGCGGGCCCGCCACATGGCGTCGCGGACAGCGGCGGTCTTTCGGATCCATCCGGCATCGTCGACGCCGGTGCCGCGGCCGACCGCGATCACCGGCTCGGTGTCGGTGACGGCCGCGATCAGCACGGTGGCGGGCGTGGTGTTGCCGATGCCCATGTCACCGGCAATGAGAAGGTCGGCGCCGGAATCGATTTCCTCGTCGGCGATGGTCGCGCCCGCGGTCAGCGCCGCCTGCACCTCGGCCTCGGTCAGCGCGTCCTCACGATCGATGGAGCCGCTGGACCGCCGCACCTTGTGCCGCGAGATCTCCGGCGCGGTATCGGAATCCACCGCGATGTCCTCGACCCGGACGGTGGCATCGGCCAGGCGCGCCAGCACATTCACCGCCGCCCCGCCGTTCAGGAAGTTGGCGACCATCTGCCCGGTCACCTCGCTCGGGTAGGCCGACACCCCGTGCTGCGCCACCCCGTGATCGCCCGCGAAGACCACCACCCGAGCCCGCTCGAACTGCTTGGGCGGGCACACCCCCTGGCATGCCGCGACCCAGTTGGCCAGCTTCTCCAGCCGCCCCAGCGCCCCGGCGGGCTTGGTCAGCTGCAACTGCCGCTCCTCCGCGGCCTTCCGCACCCCGGCATCGGGACCCTGCACCGGCCCGAACGAAATCCGCACAGGCTTGGTCAGAACCGGGGCACCTGAGACGTCCCCGGCCGCACTCGCCGCAGTCGCGGAGCCCGCACCGGCTAGGTCCGCACCGCCGGTCGCGGTATCTACACCGACCGCCGTCGGATTGTCCTGCGCGGTCGAAGTGCTAACTGTCCCAGCGGCACCCAACGCAGCCGTCGCCCCGGCGGCCGTTATTCCCGGTTCCGCACTGCGCGGCGCGCTTCCAGCCGCAGCCGCCGCGTCGCCCGCATCAACCCCCACATCGCTCACCAGAGCCGCCGGGGTCGCGGCGGACACTGCACCGCTGCCGACCGATCCAGCCTCCGCGCTAGCGGCCGAAACCGGCTGCACCGCAGCCCCATCCGCGTCGGCTCCGTAAGCCTGGGCCGAAGTTGCCACGGCGGCGGCAAAATTCGCTGCGGCCGCATCCGCGAGCGCGGCGGCAACATCCGGCTTGATCCGCATCGGCTGCCCGGCCACCACCAGGAAGACCTCGTCGCAAACCTCCGCGAGCCGCTGGTTCAGCGTGCCGATCTCATCGCGGAACAGACGACCGGAGGCGGTCGCCGGAATGACGCCGAGCCCCACCTCGGGGCTGACGAGGATCAGCCGCTGCCCGTATCCGGCCACCGCGCTGACGAGCGCATCGATATCCGGCGCGACGATGCCGCGCGGCGACTCCCAGGCGGCGCGCGCATCGAGCCGCGCGGTCAGCCAGGTGCCAAGGTCGTCGACCAGGGTGACGGGGGTGGCCTCGGCCAGTGCGGCGACGGCGTCGCCCTCCACGATCGTCCAGTTCGCGGGCCGCCGAGCCCGGTGCGCCGCAATACGTTCGGCGAAGTCGGCGTCGGCCGGATCGGCCACCGCGGTGGCTACGTACCGCACCGCCTCCGACGCGACCAACTGTTCCGCGTAAGCCGACTTCCCGGACCGGGCGCCACCGAGCACCAGGGTCCGCAACGGCCGATCGGTTGTCTGAGCAGTGTGCGACACGTCAGCACGGTATCAACTGTGCCTGTGCTCCGGCCGAGTAGGCACGACGATCACTCGCCCGCGGACGGTAGTCTCACCGCCCGCGTCCGGGTGCGGCTCAGGAGCTCTGCTCGTTGTGCACGCACATGACCTTCAGGTCCTTGGCGGTATACGACCAGTCCGTGCCCTGCGGGCAGTCCGATCGATGGTTCACACTCGCGATGATCTTGCCGTCGTGCCGCCCCGAGCAGGGCGCCGGCTTCACATGCGAATCGGGCGAAGTCCCCACCACACAGTCCCCCGCCGCATTCCGCGGATCCTTGCACCCGGCGGTCCCACTGGCCACCAGCACCGCCAAGGGCACGGCCGCGATCATCACTCCCCAACGCACGGTTGCGCATCGTAGCCCGAGGCACCGCTTCGGACCGCGCCTGTTTCAGGCAGCGCCGAGTCAAGAGACGCGGGCGCCGAACCGCCGCCGATACTCGACGGGCGCGATCCCCACCACCCGCTGGAAGTGATGCCGCAGCAGCGCCCCGGACCCGAATCCACAACGGTGAGCGAGGGATTCGAGATCCAGGTCGGTGTCCTCCAGCAACTGCTTGGCCAGCAGCACCCGCTGCCCGGTCAGCCATTTCACCGGCGTCGTCCCGGTCTCGGCGGCGAAGCGGCGCGCGAACGTGCGCGTCGACATGGCGCTCCGCGCGGCCAGCGCTTCGACCGTGTGCGGCAGTTCCAGATGCTCACCCATCCAGTGCAGGGTCTCGCTGAGGCTGTCGGAATCGCAGTCCACCACCGGCCGCTCGATGAACTGCCGCTGCCCGCCATCGCGTTGCGGCGGCACCACCATGCGGCGGGCGATGGCATTGGCGACACTGCTGCCCAGTTCCCGCCGCACCAGATGCAGGCAGGCGTCGATGCCGGCCGCGGTCCCCGCGCTGGTGATGAGATTGCCCTCGTCCACGTACAGGACATCGGGATCGATGGTGGCCTGTGGAAACCGTTCCGCCAGCAGATCGACATACCGCCAGTGCGTGGTGCACTTGCGCCCGTCGAGCAGTCCGGCCGCGCCCGCGAGGAAGGCCCCCGAGCACACCGTGAGCACCGTGGCCCCGGCCTGCGCGGCGTCCCGCACGGCATCCACCACGCGCTGGTCGAAGGGATTGTCCGCGAAGATCGGAAAGGCAGGAATAGCAACCAGATCCGCGTCGCGCAGCTCCTCCAGCCCGTACTCGGGGGTCACGTGAATGCCCGGTGAGCTGGACTTCAGCGGTTTCCCGGGCTCCGCACCGCAGACCCGATAGTCGAAGGCGGGCAGTCCGTCCGCGGTCCGGTCGAGGCCGAAAACCTCACAGACGACGCCGAATTCGAACATGGCGAGGTGGTCGTTGAGTACGACGGCGACCTTCGAGAGCATGGTCCGATCCCCTCTGGCCGGATATTTGCGAACAATGTCAGAACAGCCACTGTTGGCAGGAACTTCCCTAGAGAAAACTTACTGCCATGCAAGCACTGTCCGCAATCGTCGCAGCCGGAACCGCCATGGCAGCGCTCGGCACCCTGACCTTCGGCTTCATGGCCGGAGACACCACCGAACCCCTCGATGAGAGCGAGATCCGCGCATGACCACCATCACGTCCGGCCAGTTCCGCACCGCGACCAACTCCCCCGAGGCAGTCACCGTGTTCCGCCGCATCGTCGCTCTGCTGGCCGCGGCCGGCCGGGCCGTCCCCTTCCACCGCGAAAACGCCTGGGAGATGGCCGGTTCCAGCCAGGTCGTCGACCGCGACCGTGACCGCATGGCGCTCGAGGTCCGCGCCCTGTCGACCTACCGCGAACACAACTGACAGGCGGTGAGACACCGCCCGTCAGGGAATTCATCCAGCGCCGTCAGCGCCGACGGCAGCAGCGGCAATCAGACCGCGTCGCCAGGGCTCACCTGCGGCTTCGGGGCACGCATGCGGCGCACCTGCGAGGCGCGCACGAAGGCGTACCAGCCCAGCGAGAACGAGGAATCCGCGGTGTCCGGGTAGCGCTCCCGGACCCGCTTGTTCACGATCCGGCCGAGGACGACGCCCTCGATGATCATGAACAGCATCATCACCAGCATGGCCAGTGTGACGATCGCCTGCAGCGCCGGCGACAGGATCATGCTGAGGATCAGCACCAGCGCCAGCGGCATGAACAGGCCGAGCAGATTGCGGCGCGCGTCCACGATGTCGCGGACGTACTTCTTGACCGGACCCTTGTCGCGCGGGAGCAGGAACTGCTCCTCGCCGGCGAGCATGCGGGAACGACGATCGTTCGCATCGGCCTTGCGCTCGGCCGAGGACGCCTTGCGGTCCTCGCGGGTCCCGCGCAGCGCCTTGCGGCGGGCGCGGGCCTCCTTGGCGGTCTTGGGCGCGGGCGCCACCGGACCGCGGCGGCGGCCCTCGGCTTCCCGCCGGGACGGCGTCGGCCGCCCTTTACCCAGGGTGACGGTCTTGTCCTCCACCGCGGCGACGGCATCGGTGCTGGAGCTGTCGGAGGTGGGGGTGGACTCGCCACGGCGCAGGAACTTCACGCCGACCAGGCTATTCGATGACATGTCTGCCGGAAAATCCTGGTCTCCCTGATTGTTGTGTCGCACACCTCACCAGCTATCTGTCAGCGACTGCACAACCTGGGCCGTCCGGGGAATACCCGCCGCGTAGGATGGGGAATAGTCGCCTGCCAGCAGGTGTTGGTAGCCATCGAGCCGTGCGCCTTCACGGGTTGAAAACAGGTCCCTTAGGAGAGTTCATGACTGTGCAGAACGAGACCACCACTCACGGTGTGACTCTGACCGACGCCGCCGCCTCGAAGGCGAAGGCGCTGCTGGATCAGGAAGGCCGCGACGATCTCGCCCTTCGCATCGCAGTCCAGCCCGGTGGTTGTGCGGGCCTCCGCTACCAGCTCTTCTTCGACGACCGCAGCCTCGACGGCGACCTGGTCGTGGAGTTCGGCGGCGTGAAGCTCGCGGTCGACCGCATGAGCGCCCCCTACGTGCAGGGTGCCTCGATCGACTTCGTCGACACCATCGAGAAGCAGGGTTTCACCATCGACAACCCGAACGCCACCGGCTCCTGCGCCTGCGGCGACAGCTTCAACTGACATAACGTCCGCCAGCGCGGAACGTCCGACACCGGATGTTCCGCGCTGTTGTGTGCGCTGACTCATACGAGATCTGGAATACCCTGTCTCGGACAGAGTAGTTTCGAACTGCGGCCCTGTCGGCCGCGTCATCCACCGCCGGCCCCCGCGTCTGTCATCTCCGTATCCCGGTGCGCAGCCGCACGTCACCGAAGGATCTACCCCGTGACCATCGCCGTGTCCGCTTCCATCGCGACCGATCACCTCATGCGTTTCCCGGGCAAGTTCTCCGATGTGCTGCTGGCCGACCAGCTGCAGCACGTGTCGCTCAGCTTCCTCGTCGATGATCTGGTCATCCGCAGGGGCGGCGTGGCCGGCAACATCAGCTACGCCATGGGCGTGCTGGGCCGCACCCCGCTGCTGGTCGGCGCCGTCGGCCAGGACTGGGGCGAGTACCGGAAGTGGTTGGAGGACAACGGCGTCGACTGTTCGGCCGTGCGCGTCTCCACCGAGGCCCACACCGCGCGCTTCGTCTGCACCACCGACGAGACCATGGCCCAGATCGCCTCCTTCTACCCGGGCGCCATGACCGAGTCCCGCGAGATCGACATCACCCAGCTGGGCCGCGACCTGGAGCTGGTGCTCGTCGGCGCCGACGACCCGGAAGCCATGCTGCGTCACACCGATCAGTGCCGCGCCGCCGGAATCCGCTTCGCCGCCGACCCCTCCCAGCAGCTGGCGCTGGTGGACGGCGAGACCATCCTGCGCCTCATCGACGGCGCGGACTACCTGTTCACCAATGAGTACGAATGGGGCATCATGCTCCAGAAGACCGGCCTGAGCGAGGCGGAAATCGGTGAGCGCGTGGGCATTCGCGTCACCACCCTGGGCTCCAAGGGCGCCAAGGTTGTCGACCGCGACGGCACCGAACTGCACGTCGACGTGGTCCCCGACATCGCCAAGGTCGACCCGACCGGCGTCGGCGACGGCTTCCGCGCGGGCTTCCTCACCGGCCAGTCCGCGGGCCTGTCCCTGGAGCGCTCGGCCCAGCTCGGCTCGCTGGTGGCGGTCCTGGTCCTGGAAACCGTTGGCCCCCAGGACTGGATCCTCGACCACGACGCCGCCATGAAGCGCCTGCGCGAGGCCTACGGCCCGGAGGCCACCGACGAGATCGAGGCCATTCTGCGCTGACCAACCACGACAATTACCGTATCTGCACGCCGATCATGTAATCGGCGTGCAGATTCGTGTCGCGGCAAGCGTGTCCGGCCTCTTCACCGACCTCGGAGGGCGAAGGTCGACCTCGGAGCCTCGAGTGCGACCGGACGTCAGTCCCCGAACACCTCGTCTGCAAAGCGTGCTGTAGCCGCTCTGTCGAGCCATACGTCGAGCTGCTCGATATCAGTGCACGCCCCGACGCGAGCGACGGTCGACTCATCCACGGTGATCCCCCTGCTCCGCAAGACTGCCAGCAGCGCCTTGGCCTCCCCTTTGGCCTGGCCCTCAGCTTCGCCCCGACTGAAGTAACGCCGGGCGAACTCGCTCTTGTACTCGTATGTTCCGGCGGTCATAAGGCTCTCCAGGAAGTGCCGGGCCGCCCGTGGCAGGACAGCCATTACCAGGTCAATGTACATTTCACCGTTCGGGACGTCGACAACGTTGGCGGCCACCGACCGACAACAAATCCCCTGGTCAAACGGCAATTTCGGACATATCGCCCGGATCCGGATGCCTGGTTCCGGCGGGCGGGCAATACGCTGTCAGGCATGGCCTCCGACCGTTTGTACTTTCGCCAGTTGCTCTCCGGGCGCGACTGGGCCGTGGGCGATCCGATCGCCACGCAGATGCGCAACTTCGCCTACCTGATCGGGGATCGGGACAGCGGTGAATGCGTGGTCGTCGATCCCGCGTACGAGGCGGGGCAGTTGGCCGACATCGCCGAGGCCGACGGCATGCGGCTGACCGGGGTTCTGGCCACCCACCACCACCCCGACCACGTCGGCGGCACCATGATGGGCTTCACCCTGCGCGGGGTGAAGGAGTTGCTGGAGAAGACCGATGTGGCGGTCCACGTCAATGCCGAGGAACTGCCCTGGGTCGCCAATGTCACCGGCATCGCGCCCAGCGAGCTGACCGGTCACGCGCACGGCGACAAGGTCGCGGTCGGCGACTTCGAGATCGAACTCCTGCACACCCCCGGCCACACGCCGGGCAGCCAGTGCTTCCTGTTCGAGGACCGGCTGATCGCGGGCGACACCCTGTTCGTCGACGGCTGCGGCCGCACCGACTTCCCCGGCGGCGACTCCGACGCCATGTTCCGCAGCCTGCGCTACCTGGCCGACCTGAAGTCGAACCCGACGGTCTACCCCGGCCACTGGTACTCGGACGAGCCCAGCGCGTCGCTCACCCACATCAAGGAACACAACTACGTCATGCGCCCCCAGACCCTGGAGCAGTGGCACATGTTCATGCCCAGCTGACCGACACCCACGAGCGGCACCGCTCTCTGGCGGCATTGCATTCAGCGCCGGGCGCTGCGTCCCGCACCCTGAAACAGCAAGCGCCCGCCCCGAATTAGTTGGGGGCGGGCGCTTTTCGCTTCTTGGGCCGGTCAGGCCATGGTGCGCAGCCAGCCGTGGCTGTCGGCGAAGGTGCCGCGCTGGATGCCGGTGAGGCTCTCGCGCAGCGCCATGGTCACCTCGCCGGGTTCGCCGCTGCCGATGGTGAATTCGCCCTCGGCGGACCGAACCGAGCCGACCGGAATGACCACGGCGGCGGTGCCGCAACCGAAAACCTCGGTGATCTCACCGGATTCGACGCCGCTCTTCCATTCCGCGACGGAGA
Source organism: Nocardia sp. NPDC004123 (assembly GCF_053603795.1). NCBI lineage: Bacteria > Bacillati > Actinomycetota > Actinomycetes > Mycobacteriales > Nocardiaceae > Nocardia > Nocardia sp. NPDC004123. The sequence goes on from NZ_JBSGGG010000009.1 coordinate 221,635, forward strand.
TCTTCCGCTCCTCGACCTTGTAGCCGGAGTCGGCGGCCAGGGTGATGAGCGAGTCGCGGGTGATGCCGGGGAGCAGGGAGCCGGACAGCTCCGGGGTCACCAGGCGGGCGTCGGAGCCGCTGCCGAAGACGAAGAAGAGGTTGTTGGTGCCCATCTCCTCGACGTAGCTGTGCTCGCAGGCGTCCAGCCACACCACCTGGTCGCAGCCCTTCTCGGCGGCCTGCTGCTGGGCCAGCAGCGAGGCGGCGTAGTTGCCCGCCACCTTGGCCTCACCGGTGCCGCCGGGAGCCGCGCGCACGTACTCGGTGGACAGCCACACCTTGACCGGCTTCAGGCCGCGCGGGAAGTACGCGCCGGCGGGACCGCCGAGCAGCAGGTACTTGTAGGAGGAGGCGGGCTTCACGCCCAGCCCGACCTCGGTGGAGAACATGAACGGCCGCAGGTAGAGCGACTCCTCGCCGCCGGCGGCGGGCACCCAGTCCGCGTCCACCTCGAGCAGCTGGCGGATCGATTCGATGAACAGCTCCTCGGGCAGCTGCGCCATCGCCATGCGCGCGGCGGAGCGGCGGAAACGCGCGGCATTGGCATCCACCCGGAAGGTGGCGATGCTGCCGTCGGCCTGACGGTAGGCCTTCAGACCCTCGAAGATGGCCTGGCCGTAGTGGAACACCATGGTGGCCGGGTCCATGGCCAGCGAGCCGTAGGGCTCGACGCGGCCATTGGTCCACTGCCCGTCCACGTAATCCATCGACACCATGTGATCGGTGAAGTAGCGCCCGAACCCCGGCTCCGCGAGAATCTCCTGCCGCCGCTCCGCCGGTAGTGGCGCGGGATGCGGTACACGGGTGAACTGTGCGGCAAGAGTCATGACCGGGAGTCTAATTCGCCGCCCTCGACCGGCTGGTGCGGGCTACCCCCTGCCGACCGGCCGGACGGTTCGGTCACCGGCCGTCATCCCTGCCCCTGGATAAGGTGGGCGGCGTGTATCCGGAGCATCCGCTGTCGAAGCCGCCCAGTTCGCATCGGCCCCTGGTGATCGCGCTGATCGCAGTGAGCGTGCTGGGCCTGGTCGCCATCCTCGTCGTAGCAGCGCTGACGCCCGCACACACCGTGACCGGAACCGCGCTGCCCGCAGACCAATACGGGCCGCAGGACACCGCGACCCGCACCAAACCGCTGCCCACCACGACGGCGAGCGCACCACGATCCACCATCGCCTCACTCACGCCGGGATGGCAGACGTCCTACTCCATCTCGCGCAATGCCGTCTACGACGTGCCGCAGGGCTGGACGGTCCCGACACCGACCACGGTCGTCGGCTTCGAGGGCGGCGGCGGGCGCGTGGTGATGAGCGGTGCGGCGGAACTCTCCCCGAAGGCCTGCGACGGCCACCACTCGAAAGCCATCGCGGGCGTGACAGGCTCCAAACTGGGCGACGTGTCCGCCGCGGCCAAGGACGTGGCCGGCAGCTGGGCCACCGTGGCCGGAGCCAACGACGACCGCCCCAACTCCACCTACACGCTGAGCAATGTCGAAACCCTCACGGTGCAGGGCAAACCCGCCGCACACGTGACAGCGACCCTCGCCAACCCGGGCCCCAACGACTGCTCGCACCCGGCCGCCTCGATCGTCCACGCCGTCGCGGTGCCCGGCAACAACGGACAGTCCGTGGTCATGGTCCTCTACGCCGACCAGGGCACGGACGGCACGGCCACCGACGACACCATCCGGACGATGTTCAACTCCCTCCGCCCCGCCGGACTCGACGCCGCAGCCTGCAAACAGGACAACGACGTCGTCGGCACCTGGTGCGGCTGAGACTCAGAGCGGCATGAGCCCCGGTGCAACAGCCCGGACTCCGATGCAGTCGCGACTCTGGGGGCGGGCCGTGGGCTCTGAAAGGGTGAGGTCTCGTGCGGCCGGCGAATTGGTGTGGCCGAGACCAAGTACGGCTGGGCATCTGGGTTCAGCTGAGGCGATGGCGCCGCCGGACGCTTGTTCGGCGACCAGGCTGGTCGCGGCGAAGTGATCCAGGAAAAGCCTGGGAACCGCCGCCACGACCGACCGGCCCCCACCAGTCGTCCACAACGCGCGCGATGGCGTCGTAGTCGCCAGAGGCGGCTGGTCGGATCCGTGGCTCAGGAAACCTGCTCAGGCAGTGCGGGTTTCGACGAACGGGGGGCGGATGACCTCGCAGCGCAGGCGGCGGCCGCGGACGTCGACCTCGACCTCGTCGCCGGGCTCGAGACCCGCGGCGGTGTCGAGCAGGGCCAGGGCGATGCCGACCTTGAGGGAGGGCGAGAAGGTGCCGGAGGTGGTTTCGCCGACCTGGGCGTCACCGCGCATCACGGTCTGGCCCTGCCGGAGCACGCCCCGGTCGATCGCCTTGAGCCCCATCAGGATTCGACGGGGACCGGCCGCCTTCTCGGCCTCCAGCGCCGACTTGCCCCAGAACTCCGGCTTCTTCCAGCCGACGGCCCAGCCGGTGCGGGCCTGGAGCGGCGAAATGTCCAGCGACAGTTCGTGTCCGTGGAGCGGGTAGCCCATCTCGGTGCGCAGGGTGTCGCGCGCGCCGAGTCCGGCGGGCTGGCCGCCGGCGGCCTGCACCTCGCTCACCAGCGCGCGGAAGACGGCCTCGGCGTCGGCCCAGCGGGGCAGCAGCTCGTAGCCGTGCTCACCGGTGTAGCCGGTGCGGCACACCCGGATCGGGCGGCCGTCCCACTCGGCGTCGGCGTAGGCCATGTACTCCATGTCGGTCGGCAGGCCGAGCTTGGCGAGGACCTCCGCCGACCGCGGACCCTGCACGGCGAAGACCGCATATCCGCGATGCTCGTCGGCGACGGTGATGCCCTCCGGCGCGACCTTCTGCAGCTCCGCCACCACGGTCGCGGTATTGGCCGCATTGGGCACCAGGAAGATCTCGTCATCGCTCACGTAGTAGGCGATGAGGTCGTCGATGACCCCGCCCTCCGGCGTGCAGCACAGCGTGTACTGCGCCTTTCCCGGGCGAATCCGATTCAGGTCGTTGGTGAGTGCCGAGTTCACGAACGCCGCGGCACCCGCACCCTTGACCGTCGCCTTGCCGAGATGGCTGACGTCGAATAGCCCGACAGTGGTGCGCACCGCCGTGTGCTCCCCCACGGTGCCCGCGTACGAAACCGGCATCTCCCACCCCCCGAACGGAGCGAAGGTAGCGCCCAGCTCGACATGGACGGCGTGGATGGGTCCCTGCAGCAGCTTCTCGTCGGTCACCCGGAGCAGCTTATCGGCCCGCCCGCACCGGAGTCACAGCGGAACCGAACGGGTGGTCGTCCGGCGTGGTGCCTCGATTCACAGGTCCAGGCTGCGAGTCACACGCCGAGACTGCGGGCGATTCCGGGCCAGGCGTTGTGAAAGTCGGCCTGCCACGAGGTCCAGTTGTGGCCGCCGCCGGGGAGGTAATCGAACGTGGCGGGGAGGTTCAGGTCTTCGATGCTGGATTGCAGGGCGCGGGTGCAGGTTTCGACGGTGGATTCGAGTGCCGTGCTGGACGCGCCGACTTGGCCGCCGCCTGCCGCAGCCGGGTTCGCACCGGTTCCAGCGGCCACATAGAGGTCGGTGCCACGGAGTTTCTCGAGGTTGGCGGGGGTGGACGGGTCATTCGCGGTCCAGGCCGGGGAGCCGTCGACACCCCAGATGTTCCAAGGGTTGCCGCCGCCGGAGAGAACCGTGGCCTGCAGGTAGCGGCGGCCGGGGTCGGTGCCGGTCTGGGCGCAGCCGCTGAAGGACCCGACGCTCTGATAGAGGCCGGGGGCGGATTCGGCGAGAGCGAGGGCGGAGGTGGCCGACATCGATACTCCCGCAAGGGCATTGCGGCCGGACGCGCCGAGGGCCGAGTCCATGACGGGCGGGAGTTCCTGGGTGAGGAAGGTGGTCCACTTGTTGCGGCCGAGCATCGGGTCGTCGGACTGCCAGTCCGTGTAGTAGGTGTAGCGGCCGTCGAGGACGTTCACCATATTGACGTTCTGGTCGGCCAGGAAGTCGACGACATCGGTGCGGGTCTCCCAGGAGACCTCGTTGCCGTTCCCATCGATGCCATCCTCTGCGCCATTGAGCAGATACACCGTAGGACGCGGCGTGGAATTGTCGGCGGCGCGAATGACCGAGAGTTCGATGACGCGGTTCATAGCGGCCGAATACACGAATACGGTGGATTTGCGATCGTCCCGCTGCACGAGATGGTCGATATGCGAGCCGTCGGCCGCGAGTGCCGCACCGGAATTCAGCGGTTCCGCGGCGGACGCGAGCCCCGGCATCACAGCAAAGCCCGCCGCCACCAGGGCGATTCCCGCCGACACCCACCGACGCCGACCACCTGCACTCGTCATTTCCGCCTCTAACTCATTCGACCGATTCCCCTCACCTTCTTTACCGAGCCCGTCAAAACCACGCAACAACGCACTTCTCACACCCCGCCCCGACCTCCGGACAACCCGGTCCCAGCACCCACACAGCCCACGAACGCGGCCTCGTCCATGATCTCGATCCGCTGCCCCCGCGTCCGCAACTCGGCGACCCGGCGCGCCTTCGTCGTGGTGAACGCATCGGGATCGACACCACGAAAGCCGTCACCAATGACCAGCCGGGTCGTGCGCCGAGTGACGTTCCGCGCGGGAGTCGCGCCACATGCCGCGATGGCATCCCACGCTTCCTGGCGGGTCATGGCCGCGAGATCACCTGTGAATACGACGATTTCGCCGTACAGCGGGTGCGATGGATCGGTGCCGGTGACCGCCGGCAGCACCAATTCCTCACGGCCGAACCAGGATCGACGCGGTGGGCGTTCGGCCGCGGTCGGCACAGCCCACCCCGTAGGCCCCGACGCCCGTCCCGCAGACCCCGGCGTCGCCATCATCCGGCCCGCTGTCATTGGCGTCTCCATCGTCCAGCCCTCGGACACCGAGGTTTGTCTCGCTCGCTGCCCGGCCACCGGTATCAGCGTGTTGGCCGCAGACTTTCGCGATGTCCGATCTGTTCGCAAGGGACGGTCGACCACCATGCGCTCGAGCGCAGACAGCGAATCGACTCCGGCCCGGGCAGCCAGGGCGATCACGATGTCGGCTGCGGCGGCGGCATCGGCGGCCGCGTCGTGGTGGTTGGTGAAGTCGATGCCCAGAGCGGCCGCGACGTGCGGCAGGCGGTAGCTGTCCAGGCTCAGATGGCGGCGGGCCAGGGCGAGGCTGCAGCTGTAGGACCAGGCCGGTATCCGAATTCCGCTGCGGCCGCAGGCTTCCCGTATCGCACTGCTGTCGAATCCGACATTGTGGGCGATGACGGGAAGCTCGCCGACCAGGCTCTCCACCTCCGCCCAGCGCTGCGCGAACTCCGGCTTGTCGGCGACCATGGCCGCCGAGATCCCGTGCACGCGAATGTTGTGCCAGTTGAAGAAGTCCAGCCCCGCAGGCGGACGGCACAGCCACGACGAGGTCTCCTCGTGCCGCCCATCCCGCACGACGGTGACGCCGACCGCGCAGATACTGCCCCGCGCGGAATTAGCGGTCTCGACATCGATGGCGGCGAACGACAGTCCCGCCATACTCACCGCACCGCGAGCGGCAACGGCCGTGCGGCCGCGCCACCGAGGTCCTCCAGAAAAGGCCGGGCAAGCCGTAGCGACTCGAACGCCGCCCACGCATCCGCCAGATCCGCGAGCCCCCGCGCCAGCGTGAGCACCGGCCGAATGTGATCAGCTGCCACATCCACCCGAAACTGCGGCAGCGCAACCTCATCCGGCGCCACGATCACCGGCCACTGCGGCCTGGTGAGCTTCCCACCGCTCGCGTCCTGATGCTCGACGAACCGCTGGTCAGCCGATTCGATCGCGGCACGGACAGTTTCGACAGTCGCATCGACATCGACAATCCTGGCAGCCTCGATGTTCGGACCGTCCGCGACCGCCGCAGCGGCCCCAACGCACACCACGTCCGCCAACTGGTCGCCGTCGCCCGCCGTCCCTGCATGCTGAGCGCGAATACCCACCGTGCCGGCCGTCTGGGCGTCGTTACCCACTGCTTCGGGAGCAGGAGCGTCATTGCCTGCCTCAACGATCGGATATCCGGCTGTGAGGCTCTCGATCTCCGCCGCGCGCGACCGTTCCAGCACCCAAGCGCCCGATAGCCGCGACTCCCCCAGCGCCGCACCCACATTCACATGCCAGATGACCAGCCGCTCCCCGGCCGCACCGAGCACCGCAAGGGTATGAAGGTCGAACGAGGCAGCCATAACGCTCCACGGTCGTGACGGACAGATACCGCGCTACGTTAGAGCATCCCTCCGACAAACATCCGCGAACCCCACGCGAATCCTCAACGGACCCAAACAGTTCCGACCGACCTGGTTTCCGCCACGCACTCGACCCGCAGTACCGAAGCCCACAGCTCGACCCGCGCCGAGCCCTCGTCGACCCTGGCCACTGCCGGCTGCACCACCTGGTCCTGCAAAAAACCCTGCCCCGCACCAAGAAAACGCCCCGAGCCCAATGCATGGACGGCATGCGATCCAGCCCAGAGACGGCGGCGGCGCAATAGCTACCTCTCAGTGGTCATGGGAGAGTGCGGGAATCGAGGAAGTTCCAGAGCTGATCGCGTAGATCCTGGCCGATGGCCCCGGTAGGCCACTGGTGTGTCGTGTTGTATTCGACTCGCCACGAGACGTTCGTTCCGGCGGCGCAGGGCTGATAGTTCGTATGGGTGCCGTAACGGTCGGAGGTGGGGTCTGCTGTCGCTGGGCAGCGGTCACGGCGGATCCAGTCACGGACGTTTGCAAGGCCGACCGCGAGGTTGGAGATGGGGTCGAACGCCCCTTGGAATATTCCGACCGCAATAGGGCGGCTCGGTGTGCACGGGGTGCCGACGGCACTGGGTTCGAGCGGGTTGGGATCCGTCGGGTCGGTGCCTTCCCACGAGGTGACAGCGGCGAACAGGTCCGCGGCGTCGCAGGCCATCCGCTGAGACATGATCGCTCCATCGGACCAGCCGTCGGCGTAGACGCGGTGGGTGTCGACACACCAGGTCGATTCGATGTCGGTGACGACTTGCTCGAGGAAGGTGACGTCGACAGACCCCTGCTCGAAGTGCCAGGTTTTGTCGAACTCGGTGCCTTGCGGGTAGGCGACGATGAAATTGTGAGCCGCTGCGTAGGAACTCCATCCGGTTTCGCGTTCGATGCCTGCCGAGGTGTCACCGGTGCCGTGCAGGCTGATCAGCAACCCAACCGCCGGGCCTGCCAATCCCTGCGGCACGTTGAGCGTGTAACTGCGAGTGCCGATCATTCGTGTGACAGTGCCGCCGGTCGGTGCGAGCGTGCAGCCGGCCGCCGAAGCCTCCCCAGCGATCGGCCCGGTCGGCACAAGGACGGCAACAATCACCCCAACGGCTGTCAGGAAGGTGCTCAAAACACTGCCGACGCGTAGGGAACTCATCGCCGAACTCCTCCTCGTCAGGGCTGGCCGCCCAGTGTTGATCCAATAGGCAATCCCGCGGGTGATGATGATGACGACGAAAATATGGGTACGGGCGCGAGCATCCCCGCCGATCACATGTCGTAGTGATCGGCGATGTGGGTTCCCGTCGAGCTGGGATGATCGCCGTGCTCAGGCAGGTCTAGAAGGGCACTGCGGGGGCAAGTTTCGCATATGTTCGCCCGGAGTCAGCGGTGCTCGATGATCTAGAAACGCGTGTCGCGGGCCGGTCCGCTGCCAGTGATGCGGCTGGCCGAGCAGCCCAGACCGGGTGAGATGCAAGCGAGGAAGCTTGCGACACTGATCGCCCGGATGTGGGTGCGCACGGAAAGCATCGATGATGTCGACGTGCCGCACGGCGACGGCATGGGCAGGGTGTTCGACCGGGTGTATGCGCCGTCAAAGATCGGAACCTTGTTGCGGGAGTTCGGTTTCGGGCCTGACCGTCAATCAACTGGAATCCAGTGCTGATCGAGATTGCGGGCAAACATGTCCTGCGCAAAGAGCTTTCGCCACCGGCGATCGCGATCAGTCACCGGCCTCGCCGCGCCGCGCCGGCGATCGTGGAAATGCGGCTGCGCGCCGGGAAACTGCCCCGACCGACCGAGCACGGCCGCGCGCTGCGGCCGTGCTGCGGTGACCACCTGCTCGAGGACGGACCCGACGTGTCGAACCTCCGGTCTCGGCCTGCCGTTTCGCTGACCCGCTCGAGGTCAGACCAGTTCGGGGACACGCAAATGCGCCAATGCCAAGTCGAATTCGCGGACGTCGATGGCCTCGACGCGTGCCTGCCGGGCGGCGTCCACGCGCAACGCGGCCGACGCGATCCGGTTGCGTTCCATCGCCTCGGCATTCTCGTAGACGCTGGACGAGACGGCACGACCCGACGACCTGTTCACCATCAGGCTCGCGCTGCAGAACCCCTCGAGCTGCTGCTCCATACCGGGCAAGGTGTGGTCCCGGTAGACCTCGATGGCGTTGTCGATCCTGCTGGGATCGGTCTTCACCCAGGTGACACGCGCACACGCACCCTGCGGCGTCAGATGCGCGCGATGCATGGCCACGATCTCCCATTCCTCGACCATCGGACTGCCGCCGAATATCTCTGCCGCGCGATTGCGAAGCGGGATCGCCTGCTCAGCGCTGGCCCGCATGGCATCCTCGGATTCCCATGAGGTCGTCACGATGCACCGGCCGGTGTGCCGATCGACGAGCAACGAAAGCCCTATACAACCGGGAATGCCCTCCAGCCCCGGCATAACCTCGTCCCGCACATGTGCGATCCCGGATTCGAGAGCGGAAAGTTGCGCCTGAAGCGTGGTAGACCGTGCGAACACGATCCACCTCCTTTCTGCACAGAGGCAGCGCCCGGTGGCGCCACCGGTGCCTCTCACAGTGCCCCCTCCCGATCACCAGGGCAATAGCGGCCGACCCCGACGGCCTCGGGCAGTCCCCACTACACGATTTTCTCGTCCGAGCGCCTCATCGATCGGCCGGGGAATCCCTAGAATCAAGTGATGACGTTCCTCCGGCAATCCGAGGAACTTCCCGATCTCAGCAAGATCGAGGACCGGGCATCATCGGTTGCCCAGATACTGGTCGACCGCATCGCCGAGACTCCAGAGGCGGAGGCGTTCCGATTCCTCGAGGGCGAGCGCTGGACCAGTGTGTCCTGGAAGCAGTTCGGTGACCGCGTCGACATACTCGCCGCCGGGCTGATTGCACTGGGAATCCAGGCCGAAGAACGGGTCGCGCTTGCGTCGTCCACGCGTTACGAATGGGTGCTCGCCGACTTCGCCGTCATGTGCGCCGGCGCGGCCACTACCACCGTGTACCCCACCACCAACGCCCCCGGCGTCGCGTTCATTGTCGCCAACTCGGGCAGCCGGATCGTGGTTGCCGAGGATCAGGCACAGGTCGACAAGCTGATCGAGCATCGCGCCGAGTTGCCCGACGTGCAAAAGGTGGTGATCTTCGATGGCGAAGGCGACGGCGACTGGGTAATCACGCTCGACAACCTCGAAGAACTCGGATACCGACTGCTCGCCGAATCCCCCGACGCGATCGCCGACCGCATCCGCGGCATCCGGCCCGAGCACCTGAGCAGCATCATGTACACCTCTGGGACGACCGGCACCCCGAAGGGTGTTCGGCTGCCGCATTCCGCATGGACGTACAGCGCCGGAGCAATCGACGCGTTGAATGTCCTCCGCCCCGACGACCTGAACTTTCTGTGGTTGCCGCTGTCCCACGCTTTCGGCAAAGTGATGTTGGCGCTGTCACCGCTGATCGGATTTCCCACGGCGATCGATGGCCGGGTCGACAAAATCGTGGACAACCTCGCGATATTGCACCCCACCATCGTGGCGGCCGCCCCTCGCATCTTCGAAAAGGCGCATGCCCGTGTCGAGGGCATGATGGCGGAAGAAGGCGGGATCAAGAAGAAGCTCTTCGACTGGGCGGTCGGGGTTGGCCTGAAGGTCTCGCGTGCCAGGCAAGCAGGCAAGGATCCGTCGTTGCTGGTTTCCTTGCAGCACAAAGTCGCCGACAGGCTGGTGCTTTCCAAAGTCCGCGAACGCTTCGGTGGCCGGCTGAGGTTCTTCGTTTCGGCAGCGGCCCCCTTGGACCGCGATGTCGCGCAGTGGTTCGACGCGATCGGCATCATCGTTCTCGAAGGCTACGGCCTGACCGAGACCGCCGCCGCCTCGTTCATCAACCGACCGGATGCCTACCGCTTCGGAACCGTAGGCAAACCATTCCCCGGCACCGAGGTCGAGATCGCCGAGGACGGCGAGATCCTGCTCAGAAGTCCCGGTGTGATGAGTGGCTATCACGACCGCCCGGAGGCCACCGCCGAGGCTTTGGACGCGGACGGCTGGTTCCGCACCGGCGACATCGGCGAGATCGACGCAGCAGGATTCCTGCACATCACCGACCGCAAGAAGGACCTGTTCAAAACCTCGCAGGGCAAGTACGTCGCACCCTCCGCGATTGCCGCCACGTTCAAGGGAATATGTCCGTACGCGGCGGAATTCATCGTCTACGGAGAGACACGACCCTATTGCGTCGCGTTGGTCGGCCTCGACACCCAGAGCATCACCGAATGGGCCGGCAAGCACGGTCTGGCAGACAAACCGCTCGCCGAAATCGCACGGGACCAGAAGACCCACGACGTGATCGAGGCCTACGTCGCCCACCTCAACACCCAACTCAATCGCTGGGAACAGATCAAGAAGTTCGACATCATCGACCACGAATTGTCCGTCGAGACCGGTGATCTCACTCCGAGTATGAAACTGCGCCGCAAGATAGTCATCGAGAACCTCGCCGACAGCATCGACGCCCTCTATGTCTGAAGTCGATCGATGACTTTCGCTTCGAGGCGTGAGTTCGGCTCAGTCCCAGCGGATCTCGAGCAGGTCGTCGGCTCCGCGGTCGATATGGGTGTGGAATCGGCGGCTGATGTGAGTGAGCGTCTTACCCAGCCAGTCGGCCTCGGCCCGAGAAGCATGTTCGAGCCGCATGCGGCGTATCCGCATGGGCAGCATCCGGATTCCGGTCGGCTGCCCGCCGGGCTCGACCGAAACCAAGTAGAGCAGCCGCAGTTCGGGACGGTAGGACTCATATCCGGGGATGCCTTCGTAGTCGTCGATGACATCACCACAGCCGTAGAAAATCGGTCTGCCGTGGTAGATCTCGACGGGGCGAGGATGGTGCGATGAATGCCCATGCACGATGTCGACGCCGGCGTCGATGAGCCGTTGCGCGAATTGGATTTCGCTCCGTCCGATCCCGTAGCCCCAGTTCGGGCCCCAATGCACGGACACGATCAGAGTATCGCCGGGACGCTTGTGCGCCAACGCTTCCGCCGCGACATGGTCGGCGGCACTACGACCCAACGGATCACCGGGCAGCCACACTCCCGGCCGATCATGCTGCGCGGCCCACGCCAGCGGCACGCCGCTGCTGGTGCTGGCAACCGAGACGATGACCACCCGTAGCCCGGTGCCCAGCTCCACAACCACAGGGCGGCAGGCCGCGTCGATGCTCGTTCCCGCCCCGGCTGTGCCGATGCTCGCCGCGTCGAGCGCGGCGAGAGTATCGCGCAGGCCGCTGTTTCCGAAGTCGAGGACGTGGTTGTTCGCCAACGCGCAGGCATCGGGCCGAAACGCTTTCAGCGTCGCGATATTGGCTGGGTTCATCCGATAATGGATGCCCTTGGCGGGCGCAAATACGCCGTCGATGGTGATCGACGTTTCGAGGTTTATCAGCCGGACCTCGGGTGCCAATTGGTCGAGCATCGGCCCGACGTCGCCCCACGGCCAGTCGAAGTCGACCGGGTACGGTATCGGCCCGTTCGTTTTCTCGGCCAGCTCGACGTAGCGGCGGGCATCATCGACCCACGGTTCGTACAACAGCGGATCACCCGGATGCGGCTGGATCTGGTCGACGCCGCGACCGAGCATCACATCACCGCCCAGCAGCACGGTGACCGGACTCTGTTGCGGTGGACTACTCGTCTGCGTCATCGCTTATCGATCGATTCACCACCTCAGGAAGGGCACCGGGTTTCCCGGGCTTCAATGATTCACGGCCCCAACAGGATTCGCTCGAGCCGAAGGTCCCTCGACCCAGCGACCGAATGTCATCTGACCGTTCACGACCGACTCGAGAGCGGCTGGCCACGGTGATTCTCTGCCGCTGAGTTGGCGGGCGTGTGCAGTCCGTAATGGCCATTGTACCGGTGGGAATACCGTTCCGATGACCTTCGCTTCTGGGCGGGGTCGGGGCAGAAGCGCAGAATCTATGTATCGCACGAATCGATTCGCCCAGGCAGAGGTTCGGACGACAGTGTGGTCGACCGACAAGATGAGATTCCCCCAATGGCGCGGGAACGCCGCAGAATGATCCCACCGACGAGCTGTGTTGATTGCGTCCTCATCGCCATCGCCACCTGAATAGCGGAGGCTTTGCGGGCCGCATGAGTGGAAGGCATCGTTATGAAGGTCCGAAGTGATTCATTCGACGCTAATGCGCGCATTCCGGCCGCGTTCGCCTACGGCGTGCCTGATGCCGTGCACCATGTCCGGGCGGGCGCCAATCGCAACCCGCATCTGGCGTGGGACGAGGTGCCGGCGGGAACACGATCGTTCGCGGTCGTGTGCTGCGACCCCGACGTACCCCGCACCGGCTCGGACGTGAACATCGAGGGGCGAACGGTGCCGGAGGAATTGCCGCGCAACGACTTCTACCATTTGGTGCTGTTCGATATCCCAGCCGACGTGCGACAGATCGCCGCAGGCAGCCTCCAGACCGCGCACGGCGGGGCGGGTCCGGCTGCACCCCATCATGCGCGGTACGGCCTCAACGACTTCAGCAGTGCGAAAATGGATCATTACGGCTACGACGGCCCCTGCCCACCCTGGAACGACCAGCGCATCCATCACTACGTGTTCACCGTCTGCGCCCTGGATGTCGAACAACTGCCGCTACAGCAGGCAGTGACCGGAAAACAGCTGCGCCAAGCGATGATCGGCCACGTCCTGGGGCAAGCCGACCTCGTCGGCACTTACACGCTCAACTCCGCCCTGAGCTCGAACTGAGCCACCCGAGCGCATGGCACGCCGGAGCGACCGCCTGTTCAAGGGCGGGCGGGAGGGTCGCGGGGAGGAGTGCGCTGTGGACGGCTACTGGCTGAGCTTTCGCGGGCAGACCGACGCCATACCGCTGGTGACACACGGCTACTGCGTTGTGATCGCTGATCAGGGCAGCAGAATCTTGTGCTCGTGGTTCGCGACGGCTTCCTGGAGCCGGAACCGCGACAGTGTGTGCGGCCCGCACTCGCAGGAAGCGGGCAACGCGTCATCGACAAAGCCATCACCGGCAAGCAGATCCGTGAACCGGGTGCCATGCCCGCGAGCGCTGTGCGCAGCATCGACGAAATCACGCGACCCATGCGCGTGCGGCCCGGTCGCCGACTGATACACCGCACCGGCCGGCGTATCGAACACCGCCGCCACGCGGTGACCACAACCGCACCGCACCTGCGTCAACGTATGCCCCGCCCGGTCCGTCAGCGAGTCCAGCGTGTGCTGGGCCAGCTGGCGTCGTTCCGGCGCGGTCAGATTCGAGACATTTGTCATCAATCCACGATCACTCCTCTAGGTCTCAGCAGCAAGGCCCAAATGCCCGAGAGAAAGGACGATCGGCCCGCTTTTTCCATGTGACGTCGCTTGCTCCGAACCACGTCTGCTCGAGAGCCCCTTCGTCGAAGAGATCAACTGGGCTCTGGCCCGCCAGTTCGGCTACGGCAAAGACCCGAAGTAGGCCATCCACGCCGACGTCTTTCGGTCGCGGCTGGTCAGCCCGCCGCCTCCCACTGCTCACCGTCCACGATGAACCGGGCCTCCATCGCCGAGCGTGAGGAGCACGCAACGTACATCAAGGTCGGCGCTAGCTACGTTTAACACCTATAAAGTAAGTCAAGCGCAGAGTTGGTCGACTGACTCGAATGAGAACGAGTGAACTGGCCACCACACCGCAGCGAAGAGCGCGTCTGGAACCCAGGTCAGCGTCACAGCTCGCGGACGGATCGGACCCTTGATCGGATCACGGTCGCGATTCCGCCCAGAATAGGCGAGCTCGACTGCGATCCGACCGGGCCCGTTGCTCGTACCCGCGAAGCGGCGTTGATTGCGATAGCCCGTCTCGAGGCCGGGTACGGCGAGCACCTCATGCCACTGGCCAACTTCCTACTGCGCAGCGAGTCTGTCGCGTCCTCGAAGATCGAACATATCGATGCGGGCTGGCGAGCTTTCGGCAACGCTGTTGCCGGGGGTAAGGCCAGCGACGATGCGAAGGCAATCGGCGGCGGTCAAGGCTCTGATCGCGATGGTCGATGCGGCCGGTTCAGGCAGCATCGGGCTGGACGATCTGCTCGAAGCACATCGGATACTGATCCCAATCCCCCTCCGAGAACAACAGTTCCGGCTCACGGGCGATACGAACCGACCGGGCCTGCGCCAACTCGTCCAGGAATCCCGCAACCGCAACGACTCGATGTTCTCCGGGGCCAGCGCCCGGACGTAACCCGTGCCTACGACAGCGCGACCGCGTCCTCGACGATCCGGCGCGCGACCTCGAAGCGAACCCGCACGCGTTTCGGGTCGGCGGTAGAGGCGCTGATCGCGGCGATGTACTCGTTGTTCTTCGCCATGGCCGCGCGAGCCTCGGCGACGATTCGGGGTCGAGCGCGCTCGAGCTGGTCGGGGTGGTAGGCGGACAGAACGACACCCCAGCTTTCCAGCAGCGCCCGGTTGATCGGTGAGCGCCGATCGTTGCCGGCGGGCCAGCGCCGGAAGGCATAGTCGCCGAAAATGATTCGCGCGTTGATCATGCCGCGTTCGAAGGCGGCGAACCAGGATTCGAGGTGCGCGTCGGAGATCTGGCCGACGTCGTCGATGAGTTCGGTGGTGGCGTCGAGCAAGTTCTCCAACGACCCGTAGGAGTCGTACTCCTGCAGATCCGGAAGGGTGTAGAAGGCCAGGAAACGCAGGACGGCCTCGCGGTCGTTCATGCGGACGTGATTTCGCAACACGCCACCGGTCGCCGCGTGGAAGACCTCGGCGGAGGCACACCGTTTGAGCAGGTTCCGGCTGCGCGCACTGCTCATGCAGTGCCGGATCTCCATGGCGTTCAACGGCTCTCCACCGGTGTTGATGCGCTTGAAGATGTCGTATTTGACGCGGTTGGGCGTGGACGGCTCGATCACGTGCACCACGATCTGGGCGTTGTGAAGGCGGCGACGCAGTGGCGGATCCAGTTCCGCGAAGGTCTTCTCGCGCTCGCCATCGAGGTACTCGAGCTCGTCGAGAGCGAAACCGCCCTTCACGAACTCGTGCACCGTGGACAACCGCTGCAGGCCGTCCACCACGCGGAACATCCCGCCCCGGTCCTCGGCGAAATAGAAGGCGGGCAAAGGAATCTGCAGCAGCAGGCTCTCGATGAGCCGAGACTTCTGGCGGCCCTTCCACACTCGGTTGCGTTGAAAATCGGGGGCCAATTCGAGATCGCCGTCGTCGATCATGTCGAGGACATTGCGCAGGGAGAACGTGCGGGTCGAGATCCGAATCTGTTCGGGATCCCAGGGTGCCGCCGGGCGGCCGTCGAACGGGTCGTCGTCCCGCTCGATCTCGACACCGGTCGGCTCACCGTAGAAGACCTCCTCCACCACGGCTGGGGCCTGATCACGCAGGGTCACGGTGGTGTCGGCCGGTGATGTCGCGATTGCCGGTGCGCTGGAACGGAAGTAGTGATCGAAGACGCTGGCGGTGCGGGCGTCCAGCTCGGCCGCAGCGAGCCCGGCGAATGCCGCGACGTCACTCATGGCGGGCAGCCACCGGTTCTCCATCACCGCCCCCAGACGGTGCGCGAATTGCTGGCGCCGCTCGGCCTCGTCGAGGAACGGCGGCAGGAAGCAGCCGAAGATCAGCCGCAGCGAGGGGCCACCCAGACCGAGGAAATACAACCAGTAGGGAAACTCATCGTCGAGCCGTAGCACGAACTGACGGACCGGTTCCATCTCGAACAGTTCGGTCGGGATGTGCTCGTAGCCTTCGATGACCAGTTCGACTGCACCCATGAAGATTTGGGCGCGCTCCGGCGAAACGAAGCACGAGTTGAGAGCCTCGAGGGCGGGCCCCAGGTCCCCCCTTTCGATGTCCTCGCGGGGTATCACGACAACCAGCTGATCGGGAGAGAACACCAAGCTTCCTTATGGTTCGAGTAGTCCGCCGAACCACCCTACCGAGGCGGCCGCGCACACGGATGCTTCCGACAGCCGCTGACCGGAAAACACCAGCTCGAGCATCTTCCCGCTGAATCGGTCACCGTATCGGTCACCCGTCGGCGCCTTCGTAATTAGTGCCGGGCGGTTGGTCCCGACAACCTGACATGAGAGTCCGCCAACCTCCGAAACTCCACCCTTTCGACCTGATCATCGGGAACAATTGCCCCTGACTGGAGCCCTGTGGGCAACCGCCGAGCCCGAGGCGTCAACAGGCAACTAGGAGGCCGACCTACAGACGTACCTGAACCATGAACGGATCAAGTCCGTCATCGTCGATTCCGTCCGATACGCCAAGGTTCTGGCGGAGGGCAACCGATCCCCCGAGCAAGAGGGAGCGCTGGTAACCAACCGCAAAGGCAAGGTTGCTCTTGCACATCAGGTTTGGGGTCAGGATGCGCATTTCGAACCGGAGTTCATCGAGTCGGCGTTGCGTGCTTGCGGATGAATCTGCAGGTACAAAGCCGACTCAATCCCAATCTGCGACCTAACGCCGATCGAACCGTCCGGCCTTCACCGCGTCGTTGAAGACACCCCACTCCCCCGCCGGGAACATCAGTTCAGGCCCGCCTGGGTGCTTCGAATCACGGACACCCGTCCGATCCGCGAAGTGCGCAACTTCGATACACGCGTCTTGTTGTGCCGAACGGCTGCTCTTGAACCAGACCGCACCGGATCGGGTACTCATCCGATGTACTCCTTCGCTCTCTGCGCCAGCATGTCTCGTGTGTCTTGTTCATCCAACGCATGCCGTTTGATTTCCACAAGAGCACTCCGATAACTGTCGATCTCGCTGTCCTTCTCCAGGTACAGAGCGCCGGTGTAGCCCTCGACGTAGACGACTGGCGGCTCGACCCATTTGGTACGCAGGTCAGGAGATGTCCGCGCCGGGAACTCCAGCAAGACGAACGGTCCAGTCTGCAACCCCAGATGCGAGCCGACCTGTTGCGGTACAACGCGTATCGAAACGTTCGGAGACTTCCCGAGCGCCACAAGATGACTCAGCTGACCACCCATCACCCCTGGACCGCCGACCTGATGGTGCAGGACAGCCTCCGAAAGCAGCGCCGTGGTCACGAAGTCCGCTTCATGCAACCGTCCCTGCCGCTTCACGGTCATCTCCACCCGCTGCTCGACCGCAGCAGTGGGCATCCCCGGAAACACCGTCCAAATCATGGCGCGGCGATACTCAGTGGTCTGGAGCAATCCCGGCAGCAGGGTGACCTGCCACGTGGTGAGTCGTTTGGCGGCTTCCTCGAGTCCGAGGTACAGATCGAAATGCACTGGTACACAATCTCCGTACGAATGCCACCAGCCGGTGCGCTGCGCTTCCTCGATCAGCCCGAGCAGAGTCGCCGTATCGTCGTCCGACGCCCCGTATAGCCGGCACAACGCCTCGATGTAGACCACCTTCAGCTTAACCGACTGCCCACCCTCCATCCGCCACATAGTCTGCGGCGAAACCTCAATAGCCTTGCACGCCTGGGTCATACCCACCCCCGCCTTCTCACGGAGGTGGCGCAACTGGCGACCCAGCATCCTGCGCGGAACGGTCGAACCGGTCATTCCGTTAGCCTCACTATCTGCTCGGCGTCGTTTTGGAATGGTTTCTTCCTGAGATTTGGAAGTTTGAGAAGTGCCCTGGAAACCGCGGCACTGAAATCTTCCAACATCATCACGCCCCGTGTCTACTGAGATTCGTTCGGAAAGCAAGACCGATTAGCTCGAATAACAAACTCTTCCAACACGTTCTGCTCCACGAGAGGATGCCGCAATGTCTTGGGACGCATGGGCGCTCCTGTCGATCCTGACTCTCTGCACCGCCGTCATCGTCTGGTCTTGCTGGGGCTTCTACTTGGACAACCACTCGGGAAACCCCAGCTCCCTTCGACTTCCACTCATCGGAGGCGGACATCTCAATGTCCCCAATCGAAGCGACCACCCCACAGGAAGACACCGATCCCGGAAGCCGAAGGTGATCGAACAATGAACCCCTGCCGCGGTGGCCGTCCTGGCCGCACTCCACCCCGACAACACGCTGACCGCAGCTCCAACAGACCTCAACCCTGACCAGCTGGCGAACCTAAAACGCCCTCACCCAACTCGAATCCCGCGGCCTGATCATCCCCAGACCGCGGCGACCGCTGGCGAATCAGCCCGCGCGGCCGAGGCCGCCCTGATGACCAAGGGAGGGCGCTTCACCTTAGGACCGTCTGCAACTCAGCCCACCCAAGACCGGCCCTGACTCTCGACTGCTGGCGTGTAAAACCAGTTCAGTGGTGGACGAAACCAACACAGAGTCTGCCTGCGAGTTCAATACAAAAATTGGCGCAGGTCATCGGACTCGGAGTCGCTAGACCTGAGGACTCAATGGGACGCTGCATCGCACCTCTGGACAGATGTCTGCCCCAGATCTGCCCCACGCTTGTCTGTTAGCTGCCCCACGTTCAAACCGCCCTGTCTGCGGGTGTGCCAACAACCATGACCGCGCCGTCCTCAGGCGACAGTCACGAGTGGTCCGGCATCAGGCGAGATATGGGTACCCTGCTGAGCCGGCGCATGATCAGCAGCTGTCATGTCTCCCGATGTCAGCTACCTGCGCTTCCCCTGGAACGGAGCTTGTCCACCGTTCGCCGCCCATCGGGGTGGTCCGGAAATACTTGGAAGCTCCGATCGGCATAGCTTCGCCGTGGTACCGAGCGGCCCCCTAGAGTATTGGCATGGCCGAGATAGATGCGCAACCTAAATCCGTACAGGTTTTGTACGAATGGTATGTAAACAAACGCCTCCAGGTGAATCGGCGGTACCAGCGAAAACTAGTCTGGACGTTGGAAGAAAAACGCGAACTCATCGAATCCGTCAGAAGTAATTATCCAATCCCTTCTGTCTTGGTTGCGGAAATTTCCGAGAACCGATATGAGATTATCGATGGACTGCAACGCCTGTTTTCTATCTTCTCTTTTCTCGAAAATGCCTACTCAACCACAGACAACAAGTATTTCAATATAGATGAATTCCCGGCCGCCAAGTTGCGATCCGAAGAGATTCAATTTCCCGATACCTCAGACGGGGAGAAGATCTCCCGAGCCGAAGTAGTCGCTATCATCGGCTACAACTTCCCAATATCAATCATGCGAGATGCTTCAGAAATTGAAATTAATGAGGTATTTCGTCGAATCAACACTTATGGCCGCCGACTGAGTGAGCAGGACCGACGCCAGTCGGGCGTACAGGACAAGTTCGCAAACATGGTCAGAAGGATCTCCTGCTCATTCCGTGGGGATTCCTCCGCCGACCTTATTGATCTCGGTTCCATGCCCTCCATCAGTATTGACCTTCCGAAAACAAATCACGGATATGCGATCCAATCCGATCAGACATTTTGGGTCAGGGAAGGAATTCTTCGATCCACGGACTTGAGGGATAGTGAAGATGAACAATGTATCGCCGACATCGCAGCTTGCATCGTCGGCGGACAGCTAATTAACCGCTCGAAGGAGGCTCTCGATGATGTCTATCGCGAGCACAGCAGCGAGAACGTTCGCCTACAGGAAGCACTGGCGTACTATGGCGAAGAAAAGTTTGTTGAAGAACTTCAGTATTGCGTCCATGAGCTTGAAAAGTGCTGCGAAGCCGGTAAGCCTACAAAACTGAAAGCGCTCTTGTTTGAAACACCCAGCAATAACAGTTTTTCAGCCATATTTGCAGCTGTCATCATTACCCTTCACGGAATCCTGATAAAAGAGAAACGTAAGATATCAAATTATACGGCAGCAAAGGAAGCACTCAATAACCTGAATAAGCACATCGATACTGGCCGAGGGGCGACTACGGTCGCTAAGCGGGAACGCAATATTCAGATTATATCAGGCCTGATAAAGCCACACACAGTAGCCGACGACCTCGGCGCGGTGTACACGAACCACTCCTACATTCAGATAGACGAACTCATCCAACGCTCGCAGATAGAATCTTCCGGATACGAACTTAAGCAAGGTCTTTTGACACTTTCCGAAATCGGCCGAAAGAAGGATCCATCCATTATTGAAAAGGTTTGTATGAATATATGCGCGATTGCAAACAACGGACCCAACCAAGATGGTGTCGTAATGATAGGGGTTGCGGACAAGAAGCCAGACGTTGACAGGATTGAAAAACTCGACGGCATCAGCCCGAAGCTTGTGGGAAAGAAGTATGTGGTTGGCCTCAGTCGAGAGGCTAAACAACTAGTGATATCCAATGAGGACTATTTCTCCCTTTGGAGGGATGGCATTGCGAGTTCAGCATTGAGCGACCCATTGAAGTCGGACGTACTGTCTAATATGACTTGGAACAATTATCATGGTCTAGGTTTGATCGTCATAACGATACCAAAGCAGAAGGACACGTCATACTTTGATGGTGCTATTTTCACCCGAGTGGGGGACACTCTAAACAAGGTCACAACACCGGTGGATATCGTTAACGTGTCCAGGAGGTTTACATAGCAGGGATCATCTGTGTTTGGGTAGTTCACTGACTCCGCATCGGACAGCACCGATGCCGTCTCATCGCGCGCGGTGCTGCCCCGCCCCACGGCACGGTCCCTAGAACGCGATACTGGTTCAATCCTAGTATCGCGCACCAGAGTTCGACCAGATCAGGCCCGGTTTCCGCCGGGTCTTTCTGTTGTCGTGAACTCAACATGAACTGAGGTCTGTGAACTCAATCTGAACTGAGGCCCGGCTCTCAGGTTCGCTCTCGACCGCGAACTCCCCACCGCAGCTACCGCAGTAGATCGGCCCGGCTTCGAAGGTGGTTCGGGACACTCGGATCTTGCGCCTGCATAAGCACTCCGCGGACAGTCCGTTGTTGCTCGACCTGCGCCCGCCCCGCCGACTCGGCTCGCGCCGGCGGTAGGCGACGAGCGCGAACGCCAGCTCGTCCAGCGCCTCTCGGTAGCGCGACCAGTTGAAAACGGTCCAGACGAGGTGATGAGCCGACCGAGCGCAGTCGAGAGCAACAGCACCCAGCGTTCCAAGAACTCCCCAAATCTTCGAGGTCACTACATGCGACTTCCTGCGCAACCACACAGGTTGCGCACCGACTCTGCCTGCATCTACTTGATCCCAGAACCGACGCCTCACGCTGGAATTCGGGAACTGCCCGTGCATTGACAGGAACTCTCGATCAGCGGGTTCGGGGTTCAAGTCCCTGATGGCGCACCACAAGATGGCCCCTGACCTGGCATTCCAGTCAGGGGCCATCTTCGTTGCAGACGGTCTACGGGACTCGCACCAAAAACACCAAGAATTCGCTACCGAACATTCCGCCCGCTGGCCAACGGCCCGTCCAATTGCCCCGCACACGCACGCCGAGCGGTCAGGTCTCGCCGATGGTCGTTCAAAGAGTCTTCTATATTAGGCAAGTGGCGCGCCGCTGATCACATGGCGATGTACGGCAGGCAGATCACGCACAAGGGCAAAGTCCGGAATCGCGACAGCGCGTTCGCCGAGGTTAGTCGACAGGCGGAGTGACTCTAATGCATAGCCCTCGTCGAGCAGTGCGGGGTACGCGCCCACGACCACATTCGAGTTGCCATCAGAAACCGAAAGTGGCCGGGATGCAGGTCCATTGGAATCAACGGACCACCCTTCTAGCTGGAAGTACCGCTTCAGGGGGTCGAGTAGCTTCTCTTGCCGTTCTATTTCAGGAAGGGCCGGGATCGCTCCGCCGATCGAATAGTCGAAGAGGCTCAGCGCGAGATGCCGGTCGAGGCGGCCGTGCATGAATCTATTCCGGTAGTGGCGAAGGCACCGAGTGCAAGAACGGACGCATCCGGCGGGACAGTCGGCGAGTATAGATCGCACCTGCCGGATAACAGAGTCGATTTCGCGGCCGGCATCGGCGGAGTATCCGGCGCCACCCGACGCGGTGTCATATAGAAATATCTCGGAAACGCGCATTCCCGGGTCGGGAGAAATTCGATGTGAGTAACCGGCGCTGATTTCATTGGGGTCGATGTCGAGATGGATAGTTGCGCCCAGGGCAAAGGCCTCTGCGAGCGTAAGCAGTGCGTCGTTCACCCACGGCTGCGTCGGCCCAAGGGCTATGGGCCGCTTTGCGATGATCTGCAAGAGCAGTGAGTCGGTCCTAAATCGGTGAGAAAGGAATATCTGCTTTCGGATACGACCGTTACACGTCGAACGCAAAGCTTGATTTGTCGAAATCAAGAATGGAACACTATGTTTCCCGTCTGACGGAATAGTCGCGTTCGGCCATGCCGCACCGCAAACCTCACATATGCCGAAGCCTTCATCGTCGTCGCCGCGATTGACGACGATCAGTTCGACATCATGCTGGAAGCAAGTGCGAAGATTTTTCCCGAAGTCAACGCGCCACTGCAGTTTCGAGCGGTCCACGAACTCGGGCATCTGGGCGTTACCAGCATTGGTATAGATTTGAGTCTCATAACTTTCGTCGACCGGCGATGCACCCTCTGGATAGAAACCGCTGGGTGACAATAGGTCCCTTGGAATAAGATCTGCGCCACAAACCGGGCACTTTCCGGCCTGATTAGTACTGAGACGAGTGTCGTCGAGTCGAACATATGGGCATCGGGTGCATCCAATGTACTGCTCAAGCGGAGCCGCAAAATAGGGCGCTGCGGGTCGCCAGCGGTGCGTTCTATCTCTTGGAGGGAAGTAGAGTCCGCCACTGCGATAGGTCCGCTTGTTGACGACGATCGTACGTCCGGGAGCATATTCGCTCAGGGCTTGGATCTTGGCCAGTTGTGGACGCTCCTCGGTGATGATCCGGTTCTTTTCGTCTCGGCTCTCGATGTAGAACGAGCACACATCAGTCGGGAATGCATACTTAGGTAGCAGGCCGGCGTCGAATAGCACATCAAGAAGATTGATTCGGGTGCCTCCGTCCTGCGGAACGATGACCTCTGAACTGCCGACTTCCTCCAACGATTTCAGAAATTCGCGTGCGGTCTCTGCGACATAGTTGGCAAGTCCGGCTCGCCGATCGGGGCCAAGCAGATTGCCTGGGAGCCAGGCAGTTATGCGTAGGACCGCCGGCGAATCTATTGAGCCAAAGTTACGTTCAGTCCACTCTTTGAAAGCTTGAAACGATAATTCGTCATCCTCGTTTTTGAAGAAGTCGAGCGCTGAACCCAGAGATGACATGACCTCGCCGGACTCAACCCTCGGGTGGTTTGGGTGAATGGTTTCGTGGAAGAACGTTTGCAGGATGTAGGAGTGGACGTGCCGTCGCGCCAGTTTCTGGTTGTCATCTTTGATTCGAAGCGCTGAGACGGGCCCGCTGATCATTGCGTGCGGATTCTGGAAGTAATAGCTGTCGTGGGGTGCCCCGTCGGAGTAGGTGAGAACGGTCGATACGGCGCTTCCTCGTCGGCCCGCGCGACCTGCGCGCTGTTGGTAGTTCTCACGCATCGGTGGCATTGTGCGTAATGCGACAGCGGTGAGCCCACCGATGTCGATACCGACTTCCATTGTCGTGGTACAGCTCAGGACATCCACAGCTGGTGCGCCATCACCCAGCTCTACATTCTGGAATCGGAGTTCGAATCTTTCTGTGGTCGCGAACGCTGCAGTGTCGTCACGTTGTGAGAGTTGGGCCGTGTGCTCCTCCGCGTTGATGTGCATCGGTGTTCGTCCGTTGAGTACTTCAAGAAGGGGAGCCCGCAAGTGATTCTCGGGCGTCCATGCGGAGGGATGGTCGTGACCGCATTTCTCCAAATTGACCGATTTGCAGTCGTAGTTGAGGCACTTACCGAGGAGCCCCATCGGGGCGATATGTCCACAGTCTGAACAGCGGATCCAGGTTTTGTTGAGTGCGAGGTCAATTTGGAATCGGCTAGGATCCAGCACATCTGCTGATGCACTGTCTGTTTCGGTCGGTTGAGTAAATACGGCAAAAAGTTGCTCACGCAGTTCGTCGATCGGCCGCCCAAGTCGTTCACCGATCTCAGCGAAGAACAACTTGAATGCGTCGGCCCTCCGGAGTTCCTGGTAGTAAGGAAGTGTTTGGCGGCGAATTGCGTTCGGCAGACGTGGGTCGAGACCGCCATGCTCGAGCATCTGCAATGTCCATGCAGAAACTATCTCATCTATCGACGCCTCTGGTAACTGGATCCCTCCGTCGCGTAATTTCTTCAGCAGTAGACGCCTTGCATTCGGTGGCGGTGATAGCCGAACGGCATGAGCCATCGTGAGAGATTTCGTGGGGTGGCACAGCTGGCGGAACACCGCGCCACGGAACTTGAGTGGGGCGTTTGGTTGCCAGTCGAACTCGAATGCCGTCGCGAGGTCTCCTTCATAGGTCTCGGCGTACTCGGTCGTGTCGTTCTTCAGCCGGATTTGGTCGTCGCCATCGAAGAAGGAGAGGCTGTGCTGGTAGCAGATGGCAACGAAACCGGAGTAGAGCCTGTTCAATGTTGGCGGCTTGGTGCATGTGACAGTCAGTTCGCGGATGGCCAGAACGAGAGCTTCGCGCATCGTAGAATCTTCGACGTCCCATGGCAGGTCCCTAGCGAGGCGGGCCGCCTTCTGACGACCGTCGGAAAACACCAGTACCTTTCGTCCGCCATTTGGATTGTGCGGACTGCGCGGAAGGACAGCGGGTTGCGCTGTGAACTGTTGCCGGATGAGGTTTGCGAACGCTGACTCGCCTGTCGTGGCAAGGCTGGACAACGTCGAGTAGTTGGCGCGCTCTGCCGACTCGAGGCACCGCACACACCGAGAAAATTGTTCGGCAGCACCCTTTTTGGTCGGGTTGGCCCGGAATAGCACACGTGCGCCCGACGCGCCTGGCTCCACAAGTCGGCCCGTCCTTACATCCAGACCAACTGGAATCACACGTTTCAGGATCCCCGGATGCGGGTCTCCAAGGTACAGCTTCACTTCCTTGAGCGGTTTTCCTGCGCCGATTCGTCCACCTGGTTCGTGCCATAGGAACGTTGGCTCTTCGGTTGAGGTGTAGCCGCGGACATAGATTGCACCGCATTGCTTGTGCGAGAGGATCTCATAAACACGGCTACCGCAATCGCATTGGACTCGCGGGCTTTCATATATCTGTCCAAGAAGCTGGTCGATACGGGTTCCGGCAACGGCTGTGCAGTCAGAATTTATACAACCGAACAGTGCGGGCGCGGCTCGGTACATCATATGGATTCGCGAAGGAAGAATGGGCTGCTGTCCGCGGCCCGGCTGCGGGCGACGGGCAAACGCCCCGAGCACCAGCAGACCGTCGATAGCCTTGTTCTGGGCCTCGACTTCGGCGCTCTCGAAGATTTTGGTGGCGAGCTCCCGAAGCTCGATCGCATGGCCAGAGCACTCCTCGATGACCATGTTCGCAGGACCGAACTTGCCGAGGGCCTCGCCAACGGCCTGCCGTGCACTCTGGAGAGTTGCGTTCTCGTCGAGATTCACCAGGGCACTGAACTCACCGAGGGCCGCCTGTACTTCGTCAACTGACTCAGCAAGCGACAGTGCAGTACCGTCAACTGTCGCCAGCATCGCCGCCTCACGTGGAGTGGCCTTCGCGCTTCCGGCCACCTTCTCGACGGTCCCGCGCACCACTGCGTACTTCCTCGTCGTACTCTCAGCCGTTAGTGCACGTGCGAATTCGATCGCACCGGTGTCACCATCATTGACCTGTAGGCTCGCGCTTGTGAGTATGCACCGAATCCGGTCGCGAGTGATGCCGAGACGAGCGCCGAGGCGTCGAATCAAGAGTCCTACCTCGGCGCCGGTCGCGCCTCGGTACATGTGAGCTTCGTCGAGAACGAGAAGGAGCTGATTCCGTTCATCGGACTTCAGCCACGTCCGGGTCTGGTCGAAAATCGGACGCTCGATCGGGCGGAGCAGCATGTACTCCAACATCGAATAGTTCGTGACGAGAATATCTGGCGCGGTGAGCTGCATCTCGTGGCGGGTGAGCAGCTCTCGGTCGTAGGGGCCTGTCGTGTACTGATCTGCCCCACGTTTCGCGAAGCGGGCCAGATCCTTGGCCGGCCAGCGACCGCGGTCTTTCAGCTCCTTGACGAGTTTGTCTTCTCGACTCTCGAGCTCTGTGTAATACCGGATCAGATCTGCGAGCCGACGCTTGTCGCGTTCTGTGGTACGTGTGTTTGGGTATGGAGTCCGTCCCGTATACATACCGAAGTACGGATGTCGGCCGCCTCGGTCTCGAAAGTACTGAGCCACCCGTTCGTCGCCAAATAGTCTGCGTAGGCGAGATGTTTGGTCGCTGACGAGCGCATTGAGTGGATAGAGCAGTAGTGCCCGCACTCCGGGTTGTGTGAAGCTCGGTTGTTCAGCCTCGCACGCGAGCATCCCGAGGATCGAGTAGAGGAAGGTTTCGGTCTTTCCCGAACCAGTACCTGTCGCGACGATGAGATCGGAGGGCTTGTCGAGATCGAAGAAGCCTTCGAGTGCCTGGGTTTGGTGCAGATATGGCGGATGGATGCCGACACTCGGAGTGAACTCGTGCAGTTCGGCCAGTACTTTGCGGACGGCGCCAGGAACGTTGAGTTCATTGAAGTGCGGTCCGTACATGTACGACGGAGTGATCTCGATGTGTGGCGTTTGGGCGACAACGCCTGGGCATTCGAGTAGCCTTCGTCGGCGTTCGGCCAGGTCGGCGTCGTCGATGGGGGAACTGGCTTCGATTGAACGCAGGAAGCTCTCTCGAATCTGACGCACAACCTGAGTCGCGCCGATATCTCCTTCAGCCATTGCTACCTCCTCACCAATTGGATGCCTAAGTCCTCAACGGTCTGTCGTACTTGCTCTCGGTACGTCGCCGCAATGAATCTGTGCTCGAACTTCTTGGCGGGCAGCCGTTTCGCGAGTGCAGTCAAGAAGCGCATCTCCGGCGCAGGGACCGGGTTGTGAAGTATGAGTTCCGCACTGCTGCTTGCGGATTCGTTCCAAATGGCCGTCGTGGGATTGCCCGCCAGCATGTCGTAGCCAAACATCAATCGATGCGCATCCTGGCGATCGATCTCGCATGTACCCTCGACGGTCCCCGCTGTGACGTCAGCGAGACCATGGAGTCGCCAGTGGTTGAGCACCGTCTGCCGGTAAAGGTATGTGCCAGTCAGATTCCTGGCCGTTCGCTGCCAGCGATCGTGTTGGAGGCATCCACTTCGTGCGGTCTCGGGGAGATAGAACTCCAGCGAATCCGTCGGCGCACTGGCGACAATACGGATCGACTTGCCGAATTGTCTTGTCCACGTCTCGAGATCGGTTGACTGGCGACGGGCCCAGAGCTGAAGTCCTACTTTCGGTAGCTCTAGTTTGTCGGGGACGGAGCCCGTTGCGAGGTGGCGCGTGGCGCCCGAATACGTTATTGCATCCCTTATTTCCTGGTCCAATATTCGCAATGGAACCCCGCTGACGAATAGGCATGGTTGATCGTTTCCTAGTTCGACGATTACACCCTCGACGCTTACCCAGTAACCATTCCCGAGCTCGGCGAGATCACCAATGGAAGCCAGATCCTCGAGTTGCTCCCGGAGTATCTGGCGGCGATCGGTTTCAGAAATCCCGGCATCACCAAGATTGAGCAATTTGTCCACGGATACTACACGATCGAGAAGAACCCGGACGTAAACAGGTGTTTGAGCGTGCGTCGATGCCCACGCCACGGCGCGGAGCATTTCGTAGCGGCGCTCGTCGATTTCGAGTTCTGGTTTCAGTGCCAGACTTCTCTCCAACTCCCGTTTGGCAGTCGCGCGATCAATTGTTTCGAGTCTCATATGGAGGTGATTCATCCCAGGCGCATGCGCAGTCGCTTGGCCAGATTATGGTATCTCGAGGCCGTTTCGTCTACTAGGGAAAGATTCCTCGCCAGTCCGGCCACAAATACCTCGTATTCGCCCTCAGTGAGAGACGTAGCCGCGACTGGAAGAAGAATGCATTCAGCCACGGAACAGCTAATCTCTTCTTCAGTCTGGAGGGGGCTTAGCGCGGCTGCGAATCGTTCTGCGGCCTTTTCGATATCATCCGAAATCGGCCAGAGGGGTTTGATATCCGTCAGCAGGTAACTGACAACTTCGTCGTTCGTAGGCTCCGTCGATTCTGCGAGCCTGATATATGAGAACTCATTTGCAACTGGCCACGTGAGGAGCCGTGGTAAATCAACCGCTATCGCGTACCCCCATAGGTCCGGGCTGATGCGTGCCGAGGTCACCCCAGTCGCGATTGTGCCGGCGACTTTCAGATTCGGGTGCGGGTCCAAGGAGGTAAACGCTGTGTCTTCCCAGCGACTTTGCAGCCACGGGACGAGATAGGACTCTGTGGGGGCTTGGTTTATGCCTTCGAGTACGACCATGACCTCACCTGCCGCAGCTTCGGAGTTTGCGGCCTCGAGAATTCCATGGTGGATTCGGAATGCGCCGGGCTTAGCTGAGTGTAGCCCTTGCAGGTCCGCCGGGTGCAGGAAGTCGTGCGCGACCGGAATTCGAAGGACGCGGCCGCTGCACATAAGGGCAGCGATCGCCGACAGCGCGGCCGGACCGCCGTTGCCCAACGTAATCGGCAGGAGTCCCGCGCTGATGGCCGCGAAGAGGCGCCGGGCTTCAGTAGCCTTCATGCCCGTCGCCTTCGCGGCTGTCATCAATTGTTTCCTGACGGCACTCCTTTCCGCTAGAGGTGATTTGGCAATCGGCCTCAGGTTGATGGAAGTCTGCGATGGAGGGCTGGCCGCCTGCGCACCGGACCTGGTCAGCGCCTGCGCGATAATCGATGATGCGAGACGCTCCCGCGTGCCGGTGACTAGCTCCTCGACAGCAATCGCGACATCGCGTCGTAATTCCTCGTTGCGGGCGTTCACGATTTCTTGCGCGCTGATGACCTCGCGCCCTGCGTGGGCGATTAGGTCGTTCAGCTGCTGGAGTTCTGATTGCGCAGCGTGCAAATCCTTGTCGAGGTCGGCCAGCTGTTTGGTTCCCCCCGCGACCCTGTCGGCGATCTGATTGAGCTCGGCCCTCTCGGCATTGGCTCTTGCTTCTTCGATCGCCTGGTCCATCAGCGCCACAACCGTCGGCAGTCCACTCAGGGTGTTCGCGATCCGCGACGCCAGGCGGCGGGCGGTATCAGCGTCCTCGCACGCCTGCAACGCTCGCTGAACGCGCTGACTATCAAGAGAATCGCCATTCGTACTGGACCGATCGCTTATCCAGTCGCGGACCTTCGCTAGCGTCTCCTTCGTTGATTGAATGTTCACTTCAGCAAAATCGAGGCTGGTGAGTGTTGACACCGCCAGTTCGGCGACGACGTCCACAACCTCGTCGAGCGGGCGACAGTCGACGTAATCGACGACTGGCAGGCGGTCGATCCGGTCACCAACCATGTACCCGTCGAAGTCGGTAACAACCATGCCGGCCGAGCTGCGCATCTCGAGCTTTTCCGGGGATGGTGCGACGGTCTTTCGCTTGCCCAGTCGGAGCGGGCCGAGGAGAACTTCACCTTCGCACAGGGCGTGAATTTTCGTATTGCTATTTGCCCAACGAGGGACACGTAGCTCGCCGATCTCTTCGGCAATGCGGTGCGCCGGTCCTGCGGCGCGCCGATCGATCACCACATCGGCTGGCCGAACTGACGTAAGGCTAAATCGCTTCTGATCCTTACCGGGCAGCTTCAATTCTTCGACAAGTTCTGCAATTACAGGGGCCAGGTTTTCTGCTTGCAAATCACCCGGCGCCTTCAGTGGCGAACTTGACTTGAATGCGTCGACGTCGACTGGATCCCACTTATTGTCGACAAGAATAAATAACGGTTCTATTCGCTTGCTATTCCGAGTCTTGAGGATCTTGCCAAGCACGAGTGCTCCCGTTTCCAGAGTCATCGTTCGATTCTCCAATCCCCAGTCGTATCCCGCCGACCGTCTGACATCCAATAAGGCCTCGACAATTCGTCATCGGCGCGAAGAGCCATAAAGGCAGAACTCCATTGCGGTCGCTTCAACGCATCGAGTGCCGATCGTTGACTGCGGCGAGTTCCTGAGGTTGCCGTATTTCGAGGCAACCTGTGGCTCGCGCCGGAACCGTCATCCGTCTCAACAGGTTGGTGCGGTTGCTTAACGCTACTGATCCGTATTATGCCGAAGCTGCCCGCGTCCACTTCGAGCGAACACGCGGTCGAGTCAACGAGTTTAAGCCATTTTCTCAGTTCTTCCGAATTCACGTGCGACAGCCGTTTGACGGGCTTACTCGGGTACTGCACCGATGCAACGAAACGGAGAGAGATTTCAGTATCGACCTGAAGCTCCGGGGCCCTGATCTCGTCGATGTTGTCAGCCGAGTAGGGCCAGTGGTCTCGGCCCCCAATCGTGATGCACCAGAGTCGTGAGTGACCGAACGGCTGCCGCGACTGTGCGAGATTAGTGACATGCATTTGGTCGCCTGAACGGGTACGCAGGCGAGCATCGCGGAAGCTTCCGGACAATCTCACGAAATCGCCTGGTTCGCTCAGCTTCAGTAGATGAAACTCCTGGCTTGACTCGGCAACGATCGCAACAGCTGAGGATGACGGCGCAATGATCGCGCAATCATCGGCTCGAATGACGTGCGTCTCATCGTTCCGGTAGTCAATCGGTGGCGTCAGGAATGTCGATGGATCGCAAATTTCAGCGAGCGTGGTGCCAAGGCTTGTCAGCCACTGCGAGTAGCGAGAATCGGCATCCCGAGGGGCTACAAAGTGCCAGGCGGTGAATCCGTCGTGGCTCTCGAGTTCACGGGTCATGATCCACTTCGGCGGCGACACCGGCTGCTGAGCAAGGAACACCACTGATCTACCGAGGTAGACAGGCCGGCTTGCGGTGCACAGGATGTAGTCGCCGCCCATTTCTTGGCAGAACACGGCGCCCATCGCTGGGATGTTTTGGACGGCGTGGTTCCAGCGCATAGGATCCCCCGGCCAGTCCCCTCGAGGATAGGCACGGAGAATCTGGTTGGCAGGGTTGAAGGTAACAGTCGATCTGCCAGATCCTGGCCAGAGCTCGAGGCCGTTCACGATCGTTGGATCGCCGCCGTTCTCGTGCTGTAACGCAACAGCTAGGCCTTTTAGCAGCTGGGGAGTAACTTGCGCTATCTCGGTGGTCCGGAGTTCCGGCAATTTGATATAGAGGGTCCATTTGTCGTCAGCGTGGGCAAGTCGGAGAGCGAACCGCGAGTCATGCTGACTAGTCCACTGAGAAGAGCTGATGCCCGGGTGGTAGTCGGGGCAGCTTGGTGATTCGTCTGTGTGACGGAAGTAGGCCGCATTGATTTTGCCGCGCGCGAGTGTGACTTCTTTCCAGCAGTTCGGGCACTCGAACCCCGGATGGCTCTTCTCTGCAACTTCCGCATCAACCAGCGATCCGAAGTGCCAGTCTATTGCGTGCTTCAACTGTGGCGCCCTCCGCTCGTAGCCGAGCGATGCGTTCCGACCACTGACGATGACCGTTCCCTGTTCGGTTCCGACGCAAGGGCATGTAGCGTCGCGACTGCGTTTGCCGACGGGAATTCCTCGAGCGACCAAAGAAACATGCTGAACTCACAGAGGCCTTCTCTGGGCATAGTTCCCCCTGGGTTTGTGCTGCGGACATGTGACGTCCACGCCGAATCGTAAAGGAGGGCAACGTCGTTACCGGATGCGAGCGGCACGGTGTCGGGTCTCCGCATCGAACCCGTGGCGACCCGGGTTCGTCGCGCGGTAAACGTGTCTCGTTCGCCGGCCCGCGAGCACTCTAGACATGCTGACCGACGGTTCTGCCGTCTCATCAGCGGGTTGTCGATGCTCGGCACATGCTCGGAACCCATCAACGAGGGGCGGCCTTTCCTTCGGCGGACGGGACTTGCGGTCGGCTGGTCTGCAGACTGCGGACGATCTCGAGTAGGTGCTGCACTTCCTGGTATGTCGGTGACAGCTGGTACGCGTGCTGGTGGCACGCCTCGGACAACCGCGTCCACGCGTACTGAGATCGGGACGGGACGTCACTCTCATCGCGGTAGGCGATTTCGAGGCAGGCCAGGCGGGTCCGGCTGCTGGCCCTCCCCGGGTTGATCCCCTTCGCGCGCAGGAGTTCGTCAATGATCTGCTCGAGTGCGGTCCGGGTCAGCCAGGCCGCGATCCTGTTGCTGTGCGGGGATTGTCGGGAGCTCTGCGCAGCAGCCAAAGTCAGCAGGCTGGTCACTTTCCCGCCTTTTCGATGTCGTCAACCAGGCGCTGAACGTCCTTTGCCGCCTGGCGTGGATCGGAGGTCGGGGTGAGCCCGTCGTGCATCCTGGGCCCTGTGATGTATAGCGCGGACTTCTGATACGGCGCTCGTGCCCACTGTTCGAGCACATGGTGTTCCTGTGGTTCGCCGAACACTCCGAGGATTACCTTGGCTCGTGTGGTAGCCGCTGCTCCCCACTCGTTCTCGAGTGTTTCGAGCGACCGTCCGGCCCTGATGTTGCGCGTGAAATAGGTATGGCGGGCCACTGTTTCGACCGCGAACCGCAGCATACCGGGCAGCGTCCGGCGCATCGCCTCATCAGGGAGCTTGCCATTCTCGTATTCGAGCACCAGGCCGAAAGCGTCTTCGATATACCGTCGAGCGGGATCGGTGAGCGTGTTGATCGACACCTGAGAGTCCTTGCCGCGGTTGACTTCCACGATGGTGGCCGCGAAGTTTCCCCGCCGCACCGCGGCGGGCAGGCGGTCGTCGTGGGAGAGGACTACGACTTGCCGGGTCTGGGCGAGTTCGCTGAGCAACGTCACGAGTCCGTCCACCTTGGCCGGATCCATGGCTTGCACGGGGTCGTCGAGAATCAGGAATCGGAACGGTGATTCGGCCATGGTGGCGCGAGGCAGGAACAGGGCGAGTGCCAGTGCGTGGAGCTCACCCTGGCTCAGTACGGTGAGTCCATCCGCTGCGACACCGTCGACAAGCGAGTCGATGCGCAGCTTGCGCCGGGTCGCGGACCCTTCCAGACAGAGGTCACCGATCTCGACGTTGCTTTCCTGCCGCAGCGTCGCCCACGCGTGCTGGACGCCGACGCGTATCGGTGCGAGGCGTTCGTTGCGCAGTCGGCGATCGTTGTCCTGCAGCCACTTCTTGGCGTCGTTGAGCTGATCGACGACGGGTTTTACCGCCAGCCATTCCTCCCAAGCCGCGCACCAGGATTGGAGTTCGGCGTTCACCGGTTGCCATCGGTCCTCGCGCTCCGCGAGACATGCCGCCGCGGCCTTGTTGACCGCGTCGACCGCGTCGATGAGTGCAGCGGCGTTGGTTTCCAGATGGTCGGCGAGCTGTGTCATCGTCGGTGCGACAGGGCCGCGCGTGATCGCGGCCCACTGTTGCCACGTACTGCGGGCGGCGGCCACCGTCTCGTCGAGCTCCTGGGCAGGGGACCGGTCGATGATGGCGGGCATCGATTGCAGCACGTGAACAGCCTCAGCGTGTGCCAATTCCGTCAGTTTCCGGGCGTCGTTCAGGGCGGCCAGGCGTTGACGGTCCGCGCTCACCGCGGCATGGCTTTCGCGAGCCCAAGTCGCGTTCAGTGTGCCGTCGTGACATACCGGGCACGCCATGTCGCCGTGCTGTTCGTGTACCTGTAGAGCCTGTTCGAGCAACCGCAAGGTGGATAGCTTGCGATCACTGGCCACGTCATTGAGCTCGGTCAATTGGGCATCGCTGTCGCGCAACCGCTTCGCAATAGCAACGGCGCTGTTTGGTGTGACCGGGGCCGTCAGGTCTGCGAGCGCGCGCAGCTGCGGAACCGGTCCGCTGGCACCCGCTTCGGTCTCGTGCAGCAACGCGCGCAGCCGGACGAGGTCGGGTGCCGTCTTCTTCAGCAGCGGGGCCAGTGCGGCGGCCCGCTCGTCGTCAAGCTCTGCGACCGCATCAGCAAGCGCTTTACGCCGTTTCGTGAGGTCGTCACCGGGTGCCTTGTGTTCCTTGTGCCGCACCGAGATTCGATTGATTGCGTCGGTCAGCTGTTCGACTCCCAGGACTCGCGAGATCGCGTCGTGCAGATCGCTGGGGGTCCCGTTGAGCATCGCGCCGAGTTCGTCATAGGAGAGGATCGGGCGGAATCGCTGCAGCGGTCCGTCCCACCCGAGGTCGCCGCGACCGATCTGCAGCTTGCCACCGCGTCGTTGGGTGCGGGTGGTGTGCCGGTCCACGTCGGTCTCCTCGTCGGGCCAATCGAGGGTCACCATGACTGGCTCGTTGTCCTCCTCCACCAAGCTCACCGCAATGCGCGCGGTGGGATGGTGCAGGTTGCGCCACTGGTCGCGCCACTGCGTCGATTTCTTGCCGGCCCAGCGAAAAGCGCTGTCCGTGAGCGTGAGCTCCAGCGCCTCGGAGATGCTGGACTTTCCAGATCCGTTGCGCCCCGCCACAATCGTCAGTCCCGGCTCGGGCCGCAGATTCAAGGTGGTGGCCGGTCCGATCCCCCGAAAACCCTCAACCTGCACCGAAGTCAGGAATGTGCCGCGAGCATCTGATGGTGTTCCAGCGGCAGCTGGCTCCACGGCGAGCAAGGCCGGCGTACCCCCTCCGAGGTAGTCGTCGAGCGCCGGATCGCCCTCGAAGGCCGCCAGTATCAGTAGTCCCACCTCGTCGGGGAGGTCTGATCCGTCGATCTGTTCGGCAATCCATGGTGCGAGGCGTGTGCTGTGCGGAAGCGGATCGGGCATGGCGGTGGACCCTTTTCGTGTAGGTGATTCGGGTGGAGCCAGATGGAGCCCGCGCGACTAGCGCCATCGGTTGATGTACACATCATCATATTGGCTGTGAATGTTGTCAAGAAGATTGAGACGCCTTGATTTTCACAGGCGCATGCGCCAGGATCGTGATGTACACGAGAGGGGTGACATGTCGAACCTGGTTCCGCCCGTGACCGCCACTGAAATCTCCAAGCTGGTCGGCGTGACCCGTGCGACCGTGAGTAACTGGCGTAAGCGTCATGAGGACTTCCCGAAGCCAGTGGGCGGCACCGAGTTCCGGCCCGTGTTCGACTGGAACGCGGTGCAGGCATGGTTGGCCGACCGCGGCCAAGATGGCACTGATGCGCCGATCCTGTCGTTGCAGACACTGTTGCGTTCGTCGTTGTCCAGCGACGACGCACAGGTTCTGCTTGCCAGGCTGAAGCCGTCCGGATCTGGCTGGGTGTCGTCGGACTCTGCGACAACCGATGCCGTTTCTCGCGTCCTGAAAACATTGGCCCATGCTGCCGAGGTCGATGGGCCGCGTGCGGCACTTCAGGCATTGGCCGATCACGCGCACGGTGGTGAGCAGAACATCGGCCTCTACCGGACTCCAGAGCTGGTCGCCACACTCATGGCGGAACTGCTGCAGCCGCTCGGGGCTGGGCTGGTACGCGCGCTGGACCCTGCTTGTGGTGGTGGTTCGCTGCTCGTCGCGGCTGCGCAGCGCGGTGCCACCGAGCTTTATGGACAGGACATCTCGGAAACCCAAGCAGCCCTGGCTCGCCTGGTGGTGCGGGCCGAAACCAAGGTAGACGCGAACATCGCCACGGGCGACAGTTTGCACAACGATGCGTTCCCTGGCCTGGAAGTGGACGCGGTACTGAGCAGTCCGCTCAGCCTTCGTGACTGGGCCGCGGATCAGGTGCATGTCGACGACCCGCGGTGGGGGTATGGCACGCCAGGACGGATGGATTCGGACCTTGCCTGGGTCCAACACGCTCTCGCGCACCTCCGTCCTGGTGGACTAGCTGTTCTCCTTGTTCCCGCATCCGTCACGTCGAGGGCATCTGGCAGGCGAATCCGTAGTTCGCTGCTGCGGGCGGGAGCGATTCGCGCCGTCATCAACCTGCCACCGAGACTCCCTCAGCTTCTTTGGACGCGACTTGATCTGCAGATCTGGATCCTGCAGAAGACCGACCCCAACGCAGCCGTGCCTGACAGCGTGCTGCTGGTCGATACCGCGCCGGCTGCAGGTGAGGCCGCGCAGAGCGGTGCCGGCGATGCTGTCGATTGGCCGCCGATCGCCGACACGGTGCATCGAGTGTGGTCCGCTTTCGTCGAGGGTCGATCAGCGGAGGCTGAAGAGCCCAACGTTTCGACCGTTGTCAGGGTTGTCGACCTGCTCGACGAGGATGTCGATCTGACGCCCGGACCGCGGGTGAAGTTGGCGATCGACCCCGGAATCGTTGCCGGCGAAGCGGATTCGGCGCTCTCACGACTCCGCGCTTCCGTCGCGGAGCTGGCTCACGCGTCCGAGGCTGTCGGTCAGGTCGCGCAGATTTCGGGTACAGGGTGGCGGACTGCAACCATTTCCGACCTCGCATCGGGAGGAGCCGTACGTATCTCGCGTGCTCAACCACCGAGGTCGACCGTATCCAGCGACGAAGGTCTCCGGCCGGCCATCACCGGCCGCGACATCGCCACCGGTAGCCCGGCATCCGGCAAGGTCAAGGTGGAACCCGGAAGCGTGGCGGTCGAAGTCGAGATCGGTGACGTTCTGGTGCCGACCGTGCGCGGTCCCCGGGGCCATACCTTCCGGATCGCAGGCTCCGAAGAGGCGGGGATCGCACTCGGCCCGAATGTGCAACTCGTGCGCACGGACCCACAACGCCTGGACCCATGGTTCGTCGCCGGATTCATCGGCGGCATCGATGAGGGTTCTTCCGTTGGCACGACCGCGATTCACTCCGCTCTGCACAGAACGCGAATACCGTTGTTGCCGTTGGCCCAGCAACGGCGCTACGGCGAAGCGTTTCGCCGCGTGCACCAGCTTCGGGCTGCATTGAGTCAGGCCGGCGAGGCAGTAGATCAGGTCGCCGAGGTGCTGACCACCGGTCTCGTCGCCGGTGCGCTCGAACCGGCCACGTACAGCGCGACAAACGAAGACATCGGTAATCCTCGAGGAGGCAGTGAGTGAACACCGGCAAGCACAGCGAGCTGGCCAACCACGCGTGGTCGGTCGCGGACCTGCTACGCGGCGACTACAAACAGTCCGATTACGGCAAGGTGATCCTGCCGTTCACGGTGCTGCGACGCCTGGAGTGCGTCCTGGCGCCGACCCGGGACACGGTCCTCGCCAAGGCCGAGTCGCTGGCGGGGAAAGACCTCGACGTCCACAAGTTCTTGACCATGGCGGCCGGCGCGGTGTTCTACAACACCAGCGATCTCACCTTGAAGAAGATCGCCGCCGACCCGACCTACGCCTCGAAGAACCTGATCGCCTACATCGGCGCCTTCTCCGAGAACGCGCGTGAGGTGCTGGAGAAGTACGAGTTCGCCCAGCAGATCCGCAAACTCGACGCGGCAGGTCTGCTGTACCAGGTGGTCGGCAAGTTCGCGGACCTGGACCTGCGCCCGGAAGTGGTGTCGAACCATCAGATGGGTTACGTGTTCGAGGAATTGATCCGGCGCTTCTCCGAGCAGTCCAACGAGACCGCCGGTGAACATTTCACCCCCCGCGAAGTCATCGAACTGATGGTGAACCTGCTGATCGCGCCGGACGCCGAGCTACTCGGTGTGCCCGGCGTCGTCCGTCGCGTACTCGACCCCGCCTGCGGCACCGGCGGCATGCTCAGCTCCGCGGAAGCCCACATCACCGCCCTGAACCCGCAGGCGACGGTGGATCTGTATGGGCAGGAACTGAACCCGGAGTCGTGGGCGATCTGCCGGTCCGACCTGATGATCAAGGGTGAGGACTCCGAGAACATCGTGCTCGGTAACTCTCTCGACGACAACGATGGTCACTCGAAGACCAAGTTCGACTACATGCTCGCCAACCCGCCGTTCGGCGTGGAGTGGAAGAAGGTCAAGGACGATGTCGAATGGGAGGCGGCCAATCTCGGTGAAGCCGGGCGCTACGGCGCCGGGCTGCCTCGTATCAACGATGGCTCGCTGTTGTTCCTGCAACACATGATCTCGAAGATGAAGCCGGTGAACGCGTCCGGCGAGGGCGGCAGCCGGATTGCTATCGTCTTCAACGGTTCCCCGCTTTTCACCGGTGCTGCTGGGTCCGGCGAGTCCGAGATCCGTCGGTGGATCATCGAGAATGACTGGCTGGAAGCTGTTGTCGCGCTGCCCGATCAGCTGTTCTACAACACCGGAATCTCCACCTACTTCTGGATCCTCACCAACCGCAAGAAGCTCGATCATCAGGGCAAGGTGGTGCTGCTGGATGCGCGGGACTACTGGGTGAAGATGCGGAAGTCGTTGGGCGACAAGCGTAAGCAGCTCAGCGATGAACAGATTCAGGAAATCACGCGGCTGTATGGCGAGGCGCTGACGGTCGCAAAGGACCCGACCCACCCGCTGCACGGCAAGGTGAAGGTCTTCAACAATGAGGACTTCGGATACCACCGCATCACCGTGGAGCGACCGCTGAAGCTGCGGTTCGCACTCACAAGCGAAGGGTTGGACAAGCTGGCCTCCTCGGCGCCGGTCCGAAAGCAGTACGGGGACTCCGACGCGTTCCGCGTCCTCCTCACCCCGTTGGTCGGTGCTTCCTGGACGACGAAGGCCGAGGCTGTGGCTGCCATGCGCGGCGCCATTGTCGGGGCGGGTGAAACGTGGCCCAGCGGGGCACCTTTCGCCAAAGCCTTCCGTGAAGCGGTTGGCACGCAGGATTCGGAGGGTGAGGTCCAATTGGTGAAGGATGCCCCCGAACCAGACCCCGACCTGCGCGACTTCGAGAACGTTCCGTTGACCGAGGATGTCGATGAATACCTGATCCGTGAGGTCCTTCATCACGTTCCCGATGCGTGGATCGACCATGCGAAAACCAAAGTGGGATACGAGATCCCCTTCACGCGCCACTTTTATACCTACAAGCCGCCGCGTCGATTGGCTGAGATCGATGCCGAGCTTAAGGCGCTGGAGGCGGAGATTCAGGAGTTGTTGGGCGAGGTGACCAAGTGACTTCTGCTACGGTTCGTATCAAATCAGTGGTGAGTAACCCTGTCGAGAAGTCTGATGGCTCTGCCCGCCCGTTTATCGGCCTTGAGAATATGGCGGTCGGTACAGGTCGCCTGTTGGTTGAAAATCTCCCGATGAAGGCCGCTGAGGACAGCATTCGCCATCGCGCTGGGGACGTCCTCTTTAGCAAGCTTCGACCTTATCTGGCGAAGTCTCATGCGCCGACCGCGGAGGGTACAGGTACGGGCGAACTTCTAGTTCTGCGACCTACGGCTCAAATTGACGCGCAATTCCTTCTATACGTGACGCTCTCGGCCCCGTGGTTGGATTGGGCCAATGCGACGGCATACGGGACCAAGATGCCACGGACCTCGTGGGACCTTATGTGCGAGTACCGTACCTGGTTGCCATCATTGGAGGAGCAGCGCCGCATCGCCGACTTCCTCGATGCCGAAACCTCCCGCATCGACCGGCTGATGAAAGCACGTGAACGGCAAATAGTTCTCTTGAAGGATCGTCGATGGTCTCAATTTCAGGAGCTCGTCGATCGATCAGGCTCGCCGATGCTTCAGATTCGGCGGGTCGTAGAAAGTCTGACGGACGGTCCATTCGGAAGTGCGTTCTCGAGTTCGGACTACTCGGATGAGGGTGCTGCCGTAGTCCGACTGGGTAACATCGGGTTCGCCGAATATCGACCAGCTGACCAGGCTCGAGTGCCGATGTCGGTGTTCGATCGGTTCCGACAGTACTCTGTCCAATCCGGTGACGTGCTCATTGCAGGTCTCGGCGATGCCAAGAATCATGCGGGCCGCGCGTGTGTGGCTCCGGATCTGGGTGCAGCGATTGTTAAGGGCAAATGCTTTAGGATGCGCCTGAATGCCCAAGGAGATCCGGAATTCATTGCTACTCTCCTCTCCTCTCCGATCGGTGCGTCCGCTGTCGAAGGGAGAGGCTCGACGCGGTCGATGATCAACCTTGATGTTGTAAAGTCCGCACGGGTTCCAATTCCGCCGATGCCAGTGCAGCGCCGCATTGTGGCGGATCACGCAGATGCCTGGTCGCAGATGGAGCGGTTAGTTAATCGAGGGGCGGCCCAGATCAGCCTCCTGGCTGAGCGTCGACAGGCGCTCATCACCGCCGCAGTAACCGGCCAATTCGACGTCACCACCGCCTCCGGGCGGAATCTCACCCAGGGGGTATAGCGAACAATGTCTGTGCACAGTGAGCAGGTGTTCGGGGAGGCCATCGTCACGGCGATGGTGGAGAACGGCTGGCGGGAGGGGAATCCGCATGAGTACAACGCGGAGCTCGGGCTGGATATGGGGGAGTTGCTGACCTTCATCTCGCAGACTCAGCAGACGGAGTGGTACGAGCTGGTCGCTACCTACGGGGAGGATCAGGATGAGGCGCAGCGGGGGTTCGCGAAGCGGCTGGGGCAGGAGTTGGCTGCCAAGGGGCTGATCAAGGTTCTTCGGGAAGGGGTGAAGGATCGGGGGGTTTTGATCCGGGTTGCCTACTTCAAGCCGAACCTCGTCGGCTCCGAGGACGTGCTGAACGCTTATGAAGCCAATCGGCTCACGGTAGTTCGCGAACTGCCGTACGCCACGAAGCCCGGTGCTTCGCGGCCGCGTCTGGATCTCGCGTTGCTGCTCAACGGGATTCCAGTGGCGACTGCGGAGTTGAAGAATCCGCTGACCGGGCAGGGCATCGAGGAGGCGAAGAGGCAGTATCGGGAGGACCGGGACCCCACTGAGCTGATCTTCAAGCATCGGGTTATCGCCAACTTCGCTGTCGACCCGGATCTGGTGTTCGTCACCACTCAGCTGCGTGCGGCGAAGACGGTGTTCCTGCCGTTCAACACCGGTTCGGAGGGGCCGGGAAATGCTGGCGGCAAGGGGAATCCGTCGGCCACCCTGGAAGGCAAGTACGCGACCTCGTACCTGTGGGAGCAGGTGTGGCAGCCGGACAACTGGCTGGACCTGCTGGAACGGTTCGTGCACACCACCGAGAAGAAGGGGCCGGCGGGAAAGGCGACTCGCTCAACGATCTTCCCGCGGTTCCACCAGTGGGATGTGGTCAAGAAGCTCACCGCGCACGCCGCGACCCACGGGTCCGGGCACGACTACCTCGTAATGGCCTCGGCCGGCTCCGGCAAATCGAACACCATCGGCTGGCTCGCGCACCGGCTCAGTGACCTGCACACCGAGCGACTGGAGAATCTCGACGCGGAGGCGCGGGCGGCCGGATTGCAGCCAGGTGTACCGGTTTTCGACAAGGTCATCATCATCACCGACCGGCGCAACCTGGACTCTCAGCTTCGCGACACGGTCGGCGGGTTCGAGCAGGTGTCCGGCCTGGTGGTGAAGATCGACGACAAGGCGGGCGCGAAGTCCGAGCAACTGGCGCGGGCGTTGAGCTCGCAGAGCGGCAAGATCATCACCGTCACGCTGCACACCTTCCCGGCGCTGCTTGACTATCTGCGGCGCGAGCAGACCAAGCTGGCTGGAGGCCGCTACGCCGTCGTCATCGATGAGGCGCACTCATCGCAGTCCGGTGACGCCGCGGCGGCGGTACGGACCGCGCTGCGCGACATGGGGCTCGACGCGGACGATGAGGACCAGGGCGCCGTCGAGGTGAACATCGACGCACGTCTGCGGCGTAAAGCCGAGGCGCGGGCGAAGGCCTCCAACATCTCCTACTTCGCGTTCACCGCGACGCCGAAGGCGAAGACACTGGAGAACTTCGGTACTGCCGACGGCGCCGAATACCGTCCGTTCCATACCTATTCGATGCGGCAGGCGATCGAGGAAGGGTTCATCCTCGACCCGCTGCGCAACTACGTCACCTACAAGGCCTACTACCGGCTGGTGAACCAGAATCCCGACGATGTCGAAGTGCCCGACGCCAAAGCCTCGAGCCTGCTCGCACGGTTCGCGTTCATGCATCCGTACGCGGTGGAACAGCACGCGCAGGTGATCGTCGAACACTTCGTCGCGCACACCCGTGGGCGGCTCGGTGGCCGGGCGAAGTCGATGGTGGTGACCGCTTCTCGGCAGAGCGCGGTCGCTATGGCGCGGGCGATCAAGGAGTACCTGAAGGATCGGGAGTATGACAGCTGGTACCCCGATGTCAGTGTGCTGGTGGCCTTCTCGGGCAGCCTGCAGGTCGATGGCGAGGAAGTCACCGAGCCGTCAGAGAACGGTGGGCTCGCCGAATCCGCACTGCCCAAGGCGTTCCGGTACACGCGGGCCGATGACCGAGCGACCCAGGTGGGCGGCAAGGGGCAGAAGGAATATCGGATCCTGGTGGTCGCCGAGAAGTATCAGACCGGGTTCGACGAGCCGCTGCTCACCACCATGTATGTGAACAAGACACTCACGGGTATCGCTGCCGTGCAGACGCTGTCGCGACTCAACCGGACCCGCGAAGGCAAATCGCAGCAGGACCTGGTGGTGCTCGACTTCGTCAACGAGGCCGAGAAGATCAAGGAATCGTTCGCGCCCTACTACGAGGACGCGTTCACCCTGCCGACCGACCCGAACCTGCTATACGTCGCACGCGACCGGGCACTGGCTGCGCCGATCCTGATCACGCAGGAGATGAAGGATTTCGCGGCGGCCTATCTCGTCGCCGAGCAGAAGGCGGCCGGATCGGCCGCGAAGTGGGCCAAACTGCATGCCGAGCTGTATCGGCACCTGGCACCGGCTGTCGACCGATTCAGTGTGTTTCTCAACAGCGAGGAGGACGACGATGTCGCGCTCGCCGAATCATTCCGCGCCGACCTCAACGACTACGTCCGCAAGTACGGGTTCCTCGCACAGATCGTGCCCTATCAAGACCCTGATCTCGAGCTGCTGCACCTGTACGGGCGTCATCTGCTGAATCGGTTGCCGCGACGCGCCGATGGCGGCATCGACATCGGCGAGATCGACTTGAGCCACCTTCGGCTCGAGCAGACCGGGGAACACGATCTCGGACTCGCTCCTGAAGGCTCACAGGAATTGCGGGGGTTCGGTGACGGCACCGGGCCGGCCAAGGAGCCCGAGAAGTCGCTGTTGTCCGCGCTGGTCGAGCGGTTCAACGAACGGTTCGGCACCGAGTTCTCCGAGGAGCACCTCGCTGTGCCGTTCAACGCCGCCATGGATGAACCACAGGTGGAGCAGGCGCGGCTGGCGAACAAGAATGTCGACGACTTCGGAGTCGTCTTCGACAAAGTGTTTGCCGAGAAGATGGTCGAACACTTCGATACTCTCAATGACCTGGGCGAGCGGTACTTCGCCCGGGACAACGAATTCAAGAAGGACCTGGATCGGCAGGCGCGCACCGCGGCGTTCCGGCTGTTGGGGCGGCGGCATGGACTGCCCGAGATGTAGAGCGGCGGTGCATGGGTGCTGCCGGATGGCAGGGGGTAGACGGTGCCGACTCGGCGCATCGGTAAGCGGTACGACCTG
The DNA here is from genome assembly GCF_053603795.1 of Nocardia sp. NPDC004123. Lineage (NCBI taxonomy): Bacteria > Bacillati > Actinomycetota > Actinomycetes > Mycobacteriales > Nocardiaceae > Nocardia > Nocardia sp. NPDC004123. Next base: position 265,309 of record NZ_JBSGGG010000009.1, read on the forward strand.
ATCGAAGAGATCGGGTTCGGTGGGATGGGGTCGGTCTGGCGCGGGTACGACACCGTGCTCGACCGAGAGATCGCGGTGAAGATGATCCGATTCACCCAGATCCACTCGCAGACCGATGCCGCCGAGTTCGCCGAACGGTTTCGTCGTGAAGCGCGGATCACCGCGCAGATCCGACACCATGGCGTGCCACAGGTGTACGACGCGGTCCTCGACGCGGACCTGAGCGAGGTGTACCTCGTGATGGAACTCGTCGAAGGCGCCAACACGTTGCGGCACTATCTCGACCCCGGCGCCCCGCTGCCGATCGAATGGGCAGTCGCGGTGACCGCGCAAATCGCCACCGCGCTCTCGTACGCGCACGCGCTGCCGGTTGTCCACCGCGATCTCAAACCCGATAATATCCTCGTAACGCCCAGCGGCACCGTGAAGATCATCGACTTCGGCATCGCCGCGCTGCTCACGACCGGCACCCCGAAGCTGACCATGACGGGCGCGATTGTCGGTTCGGTGGCATATATGTCGCCGGAACAGGCCATCGGCGCCAAGGCAACACCACGCACGGACCTGTATGCGCTGGGCTGCATCCTCTACGAAATGCTTTGCGGCTACCCGGTGTTCGACGGCGCGGCACCGATCGTGCTGAACGACCACGTTGCCACCGCGCCCGTTCCGCCCAGCGAACTGCGTGCGGAGGTACCTGCCGAATTGGACCGGCTGGTCTTGGACCTGCTGGCCAAGGAGCCCGAACAGCGACCAGCTGACGCCGCAGATGTCTACGAGCGACTGCTTCCGTTACTGCCCCCACCGGGGTCGACTGCCGGACCGAGCGCTGGGCATCTGTCCGGCGTGCCCGACCCGACCGCGATTTTCCGACGCCCCAACGGACCTCTGCGTCCGGAGCAGTCGACGCCCACTACCCGGTTCCGGAGCGCGCTGCCCGCCACCACCCCGATCAGCGATGCGGTGCTCGAGCAGCGGCTGGAACATCAGCTGGCCGAGTACCGAGACTTGCTCGCCGCGGGCCGCTCGCTGCAGGCAGCTGATGTCCTCAGCAGCATCCTCGAGCCGGCGGGCCACGCCTTCGGCACCGATAGCCCGCGGGTACTGGAACTACGGTTCGATATCGCGCTCGCTCGCTTCCTTGGTGGCGAATTCCGAAAGGCAAGAGCGGAATTCGACGCTCTTGCCGCGGCCTCTGCCCGGGTGAAGGGGTTCGCCGACGAGCTGACGATCCAATGTCGCAAGTTCGCCGCGGACTGCCGCATCGAGCTCGGCGAACTCACCGAAGCCTTGTCCGGAATGCGCGCGGTGCTGGACGACGTGCGCGTCACACAGAGCGACTGCAGTGAAATGGCGCTCGAGTTGAGGCTGGCGCTCGGGCGGTTGCTCGCGCTCATGGGTCATCGCGCGGAGGCGCGCACCACGTTGAGCGAGCTGTCCGAGGATCTACTGATCCTGCGCGGAACCGAAGACCCACTAACCCAGGAAGCCGCGGAAGCGCTCGAGCGGTTCATCGACGATGATCTGGCACCCGGCGTACAGGAACAATCGTGACCGCATCCGTCTATTTCGCCGTCAATGCACCAGATCTGAGGCAAGGTTCTGCGCGGCTATCTGCAGTTGTCCGAGCTCGTCGGAGGAAAGACGTTGGGCGGAGGCGGCTCTGCCGGTCGCAGAGAAACTGATTCCTTCGCTTTCGAGTAGTTGGCGCGGGTTCTCAGGGATGTCGCCGGGCCCATAGGAAATCATGCCGTGTGCGTCGAGAACGCGGTGAGCATTGGGCGCTGGGTGGGACCGCAGCCGGGTGCCGACGCGGTGGGCTGCGGTGCCGAGCAGGTTGCCGAGGTCGCCATAGGTTGTCCAACGGCCGACGGGCAACACCGTAAGCAATTGGTGCATGGCGGCCCAGGTGGGGTTGTCGGGAAATGCTGATTCGTCGGCCGGCCCGGGCCAGAATTCGATGATCCGCTCGGCCAATGCCAGGCCTCGCTTCTCGATTTGGCTCGGGCCCCACGATTCATGCGCGGCGATGTCTTGGTTCATGCGGATACTGCTGGCGCGCAGGGTCTCACGCTTGAGGGCGAACTCGTGGTTACTCAGGGATTCGTTGTAACCGGTCAGAGTGAGGTTGCCGAGGGTGTGGAGGTACCGCTCGTGCAGAACGTCGACCTCGTCCTCTCCGTACTCGGCGGTCAGCTCAGCGCGCCACTGCGCTGAAAGACTTTGTGGCATTACATGTTCGATCGACAACGATTCCGGTTGGACGGTTTCTTTCGAGAGAAACAATTCCTCGATCCAGGTCATCAGAATCTTGCGATGCGCGTTACGTCCATTCAGGTAGAGCGGCACGGTCACGATCGCCTCGGTCAGTTGCTTATCGGTCGCATAATGCTTGCGACCAGCCGAGAAGTGGACACGCAGCGCGGTGTCCACCGGCAGCGCGGTGTCGAGTTGCTGCGTGGCTTCCGCGAACAGGCGATTCAAACCCTGAGATACGCGACCGACAAGGAATCGCCGCACCAGCAACGATTCGATGTACAGCAGAGCTCGCGCAACCTGCTCGCTCGAGGCTTCGCCGCGGTCGCGTAGCAGCAGCAGGTGCAGAACCAACGGTGCAGGCGCGGTGGAATCCCACTCGGCGAGGCGGGTAAGCCGCACGCGAACCTCGGGGGTCGGGCTCGGCTTCTGGCTCGCTCATCAGCCGATACAGACGGCCGAGTCGGGCGATCCGTTCTATCTCGGCGACGATTTGTTCTTCCGAGGTCAGCTTCTCGAGTCTGGCCTGCTGCGCGGCGAAGGTCTGGCTCTGCTTGACGCTGGGACGCTTGTGCAGCATATCGAGCCAGAACAGTGTCTCGATGCGTTCGTTGTCCAAGGAGGCCTGCAACGGCAACCAGTGGGTGCGGTAGACCTCTTCACTGCGATGCGGCAGCCGCATGAACAGGTAGTTGCGCAGGAGGTCGCCCTGGGTAAGTTTCAGGCCAGTGTTATTGAGGGATTGGAAGATTCGGTGGACGTTATCACCGGGGTGCGCACTGATCGACACCACCGACAGTCCCGAGACCACAGCTTGGACGACCTGCGAAAGCCCAAAGGGCATGTCGTCGGCCGCTGTTAGTTCGTCAAGGCGACTGCGGAAGAAGCGATACGCACTGCCGATATTGCCGTCGTCATCGGTAGCGCTACCGTCGATGACGGCCGTGTAGGCCGGTCGGTCTACCTGTGTCGGAAGCAGTTTCAGGCGATCCGGGTCGTCGTGATACTGATTTGTCAGCAGCTGATTGTGGATGCGGTCGGTGTCGCGGCTCGCGGAACCGTCGACTGCCCGCAGGTAGTCGCGGATCGCCGCGAGTAGCAGAGTCAAGGTTGTGAGTCGCTGCTGACCGTCGACGACGAGAAAGCGGGTCACCGCGCCTGCGACACCCGCCGGCGTCGGAGCCAAAACCACAGACCCGATGAAGTGGGTCGACTCCGGCTCCTCTGTACGATCTTCGGCGAGCTGGATTACGTCGTTCCACAGCTCCCGCAGCTGCTCGTCGCCCCAGCCGTACGGCCGCTGATACAGCGGGACAAGGTACTGCGAGCTCCCCTCGAGGATCCGCTGCAGACTGGTTTCCTGCGCCGCGACCACTCACTTCTCCTTCGTTGTGACGCCACCGAACACCAACGAGGTGCTGTTCACTCGAACACGACGCCTCGCTCGGCTGCCGCCGCATCGATCGGGCGCGCCACGCTCGTCAGTAGCGCATCCGATTCCAATGCTCGTCCTGTTACCGACATGGGCGACCCCGTTCCAGTATCCGAACGTCGAGCGCGTGGGCTCGGCGGGCGACAGATCCGTTGCCGGACAGCGTGTAAGCCTCGACCCATTCCGCGTGCGGTGCCGAGCAGCCAGCGAACGACGGTGGTCTTGCCTGCGGCGGTTGTGCCGAGCAGCAGCACCTTTCGGTAGCCGTCGGCGCCGGCCAGCAGTGGTATGGATCGCTCGCGCAAGGCCGAGGAATCGGTCTCGGAAAGGTCCATGCCCCCGGCGGCCATGTAGCTGTCACCTATCTTGCTGCTGTAGTCGGCTGGAATGCCAGCCGCTCGGAGGACTCTAAGAGCGGCTGAAAACTATGTCAAACGATCTGCGCTGGTAACGGACGGCGCGAGATCGACCGAATGGTTTGACCTGCTTGAGGTTTGGGTACAGCAAAGCGCCGACCTTGCCCTCATCCGGTATTTTGATCCTTCGATGAGACGTACGGAGGGGTGATGGTGGCGCTGCAACCGCAGGTCGTCTGTGGTCGGTATGAACTGACCACCCAGATCGGCGCCGGCGGTATGGGCCAGGTGTTCGCGGGATACGATCGACACCTCGAGCGCCCGATTGCGGTGAAACTGACCCGGCCGGATCTCGCTGCGGATCCGCAGTGGACCCAGCGGTTCATTCGCGAGGCCAGGCTGATGGCTCGGTTGGTGCATCCGGGGCTGCCCGCGATTCACGACGCGGGAATCGAGCCGGGACCGCCCGAACGGCCTTATCTGGTGATGGATTTCGTGCACGGCGTGCCGCTGGATCGGACCGCCGGATATCGCAGCATGCTGCCTGTCGGGGTTGTCGCCTCGATCGGCGCGCAAGTAGCGGCGGTGCTGGCGGCGGCGCATCGGCAATCGATCTTTCACCGTGACCTCAAGCCGTCCAATGTGATGCTGTGCCCTGACGGGACTGTGAAGGTACTCGACTTCGGGTTGGCTGTACTGCTGGACAGCGATGTCTCGCGGCTCACGTCCACTGGCAAGACCCTCGGGACCCCCGCCTACATGGCGCCGGAACAGGTCAACGGTGATCCGGTAGTAGCGCAGACCGATCTGTATTCGCTGGGTCTAGTGCTCTACGAGCTCCTCACGGGTACTCAGGCGATCACCGGGAGTACTCCGTTCCTACTGTGGCGCAAGCAGATCGAAATGGTGCCGCCGGAGGTATCGAAGTTACGGGCAGATGTACCAACCGAAATCGGCGCGCTGGTGTCGAACATGCTCGCCAAGGATCCACAGCAGCGGCCGCGTGACGCAACCGCCGTGCACAGCACACTGCTGCGGCATGTGTGCGGGCTCGACGAACTCGACGATGTACGCGAACCTGCCAGCCCGGCACGCCTGTATGCGCAGGCCCTGGTGCCGCCGCCGAGCTACCGGACGGCGCGCACGATGATCGCACCGCCGATCGAGGTCGCCTTCGTTGAGCCGCGCACCGCACCTATGGTGCAGGTATTCGGTGACGATCGACGCAGCGGCGCCGACCGTCACTTCGACGCTGGCGAGTTCGCGTCGGCCGCCGAGTTGTACCGAACGCTCGCAGACGAACTCACCGCGGCCAACGGCCCTTACGACGAGCAAGCGATGTACTGCCTGCAGCGTCTCGCGATATGCCAACTGCGCCTTGGCAATCCGAAGGGAGCGTTGAACCGGCTCAAGCGGTTGCATCAGCAGATGTCGGTGCGATTCGGTGCGCAGGACGCTCGCGTGGTCGAGCTAGCGACCCAGGTCGACGGTATACACGTTCACTGAGCCATCGGTGGGCTCTGACATGTCAGTAAAGGGAGACTTCGGGTGATGAACACCTCGGGTGGGAACCGATTCCCGCCGACATTGTCGGCCGGGCTCAGCTTCGTCTGATTGGAGCTTCCTGAGCGAAGGCCGCGTCGAAAACGGCCTGCAGTCATTGACGATCGGGATACCTTGAGCCGGAACGGTTCCTCATATCTCGCTCTCCCCGGGGCCGCAAGAGTCGTTGCGGATGCGGATGATAGGGGCGTTGGCCGACGGGCTGACGTGCGTGCAGGCGCAACGGGCGTTCGGGGTGTCGCTCACCGAGCAGGGCATGGGGAAAGTGCTGCGCCGCCTGCCTACGACCAGTAGAGCCCCCAGTTGACACCGTCCGCACCGTGCACCGACCAATCCTCGGTATCGACGATTGTCAGTAGTCCGTCTCGATCGCGGCGACCATATCTGGCGAGAACCTGGAAGTTCCTGTGTTCGGCCCAGTCTCGGATGTCGCCGATAACCACCAACCGTCTGGCCGCACGAGTTACCGCGACGTTCAACAGGTTCGGGGTGTGTGCTGCCCAGTCACGGGATCCACGTTGATCTTTCGCCGTGCCCAGGACCAGGATCACGATCTCCGCTTCCTTGCCCTGGGTGGTGTGAATGGTGCCGACACGCTTCGGTTTGCGGGGCAAGCGGCTGCCTATTACCCGTTGCAGACCATGCACGACATCACGGAACGGGCTCACGATGAAGACCGCCGCCGAAACCCGGCGCTTGAGTTCAGCGGCTTTGGTCGCCTCGGATTCGGCCCAGTCGGGAAGCTCGTCATCGAGTTCGGAAAGCTCTTTTTCCATTCGGTCCCGAATTCGGCTGCGCACCAGGTTCAATGTGGCGAGAACGTACCGGCCGTCGGCCGGATTCCACTTCTCACCCGAAGGCGATGCGGGAATGTCGAGCCAGGTGTTTCTGGCCAGTAGATCGTCCTCACCTCCGCCGGAGGCGCCGTAAACCATCAGATTGTCGTACGCGATCTCATTGCTGACCGCGAACATGAGCCGATCGCAGCGCCGGTGCACTCGCAGGGGAGCCCCGACCCACAGTTGACCGCGGTTCTCCGGATCCGGCAGCCAGGTCCCGAACCGGTTCAGACGATCAGCGATCGACTGCACCGACGATCCTTGCGGTGTCCACTGTGCGTCCACCTGGAACTGCCGGCACAGGCGTCGCTGCCCCGACCACGGCAGCACGATGACCGGTTCCAGTTGCCGAGGATCTCCGACGACGACGGCGCGCTGGGTTCGCCACAGTGCGCCGACCGCCTCATGCGGGGCCGCCTGACCGGCTTCGTCGATGAACAACCAGCCGAGCGCCTCACGTCCGAGTGTGGTGAACATCCGTGAAACCGAGGCGAAGGTCGTCGAGATCACCGGCACCACGAAGAACAACATCTGCCAAGCGGCCCGCACCGTCTCGGCAGGCAGCTCCGCTGGAGCATCGCCGCTGACCACGTCCATGACGCAGAAAAGATTGTCCCGCACCAGTTTCGGTTCATTGGTGAACACCGCATGATGCAGGTTCAGCGCCGCGAGAAAGACTTTGGTTCGCGCGGTAGCGAATTCCTCATCCATCCACGGCGACGACTTCTCGCGGGTCGCCATGGCGTCGCGATCGTCCACGGCCGCGTCCCATTCCGGTCCGGGTACCGTCTCGGCCCAACGCTCGCGCGCCTGGGTGAGCAGCTGATCTTCACGGCGCAGCTGATTCTCCCGGTGACGGACGCTGCGATCTGTGCTGGTGAGTGCCGATGTAGCGGTGGCGAGTTCACGGTCACACGCTTCGAGCCGGGCATGAGCCGCCCGGACGGCGTGCGCGGCCTCATCAACGGCTCGCTGCCGTTCGCCGATTGTCGCGCGTCGATGCGCCTGATACCGCTCGGTCTCCGCGAGCCGCTGATCGGCCGCATCCACGGCGGCTGTGTAAGGAAGCGATTCCACCTCCCAGCTCTCTCTGGCTTCCCATGACAGCAACCGTTTGAGGAAGCCGGGTCGTTGCCGAGCATGTTCGCGCAGCGCAGTTTCCGCGAGCTGTACCTGGAAGGCGGCGTGGGCGACCATTCCGTCGGCGGCCCGCAGCGCGGTGCACGCGGTCTCCAGCGCGGCAACCGCGGTGTCGCGCTGTTGCTCCGCCTGGCGTACCTGCGCAACCACTACATCCCGGTGAAGCCGGAGCTCGGCGACGTACGCCTGGGCGTCGGCCGCACGGCCGCGCAACTGTGCGAGTTGTGGATCAGGCTCGGCACTGCGCTCCAGAATGTCGGCGATCCGTTGGCGTTCAGCTCCCAGCCGCTGCACTTCGGCCATCGCCTCCTCGAACTCGGCGACGGCTTCGTCCCAGGTGAGGGCTCCCTCGACTGCTTCCCCCGCCATGAGGATTTGGCGAAACGCCTCCAGCACGTCACACAAGCCGTATTCAGGTTCGTTCGAACCGGCTCCACTCGTCCACCAGAACCGCTGCACGAACTCGGAGCGATAGCTACGGCGTCCCAATCGCGCCGCTATCGCCGCCCAGGAACTCACTCCGGTCAGCCGGGTCGCGTGATATGACAGGTACTCCGCGTATGGAAACGATTCCTCATCAATGGCTTTGGTCGCCGGAACCTCCATCGTGACGTTCTCGACCGCGCCGTTGTTCGAGGAGGCCACCACCATCTCGTAACCGCACAGTTCCCCGATCAAAGGATGCAGCCGACGGGGGTAGGAAACGCCGCCGGTTTCGGCAGTTCGCCATGTGCGCGCGGTGGTTTCGAACGCTTGCCGCGGATCCTCGAGTTGCGCCAATCGGATGGCGCGCTCGACGACGATCGCCGCGATGAGATCGCGCAGCAGCGTGGTCTTGCCGGTGCCGGGCGGGCCATTGACGGCGAAGATGCCGCGCGCTTGCGGATCCCGCAGACCATGGTAGATCTCATTGACAGCGAACTGCTGACTCAGGGTGAGTGGATGCGCCGGCTTGGCAGGCCACCGCCCCGGCGGCATCGCATCCGGCGTGAGCCCTTGCAGCACTTCCCTGGGCGCGGTGCGGACATCGACGCGGCCGCGAACATCAATGCTCGCGTCGTCCCGCAGGTAGTCGCTCAACGCCGCGCCGACATCTCCTTCCGAGACCGCGGTGGTGACCCGCTCCAAGTCTTCGACGTAGAAACTGTTGAGAAATTCGTCCGCCCCGGCATCGTCGGCGTGGTTCGCGTGGACCTGCCGACTCTTGATGCGAATAACGTTGGGCTGCAATGCTTCCGCGACACCCAACCGCTCGGCCACCCAGCGGGTGAGGGCGGCCAGATCCTCCAGAGTCAGCGCCTTGGCACCGAGCAGCGGCGGCTGATCAACTTCCGACTCGGCGTCATCGCCGCCTCCGACCGCATCGGATACGACGTCACCGACCCGCCCGGCAATCTCCTCCCCGACGCAGGTCACCACCTGCGCGGCCACCGCGCCCACCAGCGGCACTCCGCTGCCGCTGATCACCGTGGCGATACCGCCCGCGATGGACTCCACAGCCACCCGCGACAGCATCCCGGCGACCGGCCCAAACACCGACGATGCGGCCCCACCGCTGATGATCGGCACCCGCCCGTCCCCGATCCCGAAGGCAACGCCGAGAATCTCCCGCTGTGTCGCCTCGAACCCAGTCAGCCACTGGTCATCGTTCGGCCCCGGATCGACGGTCCGCCCGATCGCCCACCCACACGACGACACTGTGACCGAATCACGAATCAAGAGCCCGTCAGCATTCACGGTGAAGCTCAGCAACGCACTGTGTCCGCCTGCGCGCGAATCCAAATCGAGTTCCTCGTCCGGCGCTCGCAGCACCGCCCCCAGCACTTCACGAACCTTGCCCAGCTCGAAGACCCCGGCATAGACGGTATGCCGCCAGACATTCTTCTTCTCCAACCGCTCATGAGCCCGCGCCCCGGGCTCCCAAGGCAGCGCCCGCCCACGTTCGGCTTTCCGCATCCCCTTGGCCGGGTCAACCGGGTCCACCCGCTGCGGGCTGAAGTATTCGACCGCCCGCCAGTACCGCAGGATCCGCGCCCGCCGTTCAGCCTCACGCGTCACACATCCCCCATTCTCCCCACACCCCGCAGCCACAGTGCCGCTGTTCTTCTACGGTACGACACGATAGCCGTGCCGAGCCGAAACCTCTTGAGAATCAGGGCCTTTGCGACACATGTCTTGGCGCCGCTTTCAATCGTCAACGTACACTCCACTTCTCGGCCCGCTCGACGGCCGCAGTCGTCAGGGCGCTCGCCCAGCCGGTCGACACCCCGATCCGTGCGAACGGCTTCGCCGGGTCCGTGTGCCTTCGTCACACCCACGTGCACTGAAGCTGCGAATCAACCACCAGAAGTCAGATCCTGCACGGGTCACGACCGGGTTTGGCCACGCCAGCGCCAGATTCGCCCCGAAAGCCCGTCGTCGCGGACACCGACCTGGTCACCGAACAGGATCACCACGCCCTCGGCTTTCGCGCGCGTGGCCAGTTCCGGAAAGGTGCGCTTCACCCACTCGGCCATCGCCTCGAGGTTCGCTTCGAGCGCACGGCGGTCCAGGCGCTGGAACTCATGCGGCGCAGCCCTTTCCCCATGTCCCGCTCGGCGAACAACGCCTCGAACAACCGCCGGGCAAGCTCGGCAGCCCTGCGCAACGTCCACTACAGCCCACCGACCTCGAACTGCTCCGGGGTGAACACGATCAACGCATCCGTCAGAGCCTCGGCCTGCGACGCCGGCAGCTTCGCGTTCTCGCCCGATCGGCGGCCCGATCGCTGCGCTTCCAAGCCCACCACGCCACCAGCGGCGAACCTGTTGCGCCAGTTACGAATATCCCTCCGACACCCCGAACACCCGCTACGCCTGCGCGTGTCCAACCGCAGTTGTCACCACCGAAACAACAAGAACCGCAACCGATCCGTTCCATGTCAATATCAATAAGGCATCCTCAGACCCCTTTTCTCCATCCTCTCTTGGTATGAGAGATCCATCCCTGCAACCGGCGCATCGGACAACGCGCATCACTTATACGTGGTGTGCAGTTTGCCGACGGTTCAAAGGATGGACCGGCCCAGATCTCGGTGACCTGGCATTCTCGGATCCACTCGGATGGCTTTCGCCGGCCGATCGGTGTGAAATGGACCAGGACTTCGATCGATTCTTTGAAACGCTCGACAAACTTTGGTGTCCATAGCGTGGCGGCGGGTGGCGGCCTCGTGGTCGAGGTGACGTCACAACGAATGGGTTATGCGGAGCGGAGTCGATTCCTCCCACTCCGCGGCCCCGGACCGTGGGTCCGATGAGACCTTCCCTCTCGACGCCTCGGGCCGATCCCGCAGCTCCGCGAAGACCCTAGTGGCCTCTGCCTGCGCTCGTTCCCGGGCGGCTTGGTGGCATTGCGTGATGGCCTGAGCCAACCGGGCCGGCTCGACCGACATCGCCGACCGCTCGATACGGAGGTCGGTGATCGTTCCGTTCACGTCGGTTTCGACAGCCACTGTGCCGCCGGGGGTTTCGGCCCGACCGCGAACCTCCACGATCGCGCTGTGGAGACGCGCGTTGTCTTCGGCCAGCTGTTCGAGTTCGGCACTCATCGGCAACCCCTTCGTCGAGGCACGAACCCGCGATCTCGTCGGAACGCGCCGATCAAGAACCTAGCGGTCCAGCCAAGTTCGCGACAAGCGCGATGCTGCCGATACCAGACCCTCAGCGCACCAATCGATTACGGGTAGGCTAACGCGGATTCGTTGTGCGGGTTGAACCAAGGGGGCTTCATGACATCGAGCTCGGCTACGCCCGGGGAGGGCTTCCACGTTGTACCCGCCGACGTGACCGATGCCGGCCGGTTCGTGCAACTGACAGCCGAAGAGTTGATCCGCGGAGTCAAATCGCTCGATGCCGAGGTGACGAGCCTGTTGACCACATGGAAGGGCAACTCCGCGGATCAGTACCGCCACGGCTGGGAAGAAGTCCATGCCGGAGCACACGACGTGCTGGAGGCCCTGAAATCCATGGCCGAACTGCTGGGCGTCTCGGCCACCATGTACACGGACATGGATCAAGGCAACTCCGGCGACTTCTGCTCACTCTGAACCGCTGCCGAACCGATCCCGCTGGGGAGGGAATGATGAACGACTCGCAAGCCTTTCAGGTGAATCTGTCTGAACTGGAAGGCATTCAGGATCAGATATCGTCCTTCACCAGCTTTCTCGCCGATAGCCTGTCGGGGCTACAGCAGCGGATCGCCTCGGTCCAGCGGAGCTGGACCGGACCCGCGGCGGACGCCCAGTCCGATGCGTTCCAGCAGTGGCTGACCGGCGCGGCCGAGGTCTCCGACGGAATCGAGGAGATGAAGCGGGCCGCCCGCGATGCGCATGCCCACTACAGCAGCGCGGCGAAAACGAACAGTGCGATGCTCGGTTGCGGATGAGGTTCGGATCCGCATACCTCACTTGCCACAGTTTCCGATGCTTACATCGATGACCACCTGTTCACCTTTGAACACGGCGGCGAGTTGCTCGGCGGACAGATGGAACTGTGATCTCCTCGCATCCAGATCCAGATTCGCGGGATATGAGACGGATGCCATGCATCCATCCGAACGCTTACCCTTCGCAACCACGCCCACCTTCGTATCGACGCCCGGCGGGCTGGAAGGCGGGATCGAACCGTTCAGCTGGATCGTCGGCACCGACGCGACCGCCACAGGATCCGGCTTCGGCGCGGGGCCGATGAAATAGACATGTGCGAAGGACCGATCGTCATCCGTATAGCTCGTTATCGCGGTGCGCGAAAACCCAGCGACAGTAGTCGCTTCAGCTATTCGCGTCGCTTCGACCGGAAGGCTGCGCCAGGATTCGAAACGCTGATAGCCACATGCCAGCAGCAGCACACCGATCATGAGCACGAAGGCACCGAGCCCCCATCGAACCCATCGTCTGTCGCCGCGCACCAGGCCCCTCACCGATACGCCCCGCTTCCGCAGAGGATGGTGTCCGCGAGCGCGACGACGTTGATGGTGCTCTTTCCGTGCTCTACCTCATGATGCTGGTCGTCCTCCAGGAACACACCTGCTCCCGTGGCGACCTCCAGCGAACGTTCCCAGGTACCACCGGCGTTGTAGCCGGACCCAAGGAACTGGTCCTTGGGCTGGCTCGCGCGCACTTCCGGCGTCGCTTGGGTGGCCGCGTCCTCGTTGAGCATTTTCAGATTGTAGGCAGCCGCCTTCATACCCAGGTCATCGTTTCCCACCAAATCCGACCATTCCTTTCCCTTGAACTGCTCCGGGTACTTTGCCTTGACCTCGTTGAACGGCGTCACCTTCATATTCGTGAGACCGATGGAGTTCCCGACACCGTTCTTGTCGATGCCCAGCTCGGAGGCTTTGACTCGCGCGGAGTCCCATATGTTCCCGGCATCAATGCCATTCTGGGACTTGGGCTTATAGGTCGATGGCCCACCCTGGAGGTCATCGTAAAAGTGGCTTCCCAGCCCGGAACGGAGCGGAGCTCCCTCCTGCAGCGCCATGGCGAGCACCAGCCGCGGATCGACTCCGGCCTCGTTCCCGTACTTCACCGCCAGCTCGGCCCATGACTTCATTTGGGGTCCATAGGCATCCAACGCGCCGAGATTCACGGGTGTCAACTTTGCCGTCGGGGAATACCAGGCGGCAATGTTGTCCCATTCTCCGATGAACGCAGTATTGTCGCCCTGGTTTCCAGATTCGGCCAGCAATGGCAACTTCGACAGCGCTTGAATCTGCGGAAGGACACTCAGCGCATCCGAGGCGACGAAACCGTTGGCGGCATAGTTGGTTTTGGCGAAGTCGGTGAACAGTGAGGTGTTGCGTGCCGTCACGTTGAAGGTGTTCGCGGCGTTGAGCACGTCGATCACGCTGAGCGTCGCAGCCACCGAAACCCGGAGCGAGGTATTACTCGTCGTCGGTGTCACCTTGACACCCGGATGGGTCGGGAACGCTCCCGGCGCGGCGTCGGACAGCTTCTGGCGCGCGTCGATGAGACGGTCCCGGTGGTACCCGGTCTGGATGGCGAGAGTGGCTGCGACATTGCCGATTTGCTCCACCCCTGTCTTCAGCGCATCCAATGCGGCCTCGATATCCTGCACTTCGGGCGCCTGCACACCGATGAAGGAATTCCGCACGTCCAACAGTGTCATCGGTGACGTCAGCAACTCGCCGCTGAAGGCGAAGGCATCCCACGCGGCAGACGCCGCGGAGAGCGCGTCGACACGCCCGTTCGGCGCTCCCGTCCACGGCGTCGGGCTCTGCCAGTCGGGCGCGATCACCAGCCCAGCGCCATTGTCGCCGCTGGGATCCGGGGTTTCGGGGAAGACATCGGCCCCCACCGGTTTCACCGTCCCCAGCGTTGGCTGCTGCGGCGGTGTCCCCTTGTTCGGACTCGGATTCGCGTTGTACTCAGCGGCATCCCAGTTGTATCCGGCGATATTGAGAATGTCGCTGAAGTGCGCCAGCGCGGCCGCACAGGTCATGATCGCGGTCCTCATATCGCCGACGTGCTTGCGATAGGCGGTGTTCCAGCCGGTCACCGCCGAATAGTTACCAGCCATCCCCGAACTGGCCGCCAGGCCCGGCACCAGATCGCGGGTGACGGCGGTGCCGATATCGCCCGCGACAGTGACGAGGCTCTTCGCCGCCTGGTAATACACGTTGGGGTCGACGGCCAGCGTCGCACCATCAGGTGGGGCCATCAGCGCTCACCTTGCCGCACACCGATTCCCATTGCTTCTCCTGCCCCCGACCTCGCATCCGATGTTCGACTCTAGCGAAGCGGGACCAGCCCGGTTCGCGGCGCGATCCTGGATGACGTCAAACAGCTGGTCTGGACTAGAGACCACGGATGCTGCCGACAGTGCGGAGCGAACATCGAGTTGCAGTTCGACCATGTCATCCCGGTGTCCATGGGCGGTGCTTCCACCCCGGAGAATCTCCAGATCCTGTGCGGACCGTGCAACCGGAGGAAGGGTGCGTCGATCATCTGAGCCGCTTGATGACAGCTGACACAGGGTCTTCGGCCCAGCGTCCGATTTCGCACGGTCGATCGACGTGACTGATTCTTGTCCGTCCCGACCCGTTCTCGGGGAACGTGCCACGCTCCAGCAAGGTCGGGTTCTCAGCGGGTGAGCGGTAGTCCGATCGGTCTGTCGAAATCGCGGAGTCGCCATTGGTCGGCGCCGGCGTCGACCACGTTTGCACTGTGGCCTCACCGACCGCGGTGCAGGGGACTACACCGAGATCCGGGCAGGTCTTGAAGCCGCAGAATGAGATTCGTGCAGATGGTCATCGTCGCGGTCGGCGTCCTCGCCTTCAGCTGGCACCACCATCCGGCTGGGCCAATCCGCACGCGGAATATTTTCACCATTATCGCTATAGTTTCAGCATGACAGCCGAAGACCGGGACACGAAGCGGTCCAAGACCACCATGTCGACGCTGGCGTCCACACGTGAACGCTTCGCCGACTTCGCGGAGCCCGACGAAACCGTCGATCAGACCCTCAATCGCTTGATGGATATCGCCCAGTCGGTGAAGACCCGTGCCCGAACTGCTTGGGAGACACGCAAAGCCGCTGCTCAGGCAGACCCCGCAGCCTGGGAAACCGGCGCCCGTCTGGCCGACATGCTTGCCGACCGTGCCTCCGCGCGGGGGGCTGCCCGCGGATGACGCACACCGGGTACGTACTCGACGACACCGTGCTCCATGCCTACGCTCACGACTCCCTCACCACCATCAGCCTCATCGCGCACCTCGCTGACCGGGACATCCGTATTGCCGTGCCCGCGCTGGCGCTGTCGGCGACGAAAGCCGGCCTCAACGAGGAGCAGCGCGAGGGACTCGACGGCATGATCGACAACAACCCCGCTATCGCCCTGGCCGGTCTGATGACCCTGGCCGATACCAATGAGCTCGCCGACATACTCGCGGCAACCGAGCACACCGATCCCGCTGCCGCGCAAACCATCGCCGTCGCCCGGCATTTCGACTGGGAGATCATCACCCACGACCGCAAACGCTGGGAGCCCATCGAGCGGGTTCTGCCCTGGCCCATCGAACTCGTCGAACTCAGCAACGACGAACCCTGACCTCCTGTCGGACCGAGCTACCACGACCTCAGATCCCAGCCTGTCCAACGAAAACTGGTGGATCCGATCGACCTCGTACCAGGCGCAGTCCAGTCGTCGAATCTAACGTTCAGCCAGCTCAAGCATCACATCCCGCACTATCGGACGGCCGCCGAATCGACACCTCTGCCGCGCACCAAGCATTGCTGCCGAATACCCTCCTAGCAGCCAAAGCCGCAGGGTACGAACATGTTTCGGTGGACGCAACCCTGATCGGCGTTGAACGGAAGCGATACCAGGGCGACTGTTCGGCGGCAAAACTGCCCACCAGGTAATACGAAGGTATTACGGTCGTGTCGTGGAGTACGAGTGGTCGCCGACTGCCAAGCAGTTCCTCCAGCGGTTCCAGGTCAACACCTGGGAGGTGATGGAAGTCCTGTACTCGGCTCGCCGGTGGCCACGGCCGGCCGGACCGACCAAGGTCTACCGGTGCTGACCACGTGGGGCCGCAGCTACGAGGGCCGTGGACTGGTCGTCATGCTCTGGCAATTACCGTCGCCCTCCACGTCATGGGAAATCCTGATGGCCGCGCCGATGGGAGAACACCAGCTCACCGAGTACAAGGCATGGGAGGCCAACCAATGAGCGACCCGACAGACCAGGGCTACCCGTGCACACCCGAGGAGGCCACCGCGTTCCTGGGCAACCTGACCTTCGACGACACCCCGTCCGCCGCGCCGCAGCAGCCCCCGACCGCCGACGAGATCGAAACCGGCATGGTCACCACCTCCCTGAAGATTCCCGCCGAACTGCGGGACCGCATCCGGGAGACGGCCGCCGAACACTGCATCACCGCGAGCATGCTGATCCGCCAGTACATCGAAATGGGTCTGGCAGCCGAGCAGCCCGAGCGCATGGTCCGACTCGCTGACGCGATCCGGGTCTTGTCCAGCCTGCGCGAAACCGCCTGACGACGAGAGAGGACGCACGACTCGAACTGGCCCGTACCTGACTCGATAGATCAATCCGGCAGCTCGAAGTCGGGCAGCCGTGCTACCGCTAACCCCGGCCCAACGACTGGTCATAGGGCAGCCATAGCCGTCTGAAACGATACGGTCTCCTGCCAGAAGCTCAGCTCGTCATTGCCCGGCGGAATCAGTTCTGCGACACAGCGGTTGGGATCAGAGCGCACCTCGAGCCGGATTCCATCGGCGCCCCGCGGCCAACGCAGTAGTACCCCTCGGCAATCTCGGGTTGCGGCAATCACGCGCCGACTCCTGTCGGAGCCGACGCCTATCATGCTTCACGTCCCTCCCCCGCCGGTCGAAAGCCCCATCATGCAGTTCGAGCATCTGGAGTCGCTGCGCAAACAGCATCCGGCCTGGCGGTTGCTGCGGGCCGATAACGCGCCGCTGGTCTTGTCATTCCTGGGCGCGGTGTTCGTCGAGGAGAATGCGCGGTCGATGGCGTCGGCGGAGTTGGCGGATCGGCTCGACGATGTGCTGTATGCGTTGAACGAGCGTCTGGGGGCGGGCACGTTTCCCAAAGCCGCGGCGGCGTATCTGAACGATTGGGCCGCGCCGGAGGCGGGGTGGTTACGCAAGTTCTATCCGCCGGGTTCGGATGAGGCGCATTTCGACGCGACGCCCGCGGTGGAGAAGGCGCTGGCGTGGGTGAAGGTGCTGGCCGAGCGGTCGTTCGTCGGGACCGAGTCACGACTGAACACGGTGTTCGAGTTGTTGCGGCAGATGGCTTTCGGGGCCGAGACCGATCCGGCGGTGCGGCTGGCGGAGTTGCGGCGCCGCCGCGAGGAGATCGACGCGGAGATCGAAAGCGTTGCCGCGGGGCGGTTCTCGCCGCTCGACCAGGTGGCGTTGCGTGACCGGTATCAGCAGTTCGCCACCACGGCGCGGGAGCTGCTCGCGGATTTCCGTGAGGTGGAGGCGAATTTCCGGGTACTCGACCGGGAATTGCGGGAGCGGATCGCCACCTGGGACGGGTCCAAGGCCGGGCTGCTCGACGATATGCTCGGCACGCGCGACGCGATCGCCGAATCCGATCAGGGCCGCAGCTTTCAAGCGTTCTACGACTTCCTGCTCTCGTATGAGAAGCAGGTGGAGTTCACCGAACTGCTGGCCAAGGTGCAGGAGCTGGCGGCCATCGGCGAACCGGATCCGCGGATGCGGCGCATCCATCACGGTTGGCTCGACGCCGGCGGCCGCACCCAGGCCACCGTTCGGCTGCTGTCGGAACAGCTGCGCCGCTTCCTCGACGATCAAGTGTGGCTGGAAAACCGTAGGGTCATGGACATTCTGCGTAATATCGAGTCGAATGCGCTGCGCGTCAGGCAGATTCGTGATCCGCGGGTCAGCGTCGAGCTCGACGCCACCGCCGCCGATCTGGGCTTGCCGATGGAACGGCCGCTCTACCGGGTCGCGGACAAGGCCGCGCTGATGACCACGGGAATCACCGACGCCGCGGAGGAGGTGGATGCGGAACTGCTGTTCCAGCAGGTGTTCGTGGACCCGGTGCGGCTGGCCGATTCGGTGCGCGGTGCGCTGCGGCAGCGGGCCCAGATCGGATTGCCGGCCCTGCTGCGCGAGCATCCACTCGAACAGGGCCTCGCCGAACTGGTCACCTACCTGTCGCTCGACGACCCCGATTTCACCGTCGACTTCGACGAGCGGCAGCGCGACCGGGTGCACTGGCAGGACGGCGACGGCACGGAACGCGCCGGGGTTGTTCCGCGAATCACCTTCGTGCGCAGAGGCATCGACAAGGAGGACGCATGACCGCCCCGGCCGAGACGGAGCTGTCGCAGGTGGTGACCCATCTGCTCAAGGGCGTGCTCTACCGCGACACCCACGACAAGCAGTGGCGGCAGCTGCTGGCCGCGCGTGCCCAGGTGCGCGACTACGTCGCCGTGATCGGGTTGACCGTGATCGTCGACGAAGCCGAGGGCTACGCGTTCCTGCGGTCGTTGCCCGAGATCGGCGAACCCGACGGACCGGCCATCCCGCGCCTGATCCCGCGGCGGCCGCTGTCCTTTCACGTGAGCCTGCTGCTGGCCCTGCTGCGGAAACGGCTGGCCGAGCACGACGCCAAGGACGGCGCCGCCAAGGTGGTGCTCAGCCGCGAGCAGATCGTGGAGATGGTGCGGGTGTTCCTACCCGAGAGCAGCAATGAGGCGCGGCTGGTCGAGCAGATCGACACCCATATCGCCAAGGTCAAGGAGCTCGGATTCCTGCGCCCGCTCGGCGACCGGAACCTGTACGAGGTGCGCCGCATTCTCAAGGCGTTCGTGGACGGGCAGTGGCTCTCGGAATTCGATCAACGGCTCGCCGAGTACGCGGCCACGCTGACCGGAGACGACCAGCGATGAACACTCCCGAACCCCACGACCCCGATGCCACCCCCGGGTTCCGCCTCGCCCGGCTCGAGGTCTACAACTGGGGAACCTTCGACGAGCGGGTGTGGTCGTTCACCCCCGACGGCCGCAACGGATTGCTCACCGGTGACATCGGCTCGGGCAAGTCCACCATCGTCGACGCGCTCACCACGCTACTGCTGCCCGCCAACCGGATCTCCTACAACAAGGCCGCCGGCGCCGAGACCCGCGAACGCGACCTGCGCTCGTATGTACTGGGCCACTACAAATCCGAACGCAACGAAGCCACCGGCACCAGCCGGCCGGTCGGGCTGCGCCGGCACAACAGCTTCGCGGTACTGCTCGCCGTCTTCACCAACAGCGACTTCGGGTCGAATGTCACGCTCGCGCAATTCTTCTGGTTCCGCGACCAGAGTTCGACCGGCCAGCCCGACCGGTTCTATCTCACCGCCGACACCGCACTCGGCGTCGCCGCCGACTTCACGGACTTCGACGGCGACATCGCGGTGCTGAAGCGGCGTCTGCGCAAGGCCGGCGCGAGCGTCCACGACGGATTTCCCGCCTACGGCAAGGATTTCCGCCGCCGCCTCGGCATCGAATCCGAGCAGGCGATGGAGCTGTTCCATCAGACGGTATCGATGAAATCGGTGGGCAATCTCAACGATTTCGTCCGCAACCACATGCTCGAGCCGTTCGACGCCGAAACCCTGATCCGGGGACTGGTCACCCATTTCGAAGACCTGACCGACGCGCACGACGCGGTCGTGAAGGCACGCGAACAGCTCGCCCTGCTCGACCCGCTGCTCGCGGACTGCGCGCAGTACCAGCGCTGCACCCTCGAGATCGACAGTCTCACCGCCCGCCGGGCCGCCCTGCCGTACTACTTCGCCGACCGCAAACAACAGTTGCTCACCGACATGATTGCGCACCGCGGCCTCGGACTCGCCGACCTGCGCGCCGAGCACACCCGCGCGGTCAGCGCCGTCACCGACCTGCGCACCGAACACAGCCGCCTCGAACTGGAACGAGCCGGGCACGGCGGCAACCGGTTGAACGAAATCGAAAGGGACATCAAACGACTCGCCGACGACCGGGTGGCGCGCGAGAGCAAAGCCAGACGTTTCGGCGAACTACTCGGCACGGCCGGACTGCGGCCGGTCCAGGACGCGGCGCAATTCGGCACGCGGCGGCGGGAAATCGGAGAGAACACCGCCACCGTGGACGACGCCGTCGCCACCCACCAGAACGAGCTGCAGCAACTGGCCTTTCAGCACCGCGACGCCACCCTCGACGCCGAGAGTGTCAACGGCGAACTGCGCAGCCTGCGCGATCGGCCCAGCAATATCCCCGCCCAGCAGCTGACCCTGCGCCAGCGGCTGTGCGCGGCGATCGGGCTGGCCGAAACCGCACTGCCCTACGCGGGCGAGCTGATCCAGGTCCGGCCGCAGGAGAGCGCCTGGGAGGGCGCAGCCGAGCGGGTGCTGCACGGATTCGGGCTCGCCCTGCTGGTCGCCTCCGAACACTATGCGGCCGTTTCGGATTGGATTGACGGCAATCATCTCGGTGGGCGCCTCGTGTACTTCCGGGTGGCCACCGCCCCCGCGCCGGAACGTCCCGCGCCGGTCGCCGACCGCGCCCTCTACACCAAATTGGAGATCAAGCAGTCGCCCTTCGCCGACTGGCTCGATCGAGAGCTGCGCCACCGCGCCGACTACGAGTGCGTCGACTCCATGACCGAATTCCGCCGCGCAAGAACGGCTCTCACCCGCAGCGGTCAGGTGAAGGGCGGCCGCGGCCGGCACGAGAAGGATGACCGGCACCGCATCGACGACCGCCGCCACTATGTGCTGGGCTGGAGCAACCAGGGCAAGATCGACGCGCTGCTGGCCGACGCGCAGCGACTGACCGGCGTACTCGCCAGGCTCGAGCGCGCGCAGCAGACCGCCCGGCAGCGGCTCGACGAGTTGAACTCGCAGGCCAAGGCACTGACCCGGCTCGCCGAATTCGACAGTTTCGACGAACTGGACTGGGCCGCAGCCGTCCGCGCCATCGACGACCTGGAACGGGAGAAACAACAGCTCGAGAGCTCCTCGGGGGAACTGCGGACGATCACCGACCAGCTGCGGCGGGTGTCGGACAAGCTGGACCTGGCCGACAAGCGGACCGAAAAACTCAATGGCGACATCGCCGTGGCGAAACAGCGGATCGCCGACGCGCGAACCAGCCTGGCAGCGGTGCAAGAGCTGCTCTCACAACCGGATTGCGCTCCGGCCCGCGACCTGTTCACTGCACTGTCCGACACCGCACGCCGCTACCCCGCCGACACCGTCGAAGCCTGCGACGCCGCCCAGACCCGGATCACCCGCGACCTGACCGGCCGCGCCGACACCGTCGCCAAGGAACAACGCGCCGCCGCCACCCGGGCCATCGCGAAAATGACCGGCTTCCGGCGCAGCTACCCGCTCGAGACCGCCGAGCTCGATGACAACCTCGAATCCGCCGACGGCTACGCCGAACTGCACCGCAAACTCGCCGCCGACGACCTCCCCCGCTTCGAAGCCCGATTCAAGGAATACCTGAACACCAACACCATTCGCGATATCGCCGACCTGCACGCGCAACTCGAGAAGCAGGTGTCGCTGATCCGCGACCGGGTGGAAGTCATCAACCGCTCGCTGGTCGGCATCGACTACAACCCCGGACGCTACGTGCGCCTGGAACTGACCCCGACACCCAACGTCGACATCCGCGACTTCAAAACCCAGCTGCGGGAATGCACCAGCGGCGCGCTGCGCGACGACGACCAGTACTCCGAGCAGAAATTCCTTCAGGTCAAGGCACTCATCGAGCGCTTCCGCGGCCGGGAGGGACACACCGACGCCGACCGCGCCTGGACCCGGCGAGTCACCGACGTGCGCAACTGGTTCAGCTTCGCGGCCTCCGAACGCTGGCGCGAGGACGACACCGAGCACGAGAACTACACCGACTCCGGCGGCAAATCCGGCGGGCAGAAAGAGAAACTCGCCTATACCATCCTCGCCGCGTCCCTGGCCTACCAGTTCAAACTCGAATGGGATGCGGGGCCGTCCAAGACCTTCCGGTTCGTGGTGATCGACGAGGCGTTCGGTCGCGGCTCGGACGAGTCGACGCGCTTCGCGCTGGGATTGTTCGGCCGGCTCGGCCTGCAACTGCTGATCGTCACCCCATTGCAGAAGATCCATGTCATCGAGCCGTATGTGTCCTCGGTCGGGTTCGTGGACAACAAATCCGGCAGCTACTCCCGCATCCAGACCCTCACCATCGAGCAGTACCGGCAACGCCGCCACGCGGCCGAGACCCGGAGTGAGGAACCGCGGTGACAGCCTGGTCGACCCGCACCGACCTCATCACCCGGCTACGGCGACGCTGGACCTCCGGCGAGCTGCTGGCCGCGTATGCGCAGAGTACGACGTTGCTGCCCTTGGACATTCCGCTACGCGGCCCCACCGCCCGCGACATCGCCGCAGACCTCGGGGCGGCGCGTGAGTGGGCGCGCTCCTGGCGGCAACTCGAGGGTCCGGGCCTGCGCCTGGATCACCACACCGTCGGCGGACGCTTGATCGGCGCCAATGAGGTGCCACGCCGGGTGTGGATCGAGGACTGGGACCGGCTCTGGTCACTGCTGGGCGTGGCAGCCGCAGTGCGCCGGTTCACCGCGCAGCTCGAGCACACCCGCGAGACCGCCCCCGCGCTCGCGGATTGGATGCTCGAATATCCCTTGCAGGCGCTGGATCTGACCGAAGTGTGGGGCAAGATCATCGCGACCGTGCGATGGATCGACGCCACCGCCGGAACCGACTGCTACCTCCGCCAGATCGACGTACCCGGAATCGACACGAAGTTCATCGAACAACATCAGCGCGTCCTCGCGCGCCTGCTCGACCGCCAGCTGACCCCCGAACGCATCGACACCGCTTATCCGGCATCAGA
Organism: Nocardia sp. NPDC004123; assembly: GCF_053603795.1. Taxonomy (NCBI): domain Bacteria; kingdom Bacillati; phylum Actinomycetota; class Actinomycetes; order Mycobacteriales; family Nocardiaceae; genus Nocardia; species Nocardia sp. NPDC004123. Next base: position 288,340 of record NZ_JBSGGG010000009.1, read on the forward strand.
TTTCGCGGCCCGCTACGGCTTCCGCCGCAAACCGCGCTATGTCCGCGTCCGCTGGCTCGACCCTCACACTCGCACCGCCGGATTCAGCGAAGTGACCGTCCGCCTCGACGAATTCGCCGCCCGCCCACCCGACGCCGACACCGTCATCATCGTCGAGAACGAGATCACCTACCTGGCCCTACCCGAACTGCCGCGCGCCCTCGCCCTCTTCGGAGGCGGCTACGCACTGACCCAGCTCGACGCGCTCGACTGGCTGGCCCAGCGGCGCATCCGCTACTGGGGCGACATAGACACCCACGGTTTCGCGATTCTGGACCGCCTGCGGGCCCACCATCCACACGCCGAATCCATTCTCATGGACCGAACCACCCTGCTCGCCCACGAAAGCCAATGGGTGACCGAACCCACCCCCTTATCGACTCCTCTGAACCGGCTCACCGAGACCGAATCCGACCTCTACCGAGACCTCGTGGAGGACACCTTCGGCTCCGCAGTGCGGCTCGAGCAGGAACGGATCAACTACAGCGCAGTGCTGGCGGCACTGATTGGGGTTCCCTCGTGAGGCCGGACAAACCTGATCAGGTCAGCGGTGATCACCGAGCGGTCCAAGACTTCACCGCCTTCCGGCCCGCCGTACCGGTCACGATCAGCGACCTCAGTCGTCTCGGCGAACTTGCACAGGATCTGAACAATCCTGAAGTGATGGGCCGCGCATGGTCGTGAGCGGTCGCCCCTGGCTGATCCCCCAAGCTGGTCGTATTCGGCTGGGAGGAAGCCGAATTGGTCGCGATCGGATCTGGCAGCCCGACACGGTCCGCGTGGGGGCACAGTAACGAGCCGGCGCTCGTCACCAAGGCCGCCCGTCAGCTCGGGCCTTCGGCCTTCGAGGATCTCACGATCCGTCGTTCGGTCGATGTGCCGACTGCCAGGCTTGGCATTGGGTCGGTAAACCGGGCGGCGGACCCCGTGAGCGTCCACGAGCGGGCGGCGCCGGAGGCCGAGTAGCGTGCTCGCTATGCCTCAGCGCGATATGGATCCCGTCATCGAGCAAATGCTGGAACAGCTGCATCCCGATGATCTGAAAGCGCTGATCGGGCAGTTGATGGAGAGCCCCCGCGAGGCGGAAGAGGTGCCGGTGCCCTCTCGACGCCGGCCACGGCGGGAGCAGGCGATGACCTATCGCGTTCGCATCGATCTCGTGGATACCGAACCGCCCGTGTGGCGGCGGCTCGAGCTCTCGTCCGGACTGTTTCTTGACGAACTGCATGCGGCCATTCAGGCCGCGTTCGGCTGGACCGACAGTCACTTGCATCAGTTCGGCAGCGGGCCAGCGTATTACGACCGACGCACGGAGTACTACCTGTGCCCGTTCCAGGCCGACGAGGGTGAGCCGGGGATCCCGGAAGAGCAAGTCCGCTTGGATGAGGTGCTGGTCGATGTCGGCGACATCTTGTACTACCTCTACGACTTCGGCGACGACTGGCAGCACGTCATCGAGTTGGAGGCCGTGTCGCCGCGCGAGCCCGCCACGGCTCGGGCTGTGTGCACGGACGGCCGACGGCCAGGTCCGCCGGAGGACTGCGGCGGTGTCGGAGGATACGAATTGATCATTGCGGCAACTGATTCCGCACATCCTGAGCATCGTCGGGCAGTGGCCGAGTTCCGGAGTATGTACGGCGAGGACGTCGATCAGAACTACTACTCGCCGGTCCCCTTCGACCTCGACACGATCAACGAGCGCCTCACCGCCATCGACCTGGAGATTCCCGCCGACCGGGAGCCCGGGCCGATCGACAGCACAGACGCCGACCTGCCTGAGCTGATGCGCGACGTCGTCATGCTCCAGCGGACAGCACCGCCGCCCGCTCGAAATCAATTGCGACAGCTGATCGATCGTGTACAGCTCGGCATCCCGGTACACATCGACGAGGAGATCGCTTCCGCCGCGGTACACCCCTATCGCTGCCTCATCGAGCTTCTCGGAACCAGCGGCATCACACTGACTGGAGCCGGATATCTTCCACCGGCGGTCGTGTCGTCCATCTTCCGCGAGCTGAGCATGGACGAGGACTGGATCGGGAAGGGCAATCGCGAAGACCTGACGCCACCCGTCGCACAGCTGCGAGCATCGGCACAGCAGATTGGCCTGGTGCGCAAATACCGCGGCAAGCTGTCGGCCACAACGAAAGGCCGTGCACTCCGCGAGGACCCGATTGCGTTGTGGTGGCACCTGGCAACGAAGACCGGTGAACGGATCGGCAAGTACGGGGACGAGCCAGCCCTGCTGTATCTCATCGCAATCGCTGCCGGTGTGACCGATGGTGTCGACCGCATGGTCGCCGACCTCCTGACCGCCACAGGCTGGCGGCTCGCCGACGGGACCCCGCTCGAATCGGTGGACATCACATCCGCGGTCGGGCACCTGAGCGACGTGTTCGAACGGATGAACCTCTTACGGCGGGACCGCGCCACATTCGGACGCCAGTTCAGCTCACACGCAGCCGAGTTCGCGCGGTCGATACTGTTGCGGTAGGCGTCCGACGAATGGTCACCCCACTCGTTGTGCGAGATGAATGAGACGGCAATTACACGGACACCGGGCCCCGGGCTTAATGGAACAGCGAGGCGGAGAACAGATTCGGGCGAGCGTCGACCTCTATGTGCGCGGTCGCGGAATCGCACGCCGCGCCTGTTCCCGATCGGCAAGGATTTGCCGGCGACGCGCGGCCATCGCATCCGCCGGCGAGTTCGCACTGCGAACGGCTCGATAGACCGCGAGCGCGTCTTCCAAAGCGTCGCGAGCACCAACTCCGGCTGCGGGAGTGATTGCGTGATCGGAGTCCCCGACGAGCAGAACCGGCAGGCTCGGCGCGGCTGCGCCTTCGAGGGAGACGTCGCGGGCATTGCTGACATGCACCGAATCCGTCAGTGCGAGCAGGGTTTCGAGGATCTTGCGGTTGGACGGGGCAGCCTCGAGTACGGTGTCGGCCCATTCGCCGACCGGGCGGAAGCCGAGATCGTCGGCGTCGAGCGGCGGACGTGCGATGCGCAGGAACCACAGGGCGGTGGTGTCCTCAGCGCGGCTCCAGACGTGCCCGAACGTGCTGCCGAGGCCGCCGAGCTCGGGAATCTCGGCGTAGAAGTGCAGGACATCGGGAGGCGTGGGCAATTCCAAGCCGGCCGTGGTCATGCCGTACAACACGACATCTCCGGCGTAGGTGGGGCGACGCTGCGGTTCCAGGCCGGCGCGCACGACCGAATCGATGCCATCCGCGCCAATGAGCAATGAATCGATGGCGGTGGTCTCACCGGCGCAATGGACAACCGCCGCTCCGCCATCCAGGGCCACGTTGGTGACTGCGGCCCCGGCGAGCACCTCGGCGCCGGACCCGTCCAAGAATTCGGTCAGGACGCCGATCAGGTTGCGGCGCAGCCAGAACCGGTGACCCTGACCCATTCGACTGGAATGCACGCCGGCGCTGTTTGTGTAGTCCAGGCCGTGCACCGGATGCGAGGCAGCGTGCAGGGCATCCCGGTCCAGTCCGAGCCCGGTCAGTGCGTCATGTCCGCGCTGGTCCAGAAACAGGAACGCACCGCCGCCAGAGGAGCCCGCCGATTGCTGTTCGTAGAGCGTCACTTTGTCTTGGGCGCGAGCCAGCGCACCTGCGAGCGCGATGCCAGCGATGCCGCCGCCGATGATGGTCGTCATTCGGATCTCCTGTGCGGTAATCAATCTGGGATACTCCCGGCGGAGGTGATCAGCCATCTCGACCACTTCGCACCGGCCATTCGCAAGCCTATCCACGATGTGCCCTTGACCGGCAGACGATCTCGACGGTCTCCGGGGTTCGCTTGGGTGTGGGCGCTCGTAAGCTGGTCGACGCACCGTGGCATGTTCGGTCAGCGGATGGCCTCCGCTCACCGCGCCAGCTGGAGCTGGAGCTGGAGACCAGCCATACCATCACACGGTCGTTCATCGCGCCGAGTAGCAGGCGTATCGTGAATCCTCTTTTGCGCCAAGTCATGTGACGGTCCGTGACAATCGATGCTGTCACCAGGATGACGAGGTGACCGTACCGGCTACGGGTGCCGAAGGTGACCGTGCGGATCTGGCCGCGAGACAACGCATGGTCGCGCTGACCCGAGCCCGCGACTACCTCTGGATCGGATTCATGCGAGACTGACCCGCCGCAATCCCGAGCCGCGAGACACCACGCTGCCCAGCCCCCGGTCAGTATGCTTCCCCGAGTGGTGACGAAAGCCGAAACCACCGTCACCGTAAGAGGGGAAGAATGCCCGCTGAACCGACCGACGACGGCCAGCGCGACGCACTGCGGCGGAAGAAGGAGCGGCTGGAAGCCGAGAATGCCCGACTGACTGCGGAATTGGCGGCGGTCACGGCGGAATTTGCGGGCTTTCAGCAGCCTCCCGAGGAGATCGCCCAGGACTACGAGCGGGAGGCCGCGGCGGGCGAACCTTTGGACCGAGCACAGAACCTCACCGAGGCCGCCTCGTATTGGGCGATGGCCGGCGACTACGACAAAGCACGGCGGCGGTATCTGGACGCCATCGCCGACGGCGGTCCGGTCGCCGCCGACGCGCGCGTCTGGTATGCGACATTCCTGCTCGAGCACGGCGACGAGGAGGAGGCCTACGACCTGCTCGAGGTGGTATTTGCCGAGGGATCCGACGATTACCGGGCGTACGAGATCGCTGGCGAGGCCTTCGAGGAGCACGGGGATCTCGAGGAGGCACTGCGCTGGTTCGAATCGGGACTAGATCGGGTGCGGATGTCCGTGGCAGACGATGATGCCCGGGAATCCTTGACACGATTCCGGCTGGCCTCGGGTCGCGCCCGCGTCCGCGAACTGCTCGGGCTGCCGGAGGATGAGACCGACTTGGGCGTCGACCAGCACCGCGCGCGCGTGATCGCCGATCTGACCCAACGCGACCTCCCCGTGAAACCCGCACGAGCCGCTGTCCTGTTCTTCCCGGAACACGAATTCGCACAAGCCATTCGGCGATGGCCGGCCATGCACGCCTACGACACCTTCGACGAGCACCGCGCGGCGGTGGAACACTCCCTGCGTGAGCTCGAGCTGGGACGGTCGCCACGGGTGATCACCACGACCGTCGATGGGCTCGCCGAATACGCGGCCCGAACCGACGCCAACCCCGAACTACCCGCTACGCGAACCGCTTTCGCGACGCAACTCGTCGACACCACCCACCACGCCGCACCCTGGCCACCCGGCCGAAATGACCCTTGCTGGTGCGGTTCCGGCCGCAAGTACAAGAAGTGCTGCGGGCGACCGGACTGAGATCCCGCCGATGAGGCGCTCGACGCGCGGAACGAGCGCGAGGGACCTTCCCGGTTGCACCCGGTCGCCAACCCGCCGAGTCCCGTGCAAATCGGGAGGGTCCGGACAACATCACCACAATCGCACACACATTCGATCCGACGCGATAGCTTCATCGCATGGTCGGCTCCAAACACGAAGCGATGCACCGGCTTTTCCAACGCCACCCGGACGTATTCGGCCGCGCGTTCGAGGCGCTGAACTCGGGTTGGGCAAAAGCCCGGCCGGACGACTCTGGAGGCAGTTGATGACCGTGGACCTCTCCTTTTTCCGCTCCGAAACCTCCCAGCGCCTGCGGGCGCAGGCCCGCACTGAGGGACGTGCCGAAGGACTCGCTAAAGGACGTGCGGAGGGGCTTGCCGTGGCCGTCATTCACACACTGGAGCGAAACGGAATCACCATCACCGCCGCGGCCCATGAGCGCATCACGTCCTGCACGGAACCCGAACGTCTCCTCGACTGGCTGGATAAATCCATTATGGCCAGCACCGTCGACAGCCTCTTCGACGACCCCGCATAACCTGCCGGATTACGGTGTCAGGCGCAGATGATCTTGCGCTAGGAGACAGAACTCGACCGTGGTGACGGGCCGACCGCACCCGTCACCACGACGGATCGACACCGATCGAGCCGCACACCTGCCCCTCGGCCGTCACGCTCGCTCCTCTGGAAGGTCTCTGATGTCGTATGCCTAGCGGCACAGTGAGATCCGAGACATTGGCATAGGCGGTTGTCATCTGATCTGAGGTTGTGCCGGCACTTAGGAGGCTCGGGTTTGCCGGGCTGGGGAGATCGGGCGGCCGCGGTGGTACGTGAGGATCTGGTCGGGGGTGCGGTGGCGGCGGAGGATGAGGTCAAGGGCCTGGGGGAAGGTGGGGCCCAGGAGGTGGAGGGCCAGGATGCCGTCGGAGACGACGTTGCCGTTGTCGAGCATCAGGAGAAAGGTTGTGCCGGTGGCGTTGGCGGCTAGGGGGGTCATGCGGTGGCCGAGGGCTGATTCGAAGTCGGCGTAGCGGTCGTACATGCCGGTCGCTACGTCGATGGGGTCGAAGAAGATTGGGTCGGGAGGCCACAGGGCGCCGGCGAGGTCAGGGGGGCGGATGGCGAGTTTGCCGAAGGATTCGAGGGTTGATGCCGCGGGGCGGGAGACGTGGAAGCCTTCGGCTTTCAGGCGGTCGATCCATTCGGTGATGTCTACTCGGCGACGTGGAGTCCAGCCCGCGGCTTTGAGAGCTTGCAGCGTGATTGGATTCGGCCAATAGAAGCGCATAGAGACTATTCGGTGCTGGATCGTGTTGGGCACGTATCGATTTGGTTGACATGCCCGGATACGCAGAAGGCCCCCAGCATGAGCTGGGGGCCTTCGCGAAGGATGTTCCGGCGGTGTCCTACTCTCCCACACCCTGTCGAGTGCAGTACCATCGGCGCAGGTGGCCTTAGCTTCCGGGTTCGGAATGGGACCGGGCGTTTCCCCACCGCTATAGCCGCCGTAACTCTATGAAACTGTCACACAGAGAGCCAAACCCCGAACGGGGCCGTGAGTCTCAGTGATCTGTGTGTTGTTTCAGATACTGCACAGTGGACGCGTAGCTTCTTTGTTGGTAAGTCCTCGGCCTATTAGTACCAGTCACCTACAT